>NZ_JAVIWS010000001.1:1297250-1945875 GCF_031323975.1 Escherichia ruysiae
TCTCAGCCCGGCGTTTGTCTCCCACTATGCTGGTCGTTTGCTGAACATTCACCCTTCCCTGCTGCCAAAATATCCCGGTTTGCACACCCATCGTCAGGCGCTGGAAAATGGCGACGAGGAACACGGTACATCGGTGCATTTCGTTACCGATGAACTGGACGGTGGGCCGGTTATTTTACAGGCAAAAGTCCCTGTATTTGCCGGTGATACAGAAGATGAAATCACCGCCCGCGTACAAACCCAGGAGCACGCTATTTATCCGCTGGTGATTAGCTGGTTTGCCGATGGTCGTCTGAAGATGCACGAAAACGCCGCGTGGCTGGATGGTCAGCGTCTGCCGCCGCAGGGCTACGCTGCCGACGAGTAACGCCGCCGTAGTTAAAGCGCCAGCCCTGCGTTGGCGTTTTTCAATTCACCTGTAAATCGCAGGCTCCAGCAGTTTTTTTCTCCCTTTTCTGGCATAGTTGGACATCTGCCAATATTGCTCGCCATAATATCCAGGCAGTGTCCCGTGAATAAAACGGAGTAAAAGTGGTAATGGGTCAGGAAAAGCTATACATCGAAAAAGAGCTCAGTTGGTTATCGTTCAATGAACGCGTGCTTCAGGAAGCGGCGGACAAATCTAACCCGCTGATTGAAAGGATGCGTTTCCTGGGGATCTATTCCAATAACCTTGATGAGTTCTATAAAGTCCGCTTCGCTGAACTGAAGCGACGCATCATTATTAGCGAAGAACAAGGTTCTAATTCTCATTCCCGCCATTTGCTGGGCAAAATTCAATCCCGCGTGCTGAAAGCCGATCAGGAATTCGACGGCCTCTACAACGAACTGTTGCTGGAGATGGCGCGCAACCAGATTTTCCTGATTAATGAACGCCAGCTCTCTGTCAATCAACAAAACTGGCTGCGTCATTATTTTAAGCAGTATCTGCGTCAGCACATTACGCCGATTCTAATCAACCCTGACACTGACTTAGTGCAGTTCCTGAAAGATGACTACACCTATCTGGCGGTAGAAATTATCCGTGGCGACACTATTCGTTACGCGCTGCTGGAGATCCCCTCAGATAAAGTGCCGCGCTTTGTGAATTTGCCACCGGAAGCACCGCGCAGACGCAAGCCTATGATTCTTCTGGATAACATTCTGCGTTACTGCCTTGATGATATTTTCAAAGGCTTCTTTGATTATGACGCGCTGAATGCCTATTCAATGAAGATGACCCGCGATGCTGAATACGATTTAGTGCACGAGATGGAAGCCAGCCTGATGGAGCTGATGTCTTCCAGTCTGAAGCAGCGTTTAACCGCAGAACCGGTGCGTTTTGTTTATCAGCGCGATATGCCCAGTGCTCTGGTTGAGGTGTTGCGCGAAAAACTGACGATTTCCCGCTACGACTCCATCGTACCCGGTGGTCGTTATCATAATTTTAAAGACTTTATTAATTTCCCCAATGTCGGCAAAGCGAATCTGGTGAATAAGCCACTGCCACGTTTACGCCACATTTGGTTTGATAAAGCCCAGTTCCGTAACGGTTTTGATGCCATTCGCGAACACGATGTGCTGCTCTATTATCCTTATCACACTTTTGAACATGTGCTGGAACTGCTACGCCAGGCCTCGTTCGACCCAAGCGTACTGGCGATTAAAATTAACATTTACCGCGTAGCGAAAGATTCGCGCATCATCGACTCGATGATCCACGCCGCTCACAACGGTAAGAAAGTCACCGTGGTGGTTGAGTTACAGGCGCGTTTCGATGAAGAAGCCAACATTCACTGGGCAAAACGGCTGACTGAAGCGGGCGTACACGTGATTTTCTCTGCGCCGGGGCTGAAAATTCACGCCAAACTGTTCCTGATTTCACGTAAAGAAAACGGCGAAGTCGTGCGTTACGCGCATATCGGAACCGGGAACTTTAATGAAAAAACCGCGCGTCTTTATACCGACTACTCACTGCTGACCGCCGATGCGCGCATCACCAACGAAGTACGGCGGGTGTTCAACTTTATTGAAAATCCATACCGTCCGGTGACTTTCGATTATTTAATGGTGTCGCCGCAAAACTCCCGTCGTTTGCTGTATGAAATGGTGGACCGTGAGATAGCCAACGCTCAACAAGGGCTGCCTTGCGGTATTACCCTGAAACTGAATAACCTGGTCGATAAAGGTCTGGTCGATCGACTGTATGCGGCCTCCAGTTCCGGCGTGCCGGTGAATCTACTGGTACGCGGAATGTGTTCGCTGATCCCCAATCTGGAAGGTATTAGCGACAATATTCGTGCTATTAGTATTGTCGATCGTTACCTTGAACATGATCGGGTTTATATTTTTGAAAACGGCGGCGATAAAAAAGTTTACCTTTCTTCCGCCGACTGGATGACACGCAATATTGATTATCGTATTGAAGTGGCTACACCGCTACTCGATCCCCGACTGAAGCAGCGGGTGCTGGACATCATCGAAATTCTGTTCAGCGACACGGTCAAAGCGCGTTATATCGATAAAGAACTCAGTAATCGCTACGTCCCCCGTGGTAACCGCCGCAAAGTACGGGCGCAATTGGCGATCTACGACTACATCAAATCACTCGAACAATCTGAATAACCCTATGCCAATACACGACAAATCCCCTCGCCCACAGGAGTTTGCTGCGGTCGATCTTGGTTCAAACAGTTTCCACATGGTCATTGCCCGTGTGGTTGATGGCGCAATGCAGATTATTGGTCGCCTGAAACAACGGGTACATCTGGCGGACGGCCTGGGGCCAGATAATATGTTGAGTGAGGAAGCGATGACGCGTGGCTTAAACTGCCTGTCGCTGTTTGCCGAACGCCTGCAGGGTTTTTCTCCTTCCAGCGTCTGTATTGTCGGAACCCATACTCTACGTCAGGCGCTGAATGCCACTGACTTTCTGAAGCGAGCAGAAAAGGTTATCCCCTACCCAATTGAAATTATTTCCGGCAACGAAGAAGCGCGTCTGATTTTTATGGGCGTGGAGCATACCCAGCCGGAAAAAGGCCGTAAACTGGTTATTGATATTGGTGGCGGCTCAACAGAACTGGTGATTGGTGAAAATTTCGAACCTATTCTCGTGGAAAGTCGCCGGATGGGTTGTGTCAGCTTTGCCCAGCTTTATTTCCAGGGCGGCGTCATCAATAAAGAAAATTTTCAGCGCGCACGCATGGCAGCAGCGCAAAAACTTGAAACCTTAACCTGGCAATTCCGTATCCAGGGCTGGAATGTGGCAATGGGCGCTTCCGGCACCATTAAAGCTGCTCATGAAGTGTTGATGGAAATGGGCGAGAAAGACGGGATAATTACCCCGGAACGTCTGGAAAAACTGGTAAAAGAGGTTTTACGGCACCGTAATTTCGCATCGCTGAGTTTACCGGGTCTTTCCGAAGAGCGGAAAACTGTCTTCGTTCCTGGACTGGCGATTTTATGCGGTGTGTTTGATGCCTTAGCCATCCGTGAACTGCGACTTTCTGACGGGGCGCTTCGTGAAGGCGTACTGTATGAGATGGAAGGACGTTTTCGCCATCAGGATGTGCGTAGCCGCACCGCCAGTAGTCTGGCTAACCAGTATCATATCGACAGTGAACAGGCACGACGGGTGCTGGATACCACTATGCAAATGTACGGACAGTGGCGAGAACAACAACCGAAGCTGGCGCATCCGCAACTGGAGGCGCTACTGCGATGGGCCGCCATGCTGCATGAGGTCGGGTTGAATATCAACCATAGCGGTTTGCATCGCCACTCCGCTTATATTCTGCAAAACAGCGACTTGCCGGGTTTTAATCAGGAACAGCAGTTGATGATGGCGACACTGGTGCGCTATCACCGTAAAGCGATTAAGCTCGACGATCTGCCGCGCTTTACCTTGTTTAAGAAGAAACAGTTCCTGCCACTGATTCAGCTATTACGCCTTGGCGTATTACTCAATAATCAACGTCAGGCTACCACCACGCCGCCAACATTGACGCTGATTACCGATGACAGCCACTGGACCCTGCGTTTTCCGCATGACTGGTTTAGCCAGAACGCGCTGGTATTGCTTGATCTGGAAAAGGAACAAGAATACTGGGAAGGCGTGGCTGGCTGGCGACTAAAAATTGAAGAAGAAAGCACACCTGAAATTGCGGCTTAATATGAAATGAAAACGGGCCAACATGTTATGTTGGCCCAAATAAATTACGCGCTTTCCCGGACTGGCTCTCTTTCACCCAGTATCGCCACTAACGGCTGAGGTTCACCAATCAAAAATCCTTGCAGATAATCAATACCTAAAGAATGCACCGCTTTGCGAATCTCTTCATTTTCAACATATTCCGCAACCACTTGCATTTTCTTCATTCGCGCCAGATGACAAATTGACGCCACTATCTGGTAATCCAGACTATTCGAGGCAATATTGCGTATGAAGCTGCCATCAATTTTTAATAAATTGGCATTCACATTTTTTAGCCGCGCATAACTGGCGTAGCCGGTGCCGAAATCATCAATTGCAATTTGACATCCTAACTCCTGAAGATGCAGCAACGTATTCTGCGCCTGCTTAACATTAGTCAGGGTATTACTCTCGGTTACCTCAAAGATAAGCTGCCACGCTTCTATTTGATATTTACTTAAAAATTTACTGATATCTAAAGGGAAACTCGCCTGACAAACGGAAGTTGGCGACAGGTTAATAGCAAACCGACGAGCTGGCATTTTTTCTCTATTTTCTGCCATAAATTGCAGTGTATGCTCGATAACCCACATGTCGATACTGGACGATAAACCAAACTCATGCGCGACCGGTAAGAAATTGTCAGGATTGATGAGTTCGCCATTATCTCCTTTCATGCGCAGCAGAATTTCATGATAAACATCACCGCGCACCCCTGTAATCGGCTGAGCCATCAGGCAAAAATCGTTATGCTCAAGCGCCTGTTGTAGCCGATTCATCATCGCCACCTTGTCTTTCAATTCACGTTGTAAATACATTGCCCCGCGACGCTGCATATTTTCCGGGGTATTGGTCACGATAGAAAGTTCGGCAACCGTATTTAGCTCTCCCAGCAGCAGATATATATGATTAACCGGTGAGCGGACATAGCAATAACTGACGCCAATCTGAGGCTGTAACGGCATTCCATCCCAAAAGAAACGAAACTGCTTCAGATGATTATCCAGCGTGGTAATGCGCTCCTGGTATGATTCTGTATTCAGTCGCAACGCAAGGTCGTTACCGGAAAGCTGATAAACAGCTTCGCCCGGTTCCAGCAACGGTGTCAGCCAGTGTGAAAGTTTTTGTTTATATTGAATGCGTAGCATGATGCCATAGTTCTTTACCAGCATTTCCATGCCGGGGATGCGTAAATAACATAGCGCGGACCAGGGAGCATCACGCAATGCGCGATTCAGGGCACGAATGTTTGGCAGATGAACAACCGGATCCACATATGCAAGCCGTTGAATGCGTCTGACCACCGCTCGCTGACGGGTTGCCAGAACAGCCATATAATTCACAATAAAAGAAAATACCAGATAACTGGAGGAAGTTATGGTCAGTTGCGTGGTATATCCAGGATAAAGGGGAATGTAATTCTGATAGCTGTGAATGCTGATCATCAGCACTACCGCCCAGAGCAGTGATATAAACTTATAGCCATAGCGCATTGCTCCCCACATCATCAGCGGTAGCAATAACGATAACGTATAGTTGGTGCTAAAAATTGTGCTTTTTTCATTTAATGGCATACATAGCAACAACAACAACGCACCCAATGCAAGCAACCAGATCGCAAATTCTTTTTTGGTAACCTTTTTGTCAACCTGCTGTTTTAATTGCGAATAATAGCTACGTAAATAAAACGGATTCCGCACCACCCGAATGATGAAGTAGCACAGTGGGACGCCGATAAGATTACCTACCAGCAAGGCCTGGTAATTGATTAATGTCCCGAGGTTAAAGGGCATAACCCCTACCAAATTATCTCTGCTCGCCAGTAACCCTACAAATGCCGCAAACTGGAAAAGTACCAGAAACAACGTTGCAGGAAAAACAATCTGCCAGAAAATTCGCTGGGAAATTAAGCGGATATCACCATGTGAAACGTTGTTACGCCGGGGAGAAAAGACCCTGTAACCGCCCCAACAAATAATAATAATGATAATAAAATTAGCTGTTAACGAAAGCGTTTCATAAAGGCCAAGCTCCGCATACTTACGAACAAAAATGCCTAATGCTATACCCGGTAATGCAGCCCAGCTAAAAAACATCATCATGCTGATCATCAGAGCCAGGGGCAGATAAAAGAGAAAGACTTCACCGGAGGAAATATGCGCAAAAGTATTTATTTGTGCGAAAATGGGCAAGATTAAAGAAGGCAGGATCAGCGGAAGCCCCCACCATTTATCACGTATTTTTATATAAGTTGCATTCAGTTTCATAGATGCTCAACAGAATTCCCCACATCCTGAAAGGGGTGTATTCAGACAGGCATCCCACCTGAATTCGACGGATGATTATTCATCACTATAGAGAGTATCGATTCTAAGTGTCATATGAAAGTTCCAATTGATATATATCAAACAAAATAACCATGATTAATGAATTATTACGTTTATCATGTTAAGCCATCATTATTACATCATTGTTGTAAATAATTAAATCAATTTCCATAACATTAGAATATGTATCCGCTGACGCTTTTTTACATAATAGAGAATTGACCATTTTGCCCAGGTGTGCCTTAATGTAAGTACCGTCCACAGAGTGGGACATACTTCAAGGAACCTTTTGTGAGTCAGGCAACCAGTATGCGAAAACGACACCGATTTAACAGTCGCATGACCCGTATCGTACTGCTCATCAGCTTTATCTTCTTCTTTGGTCGCTTTATCTACTCGTCCGTGGGTGCCTGGCAGCATCATCAAAGCAAAAAAGAAGCGCAGCAATCCACTCTCTCTATCGAATCCCCGGTACAACGTTAGCGGTTACCTTCTCCATTTTAACTTAACAAGACGGCGCATTGCTGCCCGATGTTTTTGCTCTTTGTAGTTAACAAAGCGGCAGGCATTCTTTCACCTTAAATTTCACCCATTGTCCCGACTGACGTAGATCCTGCCTTAGAAGGCATAAGCTCTAAATTAATACATATATTTAAATTATATTTATTTAATAATTTATTTCTCGCATGAATTTTCATAAATTTAATCTATTACTTTATACGCAATACATTTACTTTGCTCTTTTGATGATCTTAAATATCTTATTTTTCGTAATGTGTATAACAAGGAATAGTGATGAAATTTAAAAAATGTCTTCTGCCTGTGGCAATTTTAGCGTCATTCACCCTGGCTGGATGCCAGTCAAACGCTGACGATCATGCCGCCGATGTTTATCAAACCGATCAACTGAATACAAAACAAGAAACCAAAACTGTTAATATTATTTCTATTCTTCCTGCCAAAGTTGCCGTAGACAACTCACAAAATAAACGGAATGCACAAGCCTTCGGCGCACTTATTGGCGCAGTCGCTGGCGGCGTTATTGGCCATAACGTCGGCTCCGGCAGTAACTCTGGAACGACGGCAGGTGCAGTTGGCGGCGGAGCCGTAGGTGCGGCGGCAGGTTCTATGGTGAATGATAAAACCTTAGTGGAAGGTGTTTCTTTAACATACAAAGAAGGCACCAAAGTGTATACCTCCACCCAGGTGGGTAAAGAGTGCCAGTTCACGACGGGGTTAGCCGTTGTTATTACCACTACGTATAACGAAACGCGTATTCAGCCAAATACAAAATGTCCTGAAAAAAGCTAATAATCAGGAGGATTCATGAAGAAGGTTTTACTTTGCGCCATCTTAGCTGCCTTAAGTAGTTCAACTTTCGCCTCTTCATTACAGGATCAACTCTCTGCTGTCGCAGAAGCGGAACAGCAAGGTAAAAATGAAGAGCAAAGGCAGCATGACGAATGGGTAGCGGAGCGCAACAGGGAAATCCAGCAAGAGAAGCAACGGCGTGCAAATGCCCAGGCCGCCGCTAACAAAAGAGCGGCAACGGCAGCGACAAATAAGAAAGCTCGTCAGGATAAACTGGACGCCGAAGCCACTGCGGACAAAAAGCGCGATCAAAGTTATGAGGATGAGCTGCGCAGCTTAGAGATTCAGAAACAAAAACTGGCGCTGGCGAAAGAAGAAGCCCGCGTTAAGCGAGAAAACGAATTTATCGATCAGGAACTGAAGCACAAAGCCGCGCAAACCGATGTTGTGCAATCAGAAGCTGATGCTAACAGGAATATGACTGAAGGCGGTCGCGATTTAATGAAGAGCGTAGGTAAAGCAGAAGAGAATAAATCGGACAGTTGGTTTAATTAATCGATGTTAGTAACTTCAATCCTATAATTCTTGAGGATAAAAAACCCTCTGTAGTAACAGAGGGTTTTGTTCATTCATAGTGCAGGGTCAAATCATTCCCACTCAATAGTCGCAGGCGGCTTGCCGCTGATGTCATACACCACGCGGGAAATACCGTTCACTTCATTGATAATGCGATTGGAAACACGACCGAGGAAATCGTACGGCAGGTGCGCCCAGTGTGCGGTCATAAAGTCGATAGTTTCGACAGCACGCAGAGAAACAACCCAATCATACTTACGACCATCGCCCATTACGCCAACGGAACGAACTGGCAGGAAGACAGTGAACGCCTGGCTGACTTTGTCGTACAAATCCGCTTTACGCAGCTCTTCAATGAAGATGGCATCCGCACGGCGCAGCAGGTCGCAGTACTCTTTCTTCACTTCGCCCAGAACACGAACGCCGAGACCCGGCCCCGGGAACGGATGACGGTACAGCATGTCGTACGGCAGGCCCAGCTCCAGACCAATCTTACGCACTTCGTCTTTGAACAGCTCTTTCAGCGGTTCAACCAGGCCCATCTTCATCTCTTTCGGCAGGCCGCCAACGTTGTGGTGAGATTTGATAACGTGCGCTTTACCGGTTGCAGACGCGGCAGATTCAATAACGTCAGGATAGATAGTTCCCTGCGCCAGCCACTTCACATCTTCCAGTTTCAGGGCTTCTTCATCGAAGACTTCAACAAAGACACGACCGATGATTTTACGTTTTGCTTCCGGATCGTTTTCGCCAGCCAGTGCTGACAGGAAGCGATCTTCTGCCGGAACGTGAACAATGTTCAGGCCGAAGCGATCGCCAAACATATCCAGAACCTGCTCTGCTTCGTTGAGACGCAGCAGGCCGTTGTCGACAAATACGCAGGTCAGGTTTTTACCAATTGCACGGTGCAGCAGCATCGCAGTAACGGAAGAGTCCACGCCACCAGAGAGGCCAAGGATCACTTTATCGTCGCCCACCTGCTCGCGGATGCGGGCTACCGCGTCGTCGATAATTTTCGCCGGTGTCCACAGGGCTTCACACTGGCAGATATCACGCACAAAACGCTCCAGCATACGCATACCCTGACGGGTGTGAGTCACTTCCGGGTGGAACTGCACACCATAGAAGCGTTTTTCTTCGTTAGCCATAATGGCAAACGGGCAGCTTTCGGTGCTGGCTACGGTGACGAAATCTTGAGGAATCGCAGTTACCTTATCACCGTGGCTCATCCACACGTCAAGCAGCGGTTTGCCATCTGCGCTTAATGCATCTTCGATACCATGAATCAGCGCGCTATCAGTTTGTACTTCAACCTGCGCATAACCAAATTCACGTTCGTTAGAGGCTTCAACATGACCACCTAACTGCATCGCCATAGTCTGCATACCATAGCAAACGCCAAATACCGGTACGCCTGCTTCAAAGACATACTGCGGCGCACGCGGGCTGTTTTCTTCGGTGGTACTTTCCGGGCCGCCGGAAAGAATAATGCCGCTTGGATTGAAGTCACGAATTTGTGATTCTGTCACATCCCACGCCCACAGTTCGCAGTAAACACCCAGTTCACGCACGCGGCGCGCAACCAGTTGAGTGTACTGAGAACCGAAGTCCAGAATGAGGATGCGATGCTTATGAATGTTTTCCGTCATTGACGCTTATTCCGAGGCAAGTGAAACAGATAATATAAATCGCCCGACATGAAGTCGGGCGAAGAGAATCAGGAGCCCAGACGGTAGTTCGGGGACTCTTTGGTGATGGTCACGTCGTGAACGTGGCTTTCCTGAATGCCCGCACCGCTGATACGTACAAACTCCGCTTTAGTACGCAGTTCGTCGATAGTACCACAGCCGGTCAGCCCCATACAGGAGCGCAGACCGCCCATCTGCTGGTGGATGATCTCTTTCAGGCGGCCTTTGTACGCTACGCGACCTTCGATACCTTCCGGCACCAGTTTGTCAGCGGCGTTGTCGCTCTGGAAATAACGGTCAGAAGAACCTTTGGACATTGCGCCCAGAGAGCCCATCCCACGGTAAGATTTGTAAGAACGCCCCTGGTAGAGTTCGATTTCACCCGGAGATTCTTCAGTACCTGCCAGCATGGAACCTACCATCACCGCGCTTGCACCAGCAGCGATAGCTTTCGCAATATCGCCAGAGAAACGAATACCACCATCAGCGATAACCGGAATACCGGTGCCTTCCAGGGCTTCTACTGCATCAGCAACGGCAGTGATCTGCGGAACACCTACACCAGTAACGATACGAGTCGTACAAATAGAGCCAGGACCGATACCGACTTTAACCGCGCTGCAACCTGCTTCTGCCAGCGCGCGAGCACCAGCAGCCGTTGCCACGTTGCCGCCGATGATTTGCAGATCCGGATATTTAGCACGGGTTTCACGGATACGCTGCAGAACGCCTTCAGAATGGCCGTGAGAGGAGTCGATCAGCAGAACGTCAACGCCTGCGGCAACCAGCGCATCAACACGCTCTTCGTTTCCAGCACCCGCGCCAACCGCTGCGCCAACACGCAGACGACCTTGTTCATCTTTACACGCGTTCGGTTTACGTTCCGCTTTCTGGAAGTCTTTCACGGTGATCATGCCGATCAGGTGGAATTCATCATCAACCACCAGCGCCTTCTCAACGCGTTTTTCGTGCATTTTTGCCAGCACAACTTCGCGGGCTTCACCTTCACGCACGGTTACCAGACGTTCTTTCGGCGTCATGTAAACGCTAACCGGTTGGTTCAGATCGGTCACAAAACGCACGTCACGACCGGTGATGATGCCGACCAGTTCGTTTTCTTCAGTAACGACCGGGTAGCCCGCAAAGCCATTACGTTCAGTCAGTTCTTTCACTTCGCGCAGCGTCGTGGTTGGAAGAACCGTCTGTGGGTCAGTCACCACGCCAGATTCGTGTTTTTTCACACGGCGAACTTCTTCAGCCTGGCGTTCAATAGACATGTTTTTGTGGATAAAGCCGATACCGCCTTCCTGAGCCAGAGCAATAGCCAGGCGCGCTTCCGTTACGGTATCCATTGCTGCGGAGAGCATAGGGATATTCAGACGAATAGTTTTCGTCAGCTGGGTGCTGAGGTCAGCAGTATTCGGCAGAACGGTAGAATGAGCAGGAACGAGGAGAACGTCGTCAAATGTGAGAGCTTCTTTAGCGATACGTAGCATGGGCAATATCTCGACCAGAGTGGTTAATAAATATTGCCGTGGCATTATACAGAGCGTAACCGATTGCATCTACCCCTTTTTGCAAATAATGCTTGCTATCCCCAGAAGGCGGGTTACTATCGATTGAATAACTTGCTGATTTAGAATTTGATCTCGCTCACATGTTACCGTCTCAATCCCCTGCAATTTTTACCGTTAGCCGCCTGAATCAAACGGTTCGTCTGCTGCTTGAGCAGGAGATGGGACAGGTGTGGATCAGCGGTGAAATCTCGAACTTCACACAACCGGCCTCCGGTCACTGGTACTTTACGCTCAAAGACGATACCGCCCAGGTTCGCTGCGCGATGTTCCGCAACAGCAACCGCCGGGTTACCTTTCGCCCACAGCACGGGCAACAGGTTCTGGTTCGCGCCAACATTACGCTGTATGAGCCGCGCGGTGATTATCAGATTATCGTCGAGAGTATGCAGCCAGCCGGTGAAGGCTTGTTGCAACAGAAATACGAACAGCTAAAAGCGAAGTTGCAGGCTGAAGGTTTGTTCGATCAGCAACTAAAAAAACCTCTCCCCTCCCCCGCGCACTGTGTCGGTGTGATTACATCCAAAACCGGCGCGGCGCTGCACGATATTTTGCATGTGTTAAAACGTCGAGATCCTTCTCTGCCGGTGATTATTTACCCTACCGCCGTACAGGGCGATGATGCGCCGGGGCAAATCGTTCGCGCAATTGAACTGGCGAACCTGCGCAACGAATGCGACGTCTTGATCGTCGGTCGCGGCGGCGGTTCGCTGGAAGATTTGTGGAGTTTTAACGACGAGCGCGTGGCGAGGGCGATTTTTGCCAGCCGTATTCCGATTGTCAGCGCCGTCGGTCATGAAACCGATGTGACTATCGCCGACTTTGTTGCCGACCTACGCGCACCAACCCCCTCTGCCGCCGCCGAAGTGGTGAGCCGCAATCAGCAGGAGTTACTGCGCCAGGTGCAATCTTCCCGCCAGCGGCTGGAAATGGCGATGGATTATTATCTCGCCAACCGTACCAGGCGCTTTACGCAGATCCACCATCGTTTACAGCAGCAACATCCGCAGTTACGTCTGGCGCGCCAGCAAACCATGCTGGAGCGGCTGCAAAAGCGGATGAGCTATGCGCTGGAAAATCAACTCAAACGAGTCGTGCAGCAACAGCAACGGCTTGAACAGCGTCTGAATCAGCAAAATCCTCAACCACGCATTCATCGCGCGCAGACTCGCATTCAACAACTGGAATATCGCCTGGCAGAAACTCTGCGAGCACAGCTTAGTGCCACGCGTGAACGCTTTGGTAATGCAGTGACACATCTGGAAGCCGTGAGTCCACTATCCACGCTGGCGCGTGGCTATAGCGTCACCAGCGCCGCCGATGGGACAGTGCTGAAGCAAGTTAAGCAGGTGAAAACGGGCGATACGTTGACCACGCGGTTAGGTGATGGCGTGGTGATTAGCGAAGTCAGTGCTGTAACAAAAACGCGTAAACCGCGTAAGAAAGCGGCTAATCCGTAGGCCGGATAAGATGCGCCAAGCATCGCATCCGGCACAGGCTCCCCGCTCATGCCGGATGCGGCGTAAGTGTTACTGGAAGCAGGTGGCAAACCCTGATGTCGTCGCCGGGGAGATTGCACAGTCCAATGAGCCCGCCGGTTCAATGATACCGCAATAGAGGCTGCCAGAGCGGCTTTGCGATAAATACGGGAAGCTGGGCGATGACGGCCATCCCAACGCGCTAAAGCTGGAATGCAGCGTTTGCAGTTCGCTGTATTCCGGTGCATTCCCCAGTCTGCCGCACTGTTTCGCCAGATCCCATTTACTGCTGTCAACCGTATGCGCCAGCGCCCAGATTTCATTATTGACGACCGGCGTTACCGCTGCGACAGCATTCGACGGCAGTTCTGACTTCAGCAACGGACGGTGCAATGTTTTGCCGCTTACCGTCTCGGTGTCGCTCATATGCCCCCAGAAGTAGGCACTTGCCACGTTCGGGCTGGTCACTACTGTGAAAATGGCATCCATCGTCGCGGTGATGCTGGTGTTATCGGTCAGCGTCACCGTCAGCGGCGTTTTATATCCAGGCGTATTATCCTGTTTAATCATAAACGTCGCCGTACCGTCAGAACCGGTGGTTCCCTGAAGTGTATTACCGCTATCGGATAACGTGACCATCGCGCCAGTGAACGGCTGAACGCGCAGGTCATCCATCGCCGCCACGTCGCCATACAAAGTCGCCCCTGGGTTGCGTGGCACGGCATCACCGCGCGTCAGTGTAAAGGCCACGTTCGGCACCGGTTTCCCGGCGCTGTCTTTCACTGTGACCGTCACCGGCATAGATTCCCCTTTCTTCACCTTCGCAGCCTGAGTGGTAGCGTCAAATACCGTTGAGGTGAGCGTTACGGTAGACACCGAAACGTTAGGGTTCAGCAAGCAGGCCTGCAATGCGCGGCTTCTGCTCGCCGCCTCAGCCTGGCCATTATACAAATCGACAGTCGCGCATCTGTTGGCTCCGCTGGTATCACACGTCGAGTCCACTGCCCACCAGGCATACCCCGATGACTCCACCGGCCAGCCGGTATCAGCCATCAATGTTCCATTGGGATGACGGTTATACAGCGATATAAGTTGCTCGTTGGTCGGCCAGCGCGCGGCCTCACACGCCGCCGTGCCGCTACGTTCCCTTTCCTGAACAGTAGGCACAAGCCAACTTTCACTATTTAAATCCTTAACGTGAACGCCTGAGGTGTTCGTTAACTCAGCCTTTATTTTAGGCCGCACAAAAACGGTGCCATCTGCCGCCGTCACCGTTTCCGCCATATGCCCCCACATGTTGGCTACGCTAACGTCCGGGCTGGTGAGAACCGTGAAAATTGCGTCCAGCGAGTCGGTTAGCATAGGGCTACTGCCAAGTGCTGATGCGGTTATCGGTGTTCTAAGACCGGTCGAGCTATCCTGGTGAAGATTCAGCGTCGCTTTACCCTGAGCATCGGTCTGAATAACCAGATAACTGGTATTACTCCGACCATTCATGCTGGCGCTTTGTATGGTTTGTGCTGGGTTGAACGTATCGGCCACCAAATCATCCGTCGTTACCGTTTCGCTGAGCGATGTGCCCGCACGATTGTAACTGGCGGCACGCAAAATCCCCACCGACTCAAATGCCGCAGGAGAGCCATCTGGTCGGGTCACCGTAATCGTCAGCGGCAGCGGTGAGCCTTTATGCGCTTTTCCGGCCAGCAACGAACTATCCCAGTTTTCCACCGCCGTGGTCAGGGTAATTTTGCCTACCGACTCCGCACTCTCCAGGCAGGTCTGGAAGTTGAGATCTGTAGCATCTGAAGCTGCCTGCCCAGTCGTTCCCGATTTGAGATTAATGTACTGATAACTGATCTTCGCTGTGCCTGGACTGGTGACTACGCTTCGCGACCAGAAGTACGGTCTTGGCAATGTTGACTTATCGAGCGGCCAGCCCTGTGCCGTTTCAATGGTTCCCGAAGGATACGCTTCATATAACGATTGCAAATCGTTAATAGACGGCAGTTTATCTTTACAACCTCCCTGCATACCACTCAGCGCATTAGCGATAGTCAGTCGCTGCCAGTTCTCATTGTTGACAATAAGCCCGTTTGAAGAACCTGCCTCCACTTTTAACAATGGACGTTTAAATACCTTGCCGTTATGTGCTGTTAAGGTTTCCGGCATATGCCCCCAGAAATTCGCTTTTGGCGTATCCGGGCTGGTGATGGCAGTGAAAATAGCACTCAGGGTATTCGACGTTATTGCGCTACCGTCATCGATTTCCGCCGTCAGTGGAATACGCGTCCCCTTCCCATTATTGGGCTGATATAGCGTAAATGTCGTCGAACCATCAGCCCCAGTCACGCTGTAATATTTATTGCCATCATCAAGGTAGTCGCTACTGTTACTGTAGCTGTCCCCTACATGTAACAACCGTGACTGGTTATCCATGCTAATCGAATTCGGGTTACGGGGCAGTGTGATACCATGATTCAGCGTAAACGGTACATAGCCCAGCGGGTTACCCTGCGCATCTCGGGTCGTCACCACCATAGTGATTTGATCCCCGACTTTGTTGTAATCCGTTCTGACTTTTACCGCATCGTTACCATCATATTTAGCCGCCTGGGCTGACCTCAACTCAATGGTGCTAACCGACGGGTTTGCCGTTGTCTGACAGGTCAAATACCCGTTGTCCGTTGCCGCCAGACTACTGCTGGTGCCGCCGTTAAGCTGCACGCCTTTGTATTTACGATCGTCAATACTGTTCTGGTCCGGCGTACTGGAGTCATAGGGTTTCAGTATCGGCCAGCCGTCAACCGAGTGCCCGTGCCAGGCGCCAGAGAGCGCGACCAGCGAGTTCATGGAGGGGACATAATCCGTACCACAGCCGCCATTACTGTTCTTCGCTGCCTGCGCTTCTGTAAACAGCGCCCAGATTTCGTTATCTTCTTCCGGCCCCTTGCGTTTATTGCCGGGGCTACCGGTCAACTCTGAAAACAGGATCGGGCGCTTAAACGTCAGACCACCTGCCGTTAGCGTTTCCGGCATGTGCCCCCACATTTTTGCTTTTGCACTATCCGGGCTGGTGACGACGGTGAAAATGGTATCCATCGATGCATTTTTTGTTGGATCGGAATAGAGCGCAGCGGTGAGTGCCGTTTTCGTGCCGTAGGTATCCGGGCGCGTAATGTTGAGTATTTTACTGCCATCGCTACCTGTCAGGGCGGCATACGCCGTAGCGGTATCATTGAGCGCCATTTCATCTGGCAGACCAGCATCAACCACCACCGATGAGACAACCCCATCGCTGCTGCCTGCCGTATGACGCTCACCTGGGCGGGTATAGCCATCACCGCGTTTCAGGGTAAACGGCATATCTGCCATCGGGTTACCAGCAGCGTCTTTTACCGTCACTTTCACCTGCAACGTCTCGCCCTTTTTCAGCTTCGCTGCGTTAAGCGAACTGTTCCACTGCGCCTGGTTCACAACTTCAAGCATGATGATACTTGCAGGCGGATTAGCGGTAGCTAAACACGTCATATACGTTGGCGTGGTATTCGCACTCTCTATACTGCCGTTATTCAACCAGACCGCCGCCAGATGCGGCACTTTATCGACAGGTGTGCTGCTCCAGTACTCTTCACGCTGGGTTGGCCAACCGTGAACCGTCTGGATAGTATTATTGTCGTTGGCGGCATAAAGCATATTTAGCTGTTCTTTGCGCGGCACTTTATTGACTCCGCAACCGCCCGCCGCCGTATTTTCAATATCCGCCTGCGCCACGCGTACCCAGGTTTCGTTATTTTCAGCCAGTTGACTGGTTTCACCACTGACTTCATTAATCAGTTTTGGGCGTTCAAAGGTTAGCGACCCAACGGTGATGGTGTTATCCATGTGACCCCACATTTTCGCACCGGTCACATCCGGGCTGGTGGGAACGGTAAAGATCACGTAGTAGTTGATTGTGTTCGGCAGCACGGAATTGGTCGGTGTGACGATAAGTTTGGTTCTTAAACCTACCCCCTGCGGCTGCTCGATAACGACGGTCGCCATGCCCTGCGCGTCCGTGGTGCCAGAGTAGACCATCGAAGGCTGTGAGGTGCCATATTGCGTGCCGTTCAGGGTTATCGCACCATTGCTGGGATCGCTATAGTCGGTTGCCTTTCCTTCTCTATCAAGGCTGATATCTTTCGTGATAGTAAAGTCAGCATAAGGGATGGGCGCATTATTTTGACCATTGACTGTACGCACCGTCATGGTGATTTTTTCGCCAACTTTTGCTCTTGCCTGTTTAGAGGTGGGTGAAACATCTTTATCGGTTTCCACCACCACCCGCGCAATCAGTTCGTTGGCAGAACAGGAGAGATAGTTGGGTTTAAAACCGGAATAGGTATCCACTCCCCCCGTTCCCAGGTCTACAGACGAATGCAATTCGGCTTGCTGGGCGGCGGTAAGATAATCATAGTTTGCCGTCGGCCAGCCATGTTCAGTGCCTATCGTATTTCCCTGATGACCCGCAAATAAAATCTCCAGAGAACTTTGCGGGGGAATATGCCCCACACCGCATTCCGCCTGCATACTGGTATTCTGGTCAAACAATGCCCAGTCTTCATTATTTTCACGCATCATCCCTACTTCATGCGTCGTTTCATCCGCCAGGCGTGGGCGTTTATAGAGATTCCCCTCCGCCATAATCCCACTGCCCATATGGCCCCACATGCGGGCATATTCGCTGTCCGGGCTGGTGACCACGGTGAAGATGACGTCTTTGGCATCCGATGCGTTATAGTTACTACGCATCGCCGCCGTGATGTGTGTTTTCACACCAACGCCGTCTGGCTGACTTAACGTCAGCGTGGCCTGGCCATTAGCGTCAGTAATCCCTTCGTAATTATGCGCATCTACCTGTTGTAGGTTGGTGCCACCACTGATTTGAACCGGGTGCGTCTCCCAGGTGGGATTGGATTGATTTTTACGGTTAACGCCGTCGTCCAGATGCAAAGAGAAATAGTAATACGCTAACGGCTGATCGTTATTTTTGTTGTCAGTAATAGTCAGACGCATGATGGCGTCTTCCCCAACCTTCGCTTTCATCGCCTGCGCCGTATCATTAAAACTCGCGGGCGTGAGAACAATTTTCGGTTCGACGTCCGGAGCTTCTTTATCGACACAACTGACCAGGAATTTCGTCGCATCTGGTTTTTGCGCCTCGCCACGGTTAGAAACGTCAGCCGCGTGGTGCATTCCACTTGCCCCCGCCAGCGAAGACCAGTAATAGTTTCCCTGCATTGGCCATCCCGCCACTTCCTGAATCGAGGTGGGAATGACTGTTGCCAACGCGCCGAACTGACGCATACCCGGCAAAATGTCACAGTGGTTATCAGCCCCACTCCAGACAAACGTGGACCAGGTTTCATTGTGATCGTCTGCGGTGCCATCCTCATTGCTGACTTCCGCCGCCAGTTTTGGTCGGCTGAAGGTGTACTGCTGCGCTTTCAGCGTATCCGGCATGTGACCCCACATACTGGCGACCGCAACGTCCGGGCTGGTCAGAACAGTAAAAATCACTGCCGTTTCGCTGGTTTGTGTAATGCCTGGCAGACTGACAACCAGCGGAGTTTTTACGCCTGGTCCGGCAGGCTGCGTGACGGTGACGGTCGCGGTGCCGTTGGCATCGGTTGTGCCGTGATACTCTGTTGTGGTCGTGGTAAGTTCCGTGCTATCGATGCTCACCGGGCCGGTGTTATTGACAACATCCTGGCGATTCCTTGCGTCTTTCCGTTTGATAACAAAGGGAAGATTTCCTGTTGGGTTACCCTCGCAGTTTTTGGTGGTCACCGTTAAGGTTATCGTACTGCCGACGGTGGTTTTCGCTGCCTTTAGCGTATCGTCATAACCGCTGACGCTTGCACTCACTAAATCACCCTGGGCTGCGGCAATATTGAGCGTCACCTGCTTTTCGTTCAACAACACCGCCCCCTGATTTGGCACGCCGGTCAGGGTAAAAAGATTCAACGTCGGAAGCGTTTCTTTAGGGTCAAACTGTGGAATGACTACCAGCTTATGCCCCGCCAGGTTTTGCGCGCAGAAGGAGCGATCGGCGCGAGGCTGCGGATCGAGCGGCACATCAGACGTGGCAGCCTCCGCCCATACCAGCGAAACGTCAGGTAGCGTTTGGTTTTGCCAGCGCAGCAGCGGCGGAGTGCTGAACATGTCACCTTCGGTATCGCCCGGGTTAATTAAAATCATACTGGTTGCGCTGGCATCCACGCTGAAGTTCCCCGGCGTGGCCGTACTGGCGACATTATGCTCTTTGGCGGGATCAAGCTGGACACTGCCCTGATAAACGGGCACGCTGGCGCTGTCTGCTATGGGAGGGGTGCCATTTATGGCATCCGTTGAAACGGCGGTATGTTGCCACTGGCTCCCTTTCAATGCTGCTACTGCTGGCGTAGCCAGAGTAAGCATTAAACATGCCATCACCATTTTTACGCGTTTCAATTTCCCGTCCATGAGTGAAACCTGCCCGTTAACGTTACTTTCTTACCTCAACCCACTTTGCTTAACGTTGGCTAAGCAAAGTGTGCGGAAAAGCACCATTCCCATACGGGAATGGTGCCGGTAAAGATTATTTTCTCTGGTAGTCGATAGACAAACCGTAGCCCTGAACACCGTCTGCGCCAATAGTGAGGCCGCCTTCGGAATAGTCGAAAGAGGTCTTCGCTTCGGCGTTGGTAACCGGGATGACCAGGTCGTTGTTGTTGTGGCTCGGGTTGACAATCCCGCCGTTAGTACCCAACTGCAAACTGGTGCCTGTAAAGCGCCAGCGGTAGTTGTACTGGTTGGTAACTTCTTCACCCGTATCATAGGTTCCATTGCTGTTTCCATCTTTCCACAGCATGACCTGGTAGGTGGTATTGGTTTTGAGTTTGGTTGCTTTGCCCAGCAGGTTGGTATTAACGCCCTGTTCATGAATGACCACTTTAACCGCATCATCAAATACCGGACCTTCAGGAATATCATCGCTATCAGAACCACCACCAGCATTTGTCGAGAGGTCAAGCATCACCAACTGTTCTGCGACGTTAGGGTCACCGGTTGTGGTGGTTGGTGTGATCTTCAAGCCGATGTATCGATCCGCATCTGCTGCAGCGATGGTGTAAGTGTCACTGCCAACTGTACCAATCTCTCTTGGGTCACCACCCGCTTGATCTTTGTAGCTCATCCATTGCAGCGTGGCTTTTGTCGCTGTGTTGTTGTCATCAAGATCGCCCTGGGTATCACCAATGGCCCAGTTTGCCGTTAACTTATCGCCAACATGAAATTGCTTTTCGCCATCCGTTGAAGCAGTTCGCGCACCGCGATCAATAGTAATAGTCACATGAGATTTATCAGCATCGCTCGTTTCTGTCGCGCTACGAGTTATCCACGGCACTGTACCCTGAATCGTTCCGGTTGATTGCGTCTCTGATTGCCACTGACCAGCTCTTAGATTACCCTGCCCTTCTGCCATGGCTGCTGGCACTGCGCAGTACCCTGCTAAAGCCAGCGCCAGCGCAACTTTGGTCATCGGTCGCTTTAAATAATGTTTCATTCAACTCTCTCCTTGATTAATATCCAGTGACTGGCCGATCGGCCATTACGCCGATCTAGTGCTTGCTGTAAACCACACGTAATCCATACCCTTGCACGCCATCTTGTTTTTGGGCACCAAATTTCTGCACGGCTTCTTCGTTAGTGGCAGGGATGACAATATCTTCATTGCTGGTATTTGTTTGGGCGCCGGTGTAGCCGTTAACGCTTTGCCCGGTAAATTCCCACTGGTAGTCGTATTGCGTCATTTCCTCTTCCGTCAGTTTTTCCGACTGCTGGAAAACGCCATCTTTGTTGGCATCGCGCCACAAAACAAAGCGGTAGGCGTTATCCACAGGCAAATGCTCTTTCTCATTGTCGATAAGATTGACGGGATTAGTCGCAGATACACGGTAGATAAACGCATTAACATCATTCCCTCCCGCACCAAGGAATGTCACATCCACATAGTTGCTGTCGTCATACGGAGCAGCTTTTGCTTTCCAACGGAAAGTGCCGGGTAACGTACTGGAGAGTGTGACAGTTCCTTTTTCTTTATCTTGTTTGGCGATAAAGACGCAGGGATTCTCGGTTGAACAGGGTTTATTGGTGAGCGTGACTTTTTTATCCTGCGCATCGTAAAGCTGCGGGGAAAGGTTATCTTCTGGCAGTGTATTGCCGTTGCGGTCAGTGTCATCACCGAAGCTGTCAGTGACGTCGAGATCCATCACCACGCCATCAACGCCGTCTGCCTGGGCGCTGGCTTCGTGGCTGTGATTGTTCTCTTCAGGTACATCCGCAATATTGTTGACGATCAGCTCAATTTTACGGTCTTGCTGCACGGTGATTTCCACCACACCGGAATTCTGCCGATTACCCTTTTCATCCTCCAGCGCCAACCGTACCCGCCAGGTATTCAGCTTTTCCTGCTCTGCTTTATCGGAACTGTACTGCCAGGCGGGCAGCACCAGATTCCAGTGGTTGTTGTTACCTTCAGTGATGGTATTCGCTTTAACAACAGGCATGACCAGCGTGCGGGCAGCGTTATTTTTCGCCTGCCACGAGGCGGAAATAATTTTGTAATGATGGTTGATCAGCGCGTTGATGGTCCATTTACATTTTTCCAGTCCAACCGCTTCTTCTGGCGTGTCTTTAATCACACATTCCGGGTGCTCATTGGTGGCGTCCGCTTTAAGCCACAAGGTGACATCAAGTGGGTCTTTTTCTTTGTATTCCAGCACGATAAAGTTATTACGTTCGACGAAGTCATGGCGGCTCCCCATCAGCGAGTGAGCGACTTTGACGTTATCGCTATTCAGTTGATCTTTTAGCGGAACACCGAACTGATAATTAATCGTGGCGTTAACACTAAGATCACTGTTATCTCCAGTGCCTGCTTTATAGTCCGCCCCGACTGTCAATAACGGAACTGGTTGATAGTTCATGCCGAGCGTCACTGCATAGGGATCTTTTTCTAAATTATCGGTGCCGAACAACGCAACTTCGTCACCATAATATTGCTCGAAAACAACTTTGCCCCCCAACTGTGGATAAGAAGGTAGCCAGGCTTCCGCACGAACATCCCAACCACGCGCAGGTCGTTCTAAATAGAAGTCGAAATCTTTTGAATCTTTCCAGTCAGAAAGTGGATGATAATAGTTACCAGAAAGTTTTAAATAATCCGTCCAGGCTTCAGTCCCTAACCCTAAACGGCGATGTCCACGAGTGAAATCATAATCATAAAATATATTTCCACCCAATAACCATTTATCTAAATTATGTCTAACGCCGAAGCCAATATTACCTATCGTGCGTTCCTCTTTACGTTGAGCGGATAACTGGCTGAAATAAACACTTTTTTGAGAATCATATAAAGGAACAAAATAGTCGATTGAACTGCCGTCCAGCGAGCCATCCTGACCGATAGAAAGATTCGAACGGACTTTACCGTATGGAGAAAGCGCACCTTCGATATAAGACTGTGCAGATGAGGTGATTTGCCCTTGCAGATAGCTTCTTGCTTGAGATTCCAGAGCTTCTGGGGTCAGGTTCTCAAATCCCTGCTGGGCGGATTCGGCGACGTAATTGACACCTCGCTCTTTCAAGGATTTACCTTTATTATTTTGTTCTTCTTGTAAGGCAGCTTCGCTTCCCAAATCCGGTAATGAAGAGTCACTTTGCTTAACATTTATCTCTGGTGTCGCATAAGCAGCACCAGAGATAAAAATTAGCATAAAATAGCGTATCCATCGCAACATGCCTTTTCCCTGTAACGATTTTATAATCTGAAATCAGCTTCGGCATTGTATTCCAGATAGTTCAGATATTACACACCAGAAATGCTAAATATATTCTTAAAGTTATAACAATGGGAGTTTGTTCACTCTAATTACGTGTTAAGCTAATAGAAATTAGCTCATTATATTTATACCGGGAATATATAAAAGAAAACATATATTCCCGTGATATTAAGCAGTGGTAAATTCAACGCGCTTTTTAGAAATTAAACCGTGTCCATTCTGGCAGAAATAATCCACCGCGCCACAGGCTTTTAATACCTGTAACGGCTGATGACAGTCAGGGCAAAGCGCCTGAACAGTGAAATCTTTATCGCAAGTTGTGCAGTGAGCCGTCTCGCCATTGCGTTCGAGAGGGTTTTGGCAGACAGGGCAGTTGAGTTCCATATTTGTTCCTCGCGATTGGTTGGGTTTCTCTTCCTGGATGGCAAGAGAAACCCAATAAGTAATTACTTACTTTTCTTAATGTGCTTCATCAGACGCTTACGTTTACGCATCTGGGTCGGCGTCAGAGTGTTACGCTTGTTCGCATACGGGTTTTCCCCTTCCTTGAACTGAATACGAATCGGCGTACCCATCACGTCCAGAGATTTGCGGAAGTAGTTCATCAGGTAACGTTTGTACGAGTCAGGCAGGTCTTTCACCTGGTTGCCGTGAATCACCACAATCGGCGGGTTGTAACCACCGGCGTGGGCATATTTCAGTTTCACACGACGCCCGCGAACCAGCGGCGGCTGGTGATCTTCAACAGCCATGGTCATGATACGCGTCAGCATAGATGTCCCCACGCGACGGGTAGAGCTGTCATATGCTTCACGTACTGATTCAAACAGGTTACCAACACCGCTACCGTGCAATGCAGAAATAAAATGCACACGGGCGAAGTCGATAAAGCCCAGACGGAAGTCCAGCGTCTCTTTCACCTGCTCCTTCACTTCCTGGCTCAGGCCGTCCCACTTGTTCACCACAATCACAAGTGAGCGCCCACTATTGAGAATAAAGCCAAGCAGGGAGAGATCCTGATCGGAAATACCTTCGCGTGCGTCAATCACTAACATCACAACGTTGGCATCTTCAATCGCCTGCAATGTTTTGATTACCGAGAACTTCTCTACCGCATCAGTAATTTTTCCGCGTTTACGCACGCCCGCAGTATCAATGAGTACATACTCACGTCCGTCACGTTCCATCGGAATGTAGATACTGTCACGCGTCGTGCCTGGCATGTCGTAAACCACGACGCGCTCTTCACCCAGGATACGGTTAGTGAGTGTAGACTTACCGACGTTTGGACGACCAACAATCGCCAGTTTGATCGGCAGACTTTGCGGGTCGAAGTCGTCTTCCTCTTCTTCTTCACCGTTCTCTTCCGCTTCAAATTGCGCCCAGTATTCAGCGTCTTCGTCGACTTCCTCTTGCGGTGCGAGATCTTCCATCCACGGCAGCAGCACATGCTCAAGCAGACTCAAAACACCACGACCATGCGAAGCGGCAATTGGGTAAATTTCACCTAAACCAAGTGAATAAAAATCAACAATTGCTTGATCCGGGTCCAGTCCATCGGTTTTGTTCGCCACCAGGAAGGTTGGCTTTTCACGGGAACGCAAATGTTTGGCAATGGCTTCATCTGCAGGCATCAGACCCGCGCGCGCATCGACCATAAACAGTACGACGTCCGCCTCTTCAATCGCCAGCAGCGATTGTTCCGCCATGCGGGTTTCTACACCGTCTTCTGTGCCATCAATCCCGCCGGTATCAATACAGATAAACTCGCGGCCTTCAATTTCCGCACGACCGTACTTACGGTCACGAGTCAGACCCGGGAAATCCGCAACCAGCGCATCTCGGGTGCGAGTTAGACGGTTAAATAACGTGGATTTTCCTACGTTAGGGCGCCCGACAAGCGCGACCACAGGTACCATGTTTAAAGCCTCATTTTTATAAATCATCAGACAACGCACGCTATTTTCGCGTCGTTGTTAAAAACAGGAAAACGGCTCCTGTCCAGGAGCCGTTTTCAAAGTGAACGACAGAGACGATTAACGTGTAATGGAGTACACGGTTCCGTCTTTTGCCTGGATCAGCAGTTTGCCATCAGCGGCAACCGGGTCAGTCTGGAAACCAGAGCTATCAACTTTTTGTTGGGCAACGAAACGTCCATCTTCCACATTAATCCAGTGCAGATAACCTTCGCTATCACCCACCACCAGGTTGCCATTATACAACACCGGGGAAGTCAGCAGGCGGTGCAGCAGATCGCTTTGTGTCCACAGCGTCACGCCACCATCGATGGTCAACGCCATTACCCGGTCATTTTGATCAACCAGATAGATACGGTTACCGTCAACGATGAAATCATTCACCGAGCCCAGTTCGCGTTTCCACATAATCTGACCACTGCGCAAATCAAGCGCCGTCAGGTTACCATTATAGGCCAGCGCGAAAACAACACCGTTCACAACTACAGGCGTAGTATCAACATCGCTCAGACGGTCAATTTCGGTAGAACCCGTCGCCTGGGAGATACGCTGTTGCCAAATCATCTGTCCCTGCTGCATCAACACAGCACTGACGCGACCATTATCGCCACCAACGACTGCCGCACCAAATGCGGTTGCTGGCGCAGACTCGCCACGTAGAGAGAGCGAAGGCATATCAAGGTTAACGGTCCATTTAACAGCGCCATCAGCTTCGTTCAGCGCCTGCAACTGGCCGTTGCTGGTGTGAATCAACACCAGACCATCGCTGACCACCGGGCGAGAAAGTGCTTCACCCGCTACTTTGGTTTGCCATGCCACAGTACCATCGCTGGTGTTCAGCGCGTAAACCTGCGCTTTTTCGCTGCCAATATAGACATGACCACCTGCGACGGTCACGCCGCCGGAAAGTAATGCCGGCTCTTTAGATAACCAGCCATCTTTTTCAGCCAGGCTGACAGACCAGATTTCTTTACCGTCATCCGCATTCATCGCCTTTACCAAACCAGCGCGATCGGCTGCATAGACAACGTTATCCGCCAGTGCCGGATGAAGATTAGAGTAGAAGTTACCAATGCCGCTACCAACGGAAGTGCTCCACGCCGTGGTCGGCGTAAACTGGTTTTCAACGGTCGGCAATGGGGACATCTTGACCACATCTTCTTCACTGTTAAACAGCGAACAGCCGCTTAAAAGGGTAACGGAAAGCACTCCTGGCAGCAGTAATTTACGCAATTGCATCGGGTCCCTCTCAGATGGACAAATTATTAATTTTCATCTGCATCATTTCACTCAGTGCCGGGGTCACATCGCTTTTCACGCCTGCTTCCCACGCACTACGCGCACCTTGCTTATCACCTTTGCTCAGTAATGCTTCACCACGCAAGTCGGCAACAATAGCAGCCCAACCTTCACCTTTAATGGTATCGAGGGTTTTCAGCGCGGCATCAGTCTGCTTGAGCTGCACCTGAACTCGGGCAAGACGCAGATTTATCACGGCTTTGAGATTTTCATCGCTCGTGTCCGCCAACCCTTGTTGCAATTGAGCGGCGGCTTTCTCTAGTTCATTTTTGTCAACAAATTGCTGCGCAAGTTCCAAAGAAGCCAGCGCGCCGTAAGTATTTTTATTTTCAGCAGCGAATTTTTCCGCCGCCGGGATGCTGTCAGGTTTGCCTTCGCTAACTGCGGTAACCGCATTTTGATAGGCAAGAGAAGCGGAGCGTGCAGACTCAACCTGATGGCTGTTCCAGTAGCGCCAGCCAATCAGTGCGCCAACGCCTAAAATCACCCCAACAGCCAGTGCCTTGCCATTTTCAGCAAAAAAGCGTTTAACCGCTTCAACCTGGTCGTTTTCGTTCTCGTAAATTTCCACGCTGTCCTTCTCCTTCCTTAACCCAGTAACGTGTGCAAATGCGCGGCTACGCTATCCTGCGCAACTGCCGTTTGCTCACCAGAGCGCAAATCCTTCACTACTGCCGTACCATTAGCCACTTCGGACTCACCCAGCACCACAGCAACGCGGGCACCCCATTTATCAGCGCGGGCAAACTGTTTCTTAAAGTTGCCGCCGCCGTGGTTGGTCATCAGTTTCACGCCCGGTAATTCATCACGCAGACGCTCTGCTAATGCCATAGCCGCAGATTGTGTATCAGTACCCGAAGCCACCAGGTATATATCGACAACAGGATCGGCTTTAAATTCCGGATTAACTGCCTGAACTAACAACACCAAACGTTCCAGGCCCATCGCAAAACCGACTGCCGGTGTGGCGCGACCGCCCAGTTGCTCCACAAGACCGTCATAACGACCGCCTGCGCACACGGTGCCCTGGGAACCGAGGCTGTTAGTGACCCATTCGAAAACGGTACGATTGTAGTAATCCAGACCACGCACCAGACGCTGGTTTACGGTATAGGCAATACCTGCGCTCTCAAGCAGTTTGCACAAACCGTCAAAATGCTCGCGAGACTCCTCATCCAGATAATCGCCCAACGCCGGAGCGTCGTTGAGAAGCGCCTGCACTTCCGGATTTTTAGAATCCAGCACACGCAGCGGGTTGGTATACATGCGACGTTTGCAGTCTTCGTCCAGTTTTTCTTTATGCTGTTCAAGGAACGCAACCAGCGCATCGCGGTAATTGGCACGTGCTTCCAGCGAACCGATAGAGTTCAGCTCAAGAGTTACGTGTTCGGAGATACCCAGCGCGCGCCACCAGCGGGCAGTGAGCATAATCAGTTCGGCGTCGATATCGGGGCCTTGCAGACCGAAAACTTCGCACCCCAACTGATGGAACTGACGATAACGCCCTTTCTGCGGACGCTCGTGACGGAACATCGGCCCGATATACCACAGACGCTGTTCCTGATTGTACAGAAGACCATGCTCGATGCCGGCGCGTACACAGCCCGCCGTCCCTTCAGGGCGCAAAGTCAGGCTGTCGCCATTGCGATCCTCAAAGGTGTACATCTCTTTTTCAACCACGTCGGTGACTTCACCAATCGCACGTTTGAATAGCGGGGTCTGCTCTACAATCGGCAAGCGGATTTCACTGTAACCGTAGCTGCCGAGCACGTTTTTCAGTGTGCCTTCAATGCGCTGCCAGATGGCCGTTTCGCCAGGCAGGTAATCGTTCATGCCGCGAATGGCTTGAATGTTTTTTGCCACGTTTATTCTCTTTCTGAATATAAAAATGAACCCTCAACGCTTCCCTCAATGTTTCGGGAGCCATGCGGGTTCAATCATACACGGGAAGCGAGGCGCTTCCCATCACGTTATTATTTTTCAACCTGCTGAACGTCAATTCGACGCGCTTCGTCCAGTTGGCTGGCTTTCGCACGAATGCGTGCTTCCAGCTGGTCGATCATGTCGTTGTTGTCCAGACGGTCTTTGCGCACGCCATCTTCATAGAGGCCACTTTTCTTGTTGCCGCCCGTAACGCCAAGCGTAGAAACCAGCGCCTCGCCCGGGCCATTCACCACGCAGCCAATAATCGAAACGTCCATCGGGGTAATGATATCTTCCAGACGTTGCTCCAGCGCGTTAACCGTACCGATAACGTCAAATTCCTGACGCGAGCAGGTCGGGCAGGCGATGAAGTTGATGCCGCGCGAACGGATGCGCAGCGATTTCAAAATATCAAAACCGACTTTGATCTCTTCGACCGGATCAGCCGCCAGCGAGACGCGCAGCGTGTCGCCAATGCCTTCCGACAACAGCAGACCTAAACCAATAGCCGATTTCACCGCCCCGCTGCGTGCGCCACCGGCTTCGGTGATCCCCAGGTGCAGCGGCTGATCGATCTGTTTTGCCAGCAGACGATAAGACTCAACGGCGAGGAAAACGTCAGACGCTTTCACGCTGACCTTGAATTGATCAAAGTTCAGACGATCGAGATGATCAACATGGCGCATGGCAGATTCCAGCAGCGCCTGCGGCGTCGGTTCGCCATACTTTTCTTGCAAATCTTTTTCCAGCGATCCGGCGTTAACACCAATACGAATCGGAATGTTTTTATCGCGCGCACAGTCAACCACCATGCGAATGCGTTCTTCATTACCGATATTGCCAGGGTTAATGCGCAGACAGTCAACACCGTATTCCGCTACTTTCAGCGCAATGCGATAGTCAAAGTGGATGTCGGCTACCAGCGGCACGTTAACCTGCTGCTTGATGAGCTTGAACGCTTCTGCCGCGTCCATCGTCGGTACAGAGACGCGAACGATATCAGCGCCGACACGTTCCAGCGCCTTAATTTGATTGACCGTAGCTTCGACGTCTGTCGTACGCGTATTGGTCATGGACTGTACGGCGATGGGTGCACCATCGCCAATCGGCACATTCCCAACGTAAATACGTGTTGATTTTCTACGTTGAATTGGAGCCTGGTTATGCATGAAAAATCTCCCGCGTTACCCGTCTGTTACTGCGCCGGTGATTGTTCGGCATTGAGGGTCAGACGCGCAACCTGGTTAGTTCTGATAAAACGACTCAGATCGACAGGTTTCCCTTGATACTGGATCTGCACTGCAGCTGGGGCACCAATTTTCAGTTTATACGGTGCCTGACCGCTTAAATTCAAATTACCGCCTTTACGCTGCATCCCGCTAAACAGTTTTTTGCCGGTAGAATCGGTGACTTCCAGCCAGCAATCAGCAGTAAAGTTCATAACCAGCGCATTAGGATCAGCCGCTGGAGTGGTCACGCCAGCCTGATCGATTGGCAACGGCGCTGCGCCATCTGGCGTTGTTGTTGCGACCGGAGCCGCTGGTGTAGTAGCCGCGATATCAACATTTGCCTGTGAAGGAGGAACAACTGCGTCCTGCTGCGGCGCTACAGCGGGTGCTGGCGTCGTCACGGCTGGCGTTTGCGTGTTCGTGGCGGTGGAATCTACAGCCGCAGGCGATGTAGTCGTCTGGGTTTCGGTAGCAGACGTATCTAACGGTACACTCTGGCTCTGGTTATTATTCAGCTCCGCAGTGGATTGATCAGCCATAGTGCTGATCTCTTCCTGCTGGGCTTTGTGATCCTGCCACCACCAGGCGCCGCTCAGGCCAATCACCACAAACAGCACCAGCCAGGTGAAAGTCATCAGCCAGCCATCGCGTTTTTTGCGGCGTTTGCCGAGGGAAAAACTCTGCATTGGCGCAACTTTTGCCGCCCGCAGTGGTGCCTGCTTTTCCAGTCCCGGCAGCAGTTCTTCTTCCGGAATATGAACCAGACGCGCATAAGAGCGGATATACCCGCGCAAGAATGTTGAAGCAAGATCGGCTGGCGCCTTATCTTCTTCAATGTCGCGTACCGTGGAAACCTTCAAACAAAGTCGTTCGGCAACGGCTTGCTGGCTAAGTCCAAGTTGTTCACGGGCATTACGCAAGCGAGCGCCGGTGGTAAGTGCTTCATTTTGGTCGTGCGTGGCTTCAGTATTCATTCGCTGCAGGTACGTTTAAAAGAGAATTGGGATGCCGGTGAACCATCACGCCCACCCACACCGCGAAACATCCGTAAAGTTAACCTTTATCATACAGTATAAGACTGTCTGTGTGCTCGTGACAAAGCCCACATGAATCAAAGCTAACTTACTGTTGCATCGTTACATACTGCCTTAAAGTCAGCAAAAACGCACCGTTAATATTGATCAGACAATTGCAACTTAATGCTACATTCATAAAACATTACGCCACGGTACATAAAGTAACCGTGGCGTAATAACTATCAGACCGTTTTAATGTCGATAGCTTCACCCTGCATCCGTTTACGCAGAGTACGTTTAGTACGGTCAATGACATCACCTGCCAGCTGACCACAGGCGGCGTCGATATCATCACCACGAGTTTTACGCACAATGGTGGTGAAGCCGTAGCTCATCAGCACTTTTGAGAAACGGTCGATACGGCTGTTCGAACTGCGTCCATACGGCGCGCCGGGGAACGGGTTCCATGGGATCAGGTTAATCTTACACGGCGTATCTTTCAGCAGTTCAGCCAGTTGGTGCGCATGTTCAGTGCCATCGTTAACGTGGTCAAGCATCACGTACTCGATAGTGACGCGCCCCTGGTTCGCATTGGATTTCTCCAGATAACGGCGCACTGCAGCAAGGAACGTTTCGATATTGTACTTTTTGTTGATTGGTACAATTTCGTCACGAATTTCGTCGTTCGGCGCGTGCAGGGAAATTGCCAGTGCAACGTCAATCATATCGCCCAGTTTATCCAGCGCCGGAACTACACCGGAAGTGGAAAGCGTCACGCGACGTTTAGACAGGCCAAAACCGAAATCATCAAGCATGATTTCCATCGCCGGAACGACATTGTTCAGGTTGAGCAGCGGCTCGCCCATACCCATCATCACTACGTTAGTGATCGGACGCTGACCGGTGACTTTTGCTGCGCCGACGATTTTCGCCGCACGCCACACCTGGCCGATAATTTCCGACACCCGCAGGTTGCGGTTAAAGCCCTGCTGGGCGGTGGAACAGAATTTACACTCCAGCGCACACCCCACCTGCGAGGAGACGCAAAGCGTGGCGCGGTCGTCTTCCGGGATATACACCGTTTCGACGCGCTGATCGCCAACGGCAATCGCCCATTTAATGGTGCCGTCAGATGAACGCTGTTCTTCAACCACTTCCGGTGCGCGGATTTCCGCCACCTCTTTCAGTTTGCCACGCAACACTTTGTTGATGTCGGTCATCTCATCAAAGTTGTCGCAGCAATAGTGATACATCCACTTCATCACCTGATCGGCGCGGAAGGGTTTTTCACCTAAATCTTTAAAAAACTCCCGCATCTGCTGACGGTTGAGATCCAGCAGGTTGATTTTTCCATCTTTCGTGGTGACGTTTTCAGGTGTGACTAATTGTTCAGACATATGCTATTCCGGCCTCGTTATTACACGTTATGGCCCCTGGAGGGTTGAAAAAAGAAACGCCCCGGTGAGCGGCTGCTCGTCCGGGGGCGCTGCATTGTACAAATTCTGGCGCACGGATGCCACGTTTGCACGCGGCATTTACGAAATTATTAACGAGTGCGCGGGCACACTTCGCCTTCACCGAAGAAGTAGGCGATTTCGCGAGCGGCAGATTCTACAGAATCAGAGCCATGTGTGCCGTTTTCGGTCAGGCTGTCAGCGTAGTCTGCGCGCAAAGTTCCCGCCAGAGCGTTCGCCGGGTTGGTCGCGCCCAGCAGATCGCGGTGACGCTGAACGGCGTTTTCACCTTCCAGCACGGAAACGACGATCGGACCAGAGGTCATGAACTCAACCAGACCATCAAAGAACGGTTTCCCATCGTGTTCAGCATAAAAGCCACGAGCCTGTTCAACGGTCAGGTGCAGCATTTTGGTGCCGACAATTTTGAACCCTGCAGCTTCAAAGCGCGCAAAGATATTACCAATGACGTTTTTTGCTACCGCGTTCGGTTTGATGATGGAAAAAGTACGTTCAATAGCCATTTTTACCTCTGTAAATTATTCTGTTGTTGTCTGTACCAGCGTACGAGATGGCGCGGATTATAATGAGCAACAGAGCCGTTGACCATTGACGAAGGTAACATTTTTTTAAAATAAACCTAGTTTAAGCAACAAACATGGTGAAAACAGACTATTGCATAACAAATCTCACTGTCGCTACCTGCCCCACTTCATCCATTACCAGCAATTGATAATTGCCTTTTTCCGTTAAATGCAGAGTCACACTGCGCCCACGTTCAGCTAACGGTTTGCCATTCAGAAACCACCAGCGTTCTCCGGCACCACCGCTGGATTGCACCGGCAAAGTCGCTTCCGCCGCACCAGGTAAACGCTTGATAATGGCGCCATCACGGATGCCAGTCAGTTGCAGCGGGAGTTGGGCGTCGTGACCATACGGTGGGCAAATTGTCGAGACCGCTGGCAAGCGTGCGGCACGGCGTTCCGATGCGGGCAGCCAGGGTTCCAGCGGTAGTGGCCAGACATTCATCATTTCTTGTCGCGCCTGTGGGCAATCGGCGGCGACGCGTTTGCCATTTTCATCCAGCCAGATGGGAAAGCGGATGCCATTAATCCCTTCTTGCTCTGGCAGTAACAGGGTTGGCGGCTGGCTTCCATCCAATAACCAGGTTGCCAGACGACGACGGCAATTACTGTCACCCACGGGCAAAGACTGCCCACCTGGCCAACAGATAACACCACGAGTGACGGAGTTCGGGCGCGGATCTTCCGGCAGATTTGCACTGCGTGACAGTAAGATATTATTGACCTGATTCATCAACGGTACGGCGCTGGCAAAACCAAACTGACCGACAACGGGCGTGCCATCCGGCCTGCCAGTCCATATTCCTATCACATAGCGAGCATTTACACCTATCGCCCATGCATCGCGATAGCCATAACTGGTTCCTGTTTTCCACGCCAGTGGTACAACGCGCGGCAAGGCGCCGTCCGGCAGGGGCTGCGCTTCATCAGCCATGATCCGGCGAATGATCCACGCGGCGCCCGGCGACATTAAGGGGCGTTCAAGCAGGGGATCGTCAGGCTGTAAGCGCAATTTGCCTGCCTTGCCGTGGCGAGCAAACGCGGTATACGCTGCCGCCATATCTTCCAGTTTTGCACCTGCGCCGCCGAGGATCAGCGAAAGGTTCGGCGCAGCACCGTTGGGCAGGTACAACGGCAATCCAACATTGCGTAATTTTGCCGCAAACCGTTTCGGGCCATAGGCTTCCAGCACCTGCACGGCAGGTAAGTTCAGCGATCGCACCAGCGCCTCACTCATGCTGATCGGGCCATGAAAACCGCTATCAAAGTTACCTGGTCGGTAATCACCGGTGCGCCGGGGGACGTCTTGCAACAGTGATGCCGGGTGGATCAAGCCTTCATCCAGCGCCAGTCCATAAACAAACGGTTTGAGCACCGATCCTGGCGATCGGATCGCATTGACCATATCGACATGACCAAAGCGTGAATCATCGTTGAGATCAACCGATCCCACCCAGCCGCGAACACGCATATCGGTATGATCAACCACGATCATCGCCAGTGAGCTGCGCGGTGGTAATCGTCCTTTCCAGTTTTGCGCCAGTTCTTCCAGACGTCGTTGAAGACCGGCATTCAGCGTAGTAACGATTTTGTCGCTTTTGCTTTTACCGAGCATCATGCGCGAAAACAGCGGTGCCAGTTGCGGCATTTGTCGGGGTGCCAGCCAGATGGGTTCTTCCCTTGACTCTTTTACCTGCTCACGGGACCACACACCTTGCGCAGCCATCCGTTCGAGCACTTTATTACGCGCGGCTTCGGCACGCTCCGGCCAGCGATCCGGACGAAGACGGCTGGGTGCTTGCGGCAACACAGCCAGCATCGCCGCCTCGGAATAGCTTAAATTCGCAGGCGCTTTTCCGAGGTAAGCCCAGCTTGCCGCACCTATCCCCTGCAACGTACCGCCAAACGGAGCGCGGTTAAGATACAGGGTCAGAATGTCACGTTTAGACAGATGCCATTCCAGTTGAAACGCGCGCCAGAGCTGGCGAATTTTACCGCCAAACGTTTTGGGGTGAGGATCAAGCAGACGAGCAACCTGCATAGTGAGCGTGCTCCCGCCGGAGATAACTCGACCAGAAGTCAGATCCTGCCAGGCAGCGCGCGCCACCGAGAACGGGTTTACGCCTGGATGCTTCCAGAACCAGCGATCTTCGTAATTGATCAGTGCTTCAAGGTAACGCGGAGAAACATCTTCGATAGTCACGGGATAACGCCAGATACCGTCAGCATCGGCGAAACGCCAGAGCGGCGTACCATCCTGCGCCACGACCACACGTGCGGGATTGACTTCATGCAGCGGCAGAGGCCAGAGTTTATCTGCTCCCCACGCCGCCAGAATGATAATAAAGGGCGCGGCTGCCAGCGTTATCCAGCAGCCGCGTTTACTTAACAGACGAGGCATTTACGGTCTGACAATCAACAGATCTTCAGCCGCGCCGGTCGCCCGCCATTGAGGAACATACATCGATTCCACCATCGGCTGCGGCACCTGATACGTTCCCGGCGTCACCGCCCGCGCCAGATATACCAGTGTAACCGGCTGGTATTCATCAACGGCAACCGCCGCCACAAAGCGATCATCACGAAACTCAATGTGCTTAATGCTCGCCTGCTGCATTTGATTAAGCAGGTTTTGCACTTCGCTACCACTTTGCTCCAGACTGGCGTTGCCGTTAGCCAGGTTCTGGTTTTCCAGCTCCAGACCCGCTGGCAGCAAATCAACCACCAGCGCATCTGGCACGCTGTTACTGGCTTTTACCTGCAACCAGACCAGTACCAAATCACCGCTACGTAACGAGTCCAGCGATTTGCTCTTACCGTCAGTACCAAGAATATGGCGCTCGATTTGCAGCACATTACTCGCAGGTAAAGGTGCGGATTGCGGATAACCGCTGGCATCCACACGCAGCCATAACGGCTGGTCGCCACTGTTGGTCACCTGCAAAGTTGCAAGTTGATCGCTATGCAGATTGCTGTTTTGCGTTTTCTCGCCAGTCAGCGGCTCGGCAGAGAAAGAGGTTTGCACCTGCCATTTACCCGGTAAATCCTGTATCGAACGGGCAGCCAGGAACAACGAGTTACTTTCCTGCGTCGATAGCCAGCGTTCACCAAACGCCTGCTGCGAAAGCGTGTTCAGCAAAGTGTACTGCTCATCGGGTAGCAGTTTATTTTCTTCCAGCAAGGAGAGCATTAACGCGTTGTCGCGCAGTGGGCTACCGTAATCGCCCAGCCATTTCCGCTCATCATTACGCGGCGTTTTCAGCGCCAGCGCAATCGCTTCTTCACCACGCGTCGCATCACCCATGGTTTTCAGCGCAACGCCAAGTTGCAGCAGCGGTAAACCAGAAGCGGCATCTGCACGATGCTCCCAGATTTCACGCAGCGCACCCAGCGGAGCCTTTTGCTGACGGGACAACACCAGCGCAGCGTAAGACTGTACGGCGAATTTACTGGCTTTGAGATTATCGGCGTAAGGGATCGACATCATGCCCGGATCTTGTAAATAGCGCAGCAGACGCTCATTCCCTTGGTTAATGGCTTCTGTCGGCACGCTGTAACCCTGCTCACCTGCGCGAACCAGGAAATCCATCACATAAGCCGTCAGCCAGTACTCTTCGTCGCTGTATTTATCCCATAGCGCAAAACCGCCATTATCGCGTTGCATTTGCAGCAAGCGGGAAATGCCAATATCAACTGCCGCACGGCGTTTATCATCACTGTCGCCTTTGATGCCCAACGCCTGTAGCTGGGCTGCATTGGTATAGAGCGACGGGAACAGACCGCTGGTGGTTTGCTCCAGACAGCCGTACGGATATGCTTTTAACTCTTTGATATAACGTGCAATGTTCAGCGGTGGCTTGCCGCTCAACAACAATTGCCCTTCCAGCGTAACAGGCGAGAAGTTTTGCAGTCCGCCAGCCGGAATCGCCCATGTTTCACCAGGCTGCAACACCGTACCATAATTGACTGTTTGTGCCGGGAATGCCGGACGGACGCCAATTTTCCACTGCTTATGCTGATCGGCAACGGTTTCTCCTGGCAAATTCAGGCCACTGATAGTCGCCTGAATTTCACCATCGCCATAACCCGGCAATGCTCGCACCGGGATAAACAGCGTGGTTCGCACGCCTGGCGCTAATTCAACAGGTGCGGGTGAATCGCTTACCAGTTCAACCAAGCCGCTGGCGGTCAGGGCAACGTTCATTTTTTGCGGTTTATCAGTAAGATTAGTGATATCCAGCGTCAGACGCGAAGTGTCGCCACTCGCCATAAAGCGCGGCATGTTCAGTTCGGCTATCACCGGTGCAGCAACAATCACTTTGCTTTCGTTGCTGCCGAAGTCATCTGCCGTCCAGGCTTGCGCCATGACGCGCAATTCACCGTTAAAATCGCCAATCGGCAGTGTAACCGTACCTTCGCCCTGTTCGTTGAGCGTTACCGGCTGTGCCTGTTGCGCGACAATATTGACGTGATTGACCGGTGGCTTACCACCACGTTTCAGTTCATCGCCATCGCCACCAAAACGCAGTGCTGCCAGGCGTCCCTGTCCTTCAATGACCTGACCGTAAATATCGTATATGTCTGCGCCATAGCGTTTCTGACCGAAGAACCCCTGCCACGGATCTGGCGTAACGTAATCAGTAATATTCAACACACCGCTATCAACGGCAGACACCAGCACATTCACCTGTTTTGGCATCTCACCATTTTTATTGCTGGCTTTGATTTTCACAGTTAATGGCTGATTGGGGCGCATTTTTGCCGGTGTTTCCAGCGCCAGATCAAGACGACGGTTTTCATCGCCAAGCGGCAAATGCAACACACCAACCGCACGTTTTGGCGTCGCGGAGCGAGATTTATCGCCAGGACGCACCACCAGCGTACTCAAATAAAGATCATGACGATTCCAGGTTTTATCGACCGGAATCGTCAGATCCAGCCCTTGTGCCGGAACATCAATCTCTTGCCACCACAGCGGCCCTTCACTGGACTCAACCATCGCGTAGCCTTTACCCGCCGTTGGCGCGGCAATATGCAACTTAATGGTATCGCCAGGGCGATAACTGGCTTTATCCAGTTTCATCGTGACGCGATCTGGACGCACCGCACCGCCACCGTCGCTGTTGTCCTGCCAGCTATAGCCAGCCCAGAAACGCACACTACTGACCGCTTCATTCGGCGCTTTGACTTCCAGACGATAAGCGCCCCACTCTACCGGAAAACTGACCTTACCGGTTTCATCCGCCTGAAGATCCAGCGTTTGTTCATTTTCGATCAGATCTTTTTGATCAAACTGAGACTGCCAGCCTTCATCTTCTGACCAGTTCCAGAAGTAATCACGGCGTTCGCGAATCAGACGCACCTGCAAGCCCGACACGGCTTTTTTCACGCCCTGCGCATCGCTATAAACGATATCAAAAGCGGCGTTGCTGCCTTCATCAACAATGGGTTGTTTTACAGTCGTGTCAGTACGGTAATTGTAAACCGATTTCGAGGCGAACTGCGGGCGGATCCCCGGCAATGCATCGGCAGGCCAAATAGCCTGTTCAGCACGGCGCGTCACCGGGCGACCACCCGATTCCAGCAAACTCCCCTGGAGAATAACCTGCAATGGGGAATGCGTTTCCTTCCACTGGCTTTCTGTAGATACTTCGCCGCGCCCTTTATCATCCAGCGTCAACTGAACTTCATCCAGCGTGCGGGAAAGGTTTTCGGCAGCGATATCGCCAAATTCGAAGCCGGGTAATGCAGAAACCGCTTCACGCAGAGGGCGCAGGAAAAGCTGCCCTTGTAATGTATTGCCGTTCGCGGGCGCACCATAAAGGTAGTAACCCACTACGGAGAATTTCACTTCATCTTTCGGCGCTAACGGGGTTTTCTCGCCAGTCAGATTCAACGCCATGCGCTCTGGCATAAAATCTTCGACGTGGAAATCCCACATCCGATACTGGTTATCGCCAGTGTTAGCGCGAATATGCCACATGCCGGTTGCCGCACTGCTATCCAGTTGCCAGGTAAAGTGATAGAGGCCATTCTCCGGCTGACTAACGACACTACGCAGTACCTGCCCGTCAGGTTTAATCACGTCTAACTTGATGGGTTGATCCGGCAGAGCTTTACCGTCTGCATCACGCAGTAAGCCGTTGAGGATTACTGTTTCACCCGGGCGATAAAGATCGCGCGGACCAAACATAAAGAACTGTTTGCTATAACCCGGTGCACCAGCAATGTTAAATTCCGCTAAGTCCAGCGCCGGAAGTTTTAAATCGAGCAGAGTTGTCTGACCGTCTTTACGCGCCAGCAGTAATGCAGCGTTTTTATCGTTTTCCAGCTGTACATGACCCTGTGCATCACTGGTCGCCTGAGTCAGAATCTGCCCTTTCTCATTTAATAACGAAACTTCAATTCCTTGCTGAGCCGCGCCGTTTTCCAGGCTTTGGGTAAAGATATCCAGACGATTGTGATACCGGTGAGCCGATACGCCAATGTCGCTTAACGTAAATAGCGTTGCAGGATTGCTGTAATCGTAACGTCCGGCCTGATTCATCACAGCCAGATACACGCCCGCCTGCTGAAGCGGTTTGATATCACCCAGCGGCAGCAATAATTTTTCACGGGTATTACGCGCAGGATTGAGATCAAAACGTCCGGTGTAAACAAGATCCGCCATCTGCAGCAATTTGTCAGATTGCCAGTTCGCCAGCGAATTGCGGTATTCCCATTGGCTAATGAATGCTGGCAGAGATTCGGGTTTAACACGGAAGAAGTTAACATCGACATTGTTAACGTTGAGCGCCATTACCGGCAGTCCTTCAACGACTTTTCCAGGCAGCAGCGAACCACGGCTGGCAAAACCGACGCTGGGTTGAATATCGCGGGTGGTGATCGTTTTTTCGTAATCTTTACTGAAGGTTGCGTTATTGAGCGCCTTCATTTCCTGCCCAATAGTCACGATCAAATCACGTTTAGGTTCGAGGTGGCGTAAACGCAGCTCTTTAAGATTATCTGACAGCTCCCAGGCACCATCCACTTTACCGCTCTTTTTATCGACGACATGAACAACACGCGAGAAATCCTGATCCGGGTCGAGGGGGATAGAGAAAGTCAGCACCAGCGTGGCTGCACCATCGAGTTGAACCTCAGAGAGATCAAGCAATGTCAGTGTCTTACCGGCACTCTGTTGTGCCAGCTTTTGCCTCTCCGGTGCAGAGAGTTTTGCAGAACTCGCGTTTTCCGAAGATGTACCTTTAGCAGCTTCAGAAGGGGTATCTTTTTTCACCGCTGTTGGCGCGTTATCGTTGTTGTCGCACCCTGCCAGCGCCAGCATTAACATGCAGGCGGCTATGCGTAACTTTTTCATTTATCATCCCTGCCACAATGGCCCGTTAGCAACGTCGAATAATTATTATGCGTGAGAATTAGCGTTATGTAATTCAGTATCACGTCCACAGAATCTGAATTTTGGTGATAAATGTGGCTCAGGCAGCCAAATCAGCCTCTTTTGCTTGTCGCTTTTCACTAAACGTCCGACAATTTAGCCTACCCCGGCAAAAATGGAGATGCCTATGTCCACGACATGGTTTGTAGGAGCCGACTGGCTCGCCGAACATATTGATGATCCTGAAATTCAGATTATTGATGCCCGCATGGCACCGCCCGGACAGGAAGATCGTAACGTTGCCCAGGAGTATCTCAATGGGCATATCCCCGGCGCAGTATTTTTCGATATCGAAGCTCTTTCCGATCACACCTCCCCGTTTCCGCACATGCTGCCGCGCCCGGAAACGTTCGCCGTAGCGATGCGTGAGTTAGGTGTTAATCAGGACAAACATCTGATTGTCTATGACGAAGGTAATCTTTTCTCAGCCCCGCGAGCATGGTGGATGCTGCGCACCTTTGGCGTGGAGAAAGTGTCGATTCTTGGTGGTGGACTGGCGGGCTGGCAGCGTGATGACCTGCTGTTAGAAGAAGGCGAAGTAGAACTGCCAGAAGGAGAGTTTAACACCGCCTTTAACCCGGAAGCCGTGGTGAAAGTAACCGATGTATTGCTGGCAAGCCATGAAAAAACGGCACAAATTATTGATGCCCGTCCAGCTGCGCGTTTTAACGCTGAAATTGATGAACCTCGCCCTGGTTTACGTCGCGGGCATATTCCTGGTGCGCTAAATGTTCCCTGGACGGAGCTGGTGCGTGAAGGTGAACTGAAGACGACAGATGAACTCGATGCGATATTTTTTGGTTACGGTATCAGCTATGACAAACCGATTATTGTCAGCTGCGGCTCTGGTGTAACGGCCGCCGTTGTGTTGCTGGCACTTGCTACGCTGGATGTGCCAAACGTGAAACTGTACGACGGCGCATGGAGTGAATGGGGGGCGCGAGCAGATTTACCGGTCGAGCCAGTGAAATAAGCTTTCTACAGGCAACAAAAAACCGCCGAATTTGGCGGTTTTTTGTTGCTGGTCTGGTTCGCGGCCTTTCCAGCAGGTTGTATTACTGCAAGTGTATCTCGTCTACTTAATACTCGCGTTAAGCTTCAACGATGTCAAGTAGATAAAAAAGGATAGGTTTTGAATTCATTTGGCTTATTAGTCCGAATTCAGACAAATATAAACAAATCCCGCTCAATATTTAAAATACTAACCGGTAAAAGATATTACTTAAACGTGTAAATTCACTTTTCTTAAAAAAACAAAAAACCGCCAAAATCAGGCGGTTATTTGTTGCCGGTTTGGTTCGCGGCCTTTCCAGCAGGTTGTATTACCGTAGTAATGCAAGCGCGTCTCAGCGGAGACAATACTCGCCAGTAACTCTCTTTTTGTCAAGCAAAAGAGAGTTATTATTGTTCTGTTAGTGTATTATCCACTGCGGCCCTTTCCGCCGTCTCGCAAGCGGGCGCTGGCTTAAGGAAAGGATGTTCCGCGACCGTTAAGGCAAGCGCGTCTCAGTGCTTGCTATCGCGGCAATATCGCCAGTGGTGCTGTCGTGATGCGGTCTTCGCATGGACCGCACAATGAAGATACGGTGCTTTTGTATCGTACTTATTGTTTCTGGTGCGCTGTTTTCCGAAGTAAATAATAACCGGAGTCTCTCTGGTAATAATTTACTGGTGGCTAACATCCTTCAGAGCAGCAAGTAAGCCCGAATGCCGCCCTTTTGGGCGGCATATTTTAGATTATCCGATTCTGTTTAAAATCACGCAGAAATCCACCCCAGCGACGTTCATAGAATGGCGCAATATGTTCGGTAATAAAGTGGCTAATTCCTTTTTCCCCTTTTTTCACCTGGCAAATATCAATAGGTTCATCGCCAGGTAATGTATCGGTCGCTACACTTCCCGCCGCCTGAATAATTTCTTCGATATCACCATCGGCTTCAATGCCAATAAGCAAATTAGGCTGTGCCTCTTCGCTCTCTTTAATTGAACAAATGAAAGCGCGCTTCACCGGCTTAATGGTTTTAAATAAGGTAGTGAGTGAATCAATCATTTGTGCTGGCGGCTCTGCGACTTCCGATAATATCAGCGATTCACCACCTTCCAGTACTTCCTGACTGCTCAGCGGATTCCCTTCTTCACCGATCAACAAACTGATTTCACGCGGCATAAATTCTTTACCGGTAGGCAGTTTGGCATTGAGAAAGAGCGTTTCACCAAGGGTCATCTCAAACAGCGTGCGAACGGGCATTACGACAAATGCCTGTTCGCCGTCAACCGCCTGTTGAAGTGCTTCTAACGAGGTGAAAAAAGGAATGACGCTGGTGCCGTCTTCTTTTTCCCAATGTTGTAAATCAAGCGCGCTATCTTCCACCACAGCCTCGCCCTGCGCCGCTGTACCTGGCACCCAGACGGTGGATTCCAGTAGAGTACGGAAAAAAGCCGGGCGGTGTGCCGGTTCGGTTGCTGCTTTTTCCAGCAGGTCTTCAAGTTCGTTTTTAATTTCGGACATAAGAACCACAATCATTCAACGTTCGGGGCAAAAATGCCTGATGCGCTACGCTTATCAGGCCTACAAGGCATCACAATTTATTGAATTTTCGGTATTTTGTAGGCCGGATAAGGCGTTTACGCCGCATCCGGCATAAACGATTACGCCGTTAACAGATTAGCAATCGTGCGTACACCCAGCCCTGTTGCGCCCGCAGACCACTGTTCAACCGGCGCTTTACGGTAAGTCGCCGAACAGTCGATATGCAACCAACCTTGCTGATAGTTCTCAACAAAGTGCGACAGGAAGCCCGCCGCCGTGCTTGCACCTGCCGGATACGCCGCGCTGCCGGTATTGTTCAGTTCAGCAAAGTTTGACGGCAACTGGCTGCGGTGGAATTCTGCCAACGGCAGACGCCAGAACGGTTCGTTCTCTTGTGAGGCACTCGCCAGCAAGCGAGCGGCAAGCGCATCGTCGAAACTGAACAGCGCGTGATAATCATTACCCAGCGCGGTTTTCGCCGCTCCGGTCAGGGTCGCGGCATCAATAATCAGTTCCGGTTTCTGCGCACTGGCGTCAATCAGGCCATCTGCCAGCACCAGGCGCCCTTCCGCATCGGTGTTCATTACTTCGACTTTTTTACCGTTGCGATAGGTAATGATATCGCCCAGCTTGAACGCGTTGCCGCTGATCAGGTTATCCGCACAACAGAGGAACAGTTTCACACGCTTGTTCAGACCACGCGTAATGGCAAATGCCAGTGCCCCAGAAACCGTTGCCGCACCGCCCATGTCTGACTTCATTGAGTCCATAAACGCGGTTTGTTTGATGCTGTAGCCACCGGAATCAAAGGTGATGCCCTTGCCTACCAGGCACGCGTACACCGGCGCTTCTTTATCGCCAGTCGGGTTGTAATCCAGCGCCAGCAATACCGGCGAACGTTCTGAACCGCGTCCGACGGTGTGCAGCCCCATATAGCCTTGTTCGCGTAGATCTTCGCCTTTGGTGATCCGATAAGTCACACGATCGCCTGCGACGTTGCTGATCAGATCAACAGCACGCTGTGCCAGTTGTGATGGCCCCAGTTCTTCCGCCGGTGCGTTGATGGTGTCACGCACCCAATCGATGATCATCAGGCGGTTATCCAGTTCCTGGCGTTGGGCATCGTCCAGATCCGGCCACTCTACTTTACGCGTGCCTTTCGGAGCTTTGTAACCTTGCCAGAATGCCCAACAACGATCCGCATCCCAGCCTTCACCGCTTAGCTGAACATGTTTGATGCCCAGACCGTCAATTTTGCGCGCTGCACGTTGGATAAGGCCCGGATCGTCAGCCCCGTTCAAATGCAGGGTAATGCCATCATTATTAATGCTGTAAGTCGCTTTTTCTCCCCAGCGCGCGTCGGCAGGTTGGGTAGAGAGGGTAATTTTCATCGCTTCTGTCATTTTAGTTATCCTTATTTGTTTAACAGCAAAACGGGCTACCCCAGGCAGCCCGTTTATTCACTCAGCTTCGTCCAGCCAGACTAACAAAATCGCTTCGAGGATTTTCTCGTTAGATGCCTGCGGGTCGTCGTCGAAATCTTCCAGCTCGCAAATCCACTGATGCATATCGGTGAATCGAACCGTTTTCGGGTCGAGATCGGGATACGCATCGTACAGTGCTTCGCCAATTTCGCGGCTATCGATCCACTTAAGTCCCATACTAACCTCTGTTAATGCTCACGCGCATGGTTGATAGTGTAACGCGGAATTTCGACCACTAAATCTTCGTCAGTGACACGCGCCTGGCAGCTTAAACGGCTTTCCGGCTCCAGTCCCCAGGCTTTGTCCAGCATGTCGTCTTCCTGCTCAGAACTTTCCGGCAGCGAGTCAAAACCTTCACGAACGATGCAGTGGCAGGTGGTGCAAGCGCAGGATTTTTCACAGGCGTGTTCAATCTCGATACCGTTACGCAACGCAGCATCAAGAATAGTTTCACCGCTATTCGCTTCCAGAACAGCGCCATCAGGGCAGAGATCCTGATGAGGCAAAATAACAATCTTTGGCATATTAAACCTCGTCCACGGAATGGCCTTTCAGCGCACGACGAACCGACTGGTCCATGCGGCGAGCGGCGAAATCCTGGGTTTGTTTGTCTACGTTTTTAATCGCTTGTTCGATGGCGTCAACGTCATCGCCCTGCGCCACTTCACTCAGGTGAGCGGCAGCATCGTCAATGACCTGACGCTCTGCGGCGCTTAACAGCGCGGCATCAGCAGCCAGCGCGCCGTTCAGGCTTTCCAGCACGCGCGCCGCTTCGACTTTTTGTTCTGCCAGCATACGGGCCTTTACGTCCTGCTCGGCATAGCTCATTGAGTCTTTGATCATCGAGGCGATTTCACTGTCGGTCAGACCATAAGACGGTTTGACCTGAATAGACGCCTCAACGCCGGTCGATTTCTCCATCGCCGTCACGCTTAAAAGACCGTCGGCATCGACCTGGAAAGTCACGCGAATATGCGCGCCGCCAGCCGGTAACGCCGGGATACCACGCAGCGCAAAACGCGCCAGTGAACGGCAGTCCTGCACCAGTTCACGCTCACCCTGCATCACATGGATAGACATCGCGGTCTGGCCATCTTTAAAGGTGGTGAAATCCTGTGCGCGAGCCACCGGAATAGTGGTATTACGCGGGATCACTTTCTCCACCAGGCCGCCCATGGTTTCAAGCCCCAGCGACAGTGGAATTACGTCGAGCAGCAGCATTTCGCTATCCGGCTTGTTACCCACCAGAATATCCGCCTGAATCGCCGCACCAATGGCGACGACTTTATCCGGATCGATGGAAGTCAGCGGCGGACGACCGAAAAATTCGCCTACCCGTTCACGCACCAGCGGCACGCGAGTAGAACCGCCAACCATCACCACTTCCAGCACTTCATCAGCTTCAACACCTGCATCTTTCAGTGCCCGACGACAGGCCAACAAGGTACGTTTTACCAGCGGTGCGATAAGTTCGTTGAATTGTTCACGGCTGATTTCGCCCTGCCAGCCCGCGACGTTAACGGTCACAGAGTCCGCATCGCTCAGCGCGATTTTGGCTGCAATGGCGGCATCCAGCAGTTCACGCTGAACGCGGTTATCGCTACGATCAGGAATGCCCGCTTGCTCGCGAATGTAATCCGCCAGCAGATGGTCGAAATCATCGCCGCCGAGCGCGGAATCACCGCCGGTCGCCAGCACTTCAAACACGCCGCGACTTAAGCGCAGAATGGAAATATCAAACGTCCCGCCGCCAAGGTCATAAACGGCGATCACGCCTTCCTGACCGGAATCCAGCCCGTAGGCGATAGCCGCAGCGGTCGGTTCGTTAAGTAAGCGCAGAACATGCAACCCTGCCAGACGCGCCGCGTCTTTGGTGCCCTGACGCTGGGCATCGTCAAAGTACGCCGGAACGGTGATAACTACACCATCCAGCTCGCCTGCCAGGGCTTCAGTTGCCCGCGCCGCCAGTGCTTTGAGGATGTCCGCAGAAACGCGCACCGGGTTCAGCAGCCCCGCCGCCGTTTCAATCATCGGCAGGCCGTTTTCGCTGGCCTGGAATTGATAAGGCAGATGTGGATAGCGTTGCTGGATATCAGCCAGCGAGCGCCCCATCAGGCGTTTAACAGAACTAATGGTGTTGGCGGTGTCACACGCTGCGTTAGTACGCGCGTCATAACCCACCGAATGCCCTTGCTGTTGATAGTGAACAACAGACGGCAGCAGGTGACGGCCTTCATGGTCGGCTAACGTTTCGGCCTGACCGCTGCGTACTGTCGCCACCAGCGAGTTGGTTGTGCCCAGGTCGATACCAGCCGCCAGACGACGCTGATGCGGCGCAGCACTCAAACCAGGTTCACTAATTTGTAATAAGGCCATGTTTAGCTTCCAGAAATTAAAAATCGAGCAGTTTTTCTTCGAGTTGTTCGGCACTGCTTCGCAGTTTATCGAGAAAACGCAGCTTACGCACGGTATCCGCCGCCGCGTCCCACGTCTCGTTGTCTAACTGTTCAACCATCAACTGATGGCGCGTATCAAACATCTTTTTAACGCGTTTGATAAAGCTTTCCAGCCGCGCTTCGTCTTTCGCCTGTTCGATCTCGTCCAGTTCTTCACGCAGTTCCAACTGTTCCATCAGGAACGCGGTGTCGCGCACAGTATGCTGCTCGCTGGCGAGATCAAAACCGTGCAATGAAAGCAGGTATTCTGCCCGCACCAATGGATGACGCAGCGTTTGCCATGCCTGGTTAATGGTTGCGGATTGCTGTACGGCGGCGAGTTGTTCCGCCTGGCTTCCGCTGGCGAATTTATCAGGATGATACTGACGTTGTAGATCCTGAAAACGCAGGCTCAGTGCCTGGGTATCGAGTTGATAACGGGCAGGCAAGCCAAAGAGGGTGAAGTAATCCATAACATTCTCAGGGCTGCGATCCGCCGCGATGGCGGCGAATCAGGTAAAACAAACCCCACGCGCAGGCGACCACGGTGGGGTTATCGGTATGCGCATCAGACGTGGAAGCTTTCGCCGCAACCACATTCATCTTTTACGTTCGGGTTGGTGAATTTAAACCCTTCGTTCAGGCCTTCTTTTACGAAGTCCAGTTGCGTACCGTCCAGAAATTGCAGGCTTTTGCCATCGACCACAACTTTCACGCCTTTGTCTTCAAACACGATGTCTTCCGGCGTCGGTTCGTCAACAAATTCCAGTACATAAGCCATACCTGAACACCCGGAGGTTCTCACGCCCAGACGCAGGCCAAACCCTTTACCACGGTTAGCCAGAAAGGTATTTACTCGCGCTGCTGCACTGTCGCTCAGTGTAATCGACATAACCAAACCTCAACTCTTATTTTGCTTCACGTTTGCTTTTATAGTCCGCAATGGCGGCTTTGATCGCGTCTTCTGCCAGAATAGAACAGTGAATTTTCACCGGTGGCAGTTCAAGTTCTTCTGCAATATCGGTGTTTTTGATCGCCTGTGCTTCGTCGAGAGACTTCCCTTTCACCCATTCGGTCACCAGGGAGCTGGAAGCGATAGCGGAACCGCAGCCATAAGTTTTAAAACGCGCGTCCTCAATGATACCTTCATCGTTGACTTTAATCTGCAACTTCATCACGTCGCCACAGGCCGGTGCACCCACCATGCCGCTGCCCACGTTCTCGTCGTTGTTGTCAAAGGAACCCACGTTACGCGGATTCTCGTAATGGTCGATAACTTTTTCGCTGTAAGCCATTATAAATTCTCCTGATTCCGATACCGATTAATGATGAGCCCATTCGATGCTGTTCAGATCCACGCCCTGTTTGTACATTTCCCACAGCGGAGAAAGGTCACGCAGACGACCGATGGATTTACGAACTAACTCGATGGTGTAGTCGATCTCTTCTTCAGTAGTAAAACGACCTAAAGAGAAACGGATAGAGCTATGTGCCAGCTCGTCGTTCAGCCCCAGCGCGCGCAGCACGTAGGACGGTTCGAGGCTTGCCGACGTACAGGCGGAACCTGAAGAAACCGCGAGGTCTTTCAGCGCCATAATCAGCGACTCACCTTCAACGTAGTTAAAGCTGACATTGAGAATGTTCGGCGCGCCGTGTTCCAGGTCACCGTTCAGGTAAACTTCTTCGATATCTTTGATGCCGTTCCACAGACGGTTACGCAGACCGCGCAGACGTTCCATCTCGGTCGCCATCTCTTCTTTTGCGATGCGATAGGCTTCGCCCATACCGACGATCTGATGAACAGGCAGTGTACCGGAACGCATACCACGCTCGTGACCACCGCCGTGCATTTGCGCTTCGATGCGTACGCGCGGTTTACGACGCACATACAGCGCACCGATACCTTTCGGGCCATAGATTTTGTGACCGGAGAATGACATCAGGTCAACTTTCAACTGGCTCAGGTCGATAGGCAGTTTGCCCACGCTCTGGGTTGCATCAACGTGATAGATAATGCCACGAGCACGGCACATTTCGCCGATAGCCGCGATATCCTGCACCACGCCGATTTCGTTATTTACGTGCATGATGGAAACGAGAATAGTGTCGTCACGCATCGCCGCTTCGAGTTCTTTCAGGTCGATAATACCGTTACGCTGCGGTGCCAGGTAGGTGACTTCGAAACCTTCGCGCTCCAGCTGACGACAAGTATCCAGTACCGCTTTATGTTCAGTTTTACTGGTGATGATGTGCTTGCCTTTTTTCTGATAAAAGTTGGCTGCACCTTTGATCGCCAGGTTGTCAGATTCGGTTGCACCAGAGGTAAAGACGATTTCACGCGGGTCAGCGCCGACCAGATCGGCAATCTGATTACGGGCGATATCTACGGCTTCTTCAGCCTGCCAGCCGAAACGGTGAGAACGGGAGGCCGGGTTACCAAAGGTTCCGTCCATCGTCATAAACTGCATCATTTTCTCGGCAACACGCGGGTCCACCGGCGTGGTTGCGGAGTAGTCGAGATAAATCGGTAATTTCATTGCTCTATAAACTCCGTACATCACTCAATGCAAGGAATCAGGCTACCGGCTGGATGTACGACCGTGTTTACGGAGCGCGATACGCCCCGGCCTGATTCTAATATCTTGTTATCTTTAACCTAACTGTTTCGGGTTTCAGCAAGTTGACAAACTTACGAATCTCCGGGAGCTTACATAAGTAAGTGACCGGAGTGAGTATGTGCAGTCAACGCAGATGCAACACGAAACAGGACGGTTAAATTAAGCGCGTAACTTAACGTCGATCGCGTCTTGTGTGCGGCTGCGTGGCGCGTCGTGAGTATGCTGACGACCAGACACATCCAGCACTTCCTGGTTATTAACCAGTTCGCCTAAAGTAATGTTGTTGAGAAAACCGGTGAGACGGTCGCTCAAATCACGCCACAGCGCGTGGGTCAGGCATTTATCGCCGCCCTGGCAGCCGCCTTTACCCTGACAACGGGTAGCATCTACAGATTCGTCAACGGCGCTAATCACTTCGCCAACGGCGATGCTGCTGGCATCTTTGCCTAACAGATAACCACCGCCTGGTCCACGTACGCTGGAAACCAGACCATTTTTACGCAGACGGGAAAACAGTTGTTCCAGATAAGAAAGGGAAATTCCCTGACGTTCGGAAATATCAGCCAACGGTACCGGGCCTGCTTCGGAGTTGAGCGCAACGTCCAGCATTGCGGTCACGGCATAGCGCCCTTTAGATGTCAGTCTCATGTCTTACTTCACCTCAAACTCGCCCCTGCCCGGGGTTTTTTATTGTAAAAGTGGGGGTATTGCATAGCAGGGTCAAGTCTGACATTCCCGAGTAATTTGGTCAACTATTTACTTGACTGATTTAGTCAGGTATTTAACCTTCAGTGCCATTTTACTATCGCGGTATTTGTACCCATTGTCGGATGCGGCGTGAACGCCTTATCCGACCTACGGTTCTGTACACTTCCAGGACTGATAAGACGCGTTAAACGTCGCATCAGGCGACGGCTGTTATTCGGCCTTGTTACCTTTATTCTGCTGCTCAATAGAAGCCAGAATCCCGCGCAGGATATTCAACTCCTGACTCTCCGGGCGCGCACGGGTAAACAGACGGCGCAGCTTATTCATCACCTGTCCCGGATGGTTTTCACGGATAAAACCAGTTGCCAACAGCGTTTGTTCCAGATGACCATAAAAACGCTCCAGATCATCGACCAGCGGATACGGCGTCTCTTCATGCTCAACTTGCTCACCGTTTTCCTGAGTCGCCAGCCAGGCCATACGCACTTCATAGGCGATAACCTGAACCGCCATCGCCAGGTTCAGCGAACTGTATTCCGGGTTCGCGGCAATGGCGACATGATAATGGCATTTCTGCAACTCTTCATTGGTCAAACCGACACGCTCGCGACCAAAAACCAGCGCCACCGGCGTATTTGCCGCTTCAGCGACGCTTTTCAGACCACATTCGCGCGGGTCGAGCATCGGCCACGGCAGCGTGCGGGAACGTGCGCTGGTGCCAACCACCAGGCTACAACCGGCTAACGCTTCGTCGAGCGTATCGACGATGTGAGCATTACCAATCACATCACTGGCACCCGCTGCCAGCGCGATGGCCTGAGAGTCAGGTTTCACCAGTGGATTAACCAACCACAGATTGGTTAATCCCATTGTTTTCATGGCACGGGCAACGGAACCCATATTGCCGGTGTGTGACGTCTCCACCAGCACAATTCGAATATTTTGCAGCATTGTCTTTCTTCGTCTAAAGATTATTTGCGCATCTTATCATAAAACGAAGACAGATGCCGATCTCGCTGCTATACTCTGCGCCGTTTTCCCGTTCTTTAACATCCAGTGAGAGAGACCGATGCATCCGATGCTGAACATCGCCGTGCGCGCAGCGCGCAAGGCGGGTAATTTAATTGCCAAAAACTATGAAACCCCGGACGCTGTAGAAGCGAGCCAGAAAGGCAGTAACGATTTCGTGACCAACGTAGATAAAGCTGCCGAAGCGGTGATTATCGACACGATTCGTAAATCTTACCCACAGCACACCATCATCACCGAAGAAAGCGGTGAACTTGAGGGTACTGATCAGGATGTTCAATGGGTTATCGATCCACTGGATGGCACCACCAACTTTATCAAACGTCTGCCGCACTTCGCGGTATCTATCGCTGTTCGTATCAAAGGCCGCACCGAAGTTGCTGTGGTTTATGATCCTATGCGTAACGAACTGTTCACCGCGACTCGCGGTCAGGGCGCACAGTTAAACGGCTATCGTCTGCGCGGCAGCACCGCTCGCGATCTCGACGGTACTATTCTGGCAACCGGCTTCCCTTTCAAAGCGAAACAGTACGCAACCACCTACATCAATATCGTTGGCAAACTGTTTAGCGAATGCGCTGACTTCCGTCGTACCGGTTCTGCGGCGCTGGATCTGGCTTACGTAGCCGCTGGTCGCGTTGACGGTTTCTTCGAAATTGGTCTGCGCCCGTGGGACTTCGCCGCAGGCGAACTGCTGGTTCGTGAAGCAGGCGGGATCGTTAGCGATTTCACCGGTGGTCATAACTACATGCTGACCGGTAACATCGTTGCAGGTAACCCGCGCGTAGTAAAAGCCATGCTGTCAAATATGCGTGACGAGTTAAGCGACGCTCTGAAGCGTTAATGACTCTGGCGGGTGGTATCACTCACCCGCCCTCGCCTTTCAGGCGCTATTCCGAAATACTTCCTCACCACTTTACTTTCTTTCGCCACTCTCCCACCATCTTTCGCCGATTAATGGATTATAAAGAAGTTGCAAGGAAAGGTTATGGCACTGCCCGTGAACAAACGCGTTCTCAAAATTCTGTTTATCCTCTTTGTTGTTGCCTTCTGTATTTATTTAGTACCACGCGTAGCCATCAACTTCTTCTATTATCCTGACGACAAAATTTACGGCCCTGAACCCTGGTCTGCAGAATCCGTCGAATTTACGGCTAAGGACGGTACTCGTCTGCAAGGCTGGTTTATCCCCTCTTCGACGGGTTCCGCTGACAACGCCATCGCAACCATCATTCATGCTCACGGCAATGCCGGAAACATGTCCGCCCACTGGCCGCTAGTCAGTTGGTTACCCGAGCGCAATTTCAATGTTTTTATGTTTGACTATCGCGGGTTTGGTAAATCAAAAGGCACGCCGTCCCAGGCTGGATTACTGGACGATACGCTAAGCGCCATCAGCGTGGTGCGCCATCGCAGTGATGTAAACCCACAACGGCTGGTGCTGTTCGGGCAGAGTATTGGCGGGGCAAATATTCTTGATGTTATTGGTCAGGGAGAACGTGAGGGCATACGTGCGGTGATCCTCGACTCCACGTTTGCCTCTTATTCGACCATCGCCAACCAAATGATCCCTGGCAGTGGCTATTTACTTGATGAGAGTTATAGCGGCGAAAATTACATCGCCAGCGTCAGCCCGATCCCGCTTTTACTGATTCACGGTAAAGCCGATCATGTTATCCCGTGGCAGCACAGTGAAAAATTGTATGGCCTGGCGAAAGAGCCAAAACGCCTGATTCTAATCCCTGACGGCGAACACATTGATGCCTTTTCGGAACGTCATGGTGATGTTTACCGCGAGCAGATGGTGGATTTTATCCTCAGTACATTGAATCCGGAAAATTAACCTCAAGAATAAAACAAGATAAAACAGCAATAAATCACATTAACACATGGTATTAAACTGATCATATCGGTTTAAATCGATAAAAATTCTGTGATGTCTGCCAGCATTTCTGATAATTAGCATTCCATTCACCATTTCCCTAAGCAAACTTTAGCTATTCTTATCAATTATGCTTATGGGAGATCTACAGATGATGCCTACACTTGCTCCACCATCTGTCCTTTCTGCTCCCCAGCGCCGCTGCCAGATCTTGCTGACACTATTTCAGCCGTGGTTGACCGCCACCACGGCCACTCTCAGCGAGCTTAATGGTGTGGATGATAATATTGCGGTTCGCGATATCAGCGAAACAGGACGGGAAATCCTCCGCTATCACCAGCTCACGCTCACCACTGGCTATGACGGTAGCTACCGGGTCGAAGGTACAGTACTTAACCAACGTTTATGTTTATTTCACTGGCTACGACGCGGTTTCCGTTTATGTCCATCATTCATCACTAACCGTTTCACTCCGGCCTTAAAGGAAGAACTGAAGCGCCGTGGGATTGCTCGTAACTTTTACGACGATACCAACCTACAAGCTTTAGTTAATCTCTGTGCACGACGGTTGCAAAAATGCTTTGAAGCACGTGATGTTCATTTTCTGTGCCTGTATCTGCAATATTGCCTGCTACAACATCACGCCGGGATCTCGCCACATTTTAACCCGCTGCAACGTCGATGGGCTGAGTCCTGTCTTGAGTTTCAGGTAGCACAGGAAATTGGTCGCCACTGGCAACGCCGGGCACGCCAGCCTGTTCCACCAGATGAACCGTTGTTTATGGCGTTGCTCTTTTCCATGTTGCAAGTTCCCAACCCGCTGCAGGATGCTCATCAGCGCGATCGGCAATTACGTCTGGCCATTGTTCGTTTGGTACAACGTTTTCGTGAGCAGGGAAATGTTCGTTTCTATGATGAACAGGGGTTATGCGATCAGCTTTATACTCATCTCGCTCAGGCATTACGTCGTAGTTTGTTTGCCATCGGTATTGATAACACCTTGCCAGAAGAGTTCAGCCGACTTTACCCACGCCTGGTTCGTACAACTCGCGCGGCGCTAACCGGGTTTGAAAATGAATACAATGTCCGTTTTTCCGATGAGGAAAGTGGCCTGGTAGCGGTGATTTTCGGCGCATGGCTGATGCAAGCAAATGAAATTAACGAAAAAAAGATTATTTTGTTGACGGGCAATGACAGTGAAAGAGAAGCGAATATTGAGCAGCAATTGCGCGAACTTACACTATTGCCACTCAATATTAAGCATATATCGGTGAAGACATTTTTACGAAATGGCGCCCCGAAAAATACGGTGCTGATTATTACCCCTTATACCATCCCTTTGCCGCTCTTTTCGCCGCCGCTGATTCATACGAATCAGATCCTGACCGCACACCAACAGGAGCAGATCCGTAAAATGCTGGAATAATCAGCATGAGGGAACTACTTTCGGGCGCAAAAAAATTGCCGGAAGCGCCACCAGCGCCATCACCCAAAACACGCCATGTCCGAGATATTGATACAGGAAACCGGCGAAAACGGTCATGATAGCGATACTGCCGCCCATCGCGACGGCAGAATAAACCGCCTGTAAACGGATAACCTCGCTTCCCTGACGAGCGGCAATGTAGCGCATGGCGGCCAGGTGGCACACGGTAAAGGTGCCGCAATGCAGAATTTGCACCACTATCAGCCACGGTAGCTCAGTGCTTGCCCCCATAATGCCCCAACGTACTACCCCGCAAATCGCCGAAATCAACAACATATCGCGGGCGCTACAGCGACGGAAAAGTTTGTTACTCAGCGCAAAGATAATGACTTCCGCCACCACACCAAGCGACCATAAATAGCCCACCGCCGAAGCCGAGTAACCCGCCGCCTGCCAGTATATGGCGCTAAAACCGTAATATGCTGCGTGCGCCCCCTGCAATAGACAAACGCAGGCCAGAAAGCGCCAGTTCTGGCGAACCAGCGCCAGCCAGGCCGGCCCCCCCGTGCTCTCCTGCTGGCGGCTCTCCCCTTCCGGTTGAATGGTCGGGCGAATCAGAAAACCAAGTAGCATGGATGCCACGCCCAGCGTCAACATCGCGAGAATCACCCGATAATCAAACACGCTGACCAGTTTGCCCGTCAGCGCCGAACCAATGACAAACGCCACTGAGCCCCAAAGTCGCACTTTGCCGTAATCAAGCGGAAACTGCTTTTGCCAGGTATTCGCCAGCGCGTCAGTTAACGGCACCAGCGGTGAGAAAAAGAGGTTAAAACCGACCATCACAAGCATCAGCCACGCCACATGTGCGCCAGCCCAGAAGGCGACGGCGAACAGCAGTGTCAACAACGCCAGTACACGAAGTGCAGAAATCAGGCGAGAAGGATCGCTGACGCGGGGCGCGATGAGCAAACTACCGAGAAAACGGGCAACCAGCCCTGCCCCCAACAACAGGCCGATAGTTTCTGGCGTTAAGCCAATCCCCTTAAGCCAGACGCTCCAGAAAGGTAGAAAAATACCGTAGCTAAAAAAGTATGTGAAATAACCGAGCGCCAGCCAGCGCGTGGATTGCAAAACCATGAGTCCCTCCCGTCAGGAGGCGTAAGTCTGAGGTTAATCGAATGTTGTTGCAAGTTGAAAAATAAGAAAATCAGGGCCACTTCCAGTACACCATTCTGGAAAAAATTATCGTTAATACCGCTAACAAAATATCACCTACAGAAAATGCGCTGGATGCTGACCTGGATAATTACCAAATTTCTCATCTGCTGAGGCGTGGCGAGGTGCGAGTGTGTGTATTACGTTTAAATCACATTATCTTGCAAAGGGATTGGTTATGAACACACTACGTTATTTTGATTTTGGCGCCGCCCGCCCCGTGTTGTTATTAATTGCTCGTATTGCCGTCATCTTAATTTTCATTATTTTTGGTTTTCCCAAAATGATGGGCTTTGACGGTACGGTACAATATATGGCCTCGCTGGGTGCGCCGATGCCAACGCTTGCGGCCCTTATTGCGGTAATTATGGAAGTGCCTGCCGCGATATTAATCGTGCTTGGCTTTTTCACCCGTCCGCTGGCGGTACTGTTTATTTTCTACACGCTGGGCACGGCGGTGATTGGTCACCATTACTGGGATATGACCGGAGATGCGGTCGGACCAAATATGATTAATTTCTGGAAGAATATCAGTATCGCTGGCGCATTCCTGCTGCTGGCAATTACCGGGCCGGGGGCAATTTCTCTCGATCGCCGTTAGGAAAGATGCCGGATGCGGCGTGAACGCCTTATCCGGCATTTTATAAATTACAGCAACGCCACCCGCAACGACATCGCTGAGGTTGTCGATTCCCCCGGTGCAAGCGCAATGAGGTCACCACCTTCCTGGCGATGATGGTCATCTGGCGCATGACTCATTGGTTCCAGACAGAAGAAATTAAACGCATAACCTTTATCAAACGCCGGGTCGGAAACAAAGATGAAATAGCATGGCGCGGGTGGCGTCGTTTCCATGATGATGGCGTAACCCTCCTGCGGCTGCTCAATGCGTGCCTGACCATTCCAGCCGGCAAAACCATTGTTCACCCACTGGCGCGGCAGCGGCGCGAGCTGGTTGAAATCCAGTTCCTGCGGTAACTGCGCACAAAACTCGCCCGCCAGCCACTGTTCCCGCTCCAGCCAATAACCGCTCGCCTGTGCCTGAATCCGCGTTTGCGGCGACAACGGAAAATAAGGATGCCAGCCCGTACCAAACGGCAAAGATTCTGCCCCTTGATTGGTGACAGAGAGCGTGACCGTCAATGCATCTGCCGTCAAATGAAACGCCTGACTTGCCCGATAGTGATAAACACCACTGCGATGTTCATACACCAGGCACAAGCTATCATCGCTGCGCGATGCGCATTGCCACTGACCCAGCCAACCATCGCCGTGCAGATAGTGCGCATCCCACTCAACATTCGGTTGCAGTTGATACTCACGCCCCTGCCAGACAAAACGGTTGCCGCTCACCCGGTTTGCAAACGGCACCAGCGGAAAACAGGAGGCATCAGTTGCCACACCGTTTTTTTTACCGGGACGTAGCAGTGGCGTCGTATCGCGCCAGAAACCTTCAATGACACCACCCTGGTCAGAAACGTCCAGCTTTAGCGCCCCGTGAGATAAGGTATAGATGGCCATTCGCTAACTCCTTAATCCGGGAAGTTAATCACGACTTTGCCGCATTTGCCGCTTGCCATCAGCGCATAGGCATCACCAGCCTGTTCCAGCGAGAAGCGGTGGGTAATGGCGTTACGCGGCCATAGTTTCCAGTCGGTCAAATCGTGGGCGCATTTTTCCATATGGAATAAACTGGTTACCCAGGAGCCAATAATCCGCCGTTGATGATGCATCAGGTCGGCGCTAACCTCGAACTCCACTTTTCCGGTTTCTCCGATGTAGACCACGCGTCCCCAGTCGGCAGTGGATTGCAATGCCAGCAAACGACCTGCGGCATTACCGGAACAATCGAGCGCAACATCTGCGCCGCCGTGGGTGAGTTCAGCAATAATCTGCGGCAGACCTTCGGTGGTTGCTAAATAACCATGATCCATCACGCCTAACTGTTTCGCCATCGCCAGACGTTCCAGCAGCATATCAACGCCGATGATCCGTTTCGCACCACGACCTTTCGCCAGCATCATCGCCATCATGCCGACAGGCCCCAGACCGACCACCAGCACGTTATCGCTGCCAGAGACTTCGCCGCGCAAGATCCCTTCATACGCCGTGCCAACGCCGCAACTGATAAACGCACCATCTTCGTAGCTCAACGCGTCCGGCAGGAGAATCAGGTCTTTTTCTTCCGCCAACAGATATTCGGCATGACCACCATCACGCTGCCAGCCGTAAGCGGCTTTTCCTTCGCCAGTACAAGAAATAGGAAAACCGCGACGGCAGTTCGGGCAAAAACCACAGCCAGAAATGTGATACACCAGCACACGGTCGCCCTCTTTAAAATGGCGGCAACCCTGCCCCATCGCTACAATCTGCCCGCACGGTTCATGACCGTTGATAAATCCCTGGTATAACGGTTTATCGGGCGCCGCCGCCGTGGCGCGGTGTTGATGATAGATATAGTGGACATCGCTCCCGCAAATTCCGGAGGATTTCATTTTGAGCAGTACCTGGTTAATCCCCGGCGTTGGCACCGCAACTTCCCGCAGATCGACGGTGGAATTTCCTGGTAAATAAGCTGCCAGCATCGTTTTCATAAATCCCTCATTAACAATACGATTAATTTTCATCCCTGCCGCACCCGCGCCAGGGGCGTTAAGGTTTAGCGTTTCGCTTTAGTGCTTCGCTGGGTCAGCAAGATATTCGCCAGCACCGCCACCACGATGATGACGCCGCGCACCACCTGCTGGAAAAAGGAGTTAATCCCGAGCAGCACCAGACCGTTACCGATTAGCGTAATCACCAGTACGCCAAGCAGCGTACCGAACAGCGAGCCACGACCGCCGGAAAGTGCCGTACCGCCGACCACGACCGCAGCAATGACATCAAACTCCAGACCGTTTGCGGCGCCTGCGTTACCGGAACCGAGGCGGGCTGCCAACAAAATCCCGGTGACTGCCGCCAATACTCCCGAAAGAGTAAAGATAAGAATGCGCACCCGACGAACGTTAATGCCGCACAACTGTGCCGCTGTGGCATTACCGCCAACAGCAAACACCGAGCGTCCGAAAGCGGTTTTACGGCTGATGAACACAAACAGCGCAAACAACACCATCATGATCAGCGCGGATACCGGCACGCCGAGAAATTGCCCGCCCAGCCAGTCCAGCACCTCGTTTTCGTCAATTGGCACGGGCAGGGCGTTCGTCATAAACAAGCCCATTCCGCGCAGGGCGCTCCACAGCCCCAGCGTGGCAACGAAACTTGGCACGTTAAACACGCCGCGTAGCACCCCGGCCAGCGTTCCCATCAGCGCGCCTAACAGCAACACCAGCAGACACGCCACCGCCAGCGGAACGTCAAATTGCAGCAAAAATGCCAGGCACACCGAGACAAAGGCCACCATTGGCCCAACGCTGACATCAATTTCACCGGAGATAATAATCAGCGTCATCGCCCAGGCGGCGATCCCGATGGTGGCGGCATCACGCAGCACGTTCATTTGGTTATTCAATGAGATAAAGCCAGGCGCGTTCAGGGAGAAGACCAGATAAAGAATGGCAATCACCACCAGCAAACCGATCTCATTAATATGGCGACTGACAAATTGTTTGAGCGAGACGCTCTTGCCCTGCGGCAATGGTAATGACGAAGCAGACATCTTCAGGTTCCTCGGTAAAATTCATCAGTGCACAGACAGAATGGCGGACATCAGCTCATCCACATTGACCGGCGAGTGAAACTCCTGCGAGAACGTACCGTGCTGTAATAACAAGATGCGGTCGCACACCAGCGGCAATTCCTCCACTTCACTGGAGATAAACACCACGCTTTTCCCTTCGGCGGCCAGCTCGCGGACAATCCGGTAGATCTGCTGTTTGGCTTCGATATCGACGCCGCGCGTTGGCTCGTCGAGCAATAAAATCTGGCTGGCGGCATAGACCCAACGACCAATCACCACTTTTTGCTGATTGCCGCCAGAAAGCGTGCCAATAGGCGTTTCGCTACTGGCAGCCTTGACCGTCATCCGCTGCATCACCTCTTCGGTCAGGCGACGGATGGTGGACCATTGCAGCACGCCGTTCGCGCTGATTTTTTGCCGATTGGTCAGCACCGTATTTTCATCAACGCCCAGCCAGGGAATGATCCCCGCTTCTTTGCGATTTTCTGGGGTATAGCCAATGCCGCGTTTCAGCATGTCACCGTAATCGGGGCGCGTGATTTTCTCGCCGTTGATAACAATTTCGCCCTGCTCATACGCTTCCAGCCCAACAATCGCTTTCAGCAACTCACTGCGCCCAGCCCCCAGCAGGCCAGCAATGCCAAGCACTTCGCCACGACGCAGGGAAAAACTGATCTCCGTAAGTTTGGGTCTGTGGCGTAACGCGCGGACTTCCAGCACGGCCTGCTCTGCAATGTCCTGAGCGACAACCGGCGCAATATCAACGTGATCGCGCCCGAGCATCAGCGACACAATATGACGCGTGGAGGTATTTTCGAGCATTACATCGCCCGCCACCTGACCATCGCGCATGACTGTGGCACAGGAAGCGATGCGGCGAATTTCTTCCATCCGGTGGCTGACATAAATCACCGCCACGCCCAGTGCCGACATCTTTTTCACGGCGCTGATCACCAGTTCAACTTCCGCACTGGCAAGTGAACTGGTAGGTTCATCAAGAATGACCACGCGCGGCTCGCCCTTCATCACCCGCGCAATTTCCACCAGTTGCTTTTGCGCCGGGCTTAGCGTTGAAACAAGTTGTTCAGGGCTAACATCAACACCCAGCGCCTGTAAGCAACGTTGGGCATCCTGCGCCATTTGCGGATAATCAATCATGCCGTTGCGGCGGGGCCACTGACCGAGACAGAGGTTTTCCGCCACCGTCAGCCCTTCCACCAGACTTAATTCCTGATAAACCGCACGTACCCCCAGTTCAGCGGCACGGCGAGTCAGCGTAGCTTCGTCACCTGCCAGTCGCGTCTCGCCAATCCAGATATCACCGCTGTCCGGACGTTCGCTGCCGGTAAGCATTCGAATGAGGGTCGATTTGCCCGCGCCGTTTTTACCTAACAACGCGCGAACTTCGCCTTTATTGAGCGTGAAGTTAACGTTATCCAACGCAACGACGCCGGGATAACGCTTATTTCCTGCCACCATTTTTGCTACCGGAACTGCCTCTGTTGCCGTGAACATAGGAACCTCTGCGAATCAGCTATTAGGGCAGACCATCAACGTGCGTTGCCAGCCACTGTTTACCGTCTTCCGTTTTGGTATAGAGGTCGATAGGCACCTGAATCACTTTTTCACCGTCGGCTTGTTTATTGATAACTTTCAATGTTTGCGCGAAAACAGCATTGCCCATTTTCTTACCGGAAATATCCACCACCGCTTTCAGCACCTGGTTGTTTTCCAGTTCCTGAGCAATTTCAGTGGTCATATCCGAACCGAAAACAGCAATTTTTCCGGTCTGATTTTGATTACGTACCGCTTTTACCGCACCGAGTGTCGCACCGCCCGATTCCCCCATAATGGCGTTGAGATCCGGCGTGGAGATAATCAGTTTTTCACCAACGGAAATCGCTTTATCTAAAACAGTCCCTTCCTGATTAGCGACAATTTGTGCGCCGGGAACCCGGGCTTTTAATACTTCTTCAAATCCTTTACGACGTTGCACACAAACTTCAAAGGCTTCGCAATTGATGACGGCAATTTTTGGCTGGTCAATTTTATTGGCAATAAAATAATCGGCGGCAGCGTTACCCAGTTTTTTACCAAATTCCAGCGGATCACCGACCAGATACGCCGAGACATATTTATCGACACCTTTTTGATTAATACAGGTGTTGTAGCAAATCACCGGAATACCCGCCTCACTGGCGCGACGAACGGTGCGACTGCTGCCATTTTCAGAAACAGCAGACAAAATAATGGCATCGACATTACGCGCCACAAGCGTATCAACAAATGTACTTTCTTTCGAAATATCGCCCTGGGCGTTAGTTTCTATTAACTGAACCTGTACTGAAGAATCTTTTGCTGCATCCTGAACACCCTGACGCACACCGGCATAATATCCCTGAGTATCAAGATATATTGCGCCAATGGTCATTTCTTTTTCCGCAGCCCTGGCAAATAGGGCGCTACCTAATAGCGTAGCCATTAAAATTATATTACGGGTTGTTCTCATTTTTTTAGGCATAGAGCCTCCTGTAGGGTTTTTATTTACAACAGCTTATTTTAATTATTTAGTGATGAGCGGCAGCGCGTGCCGCTCAAAGATTACAGTTAATAGGGTTTAGTGAACGTAGTTAAAAATAAAAGGCATCACGGTAGTGAATAATGCTGCTTTCGGCCAGGCCGGATTAATCGCCGTCAATTCAGCGCGAACAGATTCATATTGCGCAATCTCCCCTAATCCCGCTGCCGCCAGCATCGCCACCATCAGGCATTTTTCTTTATGCTGCTGTTGTAAATCGCCATACAGCGACAATAAATCAGGTTGTGAAACAGCGAAGAAATCCGCTTCGATACTGGTTTTCGCCATCTCTTGCGCCCACTGTTTCATTTCAGTAAACAGTTGCTGTGCAGTTTGCTTTTCACCCAGCAGTCGCAGCGCCATCCCTTGCCAGAAGAGATAATCAACTGGCTGATCGTTGTAATAACTGTGGATATTGATGGTGCGATCGCCGGTCGCCGCCAGGCGTAAACAACACGTCGCCTCAACTTCATCACCCTGTGCTTTGGCGCATACTGCCTGCCAGAACCAGATGTCGTTATCAGTCTGCCCCGGTAGTCGGCCTTCGCTCAAATTCTCCGGATAATGCAGCGCGGCATGAAGCAGTTCGCTGGCCTGCTGCGGCTCTCTGGCATCAAGATGTTGCCAGGCGCGTAACAACTGGTTGAGGATAAACTGACTGGTCACCTTCCCTTCCCCGCCTTCCCACGGGTGGAATTTGCGCGTGGCGAGAATGTCCGCCGCTTTGTTTGCCTGACCGGTGAGATGCCACAAATTGAGCAGTTCTGCGGTCATGTCGTCGCGTTTCAGGGCAATTGCCAGATTATTTTCCAGACGCGCCAGCCGTTTCTCCGGTGCGGCTCCGATTAACTTATCCAGCAAATCCCGTTCGAAAAGCAGACGTGCATCCTGCGGCGCAAGTTGATAAGCATTATCAAGATAACGGGCGGCCTGTTCATAATCATGCTGCTTATTCCACGCATGGATCGCTAACCCGCGCCAGCCGTCGGCAAACTCCGGCGTCATCTCTACGCAACGTTGCCATAACGCTATCGCTTTGCCATAACTGCACTTGTTGTAGTGGAAACAGGCCAGTAAATGACGGGCGAACCAGCACTCTTCAATACTCTCCAGTGCCGCGACTTCTTCCAGCGTATTAGGGAAACGAACAAACTTCGGGAACACGTCAATGGCTTTCGCAATCAATTCGCCGCGCTCAGCTTTCGGCAACAAACTGGCTTGCAGATAAAGCGGCAGCGTTCGCTGGCAGTCCAGAGCGTTCAGCATCTCTGCCGCCAGAGCGGGCATTCCCCAGTTAATCAGTTGCCCGGCGGTCATCAGGGCGTTAACGTCACGCCCCTGACACAGACCACGCCACTGCGTGAGGGCAGACTCGGTACGACCATCGAACCAGTTCAGCCACCACAAGGTGGTGTTCAGCGGGTAATCGCGCAGCAGTTTCTCACGCTGTAAACGCGCATTGTCCTGACGACCGCTTAACACCAGCAGCAGATTATGGAGGCACAGCACTTGTTGATTGGTTGGGCAGGCGCGCAGACTTTGTTGGCAAAAATCCAGCCCTGCATCGAAGTTGCCATTACGCGCCGCCAGCCGTGCCAGACCGTAATAGCCCCCCGCTTTACTGTTGCCGCTCCAGACCGCTCGCCAGAAATCCTCTTCGGCTTGTTGATATTGTCCCTGACGCTCATACGCACTGGCGCGGATCAAACTGGCTTGCCCACACTGCGGGTTTTTGTTCAGCGCATGTGCGCGTTTCAGCGCCTGAGTGGCATACGCCACCGCTTGCAGGAAATCGGCACGGTTATATTCCAGCATCGCCAGCGCCAGGTTACAGCGATAATCCAGCGGGTCCAGCGCCACGCCGCGCAGGTAGTAATCGAACGGTGAACGGCTGGCGTGATGATATTGCTCCAGATGCTGACCGATAAACCAGGCTTCATCTGTACTGGTAATGCCTTGTGCTGCCAGTGGTGCTTTGGCGACGTCCGGCAGCGGCAACTCTTGTGGCTGATGTTCCTGATAACTCAGTACAATATTGCCATCCGCATCGGAAAGTTCGATGGTCATTCTGTCCGGATCAATACCGTGCAACACACCCTGGATGGCGGTCGCTGGCGTCAGGGCAACGGCATCATCAAGTAACGCTTCGCGCTTGCCTATTTCACGGATCGCCAGTCGGTATCCGTTCAACGGGGAGATGGCATACAGCCCCCACTCAATCCCCCGCTCGCTACGCTGTAATTTAATTACCGCATCGCGGGAGGCGTTTTGCACCATGCCCAGAGAATGGTAAGGCAGGAAATACTGCTCAAAACGCTTCTCTTCGTAAGCATCAAGCCAGGTAAAATCGGGCTGGTTATCGGCAAAAATGCCGGTCATCAGCTCGATATACGGACCGTTATTGTCGGTCAGACTCTTATCCCATGCCTGACCAAATTCACTGTGTCCCCAGCTCCACTGTTTTTTACCCGGCGCAATGTGGTGGTTGGCAACGTGTAATAAACCGCCATCTTCATCGTGACACCACGCACCAACAAAATCGTACTGCGATTTTTCTGCCATATATGAGGTAGGAACAGGCACGTTTTTATAACGCGAAATGTCCACGCCGGCGGAGTAGTCCACTTTGTAGTAGGTGCCGGTGGCGATGGGAAAAGCAGACACTGCCCGTTTGCCGTGATCAAACACCGCAGTCACATCGGGCGGGAAAACGCTCTGATGCCCTTCCCCCCCTTTCACTGCCGGGTTGGCCCACCACAAGAAATGACGCGGCGTGGCGTTGCCGTTATAGACGCGGCTGGCGATTTCCAGCGCCGCACGGTCAGGGCGCAGCGTGAAGCCGGTCATCACCTGTAGACCGTGCATCGGCTCCGTTTCGCCAACCCATACAGTCTGTGCGCCGTCTTCATGGGCTTCAATGGTGAAATCGACGGGCATAAAGGTCGTCGGGCGATGATGTTGCGGCCAGTTAAACTCAATCCCGCCGGAAATCCACGGCCCTAGCAGCCCCACCAGCGCAGGTTTAATGACTTCATTGTGATAGACAAAATCGCGCTGTTTCACTTTATCCCACGCGCGATGCACCCGACCGCCCAGCTCCGGCAGGATCATCACTTTGATGTAGTCGTTTTCCAGCCACACTGCCTGCCAGGATTTCAGGGTTTTCTGCTCATTCAACGTATCGGTCACGCCGTAGGGATAAACCGCGCCGGACGATCCCTGATAAACGCGATTTTCCAGGAACATGGGATGTATATCCTGCGGCCCGGTTTCATAGGTCGGGATCTCAACGCGCTCTTGCCACACTTTTACTGGAGTCATGGTGCCCTCAATATTAACAAGACATACTGAATTAAAAGATTTGTGGCAGTGTATTGAACAATCTGGCAATGTTTTCGCGGAATAATCACGCAATTAACTAAACAAGGTTTAGTGAAGATGAGAGCCTGCATTAACAATCAACAGATCCGCCACCATAACAAATGCGTGATTCTGGAACTGCTGTACCGGCAAAAACGCGCCAATAAATCGACGCTCGCCCGGCTGGCGCAAATTTCGATTCCGGCGGTCAGTAACATTTTGCAGGAGCTGGAAAACGAAAAGCGGGTGGTGAATATCGACGATGAAAGCCAGACGCGCGGGCATAGTAGCGGCACATGGCTGATTGCGCCGGATGGCGACTGGACGCTGTGCCTGAACGTTACGCCCACCAGCATTGAGTGCCAGGTCGCTAATGCCTGTTTAAGTCCGAAAGGTGTATTTGAATATTTACAGATTGATGCACCGACGCCGCAGGCTCTGCTGTCCGAAATCGAAAAATGCTGGCATCGCCACCGTAAATTGTGGCCGGGTCGTACCATCAATCTGGCGCTGGCAATCCACGGTCAGGTTGATCCAGTGACCGGTGTGTCGCAAACCATGCCGCAAGCGCCGTGGACTACGCCGGTTGAGGTGAAGTATCTGCTGGAAGAGAAGCTCGGCATTCGGGTGATGGTCGATAATGACTGTGTGATGCTGGCGCTGGCGGAGAAATGGCAAAATAATTCGCAGGGACGGGATTTCTGCGTAATCAACGTTGATTACGGCATTGGCTCGTCGTTCGTGATTAACGAGCAAATTTATCGCGGCAGTCTGTATGGCAGCGGACAGATTGGTCACACCATCGTTAACCCGGATGGCGTCGCCTGCGACTGCGGGCGTTATGGCTGTCTGGAAACCGTCGCCTCGTTAAGCGCATTTAAAAAGCAGGCGCGGGTATGGCTAAAATCACAACCGGTTAATACTCAGCTTGATCCCGAAAAACTGACTACCGCGCAATTAATCGCTGCCTGGCAGAGCGGAGAACCGTGGGTCACCAGTTGGGTTGACCGCTCTGCCAACGCTATAGGATTGAGTCTGTATAACTTCCTCAACATCCTCAATATTAATCAGATTTGGTTGTATGGTCGCAGTTGCGCCTTTGGCGAGAACTGGCTTAATACCATAATTCGCCAGACGGGATTTAACCCGTTCGACCGCGACGAAGGGCCGAGCGTAAAAGCGACACAGATTGGCTTCGGGCAATTAAGCCGCGCACAACAGGTGCTGGGGATTGGCTATTTGTATGTTGAGGCGCAGTTACGACAGATTTGATGGTGTGATAACGTAAAAAGGCTTCCCGGAGGAAGCCTTTTTTCAACAGATTAACCGTTTCGCTTATGCGTAAACCGGGTAACGTGCGCAGATGTCGAGAACTTTACCTTTGATACGCTCGATAACGGCTTCATCATTGATGCTGTCCAGCACGTCACACATCCAGCCAGCCAGTTCTTTCGCTTCTGCTTCTTTGAAGCCGCGACGCGTAATCGCCGGGGTACCCACGCGAATACCGGAGGTCACAAACGGGCTCTTCGGATCGTTCGGTACGCTGTTTTTGTTGACGGTGATGTTAGCACGGCCCAGAGCGGCGTCTGCTTCTTTACCGGTCAGGTTTTTATCAACCAGATCAACCAGGAACAGGTGGTTATCAGTGCCGCCGGAAACCACTTTGTAGCCGCGTTCCAGGAACACTTCTACCATCGCTTTAGCGTTTTTAGCGACCTGCTGCTGGTAAGTTTTGAACTCAGGCTCCATCGCTTCTTTCAGAGCAACCGCTTTACCGGCGATTACGTGCATCAACGGACCGCCCTGACCACCAGGGAAAACGGCAGAGTTCAGTTTTTTGTACAGCTCTTCGCTACCACCTTTCGCCAGGATCAGACCGCCGCGCGGACCCGCCAGGGTTTTGTGAGTGGTGGTAGTAACAACGTGAGCATGAGGAACTGGGTTCGGGTAGACGCCAGCAGCAACCAGGCCCGCAACGTGCGCCATATCAACGAACAGGTAAGCACCGATGCTGTCAGCGATTTCACGCATTTTCGCCCAGTCCACCACGCCGGAATATGCAGAGAAGCCACCGATAATCATTTTCGGTTTGTGTTCTTTGGCTTGTTTTTCCAGATCGGCGTAGTCGATATGACCGGTAGCATCGATACCGTAAGGAACGATGTTGTACAGTTTACCGGAGAAGTTAACCGGAGAACCGTGAGTCAGGTGACCGCCATGCGCCAGGTTCATACCCAGAACGGTATCACCTGGTTCCAGCAGCGCGGTGTAGACCGCAAAGTTAGCCTGGGAGCCGGAGTGCGGCTGGACGTTAGCGTAGTCAGCGCCGAACAGTTCTTTCGCACGATCGATCGCCAGTTGTTCAACGATATCAACATACTCGCAACCGCCGTAGTAGCGTTTGCCCGGATAACCTTCAGCATATTTGTTGGTCAGCTGAGAACCCTGCGCCTGCATTACGCGCGGGCTGGTGTAGTTTTCGGAGGCGATCAGTTCGATGTGCTCTTCCTGACGTACTTTTTCCTGCTCCATAGCCTGCCACAGTTCGGCATCATAATCGGCAATGTTCATTTCACGCTTTAACATCCGCATCTCCTGACTCAGCTAACAATAAAATTTTTGGCCTTTATAGGCGGTCCTGTTGGACAACGGCGAACAGTATAACCGAATCATTGTGCGATAACAGGTCTTGACAAAGGAATTTACGCAAACGATTACCTTCAGGCTGCGCAAGGCTTTGGAGAATAAAGAGCTTGCAACCGGAAACGGATTTCTTTTCAGGTTTGTGATGCAAATTTTTCACTTCATCACATTCTTAATGAAAAACCCCAAAGAACCATTTACATTGCAGGGCTATTTTTTATAAGATGCATTTGAGATACATCAATTAAGATGCAAAAAAAGGAAGACCATATGCTTGACGCTCAAACCATCGCTACAGTAAAAGCCACCATCCCTTTACTGGTGGAAACGGGGCCAAAGTTAACCGCCCATTTCTACGACCGTATGTTTACTCATAACCCAGAACTCAAAGAAATTTTTAACATGAGTAACCAGCGTAATGGCGATCAACGTGAAGCCCTGTTTAACGCCATTGCCGCCTACGCCAGTAATATTGAAAACCTGCCTGCGCTGCTGCCAGCGGTAGAAAAAATCGCGCAGAAACACACCAGCTTCCAGATCAAACCGGAACAATACAACATCGTTGGCGAACACCTGTTGGCGACGCTGGACGAAATGTTCAGCCCGGGTCAGGAAGTGCTGAACGCGTGGGGGAAAGCCTATGGCGTGCTGGCAAATGTATTTATCAATCGCGAGGCGGAAATCTATAACGAAAACGCCAGCAAAGCCGGTGGCTGGGAAGGTACACGCGATTTCCGCATTGTGGCTAAAACGCCGCGCAGTGCGCTTATCACCAGCTTCGAACTGGAACCGGTCGACGGTGGCGCAGTGGCAGAATACCGTCCGGGGCAATATCTCGGTGTCTGGCTGAAACCGGAAGGTTTCCCGCATCAGGAAATTCGCCAATACTCTTTGACCCGCAAGCCGGATGGCAAAGGCTATCGTATTGCGGTGAAACGCGAAGAGGGTGGGCAGGTATCCAACTGGCTGCACAATCACGCCAATGTTGGCGATGTCGTGAAGCTGGTGGCTCCGGCGGGTGATTTCTTTATGGATGTGACAAACGACACACCGGTAACCTTAATCTCTGCCGGTGTCGGTCAAACGCCAATGCTGGCTATGCTCGATACGCTGGCAAAAGCAGGCCACACAGCACAAGTGAACTGGTTCCATGCGGCAGAAAATGGCGATGTTCACGCCTTTGCTGATGAAGTTAAGGAGCTGGGGCAATCACTGCCGCGCTTTACCGCACACACCTGGTATCGTCAGCCGAGTGAGGCCGATCGCGCGAAATGTCAGTTTGATAGCGAAGGTCTGATGGATTTGAGCAAACTGGAAGGTGCGTTCAGCGATCCGTCCATGCAGTTCTATCTCTGCGGTCCGGTGGTTTTCATGCAGTTTGCCGCGAAACAGTTAGTGGATCTGGGCGTGAAGCAGGAAAACATTCATTACGAATGCTTTGGCCCGCATAAGGTGCTGTGATTTGATATTGCCGGATGGAAACATCCGGCAACCCTGACGCGGTTTAAATCGCCGCGTCGTCCTCTTCACCGGTACGGATACGAATAACCCGTGCCACGTCAAAGACGAAAATTTTACCGTCACCGATTTTGCCGGTTTGCGCAGTGCGAATAATGGTATCTACACAGGTATCGACAATGTCGTCTGGTACGACAATCTCAATTTTCACCTTCGGCAGAAAATCCACCATATATTCCGCGCCGCGATACAGCTCGGTATGGCCTTTCTGGCGGCCAAAACCTTTCACCTCGGTGACCGTCATGCCGGTAATGCCGACTTCAGCCAGTGCCTCGCGGACATCGTCCAGCTTGAAGGGTTTAATAATCGCATCAATCTTTTTCATGCTATTCCTTGAAAAGGTCGCCTGTCTTCTGATCTGCTAAACGTAACACATTACGCCGATTCATTCCTTGAAATCGTTTGCATCCAGCTCGTGTCGGGAAAGCAGTTTATAAAATTCTGTCCGGTTGCGCCCCGCCATTCTCGCCGCGTGGGTGACGTTGCCTTTAGTGATTTGCAGCAGCTTGCGCAAATAGTTGAGTTCAAACTGATTACGCGCCTCAACAAAGGTGGGCAGCGCCGTGTTTTCGCCCTCCAGCGCCTGTTCCACCAGCGCATCACTAATTACCGGGGATGAGGTCAGCGCCACGCACTGTTCAATCACGTTGACCAACTGACGCACATTGCCTGGCCAGCTCGCGGTCATCAGGCGTTTCATTGCATCAGTGGAGAACGCGCGGACAAAGGGTTTATGTCGCTCTGCCGCCTGGCGCAACAAGTGATTTGCCAGTAGCGGAATATCTTCCGTGCGCTCCGCCAGTGCCGGAATTTTCAGGCTGACAACGTTGAGGCGGTAATAGAGATCTTCGCGGAACTCCCCGCGCGCCATCGCTTTTGGCAGGTCGCGGTGAGTGGCGGAAATAATCCGCACGTCGATATCAATATCGCGGTTGCTGCCCAGCGGGCGTACTTTGCGCTCCTGCAACACGCGCAGCAGTTTGACCTGCAAAGGCGCGGGCATATCGCCAATCTCATCGAGAAATAACGTACCGCCTTCCGCCGCCTGGAATAAGCCCTCGCGATTGCTGACAGCGCCGGTAAACGCGCCGCGTGCATGACCAAACAGCTCCGACTCCAGCAACTGCTCGGGCAATGCGCCACAGTTAATAGCAATAAATGGTTTGCTGTTGCGCGGGCTGGCGTTGTGGATAGCCTGGGCGAAAATCTCTTTCCCGGTGCCGCTCTGACCGTTAATCAAAACGCTAACATCTGATTGCGCCACCAGCCGCGCCTGTTCCAGCAAACGCAACATCAGTGGACTGCGGGTAACAATCGCCTCACTCCAGCGTTCGTCTGTGGCTGGCGCGGATTGTTCCAGTGCATCGTCAATTGCCTGATACAACGCGTCTTTATCAACAGGTTTGGTGAGGAAACTGAACACGCCCTGCTGTGTCGCGGCAACGGCATCGGGAATGGAACCATGCGCGGTAAGAATAATTACTGGCATTCCCGGCTGCACTTTCTGGATTTCAGCAAACAGTTGCATACCGTCCATTTCATCCATCCGCAGGTCGCTGATGACTAAATCTACTTTTTCGCGATTCAGTACCCGTAATCCTTCAGCGCCACTTTCCGCCGTGACCACGCTGTAGCCTTCGCTGGTCAAGCGCAGGCCAAGCAGTTTCAGCAATCCCGGATCGTCATCGACCAATAATAAATGCGCAGGTTTATGGCTCATCAGGGGTGACCTCACTGGTAGATGGTGCGGGCGTTTCGCTCTCGTGCGGTGTGTCCGGCGCGAAATTTCCGGTCGGTTTGCGGGTCGAGAGCTGACGTTCAATATCGGTCAGGTTTTCCAGCTTGCGAGTGGTGAGTTCCAGTTGTTGCTGTAGAAAGTGATGCTGCTGGCGCAAAGTATCCAGCTCGCTGTCGCTGGACTGCTGGAGTTTACTGTAGCGTTGGCGCTCTTGTGCCAGTTGCAATTGTAACGCCTGATCGTCGCGCCAGAGTTGATACAGCGGGCGAACCTGCGCCGGGATCTCGGTGCTTAACGCGTCTATGCGCGCGACCATCTGGCGACGCTCATACGGCGTGATTTTAGCGTCGGCCAGCAAAATCCCCTGTTTAAAGGTATTTTGCCAGCTGCCATCGCCATACTTACGGGCTTGCTGGCGCGACTGCGCTGGCATTAAACGGTTGGCGCAATCCATCGCCCGTAGCCAGTAAAGAGGATTAGTTTCGGTTGATTTACCTTGCAGCGCCCAGATGTCGCTACATTCGGTAGAAAGATAATCAGCCAGTTGATAAACCGGAATTTTTTCTTGTGCTGACGTATCTATGGCTGGCTTATCGTGACTCTGCACACAACCCAGCAACGCCAGACAAGGCAACCCCGCCAGCCACAGCCGTCGGGGCAATAATCGTTGAAAAATGTGTCGCATATTCACCAGACTTAGAGCCTTTCCCAGTAGGCGTAATCGTTGCAGGCAGTTTGGACACGGACAGCGCGGAGAAACCGGAGCGTACACGTAGTACGTGAGGATTTCGAGCACCGCCCGGAGCCAAACTGGCAAATAAAATAGCCTGATGGGATAGGCTCTTAACATTATTTCGTGTTTTTCGACGACGGTAATTCAATGCGGAAACAAACATCTTGCCCGCTCTCGTCGACCAGATACAGTTCCCCCTGCATACGGCGAATACAATCCCTGGCAATGCTTAATCCCAGACCGCTGCCCTTCACCGCCCCTTTTCGCTGGTGGCTTCCCTGAAAAAAGGGTTCGAAGATCATGGCGCGCTCCTCTTGCGGAATGGGCGTGCCTGTATTGATGACATCAATATAAACCCGCGCACCATGTAAACTACTGCGAAGGCAAATGTTACCGGATTCAGCCCCGTAGTGCACCGCATTGGAGTAAAGATTATCCAGTACGCTCATCAGCAACATTGGCGCCGCCAGGCAAGTTGTTGCTTTGAGATCGACGTCGGTATGCATCATTTTAGCCCGTGCTGGCAAGCTGTGAGCGGAAACCACCATCTCTACCAGCGGTGCCAGCTCTACGTTCTCCAGCTCCACCGCGCCGTCCGCCTGTTTACGGTTGTAATCAAGCAGTTGTTCGATCAGTTTTTGCAAATTGCGGCTACTGCTATCAAGAATGCTCACCACCTCTTTTTGCTCTGGCGTAAGCGGCCCGACAACCTGGTCAGCCAGTAATTCCGTGCCCTCGCGCATACTCGCCAGCGGCGTTTTTAATTCATGAGATAAATGACGTAAGAACTGGTGCCGCTGGGATTCCAGCCATGACAGGCGCTCGCTTAACCAAAGAATACGTTGCCCAACCGAGCGTAATTCACTCGGTCCACTGAACGAAACGCTATTGCCCAGTGAGCGCCCCTCCCCCAGACGGTTGATCATCCGTTCAATATTTTTCACCGGGCCGATAATCATCCGCGTGAAAAGCAACACCATCACCAGACTCACCAGAAATAGCACCAGCGACTGCCAACCAAAATATTGCCCACGTTCGGCGATTTCGCGTTGTAACTGCTGCCCGCGAGAGAACACCACAGTGCGAGTGGCTTGTACCATTTCGGTATTGGCATTGGCGAAGGCTTCCAGACGCGCGGCGGCGGCAGCATCAGGACCGCTGTTGTTACACTGAAGTTGAGCCAGATTATTCAAATCCTGACGCAATGCCTGGTAAAGTTTATCGTCCGGCAGCACACCTGCGTGGGCATCGAGCATTTCGCTGTAACGCTTGCGCTGGCTTTGATAAACCTTCGCAAGCGTAGGGTCGTCCAGCACGCAATACTGACGGTAGCTACGCTCCATCTCCAGCGCCGCGTTGGTCATCGCTTCACTGCGCCGGGCATCGATAAGCGTAGTGCGGTTAACCAGCGCCGCCTGATCGCTAAGCGCATTCAGGCTTTGCCAGGCTTGCCATGCCAGTACCAACAGAGGGAGCAAAATGAGCAAGAATGCCAGCATTACCAGTTGTCGTAATGAGCGGGGAAAAACGGGCCAGCGTTTCAAGGTGTTACTCTCGTCAGACGCGAATAGAGTGATGCTAACCGAGGGGACGTTCAGATACAACAAAGCCGGGAATTACCCGGCTTTGTTGTGGAATAAGGCGGTGCCTAACTCGACGTTTCGCCCGATGGTTGATATAGCTAAGCTGATATCAGAAGTTGGACGGCAGGCACCTTGTTGTGCGTCATTCTAATTTTATGTAGCACGTCCCGAAGGGGCTGACATAAGCGGATGAATGAGCCACTGGTTATTATTATGCAGTAACTGTGCCAATAAATAAAATGGTTTGATAACGTACTGATAAAGCGTGAGTTTGATGGATTAATGGCTGCCCCACTGTTTGGCTATAAATCAGCCACTGTGTCGCTTAAAAGAGACATCTGAAGCTAAAATTATTCGTTTTAAATTAAATCAATAAGTTAAGTGTCACCTATAAGCGACACGATAACTCACACATTGTCGTGATTTACAGACACAAAAAAGCTCCCGGAGCTGGGAGCTTATAACTGTTGGCTAAGTGGTTGTGTAATGCCGGATGCGGCGTAAACGCTTTATCCGGCCTACAAAATCTTGCGAATTCAATATATTGCAAAACTAACCGAGCCAACCAGGTAAGCATAGCGCATCAGGCGATGCGCATATTGCCCGATACCTTAACCCAACTGCTTACGTGCATTGCGGAAAATGCGCATCCATGGACCATCCTCGCCCCAGTTTTCAGGATGCCAGGAGTTGCTGACAGTACGGAAAACACGTTCCGGGTGCGGCATCATAATGGTAACTCGACCGCTTTCAGTCGTAACCGCCGTAATACCGTTCGGGGAACCGTTCGGGTTAGCCGGGTAAGTTTCGGTGACCTTGCCGAAGTTATCGACATAGCGCAGTGCCACCAGCCCTTTACTTTCCAGTGCTGCCAGATGCGCCGCATCGCGTACTTCAACACGCCCTTCACCGTGAGAAACGGCAATCGGCATCTGTGAACCCACCATCCCCTGCAACAGCAGCGACGGGCTTTGGGTTACTTCTACCAGGCTGAAACGCGCTTCAAAGCGATCGGAGGTGTTACGCACAAAACGTGGCCACAACTCGCTACCCGGGATCAGTTCACGCAGATTAGACATCATTTGGCAACCGTTACATACCCCCAGCGCCAGCGTTTGCGGACGGTGGAAGAAGGTTGCAAACTCATCGCGTACACGATTATTGAACAGGATTGATTTCGCCCAACCTTCACCGGCACCCAGCACATCACCGTAGGAGAAACCACCGCACGCGACCAGGGCGTGGAAATCCTCCAGGCCAGTGCGTCCAGCCAGCAGGTCGCTCATATGCACGTCGATAGCATCGAAGCCCGCACGGTGGAACGCTGCCGCCATTTCCACATGCGAGTTCACGCCCTGCTCACGCAGTACGGCAACTTTCGGGCGCGCACCAGTGGCAATAAACGGTGCTGCCACATCTTCGTTGATATCGAACGACAATTTCACATTCAGCCCCGGATCGGCGTCATTAGATTTCGCCTGATGCTCCTGATCGGCACACTCCGGGTTGTCACGCAGGCGCTGCATCTGCCAGGTGGTTTCTGCCCACCAGACACGCAACGTAGTACGGCTTTCGCTGAATACAGCCTGCCCGTTGGCGGTAATCACAAAACGGTCTCCAGATACCGCCTGGCCGACATAATGGACGCAATCAGCAAGGCCATACTGTGCCAGTACGGCTTCGACCGCTTCACGGTCAGCGGCACGTACCTGAATCACTGCCCCCAGCTCTTCGTTAAACAACGCCGCCAGGCGATCGTCACCCAGAGTGGCGATATCCGCTTCAATACCGCAATGACCGGCAAACGCCATTTCCGCCAGCGTCACCAGCAGGCCACCGTCAGAGCGGTCGTGGTACGCAAGCAGTTTACGCTGTGCAACCAGCGCCTGAATCGCGTCATAGAAGCCTTTCAGTTGCGCGACGTCACGCACATCTGCCGGTTTGTCGCCAAGCTGACGATAAACCTGCGCCAGCGCCGTTGCGCCCAGCGCGTTATTGCCTTTGCCCAAATCAATCAGCAGCAGTGCGTTATCTTCGGTAGAAAGCTGCGGCGTGATGGTGTGACGCACATCTTCCACGCGGGCAAATGCAGAAATGACCAGTGACAGCGGCGACGTCATTTCGCGTTCTTCGTTACCTTCCTGCCAGCGGGTTTTCATCGACATGGAGTCTTTACCCACCGGGATCGTCAGGCCCAGCGCCGGGCAAAGCTCTTCACCCACCGCTTTTACGGCTTCATACAGACCCGCATCTTCGCCAGGATGACCTGCAGCCGCCATCCAGTTGGCGGAAAGTTTGATGCGTTTGATATCGCCAATCTGCGTAGCGGCGATGTTGGTTAACGCTTCACCAACTGCCAGACGGGCAGAGGCGGCGAAATCCAGCAGCGCAACCGGCGCACGTTCGCCAATTGCCATCGCTTCACCGTAGTAGCTGTCGAGGCTGGCGGTAGTGACCGCGCAGTTAGCGACCGGCACCTGCCACGGACCCACCATCTGATCGCGCGCCACCATGCCGGTTACGCTGCGGTCGCCAATGGTCACAAGGAAGGTTTTCTCTGCCACAGTCGGCAGATGCAGCACGCGTTTCACCGCGTCAGCAATGGTGATCCCTTCACGAGCCAGCGCATCGCCCTTCGCTTTCAGCGTTTGTACATCGCGGGTCATCTTCGGCGTTTTGCCAAGCAGCACGTCCAGCGGCAGATCGATTGGCTGATTATCAAAATGACGATCGTGCAGAGAAAGATGCAGTTCTTCGGTCGCTTCACCAATCACCGCGTATGGCGCACGTTCACGTTTACACAATTCGTCAAACAGCGGTAACTGATCGGCTGCAACCGCCAGCACGTAGCGTTCCTGGGATTCGTTACACCAGATTTCCAGCGGGCTCATGCCCGGTTCATCGCTCAGAATATCGCGCAGTTCGAATTTACCACCGCGTCCGCCGTCGCTCACCAGTTCCGGCATAGCGTTAGAAAGACCGCCCGCGCCAACGTCATGGATAAACAGAATTGGGTTGGCATCACCCAACTGCCAGCAACGGTCGATCACTTCCTGGCAACGACGCTCCATCTCCGGGTTATCGCGCTGTACGGAAGCAAAATCGAGGTCGGCATCAGACTGACCAGACGCCATGGAAGACGCCGCGCCGCCGCCAAGGCCGATGTTCATTGCCGGGCCGCCGAGAACGACCAGCTTCGCGCCGACGTTGATCTCACCTTTTTGTACGTGATCGGCGCGAATATTGCCGATCCCGCCCGCCAGCATGATCGGTTTGTGATAACCGCGCAGCTCTTCGCCGTTGTGGCTGTTCACTTTTTCTTCATACGTACGGAAATAGCCGTTCAGTGCCGGACGACCAAATTCATTGTTAAACGCCGCGCCGCCCAGCGGGCCTTCGGTCATGATATCCAGTGCAGTAACAATACGTTCAGGCTTACCGAAATCTTCTTCCCACGGCTGTTCAAAGCCAGGGATACGCAGGTTGGATACGGAGAAACCGACCAGGCCGGCTTTCGGCTTCGCGCCGCGTCCGGTTGCGCCTTCATCACGGATTTCGCCGCCGGAACCAGTCGCCGCGCCCGGCCACGGAGAAATCGCCGTCGGGTGGTTGTGGGTTTCTACTTTCATCAGGATGTGCGCCGGTTCCTGATGATAGTCGTAGCGACCTGTTTCGTGGTCAGCAAAGTAGCGGCCCACTTCAGAACCTTCCATTACGGCGGCGTTATCTTTATAAGCAGAGAGAACGTGATCCGGCGTGGTTTCGAAGGTGTTTTTGATCATCTTGAACAGCGATTTCGGCTGCTGTTCACCGTCAATAATCCAGTCTGCGTTAAAAATCTTATGACGGCAGTGCTCAGAGTTCGCCTGGGCGAACATATAAAGCTCTATGTCGTTCGGGTTACGACCAAGCTTCGTGAAAGCATCCTGCAGATAGTCAATTTCATCTTCCGCCAGTGCCAGGCCAAGACGCAGGTTAGCGTCGATTAGCGCCTGACGCCCCTGCCCCAGCAAATCAACGCTGGTAACCGGAGTCGGTTGATGATGAGCAAACAGCTGCTCTGCATCATCTAAAGCGAAAAAGACCGTTTCCATCATGCGGTCGTGCAGTTCAGCGGTAACCTGCTGCCATTGGTCATTGGTCAGCGTACCGGCTTCTACATAGTAAGCAACGCCGCGCTCAAGGCGGTTTACCTGTTGCAGCCCGCAGTTATGGGCGATATCGGTCGCTTTCGAAGACCAGGGAGAGATGGTGCCTGGACGCGGGGTCACCAGCAGGAGTTTACCTTGCGGGGCGTGGCTGGCGAGTGCCGGGCCATATTTCAGCAGGCGTTCAAGTTGTGCGTGCTCATCATCGTTTAACGGCGCATTGAGGTCAGCAAAATGGACATACTCGGCGTAAATGTTGTGAACCGGGAGCCTGGCAGCCTGAAAACGTGCCAGCAGTTTGTTGATTCGGAATGCCGACAATGCAGGCGAACCACGCAGAATTTCCATCATAAGTCTCTCGTCTTCTAAGCTTTCGGTGTACCCAAGGGGGGGAAACGGGCGTCATTATAAAGAATCTGATGCGCTGACGAAACCGTTTGCGTGGAAATAAAATCGCCCTCATGAATTAGCAACGCGTGCCGCCAATCTCTGTAATAAGTTGCCAACTGGCGCAAGTTTACGCAAAATGCCGCTCATTTATGAGTAAACCTTTCAATAGCATTACGATCTTTCAGGCTGGGACGCGCACGACACAGAGAATTAACTAATTGAAAAAATTAAAGATTAATTATCTGTTCATCGGCATTCTGGCACTGCTTCTCGCGGTCGCTCTCTGGCCATCCATTCCCTGGTTTGGTAAAGCCGACAATCGTATCGCCGCCATTCAAGCGCGGGGAGAGTTGCGCGTGAGCACCATTCATACTCCCCTGACATATAACGAAATCAACGGTAAACCTTTTGGCCTGGATTACGAACTGGCAAAACAGTTTGCCGATTACCTCGGCGTAAAACTGAAAGTCACCGTACGGCAGAACATCAGCCAGTTGTTTGACGATCTCGATAACGGTGATGCCGATCTGCTGGCGGCGGGACTGGTCTATAACAGCGAAAGGGTTAAAAATTATCAGCCTGGCCCAACCTATTATTCCGTTTCACAACAACTGGTCTATAAAGTAGGTCAGTATCGACCACGGACGCTGGGCAATCTGACGGCGGAACAGTTGTCCGTCGCTCCCGGGCATGTTGTCATTAACGATCTGCAAAAACTGAAAGAGACTAAGTTCCCGGAATTAAGCTGGAAAGTGGACGACAGAAAAGGTTCTGTGGAGTTAATGGAAGATGTTATCGAAGGTAAGCTGGATTACACCATTGCCGATTCTGTCGCTATCAGCCTGTTTCAGCGCGTTCACCCGGAACTTGCTGTGGCACTGGATATCACCGATGAACAACCGGTAACCTGGTTTAGTCAATTAGATAACGATAATACGCTTTCTGCGGCTCTGCTCGACTTCTTCAATGAAATGAATGAGGACGGCACACTGGCGCGTATTGAAGAGAAATATCTCGGACATGGCGATGATTTTGATTACGTTGATACGCGCACATTTTTACGCGCCGTTGATGCAGTACTGCCGCAGTTAAAGCCGCTGTTTGAGAAATACGCCGAAGAAATTGACTGGCGTTTGCTGGCCGCGATTGCTTATCAGGAATCGCACTGGGATGCACAGGCCACTTCGCCGACCGGTGTACGCGGCATGATGATGTTAACCAAAAATACCGCGCAAAGCCTGGGCATTACCGACCGCACTGATGCCGAACAAAGCATCAGCGGCGGCGCGCGTTACTTACAGAATATGATGAGTAAAGTGCCAGAGAGCGTGCCAGAAAATGAGCGGATCTGGTTTGCGCTCGCCGCCTATAATATGGGCTATGCACATATGCTGGACGCCCGCGCCCTGACGGCAAAAACCAAAGGCAATCCTGACAGTTGGGCCGATGTCAAACAGCGTCTGCCTTTACTTAGCCAGAAACCCTATTACAGCAAGCTGACTTACGGCTACGCGCGTGGGCATGAAGCCTATGCTTATGTCGAAAATATTCGTAAGTATCAGATTAGCCTGGTGGGTTATCTGCAAGAGAAAGAGAAGCAGGCTACAGAAGCGGCGATGCAACTGGCGCAGGATTATCCGGCGGTATCACCTGCTGAATTAGGAAAGGGAAAATTTCCCTTTCTCTCGTTTCTTTCGCAGTCGTCATCTAATTATCTGACACACTCCCCTTCTCTACTGTTTTCCAGGAAGGGAAGTGAAGAGAAACGAAATTAATCTGTAGCAGGTTGCGCTTTTTTCTGCGCTTTGATTTCCTGGCGGCGCATTCGGAAAAAATCGCTGAGTAGCGCCGCGCACTCATCTGCCAGTATTCCTTCCGTAATTTCCACTCGATGATTCATACCAGGATGGTGCAGCACATCCATTAATGATCCGGCGGCACCAGTTTTCGCATCACGAGCGCCAAAGACTACGCGACCAATGCGGCTGTGAATCATCGCTCCGGCGCACATCACGCATGGCTCCAGCGTGACATACAACGTGGCGTCGATCAGGCGATAATTCTGCAACACCAGCCCTCCTTGCCGCAGCGCCATGATTTCTGCATGTGCAGTAGGATCATGACGGCCAATCGGACGATTCCATCCTTCGCCGATTACGCGATTGTTATGCACTAATACCGCGCCGACCGGCACTTCTCGCTCGTCCCAGGCACGTTTCGCCAGCGTCAGCGCATGACGCATCCAGTATTCGTGGCTAAATTCGACTTCAGACAAAAAGAAAACTCCGGTTATAAAAGCGCGGCGCATTATACACGGACGCTATGCTTTACTCTATTCCAGTTGCTGGAGTTCACCGCGAGGCGTTACCCGCCAGCGATGCTGACAAAAATAGAGTAGCGGATTGTCCTGATTACTGTCGCTATAGCCACTGTACAGCCGCAGCGGTGTGCCGATTTTGCGTTCCAGTTGCGCGACTTTTTCATAACCGAGACAGCGCATGGTCAGCACCCAGCCACCATAGCCGCGCTGGATCTGACTGGCGATAAGATTAACGCGTGGCAGCCACGGCGTATCGAAATAAACCGCTTCGACCAAAGCCTGAGGGGAACCGGTAATCAACCAAATATCAGCATCGGAGCTTAGCAGATAGCTGGTCAGACGTTCCTGCACTAGCGGGAAAGCAGTGACATTGTCGCGAAACCAATGCACGAAATCGGCTTGTAACGCCTGTAAACGTGCTTCGCTATGACCAAAGGTACAACCCCATAGCAGCAGACTCATCGGCCAACGTGCCGCTCGCCCCTTGATTAATAATGCAATGACAATGACCGGCAACAGCGGCAGAACAAGTAACGCATTCAGCGGCTGTCGGCGCAGTAAGTAGCGCAGAAAACTGCCAAACATATCCTGTTGATGCAATGTTCCATCTAAGTCAAAAAACACCACACGACGCTCGTGAGTTGCCAAACCACACCCCTCTGGACTGATACATCCTGATTAATTTTCACTACCAGATAGCCTAACAGATAGATCATCACTTTTCCGGCAACAATCTATCGCATAATGGTTGACTGGAATTTTTAATTCATGGCAATTAACTTTGATGGAATATAATATTCTCTCGCTTGTGTCTCATATTGCCTGTTGTCGCCATTAATTCATCGCGAGGAAAGATATGAACGGCCTACTTCGTATCCGTCAGCGTTACCAGGGGCTTGCCCAGAGTGATAAAAAGCTGGCGGATTATCTCCTGCTACAACCGGACACTGCCCGCCACCTTAGTTCCCAACAACTGGCCAACGAAGCCGGAGTCAGTCAGTCAAGCGTAGTGAAGTTCGCGCAAAAACTTGGCTATAAAGGTTTTCCGGCACTTAAATTGGCGTTAAGCGAAGCTCTGGCAAGCCAACCGGAATCACCTTCCGTACCCATTCATAACCAAATTCGCGGTAATGATCCGTTACGACTGGTTGGCGAAAAACTGATTAAAGAAAACACGGCTGCCATGTACGCAACACTGAACGTCAATAGTGAGGAGAAGCTACATGAATGCGTGTCGATGCTTCGTTCTGCGCGACGGGTTATTCTGACTGGTATCGGCGCTTCCGGTCTGGTGGCGCAGAATTTTGCCTGGAAGCTGATGAAGATTGGTTTTAATGCTGCCGCTGAGCGTGATATGCACGCGTTGCTTGCTACAGTGCAAGCTTCGTCACCGGACGATTTGTTATTAGCCATCTCATACACAGGTGTACGGCGGGAGTTAAACCTGGCAGCAGATGAAATGCTACGAGTGGGTGGAAAAGTGCTGGCAATCACCGGTTTTACCCCCAATGCCCTGCAACAGCGCGCTTCTCATTGCCTGTATACCATTGCCGAAGAACAAGCGACAAACAGTGCTTCGATCTCCGCATGTCATGCTCAGGGAATGTTAACGGATTTGCTGTTCATTGCGCTGATCCAGCAGGATCTGGAACTGGCACCTGAACGTATTCGTCATAGTGAGGCGCTGGTGAAAAAACTGGTTTGAGTAAAGAATGCGCGTATAATGCCCGCCCGGTTTGTGTTGTTTTGAGAGTTTCCTTATGGCGCTGTTAATCACTAAAAAATGCATCAATTGTGATATGTGTGAACCCGAATGCCCGAATGAGGCGATTTCGATGGGTGAACATATCTACGAGATTAACAGCGATAAGTGTACCGAATGCGTAGGTCACTACGAGACGCCAACCTGCCAGAAAGTGTGCCCGATCCCCAATACTATTGTGAAAGATCCGGCGCATGTTGAAACAGAAGAACAGTTGTGGGACAAATTTGTGCTGATGCATCATGCGGATAAGATTTAGTATTTTGCCTCTGGAGCAGGATATTACTTATTCACTCGTGTAAAAACGAAATTATTATATTTATTTTCATGATGTCATTAATAAAAACATTCGTTGAATGAATTTCTATAATATCTGCGCAGACACTTAATTATCATTATTAAAGGCGCGTCAGACTTGTTAAGCCGACGCGCCTTAAGTACGTTTCCTGATGTTATAAGAACAGAAGGATCAGCTGTAAAACAGCAATGACGACTTTAATTACCCGTTTAATAAGGTATCGACAATCAGTCATTCGTTTTTCCTTAAACAAGGAATGCAGCCGTTCAGATTAGCCCTTACATCTCCCCAAAACTGAACGTGCGAGTTATTGAGGGTACATGCTGCACTCCGCACCAGAGCTTTGACGACACCACTCGTTTCAATGGGGGAATTCAGTGATATGGTGTAAAGCACAGCAAAATCTCCAATAACGAAGCCAATTTTAAAGTGCTTATGAATTAGCAGTCACGTTAATCTTTCCATCACTATCGAATTCTTCGTCAAGGCTCGAGTTTTTATGCTAAAGATTGCAAGTTGCTTGTAAAAGATAACCCCCCTGATCCATAATCACTCTCGTTGAGGGTGCGTGCTGCACAATATTATTTAAGTTAAAAAGTAAAACCCCCGTTCCTTACCAGTTCGGGGATTTTACTTTTTAAAAGAACGGTATTATTTAGGTGTTCGAGAAAGAGTTTTAACTTTCAATTATTACCGTGGCGCAAGCATAGTGGCGTTCATCTGCCAGCGTCACATGCATATGTGCGACACCCAGCTTTTCTGCCAATTTTAACGCCTCGCCCCACAACCGCAGCCGTGGCTTGCCGAGTTCATCGTTGAACACTTCAAACTGATTAAATGCCAGGCCATTGCGGATCCCTGTACCAAACGCTTTTGCCGCCGCTTCTTTCACGGCAAAACGCTTCGCCAGAAAACGCACCGGCTGATGGTGCGTTTTCCAGATCTCCCATTCATTATCGCTTAATACGCGTCGTGCAAGGCGATCGCCGGATCGGGCGATCACCGCTTCAATACGGGCGATCTCCACGATATCCGTGCCTAAACCTAATATTGCCATTAGCCACGCGCTTCCAGCATCAGACGCTTCATTTCTGCCACCGCATCTTTCAGTCCGGTCATCACCGCACGACCGATAATGGCATGTCCAATATTCAGTTCGTGCATTTCAGGGATGGCAGCAATGGCTTTCACGTTGTGATAGGTCAGGCCGTGACCGGCATTAACTTTCAGACCGAGGCTTGCGGCAAAGGTCGCAGCTTTGGCAATACGCGCCAGTTCTTGCGCCTGTTCAGCATCAGTTTTGGCATCAGCGTAACAACCGGTGTGAATCTCAATAAACGGTGCGCCAACCTCAGCGGCAGCTTTAATTTGTTCTTCATCGGCGTCGATAAACAGAGAAACCTGAATCCCGGCATCTGCCAGACGTTTGCAAGCATCGCGCATTTTGTCACGCTGACCTGCAACGTCCAGGCCGCCTTCGGTTGTCACTTCCTGACGCTTTTCCGGCACCAGGCAGCAAAAATGCGGCTTCGTCTCAACGGCGATCGCCAGCATCTCTTCGGTCACCGCCATCTCCAGATTCATGCGGGTATCCAGCGTCTGACGCAGGATGCGCACATCGCGGTCAGTAATGTGGCGGCGATCTTCACGTAAATGCACGGTAATGCCATCCGCGCCCGCCTGCTCGGCAATAAACGCCGCCTGCACCGGATCCGGGTAAGCAGTACCACGCGCATTACGCAGCGTTGCAATATGGTCAATGTTGACGCCTAACAGTAATTCAGCCATGACAATCCTCATCAGTCATTATGTGTTTTCACTGTTCGCTTAGGCATAAACTGCCGGAACAGTTCCCTGCTTTTTAAAGGTTTACCGCCAAGATAAGGCTTAAGCGCCATGCGGGTAAAGCGTTTCGCGGCACGCAATGTGTCGGCGTCAGGAAACTCCCGCTCGTATAACGCTTTCAACTGCCTCCCGGTGAAAGTTTTATTGTCGATAACTACGCTGGCGATAAATCCTTTTTCTTCGCGATAACGATACGTCATGGTGTCATCTACCGGCTCACCGCTACCCGCACAATGGGTAAAGTTGACGCCATAACCCAGATGCCCCAACAACGCCAGCTCAAAGCGACGCAACGCCGGTTCTGGCGTACCAGTGGCACCTGCCAGAGACTGAATGCAGTGCAAGTAATCAAAAAAGAGTTCCGAGAAGCGGGTCTCGTATTCCAGCACGCGGGAGAGAAGTTCGTTGATGTACAGACCGCTGTAAAGCGTAACACCACTTAATGGCAGCGCCAGTGAGACAGCTTCGGCACTGCGCAGAGTTTTGACTTCACCGCGCCCACCGAAGCGTAGCAAGAGAGGCGTGAAAGGCTGCAATGCGCCTTTCAGGGTAGAACGTTTTGAACGTGCGCCTTTAGCAACCAGACGCACGCGTCCCGATTCCTCCGTGAAGACGTCCAGCATCAGGCTGGTTTCGCTCCACGGGCGACTATGCAGGACAAATGCGCGCTGCCAGCCTTCCATCGGAGTAACTCTTAGAGATCGTCAACGTAACCGAGACTACGCAGCGCACGTTCGTCATCGGCCCAGCCGGATTTCACTTTCACCCACAGCTCAAGGTGGACAGGCGCTTCGAACATTTCCTGCATGTCTTTACGCGCTTCAATCCCGATGGTTTTGATCTTGGCCCCTTTGTTGCCAATCACCATCTTCTTCTGCCCTTCACGCTCAACGAGAATCAAACCATTGATGTCATAACCGCCGCGTTCGTTAGAGACGAAACGTTCGATCTCCACGGTCACGGAGTACGGCAGTTCAGCACCGAGGAAACGCATCAGTTTTTCACGGATGATTTCAGACGCCATAAAACGCTGTGAGCGATCGGTGATGTAATCTTCCGGGAAGTGATGGGTCGCTTCAGGCAGATGCTTACGCACGATTGCTGCGATAGTGTCGACATTCAGCCCGGTTTCGGCAGAGATCGGTACGATATCAAGAAAATTCATCTGGCTTGCCAGGAACTGCAGATGCGGCAGCAGATCGGCTTTCTCCTGCACGTTGTCCACTTTGTTCACCGCGAGGATCACCGGCGCTTTACCGTCACGCAGCTTATTGAGCACCATTTCATCGTCCGGCGTCCAGCGGGTGCCTTCAACGACAAAAATCACCAGCTCAACGTCGCCAATGGAGCTGCTCGCCGCTTTGTTCATCAGGCGGTTAATGGCGCGTTTTTCTTCCATATGCAGACCCGGAGTATCGACGTAGATCGCCTGATACGCGCCTTCAGTATGGATACCCACAATGCGGTGACGGGTTGTCTGCGCTTTGCGGGAAGTGATGGAGATTTTCTGCCCCAACAGTTTGTTCAGCAATGTGGATTTGCCAACGTTCGGACGTCCGACGATAGCAATAAATCCGCAGTAACTTTTATCGATGCTCATTCCAGCTCCAGTTTTTTCAACGCCTGTTCGGCGGCAGCCTGTTCAGCCTTACGACGGCTTGAACCTGTGCCAACCACCGGTTCGCTCAGGCCGCTAACCTGGCAGTGGATAGTAAATTCCTGATCGTGCGCTTCGCCACGTACCTGAACTACCAGATAAGTTGGCAGAGGCAGATGGCGCCCCTGCAAATATTCTTGCAAGCGCGTTTTCGGATCTTTTTGTTTATCGCCTGGGCTAATTTCGTCCAGACGGGTTTGATACCAGTTAAGGATTAATTTCTCGACGGTCTGAATATCGCTGTCGAGGAATACGCCGCCAATTAATGCTTCAACGGTGTCAGCAAGAATCGACTCACGACGAAATCCACCGCTTTTAAGTTCACCTGGCCCTAAACGCAAGCACTCACCTAACTCAAATTCACGCGCCAGTTCTGCCAGCGTATTGCCACGAACCAGCGTGGCGCGCATCCGGCTCATATCCCCTTCATCCACACGAGGGAAACGGTGATACAGCGCATTGGCGATAACGTAGCTCAAAATAGAGTCGCCTAAAAATTCTAAACGCTCGTTATGTTTGCTGCTGGCACTACGATGGGTTAATGCCTGCTGCAACAGCTCCTGATGATTAAAAGTGTAGCCCAGCTTCCGTTGAAGCCGATTAATTACGATGGGGTTCATGCGATACCAATAAATAAATGCGTCAACAATTCAGCACACGAAACAGACCTGATATGCAGGGTTCTGCTAACAGCTTTGCAGCAGTTTCAGTTGACCTGTATATGGGGACCAACGCTGTTTCGTGTGCCGTGGCGACCTGGAGGTGCCAACCTTAAACTTCGGGGGAATATTCTATACACAACGACGGGGGATGTCGTTAGTCACGGGAGATTTATCTCATAAATAATTCACGTTGTCGCCATAACGGCGACAACGTGAACGAAGATAAGCTATTAATGGATGCCGCCAATACGACTTAAGCGCACACCAGTCGGCCATTCGCCTTCTTGCTTATCGAAACTCATCCAGATAGCCGTTGCCCGACCGACCAGATTCGCTTCCGGCACAAAGCCCCAGTAACGGCTGTCCGCGCTGTTGTCGCGGTTGTCACCCATCATGAAGTATTGGCCCGGCGGAACAATCCAGGTTGCCAGTTGTTGTCCTGGCTGCTGGTAATACATCCCCACCTGATCCTGCGCAATCGGCACGGTCAGGATACGATGCGTTACATCGCCCAGTGTCTCTTTACGTTCAGAAAGACGAATTCCATTTTCTTTGGTTTCGTTTTTCGGCACCTCAAAGAATCCGCTGGTTGCTTCCCCGCCGTTACGACGCGAGAAGGTCTGAACGAAATCGCTCGGTTCCACGTTTGAGTAGGTGACCGGCAGCGCGTTTTCACACGCCTGACCGGAACTGCATCCCGGTTGAATAGTCACCTCTTTCGCAACCGGATCGTAAGTGACTTTATCGCCCGGTAAACCCACCGCACGCTTGATGTAATCAAGCTTTGGATCTTCCGGGTATTTAAAGACCACGATATCGCCACGTTTCGGATGACCGGTTTCGATCAGCGTTTTCTGGTAGATAGGATCTTTAATGCCGTAAGCAAACTTCTCTACCAGAATAAAGTCACCGATTAACAGAGTCGGCATCATCGAACCTGACGGGATCTGGAACGGTTCATAAATAAACGAACGCACAATCAATACGATAGCCAGCACCGGAAATACAGAAGCGCCGGTTTCGAGCCAACCTGGCTTCGGCGCAACTTTTTTCAGCGTTGCTTTATCCAGTGAGTCCCCGGCAGCTGCTTGTGCTGCTGCCTGACGTTCCCGCCGTTTAGGTGCGAAAAAGAATTTATCCACGCACCACAAAATGCCCGTCACCAGTGTGGCAATCACCAGAATCAGGGCAAACATATTCGCCATGCCAACTCCTAATGGTTATTTGTTGTCTTTGCCGACGTGCAGAATGGCGAGGAACGCTTCCTGCGGCAGTTCGACGTTACCGATCTGCTTCATGCGTTTCTTACCTTCTTTCTGCTTCTGCAGCAGCTTTTTCTTACGGCTGATATCGCCGCCATAACATTTAGCCAGTACGTTTTTACGCAGCTGTTTCACGGTGGAACGCGCAATGATGTGCGTTCCAATCGCAGCCTGAATGGCGATATCAAACTGCTGGCGGGGGATCAGATCTTTCATCTTCTCCACCAGCTCGCGACCACGGTTTTGCGAATTATCACGGTGGGTGATCAACGCCAGCGCATCAACACGTTCACCGTTGATTAAAACGTCAACACGCACCATGTCGGACGCCTGGAAGCGTTTGAAGTTGTAATCCAAAGACGCATAACCACGCGAGGTAGATTTCAGGCGATCGAAGAAGTCGAGTACCACTTCCGCCATAGGGATCTCATACGTCAGTGCCACCTGGTTACCGTGATAAACCATGTTGGTCTGTACGCCGCGTTTTTCTACGCATAGCGTAATGACGTTACCAAGATACGCCTGCGGCAGCAGCATGTGACACTCTGCTATCGGTTCGCGCAATTCATAGATGTTATTCACCGCTGGCAGCTTGGATGGGCTGTCGACGTAGATAACTTCTTTCGCCGTAGTTTCTACTTCATACACTACTGTCGGAGCGGTAGTAATCAGGTCAAGGTCGTACTCGCGTTCCAGACGTTCCTGAATGATCTCCATGTGCAGCAGGCCGAGGAAGCCGCAGCGGAAACCAAAGCCCAGCGCCGTGGAGCTTTCTGGCTCATAGAACAATGAGGCATCGTTCAGGCTAAGTTTGCCCAGCGCATCGCGGAAGGCTTCATAGTCGTCAGAACTTACCGGGAACAGACCGGCGTAAACCTGCGGTTTGACTTTTTTAAATCCTGGCAGCGCCTTTTCTGCCGGATTACGCGCCAGCGTTAAGGTGTCACCGACTGGTGCGCCGTGGATATCTTTAATCGCACATACCAACCAGCCTACTTCGCCACATTTCAGTTCTGTACGGTCAACTTGCTTCGGCGTGAAAATACCCAGACGGTCGGCGTTATAAGTCTGCCCGGTACTCATGACTTTCACTTTGTCGCCCTTACGCAGGGTGCCGTTTTTAATACGGATAAGTGAAACAACGCCCAGGTAGTTGTCGAACCAGGAGTCGATAATCAGAGCCTGCAACGGGCCTTCCGGATCGCCTTCCGGCGGTGGGATGTCGCGCACCAGACGTTCAAGAACGTCCTGCACACCAACGCCGGTTTTCGCCGAGCAACGCACTGCGTCGGTGGCGTCGATACCAACGATATCTTCAATTTCTTCCGCCACGCGTTCCGGATCGGCTGCCGGTAAGTCAATCTTATTCAGTACCGGCACCACTTCAAGATCCATTTCCATTGCGGTGTAGCAGTTTGCCAGGGTTTGCGCTTCTACGCCCTGCCCGGCGTCAACCACCAGCAATGCACCTTCACAAGCGGCCAGCGAACGCGATACTTCATAAGAGAAGTCCACATGACCCGGGGTGTCGATAAAGTTAAGTTGATAGGTTTCGCCATCGGACGCTTTATAGTCCAGCGTCACGCTCTGCGCTTTGATAGTTATGCCACGCTCACGCTCAAGATCCATGGAATCGAGAACCTGTGCCTCCATTTCACGGTCAGACAGGCCACCGCAGATCTGGATAATACGGTCAGACAGCGTCGATTTACCGTGGTCAATGTGAGCTATGATCGAAAAGTTACGTATATTCTTCATAAAGTATGATTATTGTGCCTTAATGCCCGGTTAACCAGGCTTTTAGAAGTCGCTGTTCTGAGCTTAACGTCTGTATTAATAGAAACGCCGCATTCTACACTACAACATTGAGGCGAGGAAATGTTCATACCGTATGGATTGTGGTATCTGGAAACGTCCTCGCATTTGTTATGCAAAATACAACAAAGCCAGTGAAATCACTGGCTCGCGTCTTCCGAAGATGTTTCAAATCGCACAAGACCAGGCGGCAATGCCACGCTTAAGATGACAGGTTGCCATTCTGCCCGGGCAGCAAACTTACGTGAGTATCCACGCGCAATGAGGAATCCGCCAACGCCGCCGAGAATCGCACCACATAATGCTGCAATATCTGAAGCAAAGAGTAGCTGAAATAACGAAGCGATGAAGAATAATCCCACCAACGGCGACATATAAACCAGTAATGCGGAGCTGAGCAGGCTGCCTTCGGCGATTCCTAATTCCACTTTTTGCCCCGGCACTAACGGTTCATCACAGGGTACGACGATGGTATGCGTGGTTTGCGGGCCAAGTTTATTTAACACGCGGCTACCGCAACCAGCACGGGAAGCACAGCTGCTACATGAGGCTTTGACATCACAACTGACCAGCGCCTGCCCGTTTTTCCAGGAGACAACAGTGGCCCACTCTTTAATCATTGCCCTGCCCCAAACTTAATATTCTCGGCAATGCGCTTCGCCGTTTGCGGTGGCAGTTCACCAACAATGGTGATTTCGGCGTTATCACGTACGCTGGTACTGACGGTTCTGCGTCCGGTGCGCAACATTTGGTCGGTGCTCGATGGCGTAGCACGGTTTACGTTTACCGAGAAGCTGAATAATCCGTCGGAATAGAGACGTGATTCGATAGGCATGTTGTCCATCGTCGGTAACGGACGCCGACTGCTGGAGACTTCACTAAAGCCCTGCGGCAACCAGGTTGGAGTCCAGTTAAATTTGGCTTTTTCACCCACAGGTACAGAAAGCAGCGGTGGCAAGTTCGCTTTCGCCAGCGTCTGCATACTGCTGCTGATATCCTGATTGACGTTGAAAGCAATCACACGGAATTGTTCCAGCGTTTCACCATCACGATCAAGGAGATCTACCCGCATCGGTAATTTCGATTCGGTATCCATCCATACGATGTAGCTGTAGCGTGTGCCATCACGAGCTACTACGCGGATTACCTCACATAAGCGGTCGGCAATACGCGTACGCCCCACGGAGATAAAGTCGTAGTAAGGAGAAAGACGCTTGAAATCGGTATAGATGAGCGATGGCAGAGAATCAACAATGTAATCGCCATTAAGTGTGAACGGTTCAAGACCCGGTTCAAAATAGCTGATTTCATTGCCGCGCTGTACCACTTCCCGGCGCGGGCCATCCATTTGCAACAACTGTGCAAGAGGACGGTTATCGAGGCGTGCATGTCGATAACGCAGAGACTCAACACCTTGTTTATTGATGCTGATGAATGACAGCTCGTAATTCAGTGACTGGCTAGCCAGGTTCATCTGCTGTAATAACGCCCCGGACGCAGGGGTGGCCGAGGCGTTAGCAGAGAATAACAGGCTACCTGTCACTAATGACATGGCAAACCAAAGTTGCTTCATTACTGCGATTGCGTTCCTAAAGTTTGAATTCCTGGCACCTGTACAGCGGCTTGCTGTGTCTGGGCCTGCTCAAACTGAAGCTGTTCGGAGTGGAGTCGACGTTGCAGTTCGTAATCCTGCAACATGGCATTAATGCGACGACGCTGCTCCTGTACCTGCTGCTGTTGACCATTGTTCGTGGTCGCTTCAGAAGGCACTCCCAGACTTACCGGACTGGCTTTACCCATCATCGGCAGAGTATTAAATACCGGAGTTTCGGGCTGCTGGGACGTTTCAGATTGTCCATTATAGTGCTGGACGCCAACGATAACTGCAAGCGATACACACGCCGCTACGCCCATTTGGGTAAGCTGTGCCGCCCACGGACGGACTTTCTGCCAGAATGGCATTTTCTGCCATTGATGCGGTGCAGGCTGAGCCTCTGGGATCAATGTCGTCGGTTGACGTACTGGCTCTTCTTCAATGGCAGCCATCACGCGGGAAGAGATATCGAAATGAAGTACCTCGGGAGTATCACCCCGCATAGAGTCACGGATTAAGTGATAGTTTTCCCAGGTTTTCTGCATTTCCGGGTTGTGAGCCAGTTCGTTAAGCAGCTCACTATCCAGCGTTTCGCCATCCATTAAAGCGGAAAGTTGTTCTTTCTGCATGCCTAATACCCTTATCCAGTATCCCGCTATCGTCAACGCCTGATAAGCGGTTGAACTTTATTATCAATAGCTTCCCTCGCACGGAAGATACGTGAACGCACCGTACCCACCGGACAATCCATGATAGCGGCTATCTCTTCATAGCTCAGGCCATCCAGCTCCCGCAAGGTTATTGCCATGCGTAAATCTTCCGGGAGGGACTCAATAGTTCGGAAAACTATCTGTCTCAGTTCTTCTGACAACATTAAGTTCTCAGGGTTCGAAATTTCTTTCAGCGCGCCGCCACTTTCGAAGTTTTCAGCTTCAATGGCATCCACATCACTGGAAGGTGGACGACGCCCCTGAGCAACCAGGTAATTTTTTGCCGTATTAACAGCAATCCGATACAGCCATGTATAAAAAGCACTATCTCCCCGGAACGAATCCAGCGCACGATAGGCTTTAATAAAAGCTTCTTGTACCACATCGGGAACATCACCCGACGGCACATAGCGGGAAACCAGACTCGCCACCTTATGCTGATAGCGCACTACCAGTAAGTTAAAGGCTTTCTGATCTCCCTTCTGGACCCGCTCAACCAGGACCTGGTCCGTTAACTGCTCGCTCATCCGAGGTAAAATCTCCCCAAACCAAATTTCCACGCGCTATCGAAACGCCACTCCATTAGCTGCAATTTGAGCAAGCAAAGGGTTAGAGTGTCTCGTTTTTGTAAAGTTCCGTAACGCATCTGTTTTTGTTTGTCATGCTGTAGACGGATCATTATCTATCATTATAAGTCTACAGAATCTGAATAACGCATTATCTGTGTAGAAATGCCCATTTAACTGCCTGAAGAGTAACCCAACGGCCTTTTTATTTCACCACCTAATCCTCCGCCGACGAGCAACTTCTCTTTTTCCCGTCTTCCTGAATCAACATGTTTAGCCCTTGTAACAAACATCAAAATAACAGATGTTTAATTGTACAACATGATGCTATGCTGACCGAACGGTGTTTAGTAAATTAAACAATCAAAATGAATATTTTCCCTGAACATTCTTGTGATGTGTTGATTATTGGTAGCGGTGCCGCCGGGCTTTCACTGGCGCTACGTCTGGCGGATAAGCATCAAGTCATCGTTCTAAGTAAAGGTCAAGTTACAGAAGGCTCGACGTTTTACGCCCAGGGCGGAATTGCCGCCGTGTTTGATGAAACTGACAGCATCGATTCCCATGTGGAAGATACCTTAATTGCTGGTGCCGGAATTTGCGATCGCCATGCAGTTGAATTTGTTGCCAGCAATGCGCGTTCCTGCGTGCAATGGTTGATCGACCAGGGGGTGTTGTTTGATACCCACGTTCGGCCAAATGGCGAAGAGAGCTACCATCTGACCCGTGAAGGTGGACATAGTCACCGTCGTATTCTTCATGCCGCCGACGCCACTGGTAAAGAAGTAGAAACCACGCTGGTGAGCAAGGCGCAGAACCATCCGAATATTCGCGTGCTGGAACGCAGCAACGCAGTCGATCTGATTATTTCTGACAAAATTGGTCTGCCGGGTACGCGGCGGGTTGTTGGCGCGTGGGTATGGAATCGCAATAAAGAAGCGGTAGAAACCTGCCACGCAAAAGCGGTAGTGCTGGCAACCGGAGGCGCATCGAAAGTTTATCAGTATACCACCAATCCTGATATATCCTCCGGCGATGGTATTGCCATGGCCTGGCGCGCGGGTTGCCGGGTTGCTAATCTTGAATTTAATCAGTTCCACCCTACCGCACTGTATCATCCACAGGCTCGAAATTTCCTGTTAACGGAAGCTTTACGTGGCGAAGGCGCTTATTTGAAACGCCCGGACGGTACACGATTTATGCCCGATTTTGATGATCGCGGCGAACTGGCACCGCGCGATATTGTTGCTCGTGCTATTGATCACGAAATGAAGCGCCTCGGCGCGGATTGTATGTTCCTCGATATCAGCCATAAACCTGCGGATTTTATTCGTCAGCATTTCCCGATGATTTATGAAAAGTTATTGGGACTGGGTATTGATCTCACGAAAGAGCCTGTCCCAATAGTGCCCGCTGCGCACTACACCTGCGGTGGCGTGATGGTAGATGATTATGGGCGTACCGACGTTGATGGCCTGTATGCCATTGGTGAAGTCAGCTATACAGGATTACATGGCGCTAACCGAATGGCCTCTAACTCATTGCTGGAGTGTCTGGTCTACGGCTGGTCGGCAGCGGAAGATATTGCAAAGCGTATGCCCTATGTGCGCGGCGTCAGTACGTTACCGCCGTGGGATGAAAGCCGCGTTGAGAATCCTGATGAACTGGTGGTGATTCAACATAACTGGCATGAGTTACGCCTGTTTATGTGGGATTACGTGGGCATTGTACGCACAACAAAGCGCCTGGAGCGCGCCCTGCGGCGGATCAATATGTTGCAGCAGGAGATAGATGAATATTATGCTCACTTCCGTGTGTCGAATAATTTGCTGGAGCTGCGTAATCTGGTGCAGGTTGCCGAGTTGATTGTTCGCTGCGCGATAATGCGCAAAGAGAGTCGGGGCTTGCATTACACGCTGGATTACCCGGAGCTACTCGCGCATTCCGGTCCGTCGATTCTCACCCCCGGCAATCATTACATAAACAGATAAAAAGCCTGGGTCAGCGCCGTATACGCTTCGGAATAGTTCTGGTCTGGCCCACGAATCACTAAGCGATCGCTAAAACACTCCCCCGCCTGTGGGGAGAATGCCAGCAGCACCCGATGCGGCAGTCGCGCTTCGTTTTCCGCCACATCCGTCCGTAAACGTAAATGCCAGCCCATATTTAACGCCAGTTCAGTAAAACCATTACCGACCTGTTCTGGCAGCACCACGCAGAAAAATCCCTCTTCGGTAATGCATTCTGCCGCGCAAGTGAGCAACGTCTGGTGATCAAGTGTAGTGGTATAGCGCGCCTGCTCCCGCTGTGGTGTTGCGCACTCTACTCCCTGCTGATAATACGGCGGGTTGCTGATAATTAAATCAAAACGCGCAGACTGCTGGGTAATCCACTGCTGAATATCCACCGTATGGACGTTAATCCGCTCTGCCCACGGGGACTGCGCGATATTTTCCTGCGCCTGGGCAGCCGCTTCATTTTCAATTTCAACCGCATCGATTATCACGCCATCATCGGTGCGCTGCGCCAGCATCAAAGCCAATAAGCCGCTACCGCTGCCGATATCAAGGCAGCGTTTTACCCCAGCCACAGGAGCCCATGCGCCCAGCAAAATTCCATCCGTTCCCACTTTCATTGCACAGCGATCGTGTGCGACAAAAAACTGTTTAAAAGTAAATCCATTACGACGAAGCACGGATGTAGACTGTGACATGAAAATAAAACCTTGCTGGAAAAACGGCGATAGCGCCGGGTAAGAACAATACCTGAGAAGCGATATCCATACAAACAGATGAAGATTGCAGCCGTAACGTCTATAATCAGCGCCCCACACAGAGGTAGAACATGACTGTAACGACTTTTTCCGAACTTGAACTCGACGAAAGCCTGCTGGAAGCACTCCAGGATAAAGGTTTCACTCGCCCGACCGCCATTCAGGCTGCCGCCATTCCGCCTGCGCTCGATGGCCGTGATGTACTCGGTTCTGCGCCGACAGGCACCGGTAAAACGGCGGCGTATCTGCTGCCAGCGTTGCAGCACCTGCTCGATTTCCCGCGTAAGAAATCCGGTCCGCCGCGTATTTTGATCCTCACCCCAACTCGCGAACTGGCGATGCAGGTGGCCGATCATGCCCGCGAACTGGCGAAACATACGCATCTGGATATTGCCACCATCACCGGTGGCGTGGCTTATATGAACCACGCAGAAGTGTTCAGCGAAAACCAGGACATCGTGGTCGCCACAACTGGTCGTCTGCTGCAGTATATAAAAGAAGAGAACTTCGATTGCCGCGCGGTTGAAACGCTGATCCTCGATGAAGCAGACCGTATGCTGGATATGGGCTTCGCCCAGGATATCGAACATATTGCTGGCGAAACTCGCTGGCGTAAACAAACCCTGCTCTTCTCGGCAACACTGGAAGGCGATGCTATTCAGGATTTTGCTGAGCGTCTGCTCGAAGATCCGGTGGAAGTTTCTGCGAATCCGTCCACCCGTGAGCGCAAAAAGATTCATCAGTGGTATTACCGCGCCGATGATCTTGAGCATAAAACTGCGTTGCTGGTGCATCTGTTAAAACAGCCGGAAGCGACTCGCTCAATTGTCTTTGTGCGTAAGCGTGAGCGTGTGCATGAACTGGCAAACTGGCTGCGCGAAGCAGGCATCAACAACTGCTATCTCGAAGGTGAGATGGTGCAAGGCAAACGCAACGAAGCGATCAAACGCCTGACCGAAGGCCGCGTTAACGTACTGGTTGCAACTGATGTTGCCGCGCGTGGTATCGACATTCCGGATGTCAGCCACGTCTTTAACTTCGATATGCCGCGCAGTGGCGATACTTATTTGCACCGTATCGGGCGTACCGCTCGCGCTGGCCGTAAAGGCACCGCAATTTCACTGGTTGAAGCTCATGACCATCTGCTGCTGGGCAAAGTTGGCCGTTATATTGAAGAGCCAATTAAAGCTCGCGTAATTGATGAGTTACGCCCGAAAACGCGTGCGCCAAGCGAGAAACAGACCGGCAAGCCATCGAAAAAAGTGTTGGCAAAACGCGCCGAGAAGAAAAAGGCTAAAGAGAAAGAGAAGCCACGGGTGAAAAAACGCCATCGCGATACCAAAAATATTGGTAAGCGCCGCAAACCAAGCGGAACGGGCGTGCCGCCGCAAACGACAGAAGAGTAATCATAATGCCGGGTTTAAGCCCGGCATTTTTTTATCCCGGCAAAAAACACTCTTCAACACACTGAATAAAAGTATGCATCGCCGGGCTAACCGCTTTTCCGGCATGGTGAGCGCACATTGCCGTAATGGTCTGCGACGGTTCGCCGAAGGGTAATTCAATTAATTCTCCGCACTCCAGCTCTTTTGCTACCGCAAATCGCGGTAAGTAGCTGACTCCGATGTTTGCCGCGACACATCGCTTGATACTTTCAATGCTTATAAGCTCAATGGTGCTTTCCACCGTGATCCGCCGCTGACGCAGCGTGCTCTCAAATATCTGCCGGAAGACACATTGCGGTTCGTTGATAATAAAGCTACAGGCGTTATGTCTTCCCGGCTCAGTAAAATCGACATCTGCAATTTGTGGTGAAGCCACCAGCACCAGCGATTGTTCACCCAACTCTCGTCGGTTCAGGGCATCATCATTCCCTACGCGATAAAAGACGCCGACATCGGCCTCATCATTCAGTAGCACATCACGGATCACGTAACAGTTCAGCGACTGCAACGATAAACGCACTTTTGGTGCGCGTTGCCGAAAACGCTGCAACACCTGCGGCATTCGGTAAGAGAGTAACGTTTCGCCCGAAACAACGCGCAGCTCCCCGTCCGGATCCGACTCTTTTTTGGCAGCCTCACGAAGGGTATCCATCACTCTGGTGAGTTCATAAATGTGCGGCAGCAGCTTTTTTCCTTCGCGGGTAAGGCACATCCGTCGACCAATTTTCTCAAACAACTGTACCGAGAACTCCTGCTCAAGCTGCTGAATATGAAAAGTCACCGTCGATTGTGTGCAGCACAATTTTTGCGAAGCTCGCAAAAAGGAACCCTCTTCCACCACGGTTTTAAGCGTAATAAAACGGCGCAGATCCATAAACCCAAACCTATCGAGATTGTCGAATTTAGAATGAAAAAACATTCATTTTTTTAAATGTTTCATGTCGGGTACTGTCTACCAAAACAGAGGAGATAACAAGTGACACCGACCCTTTTAAGTGCTTTTTGGACCTACACTCTGATTACGGCCCTCACGCCAGGACCGAACAATATTCTCGCTTTGAGTTCAGCCACGTCGCATAGGGTTCGTCAGAGTTCCCGCGTGCTGGCAGGGATGAGTCTGGGATTTTTAATCGTCATGTTGCTGTGTGCGGGAATTTCGTTTTCACTGGCTGTTATCGATCCGGCAGCAGTGCATTTGTTGAGTTGGGCGGGGGCAGCATATATTGTCTGGCTGGCGTGGAAAATCGCTACCAGTCCAACAAAAGAAGACGGACTTCAGGCAAAACCGATCAGTTTTTGGGCCAGCTTTGCTTTGCAGTTTGTGAACGTCAAAATTATTTTGTACGGCATTACGGCACTGTCGACGTTTGTTCTGCCGCAAACACAGGCGTTAAGCTGGGTAGTTGGCGTCAGCGTTTTGCTGGCGATGATTGGGACGTTTGGCAATGTGTGTTGGGCGCTGGCGGGACATCTGTTTCAGCGATTGTTTAACCGCTATGGCCGCCAGTTGAATATCGTGCTGGCGCTGTTGCTGGTCTATTGTGCGGTACGCATTTTCTATTGAAAGACAAAAGAAAAGCGGAAGAGGTCACCCTCTTCCGCTTAATAACTTGCTACTTAAGCCTTACAGGCTTTCAGTAAAGGTACGAGCGATAACGTCGCGCTGCTGTTCCGGAGTCAGAGAGTTGAAGCGAACTGCATAACCGGATACACGGATGGTCAGCTGCGGATATTTTTCCGGATGCTTAACTGCATCTTCCAGAGTTTCACGACGCAGAACGTTTACGTTCAGGTGCTGGCCACCTTCAACGCGAACTTCTGGTTTAACTTCTACTGGAACTTCACGGTATTCAATGTCACCCAGTTTGCTTACTGCAACCACTTCGTCTTCTGCAAAACCTGCTTTCGCAACGATGCAACGCGCTTCGCCTTTTTCGCTGTCCAGCAGCCAGAAAGAGTTCAGCAGATCGTCATTAGCGGCTTTAGTAATCTGGATACCTGTAATCATGTGATGCCTCCCCGGCAAATTATTTGATTTGATTAGCCTGTTGCGGCCAATTGGTAAAACCATTGTTGCTTGAGTGTATATATACTCCTCAAACACCCTTGATTCTTTGATTTAAATCAACAAAAACCACACATCAAATGTGGTCGTAAATGGATTTTATTGTTTTACATCAACTTATACGAGTGTGGAATTTTACCAATTTACATTTTTTTGCACTCGTTTATGGCTAAAAAATGAGCTTGATTTTGTTCTGTAGAAAGAAGCAGTTAAGCTAGGCGGATTGAAGATCCGCAGGAGAGCGAGATGACTAACCAATTAACCTGGCATGACGTGCTGGCTGAAGAAAAGCAGCAACCCTATTTTCTTAACACCCTCCAGACCGTTGCCAGCGAGCGGCAGTCCGGGATAACCATCTACCCACCACAAAAAGATGTCTTTAACGCCTTTCGCTTTACTGAACTGGGCGATGTCAAAGTGGTGATCCTCGGTCAGGATCCTTACCACGGCTCCGGACAAGCGCACGGTCTGGCATTTTCCGTTCGCCCAGGCATTGCTATACCGCCTTCTCTACTGAATATGTACAAAGAGCTGGAAAATACCCTTCCAGGCTTTACTCGCCCGACACATGGCTATCTTGAAAGCTGGGCACGTCAAGGGGTTCTCCTGCTCAACACCGTATTGACGGTGCGCGCAGGCCAGGCACATTCCCACGCCAGCCTCGGCTGGGAAACGTTTACTGATAAAGTCATCAGCCTGATTAATCAGCATCGTGAAGGCGTGGTGTTTTTGTTGTGGGGATCACATGCGCAAAAGAAAGGGGCGATTATAGATAAGCAACGCCATCACGTGCTGAAAGCGCCACATCCGTCACCGCTTTCGGCGCATCGTGGATTCTTTGGCTGCAACCATTTTGTGCTGGCAAATCAGTGGCTGGTACAACGTGGCGAGACGCCGATTGACTGGATGCCAGTATTACCGGCAGAGAGTGAGTAATTGACGGAAAAATACCGGATGGCAGAATTGCCATCCGGCTGATTTATCAGGCTTTATTCTGACGCCACCATTCGCCAAGCAGCACACCAGTTGCGACAGAGATATTCAGCCCGGCAACGTTGCCAGTACCGTCAATCTTCACGCGCAGATCGTTCGGATCGCGTGCGGCATCCGGTAACCCTTCATATTCCTGACCCAGCACCAGCACCATTTTCGCTGGCAGACTGGTTTTGAACAGCGGTTTACCCTGTTCGCTGGAAGTGGTTACCACGGTGTAACCCGCCTGACGGAAATCATCCAGCACGTTAACAATGTTGTCGCCGGTAATCGGCTGAACGTGCTCTGCGCCGCCTTCTGCGGTACGGATTGCCGCACCCGATTCCAGCAACGCTGCATCCTGCACCACAACGCCTTTCACGCCGAAGTGCGCACAGCTACGCATCATGCCACCCAGGTTATGCGGGTTAGATTCGTTTTCCAGCGCCAGTACGCAATCCTGCGCGCCAGCCTGGCTTACCCACTGCTGTACGGTTGTGCCGTTACGCTTTTTGATCAGGAAGCAAACGCCGCCGTGATGTTCCGTGCCTGACGCTTTTGTCAGTTCCGCTTCATCCACTACATGGTACGCTTTGCGGTTTGCCGCCATCCAGCGCAATGCTTCTTTAAAACGTGGCGTTACGCTCTGGATAAACCAGGCGCGAACAATCGCTTCCGGACGGCTCTGGAACAGTGCCTGACATGCATTTTCGCCGTAGACGCGGGTTTCTTCCGCACGCTGACGACGCAAAACTTCGGGATCAATAAAACTTTTACCACTGATGCCACCGTGATCGGCCTTTTCTGGTGCCTCATCACCCGGCGCGCGGGAAACGGTGCGCCACGGCGACTCTTCCCACTTGCGGTCACGGGGCTGACTCTGTTTGTCATCGCGGGCGGGGCGACGGCCACCGTCAGCACGAGATTTTCCTGGACGCCCGCCCCCTTTCCCGGTTCGCGGGTTATGGGTACGTTTATCAGAATCATCATCACTGCGGACATACATCACTTTGACCTTGCCGCTTTTACCTTTCATTTCATCGTTCATGCTTTTCTCCACCAGCGCTGCGCGAAGCGCGCAGATTACCCGAAGTGCGCGCGGTTCGCCATGATTTCGTACCAAAGCCTGCGACTATCATATCTATTGAATAAAACAGATTGTTGTCTGGAACATTGCCTTTGATAATATGTAACATATTAGAAACATACCGGCGTCATTGCCGATAAGTCTCCTTACTCATCCCGAGGTTAGTTATGAATACCGTTTGTACCCATTGTCAGGCCATCAATCGCATTCCCGACGATCGGATCGAAGATGCGGCAAAATGCGGACGCTGCGGTCACGACCTGTTTGACGGAGAGGTGATTAATGCGACCGGTGAAACACTCGACAAATTGCTGAAAGACGATCTGCCTGTAGTGATCGACTTCTGGGCGCCGTGGTGCGGCCCTTGCCGTAACTTCGCGCCGATTTTTGAAGATGTTGCGCAAGAGCGTAGCGGTAAAGTGCGTTTTGTAAAAGTGAATACCGAAGCCGAACGTGAATTAAGCAGCCGCTTTGGTATTCGTAGCATTCCGACGATCATGATTTTCAAAAATGGTCAGGTTGTTGACATGCTTAACGGCGCTGTGCCGAAAGCGCCGTTCGATAGCTGGTTGAACGAATCTCTTTAATCTTGCCGGGGCGCATCTTGTGCCCCGTTTTCTCCTCTGCGACAATGGCGGTTTTTCGACGCTCTCTCTCATGACCGAAAACGCTGTTCTCCAGTTACGCGCCGAACGTATTGCACGCGCAACGCGTCCTTTTCTTGCCCGTGGTAATCGCGTTCGTCGTTGCCAACGCTGTCTTTTGCCAGAGAAACTTTGCCTCTGTTCGACAATCACCCCAACTGAAGCAAAAAGCCGTTTTTGTTTGCTGATGTTCGATACCGAGCCAATGAAGCCCAGCAATACCGGACGTTTAATTGCTGATATCTTGCCGGATACTGTCGCGTTTCAATGGTCGCGTACCGAACCCTCGCAAGATTTGCTGGATCTGGTACAAAACCCGGATTATCAGCCAATGGTGGTTTTTCCTGCCTCGTATGCCGGCGAGCAACGGGAAGTCATCTTCTCGCCGCCTTCCGGTAAGCCGCCGCTGTTTATTATGCTCGATGGCACCTGGCCGGAAGCACGCAAGATGTTTCGTAAAAGTCCGTATCTGGATAATTTCCCGGTTATTTCCGTCGATCTTTCCCGGCTTTCTGCCTATCGCCTGCGTGAAGCCCAGGCCGAAGGCCAATATTGTACTGCCGAAGTAGCCATCGCACTTTTAGATATGGCAGGCGATACCGAAGCAGCAACGGGCTTAGGCGAGCATTTCACTCGTTTTAAAACGCGCTATCTGGCAGGAAAAACGCAACATCTGGGTAGCATCACAGCAGAACTGTTAGAAAGCGTTTAAAATCATTCGGTCACTTCTGCGGGAGACCGGTATGAGTCAGCGAGGACTGGAAGCACTACTGCGACCAAAATCGATTGCGGTAATTGGCGCATCGATGAAACCCAATCGCGCAGGTTACCTGATGATGCGTAACCTGCTGGCGGGAGGCTTTAACGGACCGGTACTCCCGGTGACGCCAGCCTGGAAAGCGGTGTTGGGTGTGTTGGCCTGGCCGGATATTGCCAGCTTACCCTTTACACCCGACCTTGCGGTTTTATGTACCAATGCCAGCCGTAATCTTGCTCTTCTGGAAGAGCTCGGCGAGAAAGGCTGTAAAACCTGCATTATTCTTTCTGCACCGGCATCTCAACACGAAGATCTCCGCGCCTGCGCCTTGCGCCATAACATGCGCTTGCTAGGACCAAACAGTCTGGGCTTACTGGCTCCCTGGCAAGGTCTGAATGCCAGCTTTTCGCCTGTGCCGATTAAACGCGGCAAGCTGGCGTTTATTTCGCAATCGGCTGCCGTCTCCAACACCATCCTCGACTGGGCGCAACAGCGTGAGATGGGCTTTTCGTATTTTATTGCTCTCGGCGACAGCCTGGATATCGACGTTGATGAATTGCTCGACTATCTGGCGCGCGACAGTAAAACCAGTGCCATCCTGCTCTACCTCGAACAGTTAAGCGATGCGCGACGCTTTGTTTCGGCTGCCCGTAGCGCCTCGCGCAATAAACCGATTCTGGTGATTAAAAGCGGACGTAGCCCAGCGGCGCAACGTCTGTTGAACACCACGGCAGGAATGGATCCGGCGTGGGATGCAGCTATTCAGCGTGCAGGTTTATTACGAGTGCAGGACACTCACGAACTGTTTTCGGCGGTAGAAACCCTTAGCCATATGCGCCCGCTACGTGGCGACCGGCTGATGATAATCAGCAACGGTGCCGCGCCTGCCGCGCTGGCACTGGATGCCTTATGGTCGCGCAATGGCAAGCTGGCAACGCTAAGTGAAGAGATTTGCCAGAAACTGCGCGATGCGCTGCCAGAACATGTTGCTATCTCTAACCCGCTCGATCTGCGCGATGACGCCAGCAGCGAGCATTATGTCAAAACGCTGGATATTCTGTTTCACAGCCAGGATTTTGATGCGCTGATGGTTATTCATTCGCCCAGCGCCGCAGCGCCCGCAACAGAAAGTGCGCAAGCATTAATTGAAGCGGTAAAACATCACCCTCGCAGCAAGTATTTATCTCTGCTGACGAACTGGTGTGGAGAACACTCCTCGCAAGAGGCACGACGTTTATTCAGCGAAGCCGGGCTGCCGACCTATCGAACGCCGGAAGGTACTATTACCGCTTTTATGCATATGGTGGAGTACCGACGTAATCAGAAGCAACTACGCGAAACGCCGGCGCTGCCCAGCAATCTGACCTCTAATACCGCAGAAGCGCATCTTCTGTTGCAACAGGCGATTGCCGAAGGGGCTACGTCGCTCGATACCCATGAAGTTCAGCCCATTCTGCAAGAGTATGGCATGAACACGCTCCCTACCTGGATTGCCAGTGATAGCACCGAAGCGGTGCATATTGCCGAACAGATTGGTTATCCGGTGGCACTGAAATTGCGTTCGCCGGATATTCCACATAAATCGGAAGTTCAGGGCGTCATGCTGTACCTGCGTACAGCCAATGAAGTCCAGCAAGCGGCAAACGCTATTTTCGATCGCGTAAAAATGACCTGGCCGCAGGCGCGGGTCCACGGCCTGTTGGTGCAAAGTATGGCTAACCGTGCTGGCGCTCAGGAGTTGCGGGTTGTGGTTGAGCACGATCCGGTTTTCGGGCCGCTTATCATGCTGGGTGAAGGCGGTGTGGAGTGGCGTCCTGAAGATCAAGCCGTCGTCGCACTGCCGCCGCTGAATATGAACCTGGCCCGCTATCTGGTTATTCAGGGAATCAAAAGTAAAAAGATTCGTGCGCGCAGTGCGCTACGCCCATTAGATGTTGCAGGCCTGAGCCAGCTTCTGGTGCAGGTTTCCAACTTGATTGTCGATTGCCCGGAAATTCAGCGTCTGGATATTCATCCTTTGCTGGCTTCTGGCAGTGAATTTACCGCGCTGGATGTCACGCTGGATATCGCGCCGTTTGAAGGCGATAACGAGAGTCGGCTGGCAGTGCGCCCTTATCCGCATCAGCTGGAAGAATGGGTAGAATTGAAAAACGGTGAACGCTGCTTGTTCCGCCCGATTTTGCCAGAAGATGAGCCACAACTTCAGCAATTCATTTCGCGAGTCACCAAAGAAGATCTTTATTACCGCTACTTTAGCGAGATCAACGAATTTACCCATGAAGATTTAGCCAACATGACACAGATCGACTACGATCGGGAAATGGCGTTTGTAGCGGTACGACGTATTGATCAAACGGAAGAGATCCTCGGCGTCACGCGTGCGATTTCCGATCCTGATAACATCGATGCCGAATTTGCTGTACTGGTTCGCTCGGATCTCAAAGGGTTAGGCTTAGGTCGACGCTTAATGGAAAAGTTGATTACCTATACGCGAGATCACGGACTACAACGTCTGAATGGTATTACGATGCCAAACAATCGTGGCATGGTGGCGCTAGCCCGCAAGCTCGGGTTTAACGTTGATATCCAGCTCGAAGAGGGGATCGTTGGGCTTACGCTAAATCTTGCCCAGCGCGAGGAATCATGAGTAAGGTACTGGAAATGTTGACCACTTAATCGGGACTGGTGTTATTATTGCCCGCTTATGTCGTCTGCATTGCACAGAGGACCCTTCAATGAACAGAGAAGAAATGCACTGTGATGTTGTCAAAATTTAAGCGTAATAAACATCAACAACACCTTGCCCAACTACCCAAGATTTCTCAATCAGTTGATGATGTCGATTTCTTTTACGCTCCCGCCGACTTCCGGGAGACGCTGCTGGAAAAAATAGCCAGCGCGAAGCAGCGCATTTGCATTGTCGCCCTGTATCTCGAACAGGATGACGGTGGCAAAGGCATTCTGAACGCGTTGTATGAGGCTAAAAGGCAGCGTCCGGAACTGGATGTGCGGGTGCTGGTCGACTGGCATCGTGCACAACGTGGACGCATTGGCGCTGCGGCATCTAACACTAACGCTGACTGGTACTGCCGCATGGCGCAGGAAAATCCGGGCGTAGATGTTCCGGTTTATGGCGTTCCAATCAATACCCGTGAAGCCCTTGGTGTTCTGCACTTTAAAGGCTTTATCATCGACGATAGCGTACTTTATAGCGGTGCCAGCCTGAACGATGTTTACCTGCATCAGCACGATAAATATCGCTACGACCGTTATCATCTGATCCGTAACCGTAAGATGTCAGACATTATGTTTGAATGGGTTACACAGAATATTATGAATGGTCGCGGCGTTAATCGTCTGGATGATGTTAATCGCCCAAAAAGTCCGGAAATCAAGAACGACATTCGCCTGTTCCGCCAGGAGCTGCGTGATGCCGCTTATCATTTCCAGGGCGATGCCGACAACGATCAGCTTTCCGTAACGCCGTTGGTAGGTCTGGGGAAATCGAGTCTGTTGAACAAGACCATTTTCCATCTTATGCCTTGTGCCGAGCAGAAACTAACCATCTGCACCCCCTACTTCAACCTGCCAGCAATCCTTGTGCGCAATATCATCCAGTTGCTGCGCGAAGGGAAAAAGGTCGAAATTATTGTTGGTGATAAAACCGCGAATGACTTCTACATTCCGGAAGATGAACCTTTCAAGATAATTGGCGCACTGCCTTATCTTTATGAGATCAATCTGCGTCGCTTCCTGAGCCGTTTGCAGTATTACGTCAATACTGACCAGTTAGTGGTTCGGTTATGGAAAGATGACGACAACACCTATCACCTGAAAGGGATGTGGGTTGATGATAAGTGGATGCTGGTAACCGGTAATAACCTGAACCCACGCGCCTGGCGTCTGGATCTGGAAAACGCCATTTTGATCCACGATCCGCAACTGGAGCTTGCACCACAGCGTGAGAAAGAACTGGAGCTGATCCGCGAGCATACTACCATCGTTAAGCACTACCGCGATCTGCAAAGTATTGCCGATTATCCGGTGAAGGTTCGCAAACTTATCCGCCGTTTGCGCCGTATCCGCATCGACCGATTAATTAGCCGCATCCTGTAATCACAACCCCGTCCTGTACGGGGTTTGTTTTTTGGAGGCCACGTTTTGCGTATTCTTTTTGTCTGTTCGCTATTGTTACTTTCTGGATGCAGCCACATGGCTAACGATAGCTGGAGCGGGCAGGATAAAGCTCAACACTTTATCGCCTCGGCGATGCTTTCTGCCGCCGGAAATGAATACGCACAGCATCAGGGAATGAGCTCTGACCGTAGCGCCACGTTCGGGCTGATGTTCTCTGTAGGGCTGGGCGCGTCAAAAGAACTTTGGGATAGCCGCCCTGAAGGGAGCGGCTGGAGCTGGAAAGATTTTGCCTGGGATATCGCCGGTGCAAGCACCGGCTATACCATCTGGCAACTGGCGCATCACTAAAGACGCATTCCCTTCCCTTTGCGATGCAATGTTAGTGAAACCAGAAATGCAATAACTGACATAAAGGTGACATACCAGAAGAAGGCTGTTTCCATTCCTACCGATTTCAACGATAACGCTACATACTCTGCGGAGCCACCAAATATAGCATTGGCGACTGCATATGACAGACCAACGCCTAATGCGCGAACCTGTGCCGGGAACATCTCAGCCTTCAGTATTCCACTGATTGAAGTATAAAAACTCACTATCAGCAGGGCGCACATCACCAGACCAAAAGCGGCATAAGGAGAGGAAACGTTCTGCAATGCTGAAAGAATCGGAACGGTAAAAATGGCTGCCAGAGAACCGAAACATAACATTGAAGTTCGGCGGCCAATCTTATCCGACAGTGCCCCAATGAGCGGCTGGATGAGCATAAATACAAACAGTGCTGCTGTCATAATGCCGCTTGCTACGTTTGCGTGCATTCCCGCAGTATTCACCAGATACTTCTGCATGTAAGTGGTGAAGGTATAGAAACAAAGGGAGCCCGCAGCGGTAAAACCGAGAACCATGATGAATGCTCGGCGATTGCGCCATAATCCTTTCAGAGATCCAGCTTCTTTTAAAGCGCGTGTTTCTTGTTGTGAAGTTTCATCCAATTGACGGCGTAACCACAACGCTACAACAGCTAACACAGCTCCTAACGCAAAAGGAATACGCCATCCCCACTCTCTGAGTGCAGCGTCTTCCATGGTGTGTTGTAAAACCACGACAACCAGTAGGGCTAGCAGTTGTCCGCCGATCAACGTGACATACTGAAATGAAGCATAAAAACCTTTACGACCTTCTACTGCGACTTCACTCATATAGGTGGCGCTGGTGCCATATTCTCCGCCAACGGATAATCCCTGAAATAAACGCGCGAGAAGCAATAATGCCGGAGCCCACGTACCGATTGTTTCATAACCAGGCAAACAGGCGATTACCAGTGAGCCGAAACACATCATACACACCGATAACAGCATCGATTTTTTACGACCATGTTTATCGGCTATGCGTCCAAATAGCCAACCGCCTATTGGGCGCATCAGGAATCCCGCAGCAAAAACACCGGCTGTTTGCAGTAGTTGAGTAGTCGTGTTCCCAGAAGGGAAGAAGATGTGGGCGAAGTAGAGTGAACAGAACGAGTAGACATAGAAATCGAACCACTCGACCAGATTACCTGAAGAGGCCCCCACAATTGCCCAAATGCGGCGACGAGTATCACTACTTGTCAGTTTGCCGTCTGCCGTTACAGTGCTTTCTGCCATGCCACTATTTCTCCTGCCCTAATCCGATGCTTTGTCGGTTGCTGTTGTTTATTTTTTTAGTAAATAAAATGTTATACATTTGTTGTGTATCATTATACAACCTTAACCATGAATTTAGTTAGCAGGAAAATGGTTATTGAGGATCTTAACGATAGATTTCTGGTAAAGGGGACGTATGGAAGTGGGCAAATTGGGGAAGCCGTATTTGCTGGCGTATGTGGAGGAATAATGCGCGGTTTCCCCCTACCGTGCCTGCGTAGACCGGACAAGACGCGCCAGCGTCGCATCCGGCATTTTTTTGCACCAACGCAAAAAGGCCATCCTTACGGATGGCCTTCTGCTTTATCTGATGCCTGGCAGTTCCCTACTCTCGCATGGGGAGACCCCACACTACCATCGGCGCTACGGCGTTTCACTTCTGAGTTCGGCATGGGGTCAGGTGGGACCACCGCGCTACGGCCGCCAGGCAAATTCTGTTTATCAACACGTCTTATTCCGACCTGTCGATTTAATCTGTATCAGGCTGAAAATCTTCTCTCATCCGCCAAAACACCTTCGGCGTTGTAAGGTTAAGCCTCACGGTTCATTAGTACCGGTTAGCTCAACGCATCGCTGCGCTTACACACCCGGCCTATCAACGTCGTCGTCTTCAACGTTCCTTCAGGACTCTCAAGGAGTCAGGGAGAACTCATCTCGGGGCAAGTTTCGTGCTTAGATGCTTTCAGCACTTATCTCTTCCGCATTTAGCTACCGGGCAGTGCCATTGGCATGACAACCCGAACACCAGTGATGCGTCCACTCCGGTCCTCTCGTACTAGGAGCAGCCCCCCTCAGTTCTCCAGCGCCCACGGCAGATAGGGACCGAACTGTCTCACGACGTTCTAAACCCAGCTCGCGTACCACTTTAAATGGCGAACAGCCATACCCTTGGGACCTACTTCAGCCCCAGGATGTGATGAGCCGACATCGAGGTGCCAAACACCGCCGTCGATATGAACTCTTGGGCGGTATCAGCCTGTTATCCCCGGAGTACCTTTTATCCGTTGAGCGATGGCCCTTCCATTCAGAACCACCGGATCACTATGACCTGCTTTCGCACCTGCTCGCGCCGTCACGCTCGCAGTCAAGCTGGCTTATGCCATTGCACTAACCTCCTGATGTCCGACCAGGATTAGCCAACCTTCGTGCTCCTCCGTTACTCTTTAGGAGGAGACCGCCCCAGTCAAACTACCCACCAGACACTGTCCGCAACCCGGATAACGGGTCTACGTTAGAACATCAAACATTAAAGGGTGGTATTTCAAGGTCGGCTCCACGCAGACTGGCGTCCACGCTTCAAAGCCTCCCACCTATCCTACACATCAAGGCTCAATGTTCAGTGTCAAGCTATAGTAAAGGTTCACGGGGTCTTTCCGTCTTGCCGCGGGTACACTGCATCTTCACAGCGAGTTCAATTTCACTGAGTCTCGGGTGGAGACAGCCTGGCCATCATTACGCCATTCGTGCAGGTCGGAACTTACCCGACAAGGAATTTCGCTACCTTAGGACCGTTATAGTTACGGCCGCCGTTTACCGGGGCTTCGATCAAGAGCTTCGCCTTGCGGCTGACCCCATCAATTAACCTTCCGGCACCGGGCAGGCGTCACACCGTATACGTCCACTTTCGTGTTTGCACAGTGCTGTGTTTTTAATAAACAGTTGCAGCCAGCTGGTATCTTCGACTGATTTCAGCTCCACGAGCAAGTCGCTTCACCTACATATCAGCGTGCCTTCTCCCGAAGTTACGGCACCATTTTGCCTAGTTCCTTCACCCGAGTTCTCTCAAGCGCCTTGGTATTCTCTACCTGACCACCTGTGTCGGTTTGGGGTACGATTTGATGTTACCTGATGCTTAGAGGCTTTTCCTGGAAGCAGGGCATTTGTTGCTTCAGCACCGTAGTGCCTCGTCATCACGCCTCAGCCTTGATTTTCCGGATTTGCCTGGAAAACCAGCCTACACGCTTAAACCGGGACAACCGTCGCCCGGCCAACATAGCCTTCTCCGTCCCCCCTTCGCAGTAACACCAAGTACAGGAATATTAACCTGTTTCCCATCGACTACGCCTTTCGGCCTCGCCTTAGGGGTCGACTCACCCTGCCCCGATTAACGTTGGACAGGAACCCTTGGTCTTCCGGCGAGCGGGCTTTTCACCCGCTTTATCGTTACTTATGTCAGCATTCGCACTTCTGATACCTCCAGCAACCCTCACAGGCCACCTTCACAGGCTTACAGAACGCTCCCCTACCCAACAACACATAGTGTCGCTGCCGCAGCTTCGGTGCATGGTTTAGCCCCGTTACATCTTCCGCGCAGGCCGACTCGACCAGTGAGCTATTACGCTTTCTTTAAATGATGGCTGCTTCTAAGCCAACATCCTGGCTGTCTGGGCCTTCCCACATCGTTTCCCACTTAACCATGACTTTGGGACCTTAGCTGGCGGTCTGGGTTGTTTCCCTCTTCACGACGGACGTTAGCACCCGCCGTGTGTCTCCCGTGATAACATTCTCCGGTATTCGCAGTTTGCATCGGGTTGGTAAGTCGGGATGACCCCCTTGCCGAAACAGTGCTCTACCCCCGGAGATGAATTCACGAGGCGCTACCTAAATAGCTTTCGGGGAGAACCAGCTATCTCCCGGTTTGATTGGCCTTTCACCCCCAGCCACAAGTCATCCGCTAATTTTTCAACATTAGTCGGTTCGGTCCTCCAGTTAGTGTTACCCAACCTTCAACCTGCCCATGGCTAGATCACCGGGTTTCGGGTCTATACCCTGCAACTTAACGCCCAGTTAAGACTCGGTTTCCCTTCGGCTCCCCTATTCGGTTAACCTTGCTACAGAATATAAGTCGCTGACCCATTATACAAAAGGTACGCAGTCACCCTGATAAATCAAGGCTCCCACTGCTTGTACGTACACGGTTTCAGGTTCTTTTTCACTCCCCTCGCCGGGGTTCTTTTCGCCTTTCCCTCACGGTACTGGTTCACTATCGGTCAGTCAGGAGTATTTAGCCTTGGAGGATGGTCCCCCCATATTCAGACAGGATACCACGTGTCCCGCCCTACTCATCGAGCTCACAGTATGTGCATTTTTGTGTACGGGGCTGTCACCCTGTATCGCGCGCCTTTCCAGACGCTTCCACTAACACACACACTGATTCAGGCTCTGGGCTGCTCCCCGTTCGCTCGCCGCTACTGGGGGAATCTCGGTTGATTTCTTTTCCTCGGGGTACTTAGATGTTTCAGTTCCCCCGGTTCGCCTCATTAACCTATGGATTCAGTTAATGATAGTGTGACGAATCACACTGGGTTTCCCCATTCGGAAATCGCCGGTTATAACGGTTCATATCACCTTACCGACGCTTATCGCAGATTAGCACGTCCTTCATCGCCTCTGACTGCCAGGGCATCCACCGTGTACGCTTAGTCGCTTAACCTCACAACCCGAAGATGTTTCGTAAAACACCATCGTGTTGCGAAAATTTGAGAGACTCACGAATAATCTTTCGACTATTCAGTGTTTCAATTTTCAGCTTGATCCAGATTTTTAAAGAGCAAATATCTCAAACATCACTCGTAAGTGAGTTTTGAGATATTAAGGCAGGTGACTTTCACTCACAAACCAGCAAGTGGCGTCCCCTAGGGGATTCGAACCCCTGTTACCGCCGTGAAAGGGCGGTGTCCTGGGCCTCTAGACGAAGGGGACGTATCAGTCTGCTTCGCAAGACGCCTTGCTTTTCACTTTCTATCAGACAATCTGTGTGAGCACTTCAAAGAACGCTTCTTTAAGGTAAGGAGGTGATCCAACCGCAGGTTCCCCTACGGTTACCTTGTTACGACTTCACCCCAGTCATGAATCACAAAGTGGTAAGCGCCCTCCCGAAGGTTAAGCTACCTACTTCTTTTGCAACCCACTCCCATGGTGTGACGGGCGGTGTGTACAAGGCCCGGGAACGTATTCACCGTGGCATTCTGATCCACGATTACTAGCGATTCCGACTTCATGGAGTCGAGTTGCAGACTCCAATCCGGACTACGACGCACTTTATGAGGTCCGCTTGCTCTCGCGAGGTCGCTTCTCTTTGTATGCGCCATTGTAGCACGTGTGTAGCCCTGGTCGTAAGGGCCATGATGACTTGACGTCATCCCCACCTTCCTCCAGTTTATCACTGGCAGTCTCCTTTGAGTTCCCGGCCGGACCGCTGGCAACAAAGGATAAGGGTTGCGCTCGTTGCGGGACTTAACCCAACATTTCACAACACGAGCTGACGACAGCCATGCAGCACCTGTCTCACGGTTCCCGAAGGCACATTCTCATCTCTGAAAACTTCCGTGGATGTCAAGACCAGGTAAGGTTCTTCGCGTTGCATCGAATTAAACCACATGCTCCACCGCTTGTGCGGGCCCCCGTCAATTCATTTGAGTTTTAACCTTGCGGCCGTACTCCCCAGGCGGTCGACTTAACGCGTTAGCTCCGGAAGCCACGCCTCAAGGGCACAACCTCCAAGTCGACATCGTTTACGGCGTGGACTACCAGGGTATCTAATCCTGTTTGCTCCCCACGCTTTCGCACCTGAGCGTCAGTCTTCGTCCAGGGGGCCGCCTTCGCCACCGGTATTCCTCCAGATCTCTACGCATTTCACCGCTACACCTGGAATTCTACCCCCCTCTACGAGACTCAAGCCTGCCAGTATCAGATGCAGTTCCCAGGTTGAGCCCGGGGATTTCACATCTGACTTAACAGACCGCCTGCGTGCGCTTTACGCCCAGTAATTCCGATTAACGCTTGCACCCTCCGTATTACCGCGGCTGCTGGCACGGAGTTAGCCGGTGCTTCTTCTGCGGGTAACGTCAATGAGCAAAGGTATTAACTTTACCCCCTTCCTCCCCGCTGAAAGTACTTTACAACCCGAAGGCCTTCTTCATACACGCGGCATGGCTGCATCAGGCTTGCGCCCATTGTGCAATATTCCCCACTGCTGCCTCCCGTAGGAGTCTGGACCGTGTCTCAGTTCCAGTGTGGCTGGTCATCCTCTCAGACCAGCTAGGGATCGTCGCCTAGGTGAGCCGTTACCCCACCTACTAGCTAATCCCATCTGGGCACATCCGATGGCAAGAGGCCCGAAGGTCCCCCTCTTTGGTCTTGCGACGTTATGCGGTATTAGCTACCGTTTCCAGTAGTTATCCCCCTCCATCGGGCAGTTTCCCAGACATTACTCACCCGTCCGCCACTCGTCAGCAAAGCAGCAAGCTGCTTCCTGTTACCGTTCGACTTGCATGTGTTAGGCCTGCCGCCAGCGTTCAATCTGAGCCATGATCAAACTCTTCAATTTAAAAGTTTGATGCTCAAAGAATTAAACTTCGTAATGAATTACGTGTTCACTCTTGAGACTTGGTATTCATTTATCGTCTTGCGACGTTAAGAATCCGTATCTTCGAGTGCCCACACAGATTGTCTGATAAATTGTTAAAGAGCAGTGCCGCTTCGCTTTTTCTCAGCGGCGCGGGGTGTGCATAATACGCTTTCCCGCCACAGAGTCAAGCATTTTTTGCTTTTCTCTGTTGAGATTCTCAGGAGAACCCCGCTGACCCGGCGGCGTGTTTGCCGTTGTTCCGTGTCAGTGGTGGCGCATTATAGGGAGTTATTCCGGCCTGACAAGCGAAAAATAAAAAAACTTTATCGTTCGCTCATTTTTCAAGCAAAACATCTTAAATATAGTCTTTTCCGTCTAACTTATAGACAAAAACGAGCCCCGAAGGGCTCGTTTTATCATTACTGGACGGCGACAATCCGGTCTTCATTAACTTCCAGGCGAATAACTTTACCCGGAACCAATTCACCAGATAGTATTTGCTGTGCCAGCGGGTTTTCGATCTGCTGCTGGATAGCACGTTTCAGAGGACGAGCACCATAGACCGGATCGTAACCGTTCTCGCTCAGCAGTTTCAGCGCCTCGTCAGAAATGTGGATTTCATAACCACGTTCTTCCAGACGTTTGTACAGACGTTTCAACTGAATCTGCGCAATCGACGCAATGTGCTGTTCACCCAGCGGATGGAAGACCACCACTTCATCGATACGGTTAATGAATTCCGGACGGAAGTTATGGCTCACCACACCGAGCACCAGCTCTTTCATGTGTGCATAATCCAGTTCACCAAAGCGTTCCTGAATCAAATCGGAACCGAGGTTAGAGGTCATAATGACCACCGTATTGCGGAAGTCGACCGTTCTCCCCTGCCCGTCAGTCAGACGCCCATCATCCAGTACCTGTAACAGAATGTTGAAAACATCCGGATGCGCTTTTTCCACTTCATCCAGCAGGATGACGGAATACGGACGACGACGCACCGCTTCGGTCAGGTAGCCACCTTCCTCATAACCGACATATCCCGGAGGCGCACCAACCAGACGAGACACCGAGTGTTTCTCCATAAACTCGGACATATCGATACGGACCATCGCCTCGTCGCTATCAAACATAAAGTTCGCCAGCGCCTTACAAAGCTCAGTTTTCCCCACACCAGTTGGGCCGAGGAACAGGAATGAACCAATCGGGCGATTTGGATCCGCCAGCCCCGCACGGCTACGACGAATAGCGTTAGATACCGCATCAACCGCTTCGTTCTGACCAATAACGCGATGGTGCAGTTCTTGCTCCATACGCAGCAGTTTTTCGCGCTCGCTTTCCATCATGCGAGAAACCGGAATCCCAGTCCAACGCGCCAGCACTTCAGCAATTTCGGCGTCGGTCACTTTATTACGCAACAGACGCATAGTTTTGCCTTCGAGCTGCGTTGCGGCTTCCAGTTGCTTTTCCAGTTCTGGGATTTTGCCGTATTGCAGTTCAGACATCCGCGCCAGGTCACCTACACGGCGAGCCTGTTCAATAGCGATTTTCGCCTGTTCCAGTTCTGCTTTAATGGTCTGTGTACCAGAAAGCGATGCTTTCTCTGCTTTCCACTCTTCTTCTAACTCGGAGTACTGACGTTCTTTGTCGCTCAGTTCTTCGTTGAGCATATCCAGGCGTTTTTTACTGGCTTCATCAGACTCTTTCATTAACGCCTGTTGTTCCAGTTTGAGCTGGATGATACGACGATCGAGTCGGTCGAGTTCTTCTGGTTTTGAGTCAATCTGCATACGAATGCTGGATGCTGCTTCATCGATCAGGTCGATGGCTTTATCCGGCAGTTGACGGTCAGCAATGTAGCGATGAGACAACGTCGCCGCTGCAACAATTGCCGGGTCAGTAATTTGCACATGGTGGTGCAGTTCGTAACGTTCTTTCAGGCCACGCAGAATAGCAATGGTGTCTTCCACCGTTGGCTCGGCGACAAATACTTTCTGGAAGCGACGTTCCAGCGCAGCATCTTTTTCGATGTACTGGCGATATTCGTCCAGCGTCGTGGCACCCACGCAGTGCAGTTCACCACGAGCCAACGCCGGTTTCAGCATGTTCCCGGCGTCCATTGCGCCATCGGCTTTACCCGCGCCGACCATAGTATGTAATTCGTCGATAAACAGGATGACGTTGCCTTCCTGTTTAGCGAGATCGTTCAGTACGCCTTTTAATCGTTCCTCAAACTCACCGCGATATTTTGCCCCGGCCACCAGCGCGCCCATATCCAGCGCCAGTACGCGGCGGCCTTTCAGCCCTTCAGGCACTTCGCCATTGATAATACGCTGCGCCAGACCTTCAACGATGGCAGTCTTACCAACGCCAGGTTCACCAATCAGCACCGGGTTATTTTTAGTACGACGTTGCAGTACCTGAATGGTACGGCGAATTTCTTCATCACGACCAATCACCGGATCGAGTTTGCCCTGTTCGGCACGTTCGGTAAGGTCGATGGTGTATTTTTTCAAAGCCTGACGTTGGTCTTCGGCTCCTTGATCGTTCACGCTTTCACCTCCACGCATTTGTTCAATCGCTTGAGTAATGTTGGCGGTGGTCGCCCCTGCTGCTTTCAGGATGTCGGCCAGCGTGCCGCGAGACTCAAGTGCCGCCAGAACGAACAGTTCTGACGAAATAAAATTATCACCACGTTTTTGCGCCAGCTTGTCGCAAAGATTAAGAACGCGCACCAGATCCTGTGAAGGCTGGACATCGCCACCCGTACCTTCAACCTGCGGTAAACGATTTAATGCCTGATTGATATCTGTGCGCAACTGGCCAGCATTAATGCCAGCGGATGTTAATAAAGGGCTAACCGAACCCCCTTCCTGATTCAGCAGGGCGCTCATTAAATGAAGTGGTTCGATGAATTGGTTGTCGTGCCCGAGTGCAAGTGATTGGGCATCGGCAAGAGCAAGCTGGAATTTATTAGTAAGACGATCCAGACGCATAACTCCTCCCATAACGGATCAAAGTTGCTACTGGAGATTAAATGAGGTCATCCCTCAATTATTCAAGGTTATTGACCAGATTAATGTGAAAAGAAAATCACGCGTACCGGATCGTCTTGATTCTTTAGGTTATATCAGCCAAATGAAACTTGCCATACGACCCGTGGTCTTGTCGCGACGATAAGAGAAGAAAGTCTCATTTTCCGTGAATGTACAGCGGTCGCCGCCGAAAATTTGTTCAACACCAACGCTCGCCAGACGCTGGCGGGCAAGCTGATAAATATCTGCCAGATACTTATCACCATGCTGAATAAAAGCTGTACTCGCTTTGGCGTCTACTGCCATAAATGCCTCGCGGACCTCCCCCCCCACTTCAAACGCGCGTGGACCGATTGCTGGCCCTAACCAGGCGAGAATGTTTTCGGGGTTATCAGCAAAACAGGAGACCGTCTCTTCCAGCACGCCAGCGCACAGTCCACGCCAGCCAGCATGAGCGGCGGCGACTTCCGTTCCCGCACGATTACAAAACAGCACGGGCAGGCAGTCGGCAGTCATCACAGCACAAACCGTGCCGGGTGTGTTGCTATAAGAGGCATCCGCTCGTTTTGAAGCATAGGGTTCGCCAGTAAGCTTAAGCACATCTTTGCCGTGCACCTGCTCAAGCCAGACCGGTTTTGAAGGCAAATTGCCCGCAGCAAAAAGCCGCTTGCGATTCTCCTCAACGTGATCCGGGTTATCGCCACAATGGGCGCCGAGGTTGAGCGAGTCGTAAGGCGGCAAGCTCACGCCGCCGATACGGGTAGAGCTACAGGCCGCAACACCTTTTGGCAGCGGCCACTGCGGGACAATCAGCTTACTCATAACCAGTCAACTTCATCCTTATGCTCTTCGAAATCGGCGCGCATCACCTCAATCAGCTCCACCATATCCTGTGGAATAGGCGCATGCCATTCCATTTCGATGCCGGAGATTGGGTGATAAAGACGCAGCATGGTTGCATGAAGCGCCTGGCGGTCAAACTTACGCAGCGTGGAGATAAATGCTTCCGAAGCCCCTTTTGGCGGACGCGGACGACCACCATAAACCGGATCGCCCACCAGCGGATGAGTGATATGGGCCATATGCACGCGGATCTGGTGCGTACGTCCAGTTTCCAGACGCAACCGCAGACGCGTGTGCACACGGAAGTGTTCCATGATGCGATAGTGAGTGACCGCCGGTTTGCCCATGGGATGTACCGCCATGTGAGTACGTTTGGTTGGGTGGCGACTGATTGGCTCATCCACCGTACCACCAGCGGTCATATGACCAATTGCCACCGCTTCATACTCACGAGTAATTTCACGCCGTTGCAAAGATTCGACTAAACGCGTCTGAGCCGGAACGGTTTTTGCCACAACCATCAGACCAGTGGTGTCTTTATCCAGACGATGGACAATGCCCGCACGTGGAACATCGGCAATTGGCGGATAGTAATGAAGCAACGCATTCAATACCGTGCCATCCGGGTTACCCGCGCCAGGATGTACCACCAGGTCGCGCGGTTTATTAATGACGATGATATCTTCATCTTCATAGACGATATCCAGCGGGATATCCTGCGGTTCAAAACGTGCTTCTTCTTCAATCTCAGCGTTGATGGCAACCTGCTCGCCACCTAATACTTTTTCTTTCGGCTTATCACAAACTTTGCCGTTAACCAGCACGCGCTGGTCGAGGATCCATTCTTTTATCCGCGAACGTGAATAATCCGGGAACATTTCGGCCAAAGCCTGATCTAAGCGTTGACCGAGTTGGTTTTCGGACACCGTTGCAGTGAGCTGTACTCGTTGTGCCATATATACTGCTTCTTCGTTTATCGTTGGGGTTTTACGGCTTTGCCGTTTAATATAGTGTGCTATTGTAGCTGGTCTTAACCGGGAGCAGGAACAGAGAATCTCCCGTATTACATTTTGAGGAAAGTCAAAACGTCATGACGCGCATGAAATATCTGGTGGCAGCCGCCACACTAAGCCTGTTTTTGGCGGGTTGCTCGGGGTCAAAGGAAGAAGTACCTGATAATCCGCCAAATGAAATTTACGCGACTGCACAACAAAAGCTGCAGGACGGTAACTGGAGACAGGCAATAACGCAACTGGAAGCGTTAGATAATCGCTATCCGTTTGGTCCGTATTCGCAGCAGGTGCAGCTGGATCTCATCTACGCCTACTATAAAAACGCCGATTTGCCGTTAGCACAGGCTGCCATCGATCGTTTTATTCGCCTCAACCCGACCCATCCGAATATCGATTATGTCATGTACATGCGTGGCCTGACCAATATGGCGCTGGATGACAGTGCGCTGCAAGGGTTCTTTGGCGTTGACCGTAGCGATCGCGATCCTCAACATGCACGAGCTGCGTTTAGTGACTTTTCCAAATTGGTTCGCGGCTATCCAAACAGTCAGTACACCACCGATGCCACCAAACGTCTGGTATTCCTGAAAGATCGTCTGGCGAAATATGAATACTCCGTTGCTGAGTACTATACAGAACGTGGTGCATGGGTTGCCGTCGTTAACCGTGTAGAAGGCATGTTGCGCGATTACCCGGATACCAAGGCTACGCGTGATGCGCTGCCGCTGATGGAAAATGCATACCGTCAGATGCAGATGAATGCGCAAGCTGAAAAAGTAGCGAAAATCATCGCCGCAAACAGCAGCAATACATAACAGAAATCTGAAACACAAAACGGCAGCCCTTGAGCTGCCGTTTTTTTATTCTGTCAGTTGTGAAACTGAAGCGATTTAGTCACTATCGATCCCATCAAATATGGCTCGCTTTGAGATATTCCTCAAGTAAAAAAACACCTCTTCCTGCGATTTCTCACAAAAAAGCCTCATTGACAAAAAGTGACAAAATTATGAGATTTCCATCACACATTTTGACATCAGGAACGGTATGCTGAATTCACCAAGACGGGAAGACAAGAGGTAAAATTTATGACAATGAACATTACCAGCAAACAAATGGAAATTACTCCGGCCATCCGCCAACATGTCGCAGACCGTCTCGCCAAACTGGAAAAATGGCAAACACATCTGATTAATCCACATATCATTTTGTCCAAAGAGCCACAAGGGTTCGTTGCTGACGCCACAATCAATACACCTAACGGCGTTCTGGTTGCCAGTGGTAAACATGAAGATATGTACACCGCAATTAACGAATTGATCAACAAGCTGGAACGGCAGCTCAATAAACTGCAGCACAAAGGCGAAGCACGTCGTGCCGCAACATCGGTGAAAGACGCCAACTTCGTCGAAGAAGTTGAAGAAGAGTAGTCCTTTATATTGAGTGTATCGCCAACGCGCCTTCGGGCGCGTTTTTTGTTGACAGCGTGAAAACAGTACAGGTACTGTACTTAAGTCGCTTAAGGAAACAAACATGAAACACACGCCGTTCTTCTTCGCATTCTTTTTTACCTTCCCCTGAATGGGAGGCGTTTCGTCGTGTGAAACAGAATGCGAAGACGAACAATAAGGCCTCCCAAACCGGGGGGCCTTTTTTATTGATAACAAAAAAGGCAACACTATGACATCGGAAAACCCATTACTGGCGCTGCGCGAGAAAATCAGCGCGCTGGATGAAAAATTACTGGCGTTACTGGCAGAGCGGCGTGAACTGGCTGTCGAGGTGGGAAAAGCCAAACTGCTCTCTCATCGCCCCGTGCGTGATATTGATCGTGAACGCGATTTACTGGAAAGATTAATTACGCTCGGTAAAACGCACCATCTGGACGCCCATTACATTACTCGCCTGTTCCAGCTCATCATTGAAGATTCCGTATTAACTCAGCAGGCACTGCTCCAGCAGCATCTCAATAAAATTAATCCACATTCAGCACGTATTGCTTTTCTCGGCCCTAAAGGTTCCTATTCACACCTTGCCGCACGTCAGTACGCTGCCCGCCATTTCGAACAATTTATTGAAAGCGGTTGCGCAAAATTTGCTGATATTTTTAATCAGGTGGAAACCGGTCAGGCCGACTATGCGGTAGTACCGATTGAGAATACCAGTTCAGGTGCCATAAACGACGTTTACGATCTACTACAACATACCAGCTTATCGATTGTTGGCGAGATGACGCTGACCATCGATCACTGCCTGCTGGTTTCTGGTACTACAGATTTATCAACCATCACCACAGTCTACAGCCATCCACAGCCGTTCCAGCAATGCAGTAAATTTCTTAATCGTTACCCGCACTGGAAGATTGAATATACCGAAAGTACGTCTGCGGCGATGGAAAAGGTTGCACAGGCAAAATCACCGCATGTTGCTGCACTGGGGAGCGAGGCAGGCGGCTCTTTGTACGGTTTACAGGTACTGGAACGTATTGAGGCAAATCAGCGACAAAACTTCACCCGATTTGTGGTGCTGGCACGTAAAGCGATTAACGTGTCTGACCAGGTTCCGGCAAAAACCACATTATTAATGGCGACCGGACAACAAGCTGGTGCACTGGTAGAAGCATTGCTGGTACTGCGTAACCATAATCTGATTATGACCCGTCTGGAATCACGCCCGATTCACGGTAATCCGTGGGAAGAGATGTTTTATCTGGATATTCAGGCCAATCTTGAATCAGCGGAAATGCAAAAAGCATTGAAAGAGTTAGGTGAAATTACCCGTTCGATGAAGGTATTAGGCTGTTACCCAAGTGAGAATGTAGTGCCTGTTGACCCGGCGTGATGAAATCGTGCCGGGTGATGCCTCCCCGGCACAAGATGACTACTGGCGACTGTCGTTCGCCTGACGCAATAACACGCGGCTTTCACTCTGGAAGCGTTGCGCATAATCGCCAAACCAGTTTTCCACCTTGCGGAAACTGTCGATAAACGCCTGCTTGTCCCCCTTCTCCAGCAGCTCAATTGCCTCGCCAAAACGCTTATAGTAACGCTTGATCAACGCCAGATTACGTTCTGACGACATAATGATGTCGGCATAAAGCTGCGGATCCTGAGCAAACAGTCGCCCAACCATCGCCAGCTCAAGGCGGTAAATGGGCGAAGAGAGCGCCAGAAGTTGCTCAAGCTGAACATTTTCTTCTGCCAGATGCAAACCATAAGCAAAAGTGGCAAAGTGGCGCAGTGCCTGAATAAACGCCATATTCTGATCGTGCTCGACGGCGCTAATCCGATGCAGCCGCGCGCCCCAAACCTGAATTTGCTCCAGAAACCATTGATATGCTTCCGGCTGGCGTCCATCACACCAGACCACCACCTGCTTCGCCAGACTGCCGCTGTCCGGGCCAAACATCGGGTGAAGTCCCAACACCGGACCATCATGTGCCGCCAGCATGGCCTGTAACGGTCCATTTTTCACCGATGCCAGATCGACCAGAATACAATCCTGCGGTAAAGGCGGTAATTTGGCGATAACCTGTTCGGTCACATGAATCGGCACACTGACAATCACCATTCCGGCATCGGCAACAATATCAGCCGCACGTTCCCAGTCATGTTGCTCCAGAATCCGCACCTGATAACCCGAGAGGGTCAGCATCTTCTCGAACAAGCGCCCCATCTGACCGCCACCACCGACGATAACCACCGGGCGCAACGTAGGACAAAGCGTTTTAAAGCCTTTGTCATTCTCGCTGGAGTAGGACTCCCGCATCACCCGACGCAGGATATCCTCAATAAGATCTGGCGGTACACCCAAGGCTTCCGCCTCAGCGCGACGCGAGGCCAGCATAGATGCCTCACGCTCCGGGACATAAATAGGCAGTCCAAAGCGGCTTTTCACCTCACCGACTTCGGCGACCAGTTCCAGACGCTTCGCTAATAAATTCAGCAGCTCTTTATCGACTTCATCAATTTGATCGCGTAACGCGGTCAACTCAGCAACCATAATAAACCTCTTAAGCCACGCGTGCCGTCAGCTGCCCGTTCAGATCCTGATGAATCTCACGCAGCAAGGCATCGGTCATTTCCCAACTGATGCAGGCATCGGTTACGGATACACCGTATTTCATTTCGCTGCGCGGTTGCTCGGAAGACTGATTGCCTTCGTGGATGTTACTTTCGATCATCAGACCAATAATTGAGCGATTACCGTCTTTAATCTGGGCAACCACGGACTCTGCCACCGCAGGCTGACGGCGATAATCTTTATTGGAATTACCGTGACTGCAATCTACCATCAGAGACGGACGCAGTCCCGCCTGTTCCATCTCTTTTTCACATTGCGCGACATCTGCAGGGCTGTAGTTCGGCGCTTTACCGCCACGCAGGATCACATGTCCGTCCGGATTCCCCTGAGTTTGTAGCAACGCAACCTGCCCTGCCTGGTTAATACCAACAAAACGGTGTGGCTGAGCGGCAGCGCGCATGGCGTTAATTGCCGTTGCCAGACTGCCGTCGGTGCCGTTTTTAAAACCAACCGGCATAGATAGCCCGGATGCCATTTCACGGTGCGTTTGCGATTCCGTGGTACGAGCACCAATTGCCGACCAGCTAAACAGATCGCCCAGGTATTGCGGGCTATTTGGATCTAACGCTTCTGTCGCCAGCGGCAGCCCCATGCTCACCAGTTCAAGCAGCAATTTACGCGCGATTTGCAGGCCGGCTTCTACGTCAAAAGAGCCATCCATATGAGGATCGTTAATTAACCCTTTCCAGCCGACAGTCGTACGGGGTTTTTCAAAATAGACGCGCATCACCAGATAGAGGCTATCGCTGACCTCTGCGGCAAGAGCTTTAAATCGACGAGCATATTCCAGAGCGGTTTCAGGGTCATGAATGGAGCAAGGCCCACAAACTACCAACAGACGAGGATCGCGCCCGGCGATAATATCTGAAATAGTTTTACGCGAATCAGCAATCTGGGCTTCTTGTTGCTGGCTTAATGGAAAAGCGGCCTTCAACTGTTCCGGGGTCATCAGAACCTGTTCGTCGGTAATGTGTACGTTATTCAGCGCGTCTTTTTGCATGATGGCGATCCTGTTTATGCTCGTTTGCGATAGTTGATCCTCAATGAGGATGACGTAACGATAACACAGCTAGTAAAGATTTCAATCCAAATTACGTAAATATTACTTTACACATACAATTTTAATAAGCTACAAGCCACAAAATTCGTATAAATAAATTTACACCATCATTAAAAACAATCCGCTATGCTTTGAAAAAAGGAGAGAAAATGATGAAAAAATTTATCGGTTCCTTGTTGGCTTTGGTGGTTAGTGGTTGCCAGATTGATCCTTATACTCACGCGCCAAACTTAACCAGCACCGACTGGTATGATGTTGGTATGGAAGATGCTATATCTGGCATTGCCATAAAAGATCGCGATACATTTAGCGATTCACAGGCTGATCGGGGGGTATACCTTAAAGGATATGCCGAAGGACAAAAGAAAACCTGCCAAATCGATTTTACTTATGCCAGAGGGCTTTCCGGTAAAAGTTTCCCTGCCAGCTGCAACAATGTTGAAAATGCCAACCAACTACATGAAGCATGGCAAAAAGGGGCAGATGAAAATGCCAGCACGATGCGATTGAATTAACTGGAGCGCCTCAATAAATTAATCATAAGATTTAACTCATTCAAACTTTAATTCTCATCGTGATGACGCCCGCATAAAAGAATGATATTTTAATGAGCATTCTGAAAAAATTATCGATGCATTTCGAGCGACGGTGGTGAGGATCCCTGAATGCGTTTTTCCCACCGGTTATTTTTACTGCTGATGCCCCTCCTGGCGAGTGCACCATTACTCGCTCAGGAAACCACTAACACCGCGAAAAATGTGCGTCTGATGGTTTCCGGTATTGTCAGCTACACTCGTTGGCCAGCGTTATCTGGCCCGCCAAAGCTATGTATTTTTTCATCTTCACGTTTTAGTACCGCCCTACAAGATAATGGCGCGACTTCTTTACCTTATCTGCCCGTCATCATTCACAGCAAACAAGAAGCACTGATTTCAGACTGCAATGGTTTTTATTTTGGCAACGAATCACCGACATTCCAGATAGAATTAATCAAACAATATCCGTCTAAGGCGTTATTATTAATTGCCGAACAAAATGCAGAGTGCATTATTGGCAGCGCCTTTTGTCTGATTATCAACAATAATGATGTCAGATTTGCCGTCAACCTGGATGCCTTATCGCGTAGTGGTGTAAAGGTCAACCCGGATGTCTTAATGCTCGCTCGGAAGAAAAAAGATGGATAACGATAATTCTCTTAATAAGCGACCAACGTTTAAAAGAGCATTACGCAACATCAGCATGACCAGCATCTTTATCACCATGACGCTGATCTGGCTGCTGCTTTCCGTGACGTCGGTACTGACACTGAAACAATACGCACAAAAAAACCTGGCGCTCACCGCAGCAACCATGACTTATAGTCTGGAAGCAGCGGTCGTTTTTGCCGATGGTTCGGCAGCGACAGAAACCCTGGCCGCACTAGGGCAGCAAGGTCAATTTTCAACCGCTGAAGTACGTGATAATCAGCAAAATATCATTGCATCCTGGCACTACACAGCCAGAGAACCGGGAGATAGATTCAGCAATTTCATTAGCCACTGGCTCTTTCCCGCACCGGTAATTCAGCCCATTCGCCACAATGGAAAAATCATCGGCGAAGTTCAGTTAACCGCTCGCGACAGTTCAATCAGCCATTTCATCTGGTTTTCACTCGCTGTGCTTACCGGTTGTATTCTGCTGGCATCAGGCATTGCAATCACCCTCACCCGCCATTTGCATAACGGACTGGTGGAGGCGCTAAAAAACATTACTGATGTAGTTCATGATGTGCGATCCAACCGCAATTTTTCCCGACGAGTTTCGGAAGAGCGCATCGAAGAATTTCACCGCTTTGCTCTCGACTTCAATAGTCTGCTGGATGAAATGGAAGAGTGGCAGCTTCGTTTACAGGCAAAAAATGCGCAACTCTTACGTACTGCCCTGCATGATCCGTTAACCGGCCTGGCTAACCGCGCTGCATTCCGCAACTGCATCAATACGTTAATGAGTGATTCTGCCGTTCGGGAAACCTCAGCCTTACTTTTTCTTGATGGCGATAATTTTAAATATATCAATGACACATGGGGTCACGCGACGGGTGATCAGGTCTTGATCGAGATAGCAACACGGTTAATGGAATTTAGCGGGAAACGGCATCAAGCGTACCGTATAGGAGGCGATGAGTTCGCCATGATTCTGTATGGCGTACTGTCAGAATATGAAGTACAGCGTATTTGTACTGCTCTCACACAAACCTTTCATCGCCCATTCGATCTCCATAACGGTCACCAGACCAGTATGACCTTAAGTATTGGATACGCTCTGACTCGCGAACACGCTTCTGCGGAAAAATTACAAGAGCTTGCCGATCGTAATATGTATCAGGCCAAACATCAGCGCGCCGAAAAGCTGGTGAAATAACAAGGAAATATCTACATGATAAAGCAACTGGTAGCACCTCTGGTTTTCTCCACTCTGATACTGGCTGGTTGCCAGACTCCACAAGGCAAATTTACCCCAGAGCAAGTCGCTGCTATGCAGTCTTATGGTTTTACTGAATCTGCCGGTGACTGGTCGCTTGGCTTATCCGACACTATTCTGTTTGCTAAAAATGACTACAAACTGCTTCCGGAAAGTCAGCAACAAATCCAGACTATGGCGGCAAAACTGACCTCTACCGGGCTAACACATGCCCGTATGGATGGTCATACCGATAACTATGGTGAAGATAGCTACAACGAAGCCTTATCACTGAAGCGAGCGAATGTCGTCGCCGATGCCTGGGCCGAGGGTGGACAGATTCCGCGCAGCAATCTCACCACTCAGGGTTTAGGGAAAAAATATCCTATTGCCAGCAACAAGACAGCACAGGGCCGGGCTGAAAACCGCCGCGTTGCGGTGGTAATTAGTGCGCCTTAAATACAATTTCAGTAGATAAAAAAAGGGCCAGCCAATTGGCCAGCCCTTCTTAACAGGATGTCGCTTAAGCGAAATCTTAGTTGAGGCGCTCTTTGATACGAGCAGCCTTACCAGTACGCTCACGCAGGTAGTACAGTTTAGCTTTACGAACAGCACCACGACGTTTGACAGAAATGCTGTCAACTACCGGAGAGTGAGTCTGGAAGACACGCTCAACGCCTTCGCCGTTGGAAATTTTACGAACAGTGAATGCAGAGTGCAGACCGCGGTTACGAATAGCGATAACCACGCCCTCGAATGCCTGCAGACGTTTTTTGGAACCTTCAACAACCCATACTTTCACTTCCACGGTATCACCCGGACGGAAGGAAGGTACGTCCTGCTTCATCTGCTCTTGTTCAAGTTGCTTAATAATGTTGCTCATAATTTAATCTCTTATCCTGGGTAAACTGATATCTCGGGGGCTTACGCCATCCCATCATGTTTATGTTGCTGTTGTGCGTGTTCCTTTTTGAACTCCGCCAGCAACCTTGCTTGCTCTTCAGTCAGAGCCAGGTTTTCCAGAAGTTCAGGTCTTCTAAGCCAGGTACGGCCCAGCGACTGTTTCAAACGCCAGCGACGTATCTCGGCATGGTTGCCCGACAGTAACACTGACGGAACTTCCATCCCTTCTAACACCTCAGGCCGCGTATAGTGCGGGCAATCCAGCAATCCTTCAGCAAAGGAATCTTCCGTTGCCGAGGCTTCATGTCCCAGTACCCCCGGAATAAACCGGGAAACGGAGTCAATCAGCGTCATTGCTGGTAACTCACCACCGCTGAGAACGTAATCGCCGATTGACCATTCTTCGTCAATTTCGGTTTGGATCACGCGCTCATCTATACCTTCGTAGCGACCGCACACCAAAATCAATTTTTGATTCGTTGCCAGTTCGCTGACGCCCGCTTGATCAAGCTTGCGCCCCTGCGGTGACAGATAGATCACCTTAGCGCCTTCACCCGCCGCGCTTTTTGCTGCATGAATGGCGTCCCGTAAAGGTTGCACCATCATTAACATCCCCGGTCCGCCGCCGTAAGGACGATCGTCCACGGTACGGTGCCGGTCATGCGTGAAGTCACGTGGACTCCAGCTCTGGATGCTCAGCAGGCCATTTTTCACTGCCCGGCCAGTTACCCCGTAATCGGTAATTGCGCGGAACATTTCAGGAAACAGGCTAATTATGCCAATCCACATAGCGCCGTCTTTTACCGTTTATCCGGTGGTTTAAAAACCAGGATCCCAATCTACTTCGATTGAACGAGTAGTGAGATCGACTTTCTTGATAACCTGCCCATCGAGGAACGGTACGAGACGTTCCTTGATACCAAACGCATCTTTCAGGTTTGCCTTAATGACGAGAACGTCATTAGATCCGGTTTCCATCATGTCGACGACTTTACCGAGATCGTAGCCTTCAGTGGTCACTACCTGGCAGCCCATCAGGTCTTTCCAGTAGTAGTCACCCTCTTCAAGCTGAGGCAGCTGCGATGAATCCACGACAATTTCACAGTTCGTCAGCAGGTTCGCCGCATCACGATCGTCAACACCTTTCAGCTTGATGATCATGTCCTGATTGTGGTGCTTCCAGCTTTCCAGCTGGACTTGCTGCCACTGACCCGCCTTCTGGATAAACCAGGGCTGATAGTCAAAAATGCTTTCGGCGTCTTCGGTGGAAGAAAACACTCTGAGCCACCCACGAATACCGTAAGACGAACCCATTTTTCCCAAAACGATGGGATCAACAGGTGCTTGCGCGGTGAGTTGTTTGCTCATCATGACCACCGTGACAGATTAAGCTGCTTTGTTTACTTCTTTGATCAGCGCAGCAACGCGATCAGAAATAGTTGCGCCCTGGCCAACCCAGTGAGCGATGCGATCCAGATCCAGGCGAGTGCCTTCTTCTTTTTCGCTAGCGATTGGGTTGAAGAAACCAACGCGCTCGATGAAGCGACCGTTGCGTGCATTACGGCTGTCAGCGACAACAACCTGGTAGAACGGACGCTTTTTAGCGCCGTGACGTGCTAAACGAATAGTTACCATAACATCCTCTTGTGTGAATAAAACAACCGGACCCCATCGAGGAACGGAGTCCGGTGTCATATTAAAAGCCCGAAAATTTTACTCATTTTTGCAGAAATTGCAACCAACAGTTGCTAACCCGGCATTAAAAGGCCGCTGGCGGCGCAGCCAGTTTGGTGCCGGAGTGCGCGCAGTCACCGGAGCGTACCCCAGTACGTGAGGATGACGAGCATACCCCGGTGCCAAAATGGCAAATAAGCCAGGCCGATTAGCGGCCTGGGAAGCCTGGGGGCATCATACCCTTCATGCTTCTCATCATCTTCGCCATTCCGCCCTTCTTCATTTTCTTCATCATGCGCTGCATGTCGTCGAACTGCTTCAGAAGACGGTTAACGTCCTGCACCTGCATACCGCAACCGGCAGCGATACGGCGTTTACGCGAACCTTTGATGATTTCTGGCTTAGCGCGCTCTTTCATCGTCATCGAGTTGATGATGGCTTCCATACGCACCAGCACTTTATCGTCCATCTGGGACTTCACGTTATCCGGGATCTGCCCCATGCCCGGCAGCTTGCCCATCAGGCTGGCCATGCCGCCCATATTTTTCATCTGGCGCAACTGCTCAAGGAAATCGTTGAGATCGAAGCCATCACCTTTTTTCAGCTTGCTGGCTAATTTCTCAGCCTGCGCGCGGTCAACTTTGCTTTCGATATCTTCGATCAGCGACAGAACATCGCCCATGCCGAGAATGCGTGAAGCGATACGATCCGGGTGGAACGGCTCCAGCGCCTCTGTTTTCTCGCCAACACCGAGGAACTTGATGGGCTTGCCGGTAATATGGCGAATAGAAAGCGCCGCACCGCCACGCGCATCGCCGTCCACTTTAGTCAACACTACGCCGGTAAGCGGTAACGCTTCATTGAACGCTTTTGCCGTATTGGCAGCATCCTGACCGGTCATGGCGTCAACCACAAACAGGGTTTCAACCGGGTTAATCGACGCATGGACCTGTTTGATCTCATCCATCATCGCTTCGTCAACGTGCAGACGACCGGCGGTATCCACCAGCAGCACGTCGTAGAATTTCAGTTTGGCTTCTTTCAGCGCCGCATTAACAATATCAACCGGCTTCTGACCAACATCTGAAGGGAAGAAATCGACGCCTACCTGTTCGGCCAGCGTCTCAAGCTGTTTGATTGCCGCCGGGCGATAAACGTCGGCAGAAACCACCAGCACTTTCTTCTTGTGCTTCTCGCGCAGGAACTTACCGAGTTTACCCACGCTGGTTGTTTTACCGGCACCTTGCAGGCCCGCCATCAGCACCACCGCAGGCGGTTGCGCAGCCAGGTTCAGGGTCTGGTTCTCTTCGCCCATCGCCGCAACCAACTCGTTACGGACGATTTTGACGAACTCCTGCCCCGGCGTCAGGCTTTTATTAACTTCATGACCAACCGCTTTCTCTTTTACGCGATTGATAAACTCACGCACTACCGGCAGAGCGACGTCCGCCTCCAACAGCGCCATGCGCACTTCGCGCAGCGTATCTTTAACGTTGTCTTCAGTAAGGCGTCCACGGCCACTGATATTGCGCAGCGTGCGCGACAAACGATCGGTTAAATTATCAAACATTGTCTCTCGCCTGGGGTGGAAACGGTTGGCCGCAATCGCGACACATCATCTGTATTTTGCCGCAGTATAACATGAAGGCGTCTTTGTTGTTATGCAACGGTTGGAGCAGCGTTCACCTGACGCTATACTGCTTTTCTTTCTCATTGCTCAAACTGTCGACATCACTATGCCCGTTTTTGCTCTGCTCGCGCTCGTCGCCTACTCCGTCAGTCTCGCGCTGATTGTTCCCGGTCTGCTGCAAAAAAACGGCGGCTGGCGGCGAATGGCTATTATTTCTGCGGTCATCGCGCTGGTCTGCCACGCTATCGCTCTTGAAGCCCGCATTTTGCCTGGCGGCGATAGCGGACAAAACCTTAGCCTGTTGAATGTCGGTTCGCTGGTCAGCCTGATGATTTGTACGGTAATGACCATCGTGGCCTCACGCAACCGTGGCTGGCTGCTGTTGCCGATTGTTTATGCCTTTGCGCTCATCAATCTGGCGCTGGCGACCTTCATGCCCAATGAATACATCACTCATCTGGAAGCAACGCCAGGAATGCTGGTGCACATTGGCTTATCGCTCTTTTCCTATGCCACGCTAATTATTGCCGCCCTGTACGCGTTGCAACTGGCATGGATTGATTATCAACTGAAGAACAAGAAGCTGGCATTCAATCAGGAAATGCCGCCGCTGATGAGTATTGAGCGTAAAATGTTCCACATTACGCAAATTGGCGTGGTGCTGTTAACGCTCACTCTTTGTACCGGCCTGTTCTACATGCACAACTTATTTAGCATGGAAAATATCGACAAGGCCGTGCTCTCTATTGTGGCGTGGTTTGTCTATATTGTGCTGCTGTGGGGGCATTATCATGAAGGATGGCGTGGGCGCCGCGTCGTTTGGTTTAACGTTGCAGGAGCGGTCATCCTTACACTGGCCTACTTTGGCAGCCGAATTGTCCAGCAGTTAATCAGCTAAAACCAGAAAAGGAGTTTCCCCTGGAACATATCTCTACTACCACGTTGATCATAATTCTGATCATCATGGTGGTCATTTCAGCCTATTTTTCCGGCTCCGAAACCGGAATGATGACACTCAACCGCTATCGTCTGCGGCATATGGCGAAGCAGGGTAATCGTTCGGCTAAACGGGTCGAAAAATTACTACGCAAGCCAGACCGCCTGATAAGCCTGGTGTTAATCGGCAATAACCTGGTCAATATTCTTGCCTCCGCGCTCGGCACTATTGTTGGGATGCGCTTGTACGGCGATGCGGGTGTGGCAATTGCGACTGGCGTACTGACCTTCGTAGTGCTGGTTTTTGCCGAAGTATTGCCGAAAACCATTGCCGCGCTGTACCCGGAAAAAGTCGCCTATCCGAGTAGTTTTCTGTTAGCTCCGCTGCAAATTTTGATGATGCCGCTGGTCTGGTTGCTGAACGCGATCACCCGCATGTTAATGCGCATGATGGGCATCAAAACCGATATCGTGGTTAGCGGCTCTTTGAGTAAAGAAGAGTTGCGCACCATTGTGCACGAATCGCGGTCACAAATTTCCCGTCGTAACCAGGATATGCTGCTGTCGGTACTCGATCTGGAAAAAATGACCGTTGATGACATCATGGTGCCGCGCAGTGAAATTATCGGTATTGATATCAACGATGACTGGAAATCGATTCTCCGTCAGCTCTCCCACTCTCCTCACGGGCGCATAGTGCTGTACCGCGACTCGCTGGACGACGCTATCAGCATGTTGCGTGTGCGTGAAGCCTGGCGGCTAATGTCGGAGAAAAAAGAGTTCACTAAAGAAACTATGCTGCGCGCTGCGGACGAAATCTATTTTGTGCCGGAAGGCACGCCGCTCAGTACCCAATTAGTTAAATTTCAACGCAATAAAAAGAAAGTCGGCCTGGTTGTCAACGAATACGGCGATATTCAGGGGCTGGTGACGGTTGAAGATATTCTGGAAGAGATTGTCGGCGATTTCACCACGTCGATGTCGCCAACGCTTGCCGAAGAAGTCACTCCGCAAAACGACGGTTCGGTGATTATTGATGGCACCGCCAACGTGCGAGAAATCAACAAAGCCTTTAACTGGCATCTACCGGAAGACGATGCACGCACGGTTAATGGCGTCATTCTGGAAGCACTGGAAGAGATTCCTGTCGCAGGCACTCGCGTGCGTATTGGCGAGTACGATATCGATATTCTCGACGTACAGGACAATATGATTAAGCAGGTAAAAGTTTTTCCTGTGAAACCGCTGCGCGAGAGTGTGGCGGAGTAACAAAAACGGCCCAGCATTCACATGCCGGGCCGTAATTTATTACGAAAACAGTAATTAAGCTTTTGCTTTCGCTACAGTAACCATCGCCGCGCGAATCGTACGACCGTTCAGCGTATAACCTTTTTGCATAATGCCCAGTACGTTACCCGGCGCTACATCATCAGATTCCACCATTGCGATAGCCTGATGCACATTCGGGTCCAGCGGCACGTTAGTTTCGGCAATCACATCAACGCCAAACTTACGTACTACATCCAGCATCGACTTCAGCGTCAGCTCAATGCCTTCAACCATCGCAGACATATCCGGATTAGCTTTATCAGCCACTTCCAGCGCGCGATCCAGACTATCAATCACCGGCAGCAATTCGTTGATGAATTTTTCCAGCGCGAATTTATGCGCTTTTTCGATATCCAGTTCAGTACGACGACGCAGGTTTTCCATTTCCGCTTTTACGCGCAAAATGCCGTCACGTTCACGGGTCTGAGCCTCAGCCAACTGAGCTTCGAGATTCGCAATTTTTTCATCGCGCGGATCCACCTGCTCAGCAGAAGCTTCTGGCTCAACTGCCTCAATCTCTTCGTGCTGATCCATGATAATTTCTTCCGGGGCTTGCCCCTCAGGCGTTTTCTGTTCTTTACTACTCATGAATTTCTCCGCGTTTTTTTCGCATTCATCTCGCTAACTTCGCTTATTATGGGGATCAGTTTCAGGGTTTCAAGGGAAGCACTCACATTGTCATCAATCTTCGCAACAAGGACCTCGGAAAAATGAATAATCATTTCAAGTGTATTGGCATTGTGGGACACCCACGGCACCCTACTGCACTGACAACACATGAAATGCTCTACCGCTGGCTGTGCACAAAAGGTTACGAGGTCATCGTCGAGCAGCAAATCGCTCACGAACTACAACTGAAGAATGTGAAAACTGGTACGCTCGCGGAGATTGGGCAACTGGCTGATCTCGCAGTAGTCGTTGGTGGCGATGGCAATATGCTGGGCGCGGCGCGCACACTCGCGCGCTACGACATTAAAGTCATCGGCATCAACCGTGGCAACCTGGGTTTCCTGACTGACCTTGATCCCGATAACGCCCAGCAACAATTAGCCGATGTGCTGGAAGGTCATTACATCAGCGAGAAACGTTTTTTGCTGGAAGCGCAGGTCTGTCAGCAAGATTGCCAGAAACGCATCAGCACCGCGATTAATGAAGTGGTACTACATCCTGGCAAAGTGGCGCATATGATTGAGTTCGAAGTGTACATCGACGAGATCTTTGCGTTTTCTCAGCGATCTGATGGACTGATTATTTCGACACCTACAGGCTCTACCGCCTATTCTCTGTCGGCGGGTGGCCCAATTCTGACCCCCTCTCTGGATGCGATTACCCTGGTACCCATGTTCCCGCATACGTTGTCAGCGCGACCACTGGTCATAAACAGCAGCAGCACGATCCGCCTGCGTTTTTCGCATCGACGTAACGACCTGGAAATCAGTTGTGACAGTCAGATAGCACTGCCGATTCAGGAAGGTGAAGATGTCCTGATTCGTCGCTGTGATTACCATCTGAATCTAATTCATCCGAAAGATTACAGCTATTTCAATACATTAAGTACCAAACTCGGCTGGTCAAAAAAATTATTCTAATTTTATGCCAGCCTCTTTACTGTATATAAAACCAGTTTATACTGTACACAATAACAGTAATGGTTTTTCATACAGGAAAACAACTATGTTGGCACAACTGACCATCAGCAATTTTGCTATCGTTCGTGAGCTTGAGATTGATTTTCACAGCGGCATGACCGTAATAACCGGCGAGACCGGCGCGGGTAAATCTATTGCGATAGATGCTCTCGGCCTGTGTCTCGGTGGTCGTGCTGAAGCCGACATGGTGCGTACCGGCGCTGCCCGCGCTGATCTGTGCGCCCGTTTTTCACTGAAAGATACGCCCGCAGCACTGCACTGGCTGGAAGAAAACCAACTGGAAGATGGCCACGAATGCCTGCTTCGTCGTGTTATCAGTAGTGATGGTCGCTCTCGTGGTTTTATCAACGGTACGGCTGTTCCGCTGTCTCAGCTACGCGAACTGGGTCAGTTGCTGATTCAGATCCATGGTCAACACGCTCATCAGTTACTCACCAAACCTGAGCATCAGAAATTCCTGCTTGATGGCTACGCCAATGAAACGTCTCTGCTCCAGGAAATGACCGCACGTTATCAGTTGTGGCATCAAAGCTGCCGTGACCTCGCGCATCATCAACAACTCAGTCAGGAACGCGCCGCCCGAGCTGAACTACTGCAATACCAATTAAAAGAATTAAACGAATTTAATCCGCAGCCCGGCGAGTTTGAACAAATCGACGAAGAGTACAAACGTCTGGCTAACAGCGGTCAATTGCTTACGACCAGCCAGAATGCATTGGCATTAATGGCCGACGGTGAAGATGCGAACCTGCAAAGCCAGCTTTACACCGCTAAACAACTGGTCAGCGAATTGATTGGTATGGACAGCAAACTGTCCGGCGTACTTGATATGCTGGAAGAGGCTACTATCCAGATTGCCGAAGCCAGTGACGAATTACGCCACTACTGCGATCGTCTGGATCTCGACCCTAACCGCTTGTTTGAACTTGAACAGCGCATCTCCAAACAGATTTCGCTGGCACGTAAACATCACGTCAGCCCTGAGGCATTGCCACAGTATTACCAGTCGCTACTGGAAGAACAGCAGCAACTGGACGATCAAGCTGACTCGCAAGAAACACTCGCATTGGCGGTAACGAAACATCATCAGCAGGCGCTGGAAACGGCGCGCGCATTACACCTGCAACGCCAGCACTATGCAACTGAGCTGGCGCACCTGATCACCGACAGTATGCAGGCGCTCTCCATGCCGCATGGCCAGTTTACGATTGATGTTAAATTTGACGAACATCACCTGGGCACTGACGGCGCTGATCGTATTGAGTTTCGGGTAACCACCAACCCAGGTCAGCCGATGCAGCCCATTGCCAAAGTCGCCTCCGGTGGTGAATTGTCCCGTATCGCACTGGCAATTCAGGTCATCACCGCGCGTAAAATGGAAACCCCGGCGCTTATTTTCGATGAAGTGGATGTGGGGATTAGCGGTCCGACAGCGGCAGTTGTCGGCAAACTGCTACGTCAGCTTGGTGAATCAACCCAGGTGATGTGTGTTACCCACCTGCCACAAGTTGCAGGATGCGGTCATCAACACTATTTTGTCAGCAAAGAAACCGATGGCGCTATGACCGAAACGCATATGCAATCCCTGGATAAAAAGGCGCGGTTACAAGAGCTGGCGCGCCTACTTGGCGGCAGTGAAGTCACACGCAACACGCTGGCGAACGCGAAAGAACTACTGGCAGCGTAAACTTTTTTCCTGCTTCACGGTCAGAATAAACAGCAAAACGCCGTAAGACCGGAAAGCAAAAGGTTTTAAAGTGATGAAAGGTCTATTATCATCGGCATATTACAGATGAGCCACGTACTGCTCGGGCCCGAAAAGGAATCAAATCACTATGCGCTGTAAAACGCTGACTGCTGCAGCAGCAGTACTATTGATGTTGACCGCAGGCTGTTCCACTCTGGAGCGAGTGGTTTACCGTCCTGACATCAACCAGGGGAACTATCTGACCGCTAACGACGTGTCCAAAATACGCGTTGGCATGACGCAACAACAAGTTGCGTACGCATTGGGTACACCGCTGATGTCCGATCCATTTGGTACAAATACCTGGTTCTATGTCTTCCGCCAGCAACCAGGCCATGAAGGTGTAACGCAGCAAACTCTGACGCTGACCTTTAACAGCAGCGGTGTGTTGACCAATATTGATAACAAACCTGCGCTGAGTGGCAACGAATAAAACTTGCTGTTTATAGCGATTAAAAAAGGTGCTCAGTGAGCACCTTTTTTCTGCCTGCTATTTATTCGCCGATTTTTCTGCGCGCTGTCTACGAAGCTCTTTCGGATCGGCAATCAGTGGTCGATAAATCTCTACACGATCGCCCTCGCGCACGATATCGCTCAGTTTTGCCGGACGACTGTAAATGCCGACTTTATTTTTAGTTAAATCGATATCTGTACGCAATTCCAGCAAACCACTTGCGCGAATTGCCTCTTCAACCGTCGCGCCCTCCAGCAATGTTACACGCTGCAAATACTGCTTCTCTGGTAACGCGTAAGCTACCTCTACAGCAATTTTACCTGGCACTATAAACCTCTTTTGCTCGCACGGTGAAAGCCTGCACCATATTAGCCGCCAGCTCTTTAAACACGCGACCGAAGGCGAGTTCAATCAACTTATTAGTAAACTCAAAGTCGAGATGAAACTCGATACGGCACGCTTCCGGACTCAACGGTGTAAACTTCCAGCCGCCGATCAATTTCTTGAACGGCCCATCAACCAGATTCATCAGAATACTTTGGTTACTGGTCAACTGGTTGCGGGTAGTAAACGTTTTGCTGATCCCAGCCTTAGAGACATCTACCGCAGCGGTCATCTGTCCAGGAGTGGACTCCAGAATCCGACTTCCAGTACAACCTGGCAAAAACTGAGGATAAGACTGAACGTCATTCACTAACTGATACATTTGCTCCGCGCTGTAGGGAACGAGTGCGGTCCGGCTAATTTGAGGCATAACAAATTCCATCAACAAAAATCCAACAAATAATATCATTTATCCTGCTGTAAAAAAAACGCTATCCCGGCGCTGGGTAACATCGTGTTCATGCTAAGATAGAGCCTTGTCCCCCGCAGGATTGATATGGGGTATTTTCGATTTCAGATTACCGATGATTCACGACGCTTATGACGAAGAAAAAAGCACATAAACCTGGTTCAGCGACCATCGCGCTTAACAAGCGCGCCCGTCACGAATACTTTATTGAAGAAGAGTTCGAAGCGGGACTTGCCCTGCAAGGCTGGGAAGTTAAATCCCTGCGCGCAGGAAAAGCCAATATTAGCGACAGCTATGTCCTTCTGCGCGACGGAGAAGCGTTCCTGTTTGGCGCAAATATCACGCCGATGGCTGTGGCTTCCACACATGTGGTGTGCGATCCTACTCGTACCCGCAAGTTACTTCTCAATCAGCGCGAACTGGACTCATTATATGGTCGCGTCAATCGTGAAGGCTATACCGTAGTGGCGCTCTCTCTGTACTGGAAAAATGCCTGGTGCAAAGTGAAAATCGGCGTCGCGAAAGGTAAGAAACAGCACGATAAACGTTCCGACATCAAAGAACGTGAATGGCAGGTTGATAAAGCGCGTATCATGAAAAACGCTCACCGTTAAACCTGCATCACATATACTGCAGATCCTCACCGCGCCTCCCCTCTCCGGTGGCGCGAATGCACATCTTATCGGCTATCATATTTGATACAGATGTCGTCATCCCTTTGCTTAATCGAATAAAAATCATGCTACGCGGGCGCTAAATCCTGAACGATAACGCCATTGGGGCTGGTCATGACGCTCACAAATCTGGTATACTCGCCGTTACACATTGGGGCTGATTCTGGATTCGACGGGATTTGCGAAACCCAAGGTGCATGCCGAGGGGCGGTTGGCCTCGTAAAAAGCCGCAAAAAATAGTCGCAAACGACGAAAACTACGCTTTAGCAGCTTAATAACCTGCTTAGAGCCCTCTCTCCCTAGCCTCCGCTCTTAGGACGGGGATCAAGAGAGGTCAAACCCAAAAGAGATCGCGTGGAAGCCCTGCCTGGGGTTGAAGCGTTAAAACTTAATCAGGCTAGTTTGTTAGTGGCGTGTCCGTCCGCAGCTGGCAAGCGAATGTAAAGACAGACTAAGCATGTAGTGCCGAGGATGTAGGAATTTCGGACGCGGGTTCAACTCCCGCCAGCTCCACCAATCATGATTGGACGGTGTAAGGATAACACCAACAAAAACAGGAAGTTAGCAGTCTCAGCAGGACACCGACCAGACGGTGAGGAGACAAAAAAGGATACGCAAAGGAGCCGCAGCTCCCTAATGACATGAAAGCCCGCAGATGCGGGCTTTTCTTTGTCTCTACCCTATACTTTCAGTCTGGTTACTGGAGGTTTCTATGTGCGGACGTTTCGCCCAATCAATGACGCGTGAAGACTATCTTGCCCTGTTATCAGAAGAATCAGAGCGTGATATCCCATACGAACCCGAACCAATAGATCGCTTCAACGTTGCTCCGGGAACTAAAGTACTATTGTTAAGCGAACGAGATGAGCGGTTGCATCTTGATCCTGTGTTCTGGGGATATGCGCCCGAATGGTGGAATAAACCTCCGCTGATTAACGCACGTGTAGAAACCGCCGCAACCAGTCGGATGTTTAAACCTCTCTGGCAGCATGGTAGGGCAATCTGTTTTGCTGATGGCTGGTTTGAGTGGAAAAAAGACGGTGACATAAAACAACCTTACTTCATTCATCGCAAAGATGGTCAACCCATTTTTATGGCAGCAATTGGCCGTTCCCCGTTCACACGCGGCGATGAGGCAGAAGGTTTTCTGATAGTCACCGCTGCAGCAGATAAAGATCTTGTTGATATTCATGACCGCCGACCTATTGTTCTGTCGCCAGAAGCAGCCCGTGAATGGATGCGACAGGACATTGGCAGCAAAGAGACGACAAAGATTGCAACTGATGGCAGCGTTTCGGGTGACCATTTCACCTGGCATCCGGTATCACGGGCGGTGGGTAATGTTAAAAATCAGGGATCAGCGTTAATCGCGCGTTTACCTGACACAAAGCAGATCTGAGGCTCGTGTTGTATATCTTGGTGACAACATCCCACGCTGCATCTTCCACTGTTGCTGGATACCCTGTCCGGCAAAATAGAGCGTTCCACGACCTTCTCTGCCATTGAGCATATCAAGCACAGCCATCAACTTTTCACTACCAGGGCGCGGTGCGTTTTCATCAAAAAGATTAAGCGGTGCCACACCGCAACTGAAAAAATCACCAAGCATTACCCCTGCTTTCTGGTAGCGATATCCCTCCTGCCATATTGCGTCCAGACAACGGGTCGCTGCATTAATGATATCCCGACTGTCCTGGGTGGGTGTCAGCAACTTTACCGAGGCACTGTTGCTGTAATACGGCTCATTCAGTGCAAACGGAGAAGTTTTTACAAAGGCGGAGATAAAACGACAATATTGATGCTCACCACGCAGTTTTTCTGCCGCTCGTGATGCGTAACTGCATATTGCCTGTCGCATCGTGTCATAGTCGGTTATGCGTTCGCCAAACGACCGTGAGCAGATAATTTCCTGTTTCGCTGGCGCAAACTCTTCCAGTTCAAGACAGGACTCTCCACGAAGTTCCCGTACCGTTCTTTCAAGTACAACATTGAAGTGCTTTCGGATAAAGCAAATATCGGTATCCGCGAGATCGAGTACGGTTTTTATCCCCATCGCCTCCAACTTTTTACTTATCCTTCGACCAACTCCCCACACTTCATCAACCGGTAATGCAGCCATTAATTTGCGCTGGCGCTCCTGGTTTGATAAATCAACAACCCCTCCCGTCTGACATTGCCATTTTTTTGCCGCATGATTGGCAAGTTTGGCCAGCGTCTTGGTTTGTGCAATGCCGACACCAACCGTGAGATGTGTACGCTGAAGAATGGTCTGGCGAATTTCACGGCCAAAATCTGTTAAATTCCGGCAGTTACGTACGCCGGTTAAATCACAAAATGCCTCATCAATGCTGTAGATCTCAACCCGTGGTGACAACTCTTCCAACGTAGACATCACACGCTGGCTCATATCGGCATAGAGTTCATAGTTACTGCTGAAACAAACCACACCACAGCGACGAAACAGATCCTTCTGTTTAAAATAAGGCTCCCCCATTTTAACGCCAAGTGCCTTCGCCTCTGCGCTGCGAGCGATCACACAGCCGTCGTTATTGGAAAGCACTACTACCGGCTTCCCCCACAAGTCTGGGCGAAAAACAGTCTCACAACTGGCATAAAATGAGTTTACATCACAGAGGGCAAACATCAGCGTAATGCCTTTACGACATGAGTGACGACCCCAAACACATTCAGAGACTCTTCGCTGCCAAGAGTAATGGGCGAATACGCACTGTTCATCGGCACAAGCTGTACCGTGGGGTGCAGTTGCAACCTTTTGGCGGTGAACTCACCGTCCACAGCAGCAATAACAATATCGCCGTGGCTGGCGGTAATGGCGCTGTCAACTACCAGCAGATCGCCATCGCCAATCCCGGCCTCAATCATTGAATCTCCCGCAGCTTTAACAAAATAGGTCGCGCTGGGATGTTGAATCACTAGCTGATTAAGATCGATTCGCTGCTCAACGTAGTCAGCTGCCGGTGACGGAAAGCCACACGGCACAAAGTCACTAAATAAAGGAAGTGTAATGATTTCACGCAGTTCCGCAGGCTTGATAAACAACATGATAATCCGCCCAGATATACTGTTTTTATATACAGTATATTCTTATGACGAATAGATCAATGGGAGTAATGGCTATCAATTGTGAGCACAGAGGGAAAGCATAAGGATAGCCTCGGATGAGTAAGGGGCTTTTCCCGCTGAAACAACGAAGAAATGAACTCACTTTAAACCAGAAATTGAGTGAGTTTGCCCCATCCATGCCCCACCACTTAGCGCCGAAGAGCACAAAGCCTTGCGTCCAATGCAAAGCTTTGTGTGTCTGTTTTGTCTCAACAACCACTTCAATTCTCGATCTATTTAACCGGGATATTATCTCCTACAGCCTGTCAGAAAGGCCGGTGATGGAGATGATTAATACGATGCTGCACGATGCATTCTCAGTGCTCGGACCGAAGGATACACCGTTGCTGCACACGGATCAGGGCTGGCAATATCGAATGGCAGGCTATCAGGCAAAGTTAAAGCCCCATGGAATGACACAAAGTATGTCGCGCAAGGGAAACTGCCTGGATAACGCAGTGATGGAGAACTTCTTCGGCACACTAAAATCGGAGTGTTTTTACCTAAACAGGTTCAGCGATCTGAATGAACTGAGGAAAGAGATAGAGGACTATATTCATTATTATAACAACGAGCGGATCAGCCTGAAATTAAAAGACCTGAGTCCGGTAGAATACCGAACCCAAGCCCTGAAAGCCGCTTAACATGAACTGTCCAACTTTATAGGGTCAGTCCATAGACTGCAGGCTTTTAGATTACGTAATTTAAAAACAATAGCTATAGAAACAAATTACCAACCTACAGCAATACCCCCTCCGACTACTGCTCCATCAGTATTATTCCACGAAGACGATGCACGAATATTGGTGTTTTCATTAAGTTTATATTGAACACCAACAGCTACTGCATTACCGTTTCTATAGTTACCAACCCCAACGCCAGCACTAAATGTCTGGTTATTCACATACGGGATATTGGTCATTGCTGCCACAGAAGCAATACCTGCATTAGCTTTTTTAGCATTAGCTTCTATCTTATCATTCAACTGCTTAAATGTTGAATTTATCTTCCCATCAATTTGGTTAAATTTTGTATCAGTATATGCGAATGATTCTTGTTTTGCTGATTGTATGTTTTTATTAATAACGCCGTTATTTTTCGTAACTTCCTGATCAGTATATGCCATTGATTCACTTTTAGCATTGTTAATATTCTGATTTATCACAGCATTATTTTTGGTAACTTGCTGATCTGTATATGTCATTGATTCGCTTTTGGCATTATTGATATTCTGATTTATCACAGCATTATTTTTGGTAAGTTGCTGATCTGTATATGTCATTGATTCATTCTTGGCATTACTGATGTTTTGATTAATTACAGTATTATTTTTAGCTATCTCATTCCCAGTATAATCTTTCAGCTGCTTAACGTTAACGCCATCAGTATCCTCAGTGCCTGCGGCAACATGAGTTAATTGTCGATTAGTGTTACCTGTCCCAAAAGATACACTATACTCTCTGTCAGTTGTACTTCCCCCGCCGATGGCAACACTATTATTATGTTCAGCTACACTCTGTGAGCCTAGTGAGATAGCATTTTCTGCAGTAGATGTAGCCCCTACACCAATAGCTAATGTATCTCCTGCAGTCGCCTGGGCGGAAGAACCAAATGCAACACTGTTCTCCCCAGTTGCTTTAGACGCAGCGCCTACACTTGTAGAATTAGCGACTGCCTCACTACCCGCGCCATTTGCAATAGCTGAATCACCGTTTACTTTACTAAATGAACCAATGGCTACCGAGTTATTTCCAACAACATTTGCATTTGCGCCAATAGCTGACGATGAATTACCTTGAGATGAAGAATATGAACCAATTGCAGTATTATAGTCCCCTTCGGCTTTTGAAACAGCGCCTATTGCTGTAGAAGAAGAACCTGAAGTATTTGCATATGCACCAATAGCTGTCGCATTACTATCAGTTGCCTGGCTATTATCACCGGCATTATAAGAATTATATGCATAAGTATTTGCTGAAACTGCAAATATAACAGAGGCTACGAATATTTTCTTCATAAACATTCAATCTTTCAAATTGATAGATAGACCGGGTTTAACACCATTTAATAGTGCTCTAAAAATAAGCGGCAGGATTTTATTTATATGATTTAGGAAATTCAAGAATTATCTTGTATTTAAAAAACAGATAAAGGTTACAAAAAAACAGATATAACAATAAATCTACACTCTGAGGTTAATAAAAACACAACCAACACACATGAAAATGATTAGCAGACCTTATAATTAAGAGATCTCTATCAAATAAAATACACACATTTACTTCATCAAACAACTTGTTGTTATTTTATTCCTCAAAATTGCACGTATCTTAAACACTGATTAATAAAGAAAATTTCACATTGACCGCATAGAAAAAAATCTCCCACACTCAAGATGTTGCTATTTAGTTACACAATAAATCTATATGACGTTCAAATTTCACACTAAAATCATATAAATAACCATTCATGTTATTAGCCCTCAATTAATTGAGAGCTAAAATATACCCATCGAAATAAAATATGAAAGTATTGATATTTATTCATTTATACACATAAAAATGCAGCATCTTTTATCTCACCTTAGCTCATACGCAATAAACAAACTATTCAATATTAAATGCGCATACAAAAAAACGAATAGTTATGCTTTTTTAAATCATGTGCTGACAAATTTATAAAAAAACACCACCAACCACATCTATACTTGTCAAGTAAGGTATAGCCCGGTTTAATGGCATTCGATACCTTTCTAAACTGTAAGCAGCAAAAAGTTCGACTTAACATGCCCCACGGTTGAGGAGACAGCTAACGACCATTTTGATCATTTATCAACCGGCAGCATCGATAACAAATTACTATGCCCCTGCACACCATACAGAAAGTTGACCAACCACTGTACGATCTTGTATATGGTGTGCCCGCGACATATCGCAGAAATGATTATTACATGACAGGAATTACAGGCCACTCAATATCTGGGACGATTGGCATATTGCGCATGATTTAACAGAACTCGGTGCTTATTCCTGGCAACCTGAAGCGGCACCGCTTCGTCCGTTGCATTTGCAGCCACCTTTTTCACCCACGATTAATCAACAGCCAGACCAGCAGACACGCTATCACCGGCACAGCAAAATCCATCAGGCTTGCCATATCCCACGCGCGTGGGTCAAAACCGCCCCACCACGGCATGTTAATCCGCTTGCCATGCCCGAACATTTCAATCCAGCGATATTCTGCCTGGGTGTGTTCACGCGCAATGAAGAACGTACTGTAAATAGACCCGTTTTAGTTCCATGCATTTTTTGAGAACCCGGCCAAATAATGGTGAAGTCGGTATTCCTCCGGTGTCATATTGTTCAGTGATTCATGCGGGCGTTCACAGTTATATTCTGATAACCATTTCTCCGTAATTTCCCGTACTTCATTCAGCGTTCTGAACAGATAAAAATCGAGTATTTCTGTACGGTATGTCCTGTTAAAATGCTCAATGAAAGCGTTCTCCGTCGGCTTACCCGGCTGGATGAACTCCAGTTTTACTGCGTGTATCTCTGCCCATTCAGCCAGCGCCAGAGAGATAAATTCCGAACCATTATCCATGCGCAGCATGACCGGATAACCTCGGTTTGCCGCGATCCTGTCAAGTACACGGACCACTCGCAGAGCTGGCAGATTCAGATCGATTTCAATCGATAACGCCTCACGATTAAAGTCATCAACGACATTGAACGTGCGAAAACGACGGCCACAGGCCAGCGCATCATGCATAAAATCGACAGACCAGCTCTGGTTCAGCGTTTCTGGCGTAGCCAGTGGTGAGGGATTGCGTACCGGCAGTTGTTGTTTGCCCTTACGGCGAAAATTCAGCTTCAGCAGACAGTAAATACGGTGGAGCCTTTTGTGATTCCACGAGTATCCTTGCCGTCGCAGAATCTGGAAAAGCTTCGGAAAGCCGTATCGCGGGTATCGCTCAGCCGCAGTCTGCAGGGCGGCAATAACGGGTTCATCACGCGTGGTATCCGGGCGGTAATGGTAAACCGTTCTGCTCAGGTTCAGACTCCGGCAGGCCTGACGGATACTGAGTCGAATGTCGTTATCAGATGAGTGACCAGCTCACGCTTAAAGGCTGGTTTTAAAGCTTTTTTTCGATAACGTCTTTCAGCGCCCGGTTCTCCAGACTCAGGTCAGCAAACATCTGTTTGAGACGGCGGTTCTCGTCCTCAAGATCCTTGATTTTTTTAATATCAGAAGCCTCCATGCCGCCGTATCTGGACTTCCAGTTGTAGTAGGTGGCTTCAGAGATACCGGCCTCCCGGCAGACATCTTTAACGGTTCGTCCGGCTTCAACTGACTTAATCACAGCGATGATCTGATGCTCAGTAAAACGGGCTTTACGCATAGCGATTTCCTTCGTTGGCAGATTGATTATGCCGGATGATCTCTAAATATGAATGGCACGATTATGCGGGATACTTACATATACACGCCCTTACAATCCACAATAGTGCATTGTTTTAACTCGTTATTCCCCTAAAAAAGCATCTGGCACTCACCAAATCAAATGTTAACCATTTGTTGTTTTCGATCACAATAAGAAAACAATATGTCGCTTTTGTGCGCATTTTTCAGAAATGTAGATATTTTTAGATTATGGCTACGAAATGAGCATCGCCATGTCACCCTACATCTCATAAGAGGATCGCTTCTGATGAATGCACTGACCGCCGTACACACTAACGCTGTCGATTCAGGCCAGGACTATAGCGGATTCACCCTCACCCCGTCGGCGCAATCCCCTCGCCTGCTGGAACTTACCTTCTCTGAACAGACGACCAAACAGTTCCTTGAACAGGTCGCCGAGTGGCCCGTGCAGGCACTGGAGTACAAATCGTTTCTGCGTTTTCGGATAGGCAAAATTCTTGACGACTTGTGTGCAAATCAGCTGCAACCACTGCTGTTGAAGACGTTGCTAAACCGCGCTGAAGGTGCGTTGTTGATCAATGCGGTGGGTGTCGATGATGTGAAGCAAGCGGATGAGATGGTGAAGCTGGCAACAGCGGTGGCGCATCTGATTGGTCGTTCCAATTTCGATGCCATGAGCGGTCAGTATTACGCGCGTTTTGTAGTGAAAAATGTCGATAACTCAGATAGCTATCTGCGCCAGCCGCACCGCGTAATGGAACTGCATAACGACGGCACCTACGTTGAAGAAATCACTGATTATGTGCTGATGATGAAAATCGACGAACAGAACATGCAGGGCGGAAACTCGCTGCTGCTGCATCTCGATGACTGGGAACATCTGGACCACTTTTTCAGCCATCCGCTGGCGCGCCGTCCGATGCGCTTTGCCGCGCCGCCAAGTAAAAACGTCAGTAAAGATGTCTTCCATCCGGTGTTCGACGTCGATCAGCAGGGTCGCCCGGTGATGCGTTATATCGACCAGTTCGTCCAGCCAAAAGACTTCGAAGAAGGCGTGTGGCTGAGCGAGCTTTCCGATGCCATTGAAACCAGCAAAGGCATTCTTTCTGTGCCCGTTCCCGTTGGCAAATTCCTGTTGATTAACAATCTGTTCTGGCTGCACGGTCGCGACCGCTTTACCGCGCATCCGGATCTGCGTCGTGAACTGATGCGCCAGCGCGGCTATTTCGCATACGCCACTAACCACTACCAGACGCATCAGTAAGCGCAAAGGAATTGAGCGGATGTATGATTTTGTGATTATTGGCGGCGGCATCATCGGCATGTCGACCGCCATGCAACTGATTGACGTCTATCCGGATGCCCGCATTGCGCTACTGGAAAAAGAGTCCGGCCCGGCCTGCCATCAGACGGGTCACAACAGCGGCGTGATCCATGCCGGGGTCTATTACACACCCGGCAGCCTGAAAGCGCAGTTTTGCCTGGCGGGGAACCGCGCCACCAAAGCCTTTTGCGATCAAAACGGCATCCGCTACGACAACTGCGGCAAGATGCTGGTCGCCACATCCGCACTCGAAATGGATCGGATGCGCGCGTTATGGGAACGCACGGCGGCAAACGGTATCGAGCGCGAGTGGTTAAACGCCGACGAGCTGCGCGAGCGTGAACCGAATATCACCGGGCTTGGCGGTATTTTTGTGCCGTCCAGCGGCATTGTCAGCTACTGCGAAGTGACAGCGGCGATGGCAAAAATCTTCCAGGCCAGAGGCGGTGAGATTATCTATAACGCCGAAGTCAGCGGCCTTAATGAGCATAAGAATGGCGTGGTGATACGTACCCGTCAGGGCGGCGAATATGAAGCGTCGACGCTGATTAGCTGTTCCGGGCTGATGGCTGACCGGCTGGTGAAAATGCTCGGCCTCGAACCGGGCTTTATCATCTGCCCGTTCCGTGGCGAGTATTTCCGCCTTGCGCCGGAGCATAACCAGATTGTTAACCACCTGATTTACCCCATTCCCGACCCGACAATGCCCTTTTTAGGCGTTCATCTCACCCGGATGATCGACGGCAGCGTGACCGTCGGGCCAAACGCGGTGCTGGCTTTCAAACGCGAAGGCTATCGCAAGCGCGACTTCTCATTTAGCGACACGCTGGAGATTTTGGGCTCGTCGGGGATTCGCCGGGTGCTGCAAAACCATCTACGCTCAGGACTGGGCGAGATGAAAAACTCGCTGTGCAAAAGCGGCTATCTGCGGCTGGTGCAAAAGTATTGTCCCCGGCTTTCGTTAAGCGATCTCCAGCCCTGGCCCGCCGGTGTGCGGGCGCAGGCGGTATCGCCGGACGGTAAGCTGATTGACGATTTTCTGTTTGTCACCACCCCGCGCACGATCCACACCTGCAATGCGCCCTCCCCGGCAGCGACATCAGCAATTCCTATTGGTGCGCATATTGTCAGCAAGGTACAAACGCTGTTGGCAAGCCAGAGTAACCCCGGACGCACGCTGCGAGCGGCACGTAGTGTGGATGCCTTACACGCCGCATTTAATCAATAACCTTTGAAAACAGGACGTAACGATGAAACTTAACGACAGTAACTTATTCCGCCAGCAGGCGTTGATTAACGGGGAATGGCTGGACGCTAACAATGGTGAAGTCATCGACGTCACCAATCCGGCGAACGGCGACAAGCTGGGTAGCGTACCAAAAATGGGCGCAGATGAAACCCGCGCCGCTATCGACGCCGCCAATCGCGCCCTGCCCGCCTGGCGTGCGCTTACCGCCAAAGAACGCGCCACCATTCTGCGTAACTGGTTCAATTTGATGATGGAGCACCAGGACGATTTAGCGCGCCTGATGACCCTCGAACAGGGTAAACCGCTGGCTGAAGCGAAAGGCGAAATCGGCTATGCCGCCTCCTTTATTGAGTGGTTTGCCGAAGAAGGCAAGCGTATTTATGGCGACACCATTCCTGGTCATCAGGCCGATAAACGCCTGATTGTTATCAAGCAGCCGATTGGCGTTACCGCCGCTATCACGCCGTGGAACTTCCCGGCAGCGATGATTACCCGTAAAGCCGGTCCGGCGCTGGCTGCTGGCTGTACGATGGTGCTGAAGCCCGCCAGTCAGACGCCGTTCTCCGCGCTGGCGCTGGCAGAGCTGGCGATCCGCGCGGGCGTTCCGGCTGGCGTATTTAACGTGGTCACCGGTTCGGCGGGCGCGGTCGGTAACGAACTGACCAGCAATCCGCTGGTGCGCAAGCTGTCGTTTACCGGCTCGACCGAAATTGGCCGCCAGTTGATGGAACAGTGCGCGAAAGACATCAAAAAAGTGTCGCTGGAGCTCGGCGGCAACGCGCCGTTTATCGTCTTTGACGATGCCGATCTCGACAAAGCCGTGGAAGGCGCGCTGGCTTCGAAATTCCGCAATGCCGGGCAAACCTGCGTCTGCGCTAATCGCTTGTATGTGCAGGACGGCGTGTATGACCGCTTTGCCGAAAAATTACAGCAGGCGGTGAGCAAACTACAGATCGGCGACGGGCTGGATAAAGGCGTCACCATCGGGCCGCTGATCGATGAAAAAGCGGTAGCAAAAGTGGAAGAGCATATTGCCGATGCGCTGGAGAAAGGCGCGCGCGTGGTTTGCGGTGGTAAAGCGCACGAACGCGGCGGCAACTTCTTCCAGCCAACCATTCTGGTGGACGTTCCAGCCAACGCCAAAGTGTCGAAAGAAGAGACGTTTGGCCCCCTCGCCCCGCTGTTCCGCTTTAAAGATGAAGCCGACGTGATTGCGCAGGCCAACGATACCGAATTTGGTCTTGCCGCCTATTTCTACGCCCGCGATTTAAGCCGCGTCTTCCGCGTGGGCGAGGCGCTGGAATACGGCATCGTCGGCATCAATACCGGCATTATTTCTAATGAAGTCGCCCCGTTCGGCGGTATCAAAGCCTCAGGCCTGGGTCGTGAAGGTTCGAAGTATGGCATCGAAGATTACTTAGAAATCAAATATATGTGCATCGGTCTTTAACTGGAGAACGCGAATGAGCAGCAATAAAGAGTTAATGCAGCGCCGCAGTCAGGCAGTTCCTCGTGGCGTTGGGCAGATTCATCCGATTTTCGCTGATCGTGCGGAAAACTGCCGGGTGTGGGACGTTGAAGGCCGTGAGTATCTTGATTTCGCGGGCGGGATTGCGGTGCTCAACACCGGGCACCTGCATCCGAAAGTGGTGGCGGCGGTAGAAGCGCAACTGAAAAAACTGTCGCATACCTGCTTCCAGGTGCTGGCTTACGAGCCGTATCTGGAGTTGTGCGAAATAATGAATCAGAAGGTGCCGGGCGATTTCGCCAAAAAAACGCTGCTGGTAACGACCGGTTCCGAAGCGGTGGAAAACGCGGTGAAAATCGCCCGCGCCGCCACCAAACGCAGCGGCACCATCGCCTTTAGCGGCGCTTACCACGGGCGCACGCACTACACGCTGGCGCTGACCGGCAAGGTGAATCCGTATTCTGCAGGCATGGGGCTGATGCCGGGTCATGTTTATCGCGCGCTTTATCCTTGCCCGCTGCATAACATCAGTGAAGATGACGCTATCGCCAGTATCCACCGAATTTTTAAAAATGACGCTGCGCCGGAAGATATCGCTGCCATCGTGATTGAGCCGGTTCAGGGCGAAGGCGGTTTCTACGCCGCAACGCCTGCCTTTATGCAGCGTTTACGCGCACTGTGTGACGAGCACGGAATCATGCTGATTGCCGATGAAGTGCAGAGCGGCGCGGGGCGTACCGGCACGCTGTTTGCAATGGAGCAGATGGGCGTTGCGGCGGATCTCACCACCTTTGCGAAATCCATCGCGGGCGGCTTCCCGCTGGCGGGCGTCACCGGGCGCGCCGAAGTGATGGACGCGGTCGCACCTGGCGGTCTGGGCGGCACCTATGCCGGTAACCCGATTGCCTGCGTAGCCGCGCTGGAAGTGTTGAAGGTGTTCGAGCAGGAAAATCTGCTGCAAAAAGCCAACGACCTGGGCCAGAAGCTAAAAGACGGATTATTGGCGATCGCCGAAAAACACACCGAGATCGGCGACGTTCGCGGGCTAGGGGCGATGATCGCCATCGAGCTGTTTGAAGATGGCGATCACAGTAAACCCAACGCCAGATTCACCGCTGAGATCGTGGCGCGCGCCCGCGACAAAGGCCTGATTCTTCTTTCCTGCGGCCCGTACTACAACGTGCTGCGCATCCTTGTGCCGCTCACTATTGAAGATGCTCAGATCCGTCAGGGGCTGGAGATCATCGCTCAGTGTTTTGATGAGGCGAAACAATAGCTATGTCTGTTTGTAAGAGTTAACCGTTGCTAAGGGAATGATAACGATACAGTAAAAAATAATAACGATGAGGCGATCGACAAAGTTAAAAATGACTGCGGACTGTCCCCTCGCCCCTCTGGGGAGAGGGTTAGGGTGACGGGTATACACGCTGCTAAACCCTCACCCCGACCCTATCCCTGAGGGAGAGGGAGAAAACCATCACGCTTTCGCTTTTAAGATTTTGTTGACCGCCTCAATTAAACGCGTGACCCGACGCGGGAAATGTCGGGGCGCTCTCCCAAGTGACACACTTTCGAGAGGATTCAGGATGGGGCAATCATCGCAACCACATGAGCTAGGCGGCGGGCTGAAATCACGCCACGTCACCATGTTGTCTATTGCCGGTGTTATCGGCGCAAGTCTGTTTGTCGGTTCGAGCGTCGCCATCGCCGAAGCGGGCCCTGCGGTATTACTGGCTTATCTGTTCGCCGGATTACTGGTGGTTATGATTATGCGGATGCTGGCAGAAATGGCGGTCGCCACGCCCGACACCGGCTCCTTTTCCACCTACGCCGATAAAGCCATTGGTCGCTGGGCGGGCTATACCATCGGCTGGCTGTACTGGTGGTTTTGGGTACTGGTTATCCCGCTGGAAGCCAACATCGCCGCCATGATCCTGCATTCGTGGGTTCCAGGTATTCCCATCTGGTTATTTTCCCTGGTCATTACCCTCGCCTTAACCGGCAGTAATTTATTAAGCGTTAAAAACTACGGTGAATTTGAATTCTGGCTGGCGATATGCAAAGTGATTGCCATTCTGGCGTTTATTTTCCTTGGAGCTGTAGCAATTAGCGGTTTTTACCCTTATGCCGAAGTGAGCGGTATTTCAAGATTGTGGGATAGCGGCGGCTTTATGCCGAACGGCTTTGGCGCGGTATTAAGCGCGATGCTGATAACCATGTTTTCTTTTATGGGGGCAGAGATTGTCACCATTGCGGCAGCCGAATCCGACACGCCGGATAAACATATTGTCCGCGCCACCAACTCGGTTATCTGGCGTATCTCCATTTTCTATTTGTGTTCTATTTTTGTCGTCGTGGCACTCATTCCGTGGAATATGCCAGGACTGAAAACCGTGGGTTCCTACCGTTCCGTGCTAGAGCTGCTGAATATTCCACATGCAAAATTCATTATGGACTGCGTTATTTTGCTGTCGGTGACCAGTTGTCTGAACTCGGCTCTGTATACCGCCTCAAGGATGCTCTACTCCTTAAGCCGTCGCGGGGATGCGCCAGCGGCAATGGGTAAAATCAACCGTAGCAAAACCCCGTATGTGGCAGTATTACTCTCGACCGGCGCGGCGTTTTTAACGGTGGTAGTGAACTATTACGCGCCCGCCAAAGTGTTTAAATTCCTGATCGACAGCTCCGGCGCTATTGCCCTGCTGGTTTATTTAGTCATCGCCGTTTCGCAATTGCGGATGCGTAAAATCCTGCTGGCGGAAGGCGGCGAAATTCGCCTGCGCATGTGGCTTTATCCGTGGCTCACCTGGCTAGTGATTGGCTTTATTACCTTTGTACTGGTGGTGATGTTATTCCGCCCGGCGCAGCAACTGGAGGTAATTTCCACCGGCTTATTAGCGATAGGGATTATCTGTACCGTGCCAATTATGGCACGCTGGAAAAAGCTGATATTGTGGCAAAAAACACCCGTTCATAATACGCGCTGATAATGTTCAGGAGTCACACCATGACCATTACGTCTCTGGATGGCTACCGCTGGTTGAAAAACGATATTATTCGCGGCAATTTTCAGCCAGATGAAAAATTACGGATGAGTTCGCTAACGTCGCGTTATGCACTCGGCGTCGGGCCGTTGCGGGAAGCCCTTTCGCAACTGGTGGCGGAACGGCTGGTCACGGTGGTGAATCAAAAAGGGTATCGGGTGGCGTCTATGTCAGAGCAAGAACTGCTCGATATTTTCGACGCCCGCGCCAATATGGAAGCGATGCTGGTGAGTCTGGCAATTGCCCGTGGCGGCGATGAGTGGGAGGCTGACGTTCTCGCCAAAGCGCATTTGCTCAGTAAGCTTGAGGCTTGTGACGCCAGCGAGAAAATGCTTGATGAATGGGACCAGCGCCATCAGGCATTTCATACTGCAATTGTGGCGGGCTGTGGCTCCCACTATTTACTGCAAATGCGTGAACGGTTGTTTGATCTGGCGGCGCGCTATCGGTTCATCTGGCTGCGGCAAACGGTGCTTTCTGTAGAAATGCTGGAAGATAAACATGAACAGCACCAGACCCTGACTAAGGCGGTACTGGCGCGAGATACGGCGCGCGCCAGTGAGTTAATGCGCCAGCATTTACTGACGCCAATTCCGATTATCCAGCAGGCGATGGCTGGCAATTAACTACTCTTCAGGAATACGCAACACCTGCCCCGGGTAAATTTTATCCGGGCTTTTTAGCATCGGTTTATTCGCTTCGAAGATTTTATTGTAGAGATTGGCGTTACCGTAAACCTGTTTGGAAATAGCACTCAGAGTGTCACCAGACTTAACGGTATAAAACTGGCTGGCAGTGCCTGGCGTCGCCGTTTTTACCTGATCGTCCACGCTGGCAATATCGGAAATATTCCCCACTGCAACAAGGATTTTTTCCTTCGCTTCCTGACTTAAGCCGTCACCTGTAACCGTCGCTTTACCATCGACAATCTGAATATTCACTTTATCGGCATCAGGTATACCGGTTTTGTTCAGATGTTCCTGCACCTTCTTCGCCTGATCGTCTTTATCATGCTGACCAGTGACCGCGTCCCAGAGCTTTTCTCCGGCATCTTTCACAAAATTGAACAGACCCATAACTACCTCATTCGTTAATGGAAACACTCAGAAAGTGTAGCAGAGGAACGCGGCGCGTTAACGCCGCAGGATGAGCACAGGATCAATCGCGGGTTTGCACCCAGAAAGCGTGAATTAAACCAGGGATATAGCCAAGAAGTGTCAGCAAAATATTAATAATGAATGCCCAACCAAATCCTTTCCCCAGCAGCACGCCGAGCGGTGGCAAAATGATGGTGATGACGATTCTCCAGAACCCCATATGTCCTCCCTATAAGAAAATTACTCATTGTTTAAAAAGAAATTTTATCTCTTAAGCATAGTAATTTTAGCGGAGTCTGCCTGTTTCAGCCTTTGCTTTTACCCTCATTTACGCTGCTGACGCTGGTATACGTTGCATTTTTAGTTTAGAGTTTACTTAATTTAGAAAACACTTAAATGAATATGACTGAACTAGCCCAACTACAGGCCAGCGCCGAACAGGCTGCGGCCTTACTGAAAGCAATGAGTCACCCCAAACGGTTGCTGATTCTGTGCATGATTTGCGGTTCCCCCGGCACCAGCGCCGGTGAACTGGCGCGCATTACCGGACTGAGTGCCTCTGCAACGTCACAGCATCTGGCACGGATGCGTGACGAAGGGCTTATCGACAGCCAACGGGATGCCCAACGCATTCTTTATTTCATTAAAAATGAGGCGGTAAATGCCATTATCGCCACCCTGAAAAACGTCTATTGTCCGTAAGGAGTAGCAATGGCTTTAACAACAATTCCACCGCTTGATGCACAAGAATTAATCTCACGCGGTGCAAAGTTAATCGATATTCGCGATGCCGATGAATATCTTCGTGAACATATTCCTGAAGCGGATCTGGCGCCATTATCCGTACTGGAACAGTCTGGTCTTCCGACAAAATTACGTAGCGAACAAATTATATTCCACTGTCAGGCAGGAAAACGCACCAGTAATAATGCACAAAAATTAGCAGCGATTGCCGCTCCCGCAGATATCTTTTTACTGGAGGGCGGTATTGATGGCTGGAAAAAAGCGGGATTGCCGGTAGCTGAAAATAAATCGCAGCCTTTACCATTAATGCGTCAGGTACAGATCACAGCTGGTGGCTTAATATTAATCGGCGTCGTATTGGGTTATGCCGTGAATAGCGCGCTCTTCTTATTAAGCGGCTTTGTCGGTGCGGGATTAATGTTTGCGGGCATCAGCGGTTTTTGCGGGATGGCAAGGTTGTTAGATAAGATGCCGTGGAATCAGCGAGCGTAAGAAGCGACGCCGGACGCGCCATAGTGGCGGCATCCGGCAGCAGTCATTAGATCAGGAAATCGTCGAGAGATTTACCTTCAGCCAGTGCCTGAGCGATCGGTTTCGGTGTACGACCCTGACCGGTCCAGGTTTTGACTTCACCATTAAAATCGGTAAATTGATATTTTGCCGGACGCGGCTGGCGTTTTTTACCTGCACGCGGTGCAGCAGAATTATTACCGAATAACTCTTCCGGGTTAATTCCGTCAGCCTTCATCAGCTCCAGCCAGGTGCTAATTTTCTCCTGGCGCTCTGCCAGTTCACGCTGCTGCTGTTCTTCTTCTTCACGTCTTTCTTTAGTGACAACCCTGAATTTTTCGAGCATTTCTTCAAGAACGTCAATGGAGAATTCGCGAGCCATCGCACGGAGGGTGCGAATGTTATTTAAACTTTGTAACATTACGGACATAATAAAGAAAACCTTTTAACGCCAAAACAAAAAAAAGTATTTCGTCGCGTAGTGTAAGCGATCACTTATTATATTTCCACAAAATTTAATCTATTTACAGTCGCGCGCGATATTATTTCAACCGTTATTTCCAGGCAGATTAATAATTATTTTCGGTTTATATATTAGCCATTTGACTTATCATTGCAGACATTTGCGAATAATCGGATGCCCTCTGTGCCATCATCACCGAAGGTAGATTAAAGAAAATTGAATAAAAATGCATACATAAAGAATAAAAACAAAGTTTCAGTAACTGAAGTTTTATGCTGGCATTAGTGGCTTCAGGTCATTAAAAATGCTAAATGAGCTCAACCCGCTACTTAAGCCGGATTGTCTACGCTTTACGGCGTTAACAGCCCTTAACCGCTCCACCAGCACAGTTCACAATGACAACGTAATAATATGATTTTAAATAAAATTATTCATAAAGGCATTTAAAAATCCATAATGTATAAAAAATACGCCATTGCGGAACATTTTATCTACAAAAACAAAATAAATAAAAATTTTTCACTAATTGATTACTAACAACCAGCAATATACGCTATGCAAAAATGAAACAGGCAGTCTAAAGCACTGCTTCCATTTCCATTCATACCCGATTTCGCTTTTATTAAGGAGCATTAGCATGTTCTCACCGCAGTCACGCTTGCGTCATGCAGTTGCAGACACGTTCGCGATGGTTGTTTACTGTACTGTCGTGAACATGTGTATTGAAGTTTTCCTCTCCGGGATGAGCTTCGAACAGTCTTTTTATTCCAGGCTGGTGGCCGTTCCGGTGAATATCTTAATTGCATGGCCATATGGCATGTACCGCGATCTGTTTATGCGCGCGGCACGCAAAGTTAGCCACTCTGGTTGGACAAAAAATCTGGCTGATATTTTGGCTTATGTGACGTTCCAGTCACCAGTGTATATGGCGATCTTATTAGTGGTAGGCGCAGACTGGCACCAGATTATGGCAGCGGTCAGTTCAAACATCGTTGTTTCGATGCTGATGGGGGCGGTCTATGGCTACTTCCTTGATTACTGTCGCCGCTTGTTCAAAGTGAGCAGCTACCAGCAGGTAAAAGCCTGACCCTTCTTTTCGCGACTGGCATCGCCAGTCGCGTCTTTAACTGGCTTCGCCAAATAAGCCATGCAAATAACGTTCAAGCGCAACACGCGAACTAAAGCCATGCGGGATACCGTAATGCTCATGACGTTCACCCGCTAAATAGAGCGGAAATTGCTGGTAATGATCGCAAGTTTTAATATCGGAAGCAGGTTCAGCCAGTGTGGAACTACGTTCTTTTAATGTTGGATGAATTATCAGTGCGGTACGTCCCATTCTCGCTTCGCGGTTAACATAGACATAATGTTCCCCACGACGGTAACCGTATGCTTTCTGGGTTACTACATCGACAGTAAAACCGACTTTCTCAAGTACGCGCGCCACCTCGTCTGGTCGTAAATACATATTTTATCCTCGTTAATATCTACTGCGCGCCTACCTTACCTGATTGCGCATTCACAACGCTTTCAGAAAAGTCCATAAAGCCGCGATGAATCTCTGTTAAGAAAATTATGGTCTACACTGAAAATTACATCGAATTCTAATGGGGGATCATATGTTTAACAGACCGAACCGCAACGACGTCGATGATGGCGTGCAGGATATTCAGAATGATGTCAATCAATTAGCCGACAGTCTCGAATCTGTATTGAAGTCCTGGGGCAGCGACGCCAAAGGTGAAGCCGAAGCCGCACGCAGTAAAGCTCAGGCTCTACTGAAAGAAACCAGAGCGCGGATGCATGGTCGTACTCGCGTCCAGCAAGCCGCGCGCGATGCAGTTGGCTGCGCAGATTCTTTTGTTCGTGAAAGACCCTGGTGTAGCGTGGGTACAGCAGCTGCGGTAGGTATTTTTATCGGCGCGCTGTTAAGCATACGCAAATCGTAATGCAACAATGATAATAAATACGCGTCTTTGACCCCGAAGCCTGACTTCGGGGTTTTTAACTTAAGGCTCTGCGTAATTGTTGTGCCACCTGCTGCGCCATACTCTCACTGATAATATTGGTAAACGAGAGAAGCAATCCTCCTTTCCCACTTGATCGGATACGCCAGTCGCTAAGTGCCTGCACCGCAAGGCCAGCAGTATTGGCTTTACGCGCGTGGAAAATATCGTCACCCACCATGCTGATAACCATCTGGATGCCGCCTTTTTGTGGCATAACCAGGAATCCCTGTTGCGTAAGCGCCTGTTCAATCCACTGCCTACGCTGCGCATAGTGCTGACGCATTTTCTTCAGATGCCGCCAGAAATGCCCCTCGCGAAGAAAGTCAGCCAGTGTGTTCTGCCATAGAACTGGCACTGCACATGGCTTCAGTGACGCCTGTTGGCGGAATTGCGTAATCTGCTCCACCGGCACCACCAGCCACGCACAGCGCAATGCAGGAAATAGCGATTTGCTGAATGTTCCGGCATAAATCACCCGCTGTGGCGCGTCGAGGCTTTTCAGCGCCGGTAATGGCTTACCGTGATAACGGAATTCACTGTCGTAATCGTCTTCAATAATCCACGCCCGCGCACGCTCTGCCCACGCCAGCACCTGATGCCTGCGCGCCAGTGAGAGCGCAACACCGAGCGGGCTTTGGTGTGCCGGAGTTATCAGGGCAAAATGCGCATCAGGATAATTTTGCATTCCACTTGCGACATCCAGTCCGTTGTCATCAACAGGCACAGGTAAAATTTCCACACCGTGGCGAGTAACAATCGGACGAATCAGCGGAAAGCCAGGATCTTCCATCCACATCCCGTCTCCCGGTTTCGCCAGCGTGTGCAGAATTAAGGCCATTGAGGCTGCATAACCGTGAGTGATAAAGACCTGTTCTGGCTGGCATTCAATCCCGCGTGAGACGCGTAAATAATCAACAATTGCCTCACGCAACGCCACCTCACCACAGACATCGCCTAACGCCAAATCAAAGCGCGTCTGGGTACGCAGACGGCGCCCCATCACCCGCGCCCACAGCTCTCGCGGAAAGAGATCGAGTGCGGGTAATCCCATCTGGAATGGTAGCGGTTGCTGGCTTTCACCGGCAAAGGCAAGCACATCCACAGCGGATTGTTGGGGATGTATTTGCTCGCTGACAAAGGTGCCCGCCTGCCCCCGCCGTACCAGCCATCCTTGTGCCACCAGCTCAGCATAAGCATTTTCGACGGTGGATCGAGACACGCCCAGCTCCTGCGACCAGGTACGACTGGAAGGTAGCCTTGCGCCGGGTTTTAGTTCCCCTTGCTCAATAGCCGTTTTTAACTGACGGGCGATATCCTGATAGCGCGGCATATGGTCTGCTTTTTTAGGTAATTTATGGCTCTCTTTAGCAGTCCATTATAGTGCTACATTGCGGGCGTTAATAAGAGGAGAAACTGTATGACTACATTACGTCAGCCTTACTACGAACTTAGCCCGGCAGTGTATAACGCGCTGGTGCAGGCCAAAACGGCGCTGGAAAATAGTGCGCTGGATACCACACTGATGGAGTTAGTTTATTTGCGCGTCTCGCAAATAAACGGCTGCGCATTTTGTCTGGAGATGCACAGTAAAGCATTACGCAAATCCGGTGTGCCGCAGCACAAGCTGGACGCTCTGGCAGGCTGGCGGGTGAGCCATCATTTTGATGATCGCGAGCGGGCGGCGCTGGCTTGGGCGGAATCGGTGACCGATATTGCCCGAAGCCATGCAGAAGACGACGTTTATCAACCTTTGCTTGAATATTTCAGCGCAGCAGAGATCAGCGACCTGACTTTTGCCATCGGACTGATGAATTGCTTTAACCGCCTGGCCGTTTCCATGCGGATGTAACTTCCTGATGCCGGGTAATCACCCGGCTATAGAACACAAAACCCCCTACCCCGCTGAGCTGCTCGGCGGCGGTGAGATTTATCGAAATTTCCCATATCTTGTATGGTTGAATCTTTTTTCAACTACATCTAGTATCCCTGTATCAACAGAGAGACAACCCGACGCGTATCATCGCGCCGTATCTTCATTTTAAACGGAAATACGAATCATGCGCATTACTATTTACACTCGTAACGATTGCGTTCAGTGCCACGCCACCAAACGGGCGATGGAAAACCGGGGCTTTGATTTTGAAATGATTAATGTCGATCGCGTTCCTGAAGCGGCGGAAGCGTTGCGTGCTCAGGGCTTTCGTCAGTTGCCGGTAGTGATTGCTGGCGATCTTCGCTGGTCTGGTTTCCGTCCGGACATGATCAACCGTCTGCATCCAGCGCCACACGCGGCCAGTGCATGAGCCAGCTCGTCTACTTCTCCAGCAGCTCCGAAAATACGCAGCGTTTTATCGAACGTTTAGGGCTGCCCGCCGTGCGCATTCCACTCAATGAGCGGGAACGGATTCAGGTAGACGAGCCTTACATCCTGATCGTGCCCTCTTACGGCGGTGGCGGTACGGCTGGCGCTGTGCCACGACAGGTGATTCGCTTTTTAAACGACGAACATAACCGGGCGTTGCTTCGCGGCGTTATTGCTTCGGGTAATCGCAACTTTGGTGAGGCGTATGGTCGCGCCGGAGATGTGATTGCCCGGAAATGCGGCGTGCCGTGGCTGTACCGCTTTGAACTCATGGGTACGCAAAGCGATATCGAAAATGTTCGTAAAGGAGTAACCGAATTTTGGCAACGACAACCGCAGACCGCCTGACGCAGGAAACAATGGATTACCACGCCCTGAATGCGATGCTTAACCTTTACGATAGCGCAGGTCGCATTCAGTTCGATAAAGACAGCCAGGCCGTAGACGCCTTTATGGCGACGCATGTACGCCCGAACAGTGTGACCTTCAGTAGCCAGCAGCAGCGCCTGAACTGGTTGGTCAACGAAGGTTACTATGATGAAAATGTCCTCAATCGCTACTCTCGCGACTTTGTCATTACGCTATTTGCCCGCGCGCACGCCAGCGGTTTTCGTTTCCAGACGTTCCTCGGTGCATGGAAGTTTTACACCAGCTATACGTTGAAAACATTCGACGGTAAGCGTTATCTGGAGGATTTTGCCGATCGAGTCACTATGGTGGCGCTGACGCTGGCACAAGGCGATGAAACGCTGGCGTTGCAACTGACCGATGAAATGCTGTCAGGACGCTTTCAGCCTGCCACGCCAACATTCCTCAACTGTGGCAAACAGCAGCGCGGCGAACTGGTTTCCTGTTTTCTGCTGCGTATTGAAGACAATATGGAGTCGATTGGCCGGGCGGTAAATTCCGCACTGCAACTGTCGAAACGCGGCGGCGGCGTGGCATTTTTGCTGTCGAATCTGCGGGAAGCGGGCGCGCCAATTAAACGTATTGAAAATCAATCTTCTGGCGTAATTCCGGTGATGAAAATGCTGGAAGACGCATTTTCCTATGCCAATCAGCTCGGCGCTCGTCAGGGGGCGGGTGCAGTCTATTTACATGCCCATCATCCCGATATTCTGCGTTTTCTCGACACAAAGCGGGAAAATGCCGACGAGAAAATCCGCATTAAAACGCTGTCGCTGGGCGTGGTGATCCCGGATATCACCTTCCATCTGGCGAAAAAGAATGCGCAGATGGCACTGTTTTCGCCCTATGACGTTGAGCGGGTTTACGGCAAGCCGTTTGCCGATATCGCCATTAGCGAACACTATGACGAACTGGTTGCCGATAAACGCATCCGCAAAAAATACATCAACGCGCGTGATTTCTTCCAGCGGCTGGCGGAGATCCAGTTTGAGTCCGGCTATCCGTACATCATGTATGAAGACACGGTAAACCGTGCTAACCCTGTCGCCGGGCGCATAAATATGAGCAATCTTTGCTCAGAGATTTTGCAGGTAAACAGCGCCTCAGAGTATGACGAGAATCTCAACTATGCTCGCACAGGCCATGATATTTCCTGCAATTTAGGTTCGTTGAATATTGCCCACACCATGGATTCCCCCGACTTTGCCCGCACGGTAGAAACAGCCGTGCGCGGTCTGACGGCGGTGTCGGATATGAGTCATATCCGCAGCGTGCCGTCCATCGAAGCCGGAAATTCCGCCTCGCACGCCATCGGGCTGGGGCAGATGAATTTACACGGTTATCTGGCGCGGGAAGGCATCGCCTATGGTTCGCCGGAAGCACTGGATTTCACCAATCTCTATTTCTATACCATCACCTGGCACGCGCTGCGCACCTCGATGTTGCTGGCGCGCGAACGCGGTGAAACCTTCGCCGGGTTCAAACAGTCGCGCTATGCCAGCGGTGAATATTTTAGCCAATATCTGCAAGGTAACTGGCAGCCGAAAACGGCGAAAGTTGGCGAACTGTTTGCCCGTAGCGGTATTACGCTACCTACCCGTGAGATGTGGGCGCGACTGCGCGACGACGTGATGCGCTATGGCATCTACAACCAGAATCTCCAGGCGGTGCCACCAACCGGTTCCATCTCTTATATCAACCATGCCACGTCGAGTATTCATCCGATTGTGGCGAAAGTAGAGATCCGCAAAGAGGGCAAAACCGGGCGCGTTTACTACCCTGCCCCGTTTATGACTAATGAGAATCTGGCGCTGTATCAGGACGCTTACGAAATTGGCGCGGAAAAGATTATCGACACCTACGCCGAAGCGACCCGCCATGTCGATCAGGGGTTGTCGCTGACGCTGTTTTTCCCCGATACCGCCACCACCCGCGATATCAACAAAGCGCAGATTTACGCCTGGCGTAAGGGTATCAAAACGCTCTATTACATTCGCCTGCGTCAGATGGCGCTGGAAGGTACTGAAATTGAAGGCTGCGTCTCCTGCGCACTTTAAGGAATATCTATGAAACTCTCACGTATCAGCGCCATCAACTGGAACAAGATTACTGACGATAAAGATCTGGAGGTGTGGAATCGCCTGACCAGTAATTTCTGGCTACCGGAAAAAGTGCCACTGTCGAACGATATCCCCGCCTGGCAGACATTAAGCGCCGTAGAGCAACAACTGACGATGCGTGTTTTTACTGGCCTGACGCTACTCGACACGCTACAAAATGTTATCGGCGCACCTTCGCTGATGCCCGATGCGATCACGCCCCATGAAGAGGCGGTATTATCAAATATCAGCTTTATGGAAGCGGTTCATGCCCGCTCTTACAGTTCGATTTTCTCGACGCTGTGCCAGACAAAAGATGTCGATGCCGCCTACGCCTGGAGTGAAGAAAACGCGCCGTTGCAGCGAAAAGCACAGATTATTCAGCAACATTATCGCGGCGATAATCCGCTGAAAAAGAAAATCGCCAGTGTCTTTCTGGAATCATTTTTGTTCTACTCTGGCTTCTGGCTGCCGATGTATTTTTCCAGTCGCGGTAAGCTGACCAATACCGCCGACCTGATCCGTCTGATTATCCGCGATGAAGCAGTGCACGGTTATTACATCGGTTATAAATATCAGAAAAACCTGGAAAAAATCTCCCAGGCACAACGCGAAGAGTTAAAGAATTTTGCCTTCGATTTGTTGCTGGAACTCTACGACAACGAACTGCAATACACCGATGAGCTGTACGCCGAAACCTCGTGGGCTGACGATGTAAAAGCGTTTCTCTGCTACAACGCCAATAAAGCGTTGATGAATCTGGGGTACGAACCGCTTTTCCCGGCAGAAATGGCGGAAGTGAATCCGGCAATCCTCGCCGCGCTTTCGCCGAATGCCGATGAAAATCACGATTTCTTTTCCGGTTCTGGCTCCTCTTATGTGGTAGGAAAAGCGGTCGAAACAGAAGACGAAGACTGGAATTTCTGACACGGTTATTTAAAAAATATCACCAACCGCAGCAGGGAAATAATTTTCATTAAATGGCTTTTTATCACACAGATATTTTGTGGTGATCTACACTGATACTCTGTTGCATTATTCGCCTGAAACTACAATATTCAGGCGTTTTTCCGCTATCTATAACAAAAAATATCAACTTTTCTCGATTTGCTCTCAGCCCTTATATCACGGGAAATTCCGGCAATTTGCTCACATCAATATTCATGCCACATTTGCCATCAGGGGTTGCCTCAGATTCTCAGTATGTTAGGGTAGAAAAAAGTGACTATTTCCATCGGGTAATATATCGACATAAACAAATAACAGGAATCTTTCTATTGCATGGCAATTAAATTAGAAATTAAAAATCTCTATAAAATATTTGGCGAGCATCCACAACGGGCTTTCAAATATATCGAAAAAGGACTTTCAAAAGAACAAATTCTGGAAAAAACAGGTCTATCGCTTGGCGTAAAAGACGCCAGTCTGGCCATTGAAGAAGGCGAGATATTTGTCATCATGGGATTATCCGGTTCGGGTAAATCCACAATGGTACGCCTTCTCAATCGCCTGATTGAACCCACCCGTGGACAAGTACTGATTGACGGTGTGGATATTGCCAAAATATCCGATGCCGAACTCCGTGAGGTGCGCAGAAAAAAGATTGCGATGGTCTTCCAGTCCTTTGCCTTAATGCCACATATGACCGTGCTGGACAATACTGCGTTTGGTATGGAATTGGCCGGAATTAATGCCGAAGAACGCCGGGAAAAAGCCATTGATGCACTGCGTCAGGTCGGGCTGGAAAATTATGCCCACAGTTACCCGGACGAACTTTCTGGCGGGATGCGCCAACGTGTCGGATTGGCTCGCGCATTAGCCATCAATCCGGATATTTTATTAATGGATGAAGCCTTCTCGGCGCTCGACCCACTAATTCGCACCGAGATGCAGGATGAGCTGGTAAAATTACAGGCGAAACATCAGCGCACCATTGTATTTATTTCCCACGATCTCGATGAAGCTATGCGTATTGGCGACAGAATTGCCATTATGCAAAATGGTGAAGTCGTTCAGGTCGGTACACCGGATGAAATTCTCAATAATCCGGCGAATGATTATGTCCGTACCTTCTTCCGTGGCGTCGATATTAGCCAGGTGTTCAGCGCAAAAGATATTGCCCGCCGCAGCCCTAATGGCTTAATTCGTAAAACACCCGGCTTCGGCCCGCGTTCGGCGCTGAAATTATTGCAGGATGAAGACCGCGAATATGGTTACGTCATCGAACGCGGTAATAAATTTGTCGGCGCAGTGTCTATCGATTCGTTAAAAGCAGCATTAACGCAGCAGCAAGGTCTTGATGCGGCGCTGATTGATGCGCCGTTAGCGGTCGATGCTCAGACACCTCTTAGCGAGTTGCTCTCTCATGTCGGACAGGCGCCCTGTGCGGTGCCAGTGGTCGACGAGGACCAACAGTATGTCGGCATCATTTCGAAAGGAATGCTGCTGCGCGCTTTAGATCGTGAGGGGGTAAACAATGGCTGATCAAAATAATCCGTGGGATACCACACCAGCGGCGGACAGCGCCGCACAATCCGCAGACGCCTGGGGTACACCGACGACTGCACCGACTGACGGCGGTGGTGCTGACTGGCTGACCAGTACGCCTGCGCCAAACGTCGAGCATTTTAATATTCTCGATCCATTCCACAAGACGCTGATCCCACTCGACAGTTGGGTAACTGAAGGGATCGACTGGGTCGTTACCCATTTCCGTCCCGTCTTTCAGGGTGTGCGCGTTCCGGTGGATTATATTCTCAACGGTTTCCAGCAATTGCTGCTGGGTATGCCTGCACCTGTGGCGATTATCGTTTTCGCTCTCATCGCCTGGCAGATTTCCGGCGTCGGTATGGGCGTTGCGACATTGGTTTCACTGATTGCTATCGGCGCGATTGGCGCATGGTCGCAAGCAATGGTCACCCTGGCGCTGGTATTAACCGCCCTGCTGTTCTGTATCGTCATCGGTTTGCCGTTGGGGATCTGGCTGGCGAGAAGTCCGCGAGCGGCGAAAATTATTCGTCCACTGCTTGATGCCATGCAGACCACGCCAGCGTTTGTTTATCTGGTGCCAATCGTCATGCTGTTTGGTATCGGTAACGTGCCGGGCGTGGTGGTGACTATCATCTTTGCTCTGCCGCCGATTATCCGTCTGACCATTCTGGGGATTAACCAGGTTCCGGCGGATCTGATTGAAGCCTCGCGCTCATTCGGTGCCAGCCCGCGCCAGATGCTGTTCAAAGTTCAGTTACCGCTGGCGATGCCGACCATTATGGCGGGCGTTAACCAGACGCTGATGCTGGCTCTTTCAATGGTGGTCATCGCCTCGATGATTGCTGTTGGCGGGCTTGGTCAGATGGTTCTGCGCGGTATCGGTCGTCTGGATATGGGGCTTGCCACCGTTGGCGGCGTCGGGATTGTGATCCTCGCCATTATCCTCGATCGCCTGACGCAGGCCGTTGGGCGCGACTCACGCAGTCGCGGCAACCGTCGCTGGTACACCACTGGCCCTGTTGGTCTGCTGACCCGCCCATTCATTAAGTAACTCTGCACTTGCCCGGTGACGCCGGGCATTATCACCCTGCCAAAAAAAGGAATAACAATGCGACATAGCGTACTTTTTGCGACAGCGTTTGCCACGCTTATCTCTACACAAACTTTTGCTGCCGATCTGCCGGGCAAAGGCATTACTGTTAATCCAGTCCAGAGCACCATCACTGAAGAAACCTTCCAGACGCTGCTGGTCAGTCGTGCATTAGAGAAATTAGGTTATACCGTCAATAAACCCAGCGAAGTGGATTACAACGTTGGCTACACCTCGCTTGCTTCTGGCGATGCAACCTTCACCGCTGTGAACTGGACGCCGCTGCATGACAACATGTACGAAGCAGCCGGTGGCGATAAGAAATTTTATCGTGAAGGGGTATTTGTTAACGGCGCGGCGCAAGGTTACCTGATCGATAAAAAAACCGCCGACCAGTACAAAATCACCAACATCGCACAATTGAAAGATCCGAAGATCGCCAAACTATTTGATACCAACGGCGATGGCAAAGCGGATTTAACCGGCTGTAACCCCGGCTGGGGCTGCGAAGGTGCCATTAATCACCAGCTTGCCGCGTATGAACTGACCAACACCGTGACGCATAATCAGGGTAACTATGCGGCGATGATGGCTGACACCATCAGTCGTTACAAAGAGGGCAAGCCGGTGTTTTACTACACCTGGACGCCGTACTGGGTGAGTAACGAACTGAAGCCGGGCAAAGATGTCGTCTGGTTGCAGGTGCCGTTCTCCGCACTGCCGGGTGATAAAAACGCCGATACCAAACTACCGAATGGCGCAAATTACGGCTTCCCGGTCAGCACCATGCATATCGTTGCCAACAAAGCCTGGGCTGAGAAAAACCCGGCGGCAGCGAAACTGTTTGCCATTATGCAGTTGCCGGTGGCAGACATTAACGCCCAGAACGCCATTATGCATGACGGCAAAGCCTCAGAAGGCGATATTCAGGGTCACGTTGATGGCTGGATCAAAGCCCACCAGCAACAGTTCGATGGCTGGGTAAATGAGGCGCTGGCAGCGCAGAAGTAATTTTTATTCGGGCGGATAAGGCGTTTTTGCCGCATCCGCCATTCTGTACACAATGCCTGATGCGACGCTGACGCGTCTTATCATGCCTACACACCACACCGCACATTTCAACAATCTATCTTTCATCCCATATTCATCAACATCCGCTATTATTGGTTTTCAGACTCATCATCACCTGATAAACAATAATGACGAAACCCAATCACGAGCTTAGCCCGGCGCTGATCGTGCTAATGTCGATCGCCACCGGTCTGGCGGTCGCCAGCAACTATTACGCTCAGCCATTGCTCGACACTATCGCGCGTAACTTTTCCCTTTCTGCCAGTTCAGCGGGCTTTATTGTCACCGCCGCGCAGCTAGGTTATGCCGCCGGTCTGCTATTTCTTGTTCCCCTCGGTGATATGTTTGAACGCCGCCGCCTGATTGTCTCGATGACCTTACTGGCAGCGGGCGGTATGTTGATTACCGCCAGCAGTCAGTCACTGGCGATGATGATCCTCGGTACGGCATTAACGGGTTTATTCTCGGTCGTGGCACAAATTCTGGTTCCGCTGGCGGCAACACTGGCCTCGCCGGAAAAACGCGGCAAGGTGGTTGGCACAATTATGAGCGGCCTGCTACTGGGCATTTTGCTGGCGCGTACCGTTGCCGGGTTGCTGGCAAATCTCGGCGGCTGGCGCACCGTTTTCTGGGTCGCAGCAGTATTAATGGCGCTAATGGCGCTGGCGTTATGGCGCGGCCTGCCGCAGATGAAATCGGAGACGCACCTCAACTACCCACAGTTGTTAGGTTCCGTTTTCAGCATGTTTATCAGCGATAAGATCCTGCGCACCCGCGCGGTACTGGGCTGTCTGACCTTTGCTAACTTCAGCATTCTGTGGACATCAATGGCCTTTTTGCTTGCCGCGCCGCCTTTTAACTACAGCGATGGAACGATTGGTCTGTTTGGCCTTGCAGGAGCCGCTGGGGCGCTGGGCGCACGTCCGGCAGGTGGTTTTGCCGATAAGGGTCAATCGCACCTGACAACAACTTTCGGCCTACTGCTGCTGTTGCTTTCATGGCTGGCGATCTGGTTTGGTCACACTTCCGTGCTGGCGCTGATTATTGGCATCCTGGTGCTGGATCTCACCGTACAGGGCGTGCATATCACCAATCAAACCGTGATTTATCGTATTTATCCTGATGCACGTAATCGTCTGACCGCAGGCTATATGACCAGTTACTTTATTGGCGGTGCCGCCGGTTCACTGATTTCGGCCTCAGCCTGGCAACATGCCGGTTGGGCAGGCGTTTGCCTGGCTGGTGCGACGATTGCCCTGGTTAATCTGTTGGTCTGGTGGCGAGGTTTTCATCGTCAGGAAGCCGCTATTTAGACAATCAGCAACCGTTTTCGTGGCTTTACACTTATAAGGGTGTTAAGAAGCCCATCAGTCTGATAAGGTTAAGATATTCATTCAGTCCATTTATAATTTTAACAGTCGTTAAGCGTACACTCTATGGTAAGCCCTACTCCTCTGCCTGCTTCAGGTTCGGCGACCTTCATGGAAGGATGCAAAGACAGTTTACCGATTGTTATTAGTTATATTCCGGTGGCCTTTGCTTTCGGTCTGAATGCGACCCGTCTGGGATTTTCTCCTCTCGAAAGCGTTTTTTTCTCCTGCATCATTTATGCAGGCGCGAGTCAGTTCGTCATTACCACGATGCTGGCAGCCGGGAGTAGTTTGTGGGTCGCTGCGCTGACCGTCATGGCAATGGATGTTCGCCATATCCTGTATGGTCCATCGTTGCGTAGCCGCATTGTTCAGCGTTTGCAAAAATCGAAAACTGCATTGTGGGCGTTTGGCCTGACGGATGAAGTTTTTGCCGCAGCAACGGCAAAGCTGGTACGCAATAATCGCCGCTGGAGCGAGAACTGGATGATTGGCATTGCCTTCAGTTCATGGTCATCGTGGGTATTTGGTACGGTTATAGGGGCATTCTCTGGCAGCGGATTGCTGCAAGGTTATCCAGCCGTTGAAGCAGCATTAGGCTTTATGCTACCGGCGCTCTTTATGAGTTTTCTGCTCGCCTCTTTCCAGCGCAAACAATCCCTTTGCGTTACCGCAGCGTTAATCAGCGCCCTTGCGGGCGTAACGCTATTTTCTATTCCCGTCGCCATTCTGGCAGGCATTGTCTGTGGCTGCCTCACTGCGCTAATTCAGGCATTCTGGCAAGGAGCGCCCGATGAGCTATGAGGTTCTGCTGCTTGGGTTACTGGTTGGCGCGGTTAATTACTGCTTTCGCTATTTGCCGCTGCGCCTGCGTGTGGGTAATGCCCGCCCGACCAAACGTGGTGCGGTGGGTATTTTGCTCGACACCATTGGCATAGCCTCGATTTGTGCTCTGCTGGTTGTCTCTACCGCACCAGAAGTGATGCACGATACACGCCGTTTCGTGCCCACACTGGTTGGCTTCGCGGTACTGGGTGCCAGTTTCTATAAAACACGCAGCATTATCGTCCCTACACTGCTAAGTGCGCTGGCCTACGGGCTCGCCTGGAAAGTGATGGCGATTATATAACCCACAAGAATCAATTTTCTAAAACAATACATTTACTTTATTTGTCACTGTCGTTACTATATCGGCTGAAATTAATGAGGTCATACCCAAATGGATAGTTCGTTTACGCCCATTGAACAAATGCTAAAATTTCGCGCCAGCCGCCACGAAGATTTTCCTTACCAGGAAATCCTTCTGACCCGTCTTTGTATGCATATGCAGAGCAAGCTGCTGGAGAACCGCAATAAAATGCTGAAGGCTCAGGGGATTAACGAGACGTTGTTTATGGCGTTGATTACGCTGGAGTCTCAGGAAAACCACAGTATTCAGCCTTCTGAATTAAGTTGTGCTCTTGGATCATCCCGTACCAATGCGACGCGTATTGCCGATGAACTGGAAAAACGCGGTTGGATCGAGCGCCGTGAAAGCGACAACGATCGCCGCTGCCTGCATCTGCAATTAACGGAAAAAGGTCACGAGTTTTTGCGCGAGGTTTTACCGCCGCAGCATAACTGCCTGCATCAACTCTGGTCCGCGCTCAGCACTAGCGAAAAAGATCAGCTTGAGCAAATCACCCGCAAGTTGCTCTCCCGTCTCGACCAGATGGAACAAGACGGCATGGTCCTCGAAGCGATGAGCTAACGCGTCATCTCGCTCAAAAATCCAGATTTATAAAAGAAAAACTGACCGGCCAGCATCGCAACGTGCTGGCCTTTTTGGCAAGCAGGTCGGCTCAGCCGATGAGTTAAGAAGATCGTGGAGAACAATATGAGCGCAAATGCGGAGACTCAAAACCCGCAGCAACCGGTAAAGAAGAGCGGCAAACGTAAGAGTCTGCTCCTCCTTCTCACCTTGCTCTTTATCATTATTGCCGTAGCGATAGGAATTTATTGGTTTTTGGTACTGCGTCATTTTGAAGAGACCGATGACGCATACGTGGCAGGGAATCAGATTCAAATTATGTCTCAGGTGTCTGGCAGCGTGACGAAAGTCTGGGCCGATAACACCGATTTTGTAAAAGAAGGCGATGTGCTGGTCACTCTCGACCCGACAGATGCTCGCCAGGCGTTTGAAAAAGCCAAAACTGCACTGGCTTCCAGCGTTCGCCAAACCCACCAGCTGATGATTAACAGCAAGCAGTTGCAGGCGAATATTGAGGTGCAAAAAATCGCCCTCGCTAAAGCACAGAGCGACTACAACCGCCGTGTGCCGCTGGGCAATGCCAACCTGATTGGTCGCGAAGAACTGCAACACGCCCGCGACGCCGTCACCAGCGCCCAGGCGCAACTGGATGTCGCCATTCAACAATACAATGCCAATCAGGCGATGATTCTGGGAACTAAACTGGAAGATCAGCCTGCCGTGCAACAGGCCGCTACTGAAGTACGTAACGCCTGGCTGGCGCTGGAACGTACCCGTATTGTCAGCCCAATGACCGGCTATGTCTCCCGCCGAGCCGTTCAGCCTGGTGCGCAAATTAGCCCAACGACGCCGCTGATGGCGGTCGTTCCGGCTACCAATATGTGGGTGGATGCCAACTTTAAAGAGACGCAGATTGCCAATATGCGTATCGGTCAGCCGGTCACCATCACCACTGATATTTACGGCGATGATGTGAAATACACCGGTAAAGTGGTCGGTCTGGATATGGGTACAGGTAGCGCGTTCTCGCTGCTTCCGGCGCAAAATGCCACCGGTAACTGGATCAAAGTCGTTCAGCGTCTGCCTGTTCGTATTGAACTGGATCAGAAACAGCTGGAGCAATACCCACTGCGCATCGGTTTGTCCACGCTGGTGAGCGTCAATACCACTAACCGTGACGGTCAGGTACTGGCAAACAAAGTACGTTCTACGCCGGTCGCGGTAAGTACCGCGCGTGAAATCAGCCTGGCACCTGTCAATAAACTGATCGACGATATCGTAAAAGCTAACGCTGGCTAATCCAGAGGTGCGTGTGATGCAACAGCAAAAACCGCTGGAAGGCGCGCAACTGGTCATTATGACGATTGCGCTGTCACTGGCGACATTCATGCAGGTGCTGGACTCCACCATTGCTAACGTGGCGATCCCCACTATCGCCGGGAATCTGGGCTCATCGCTCAGCCAGGGAACGTGGGTGATCACCTCCTTCGGGGTGGCAAACGCCATCTCGATCCCCCTTACCGGCTGGCTGGCAAAACGCGTCGGGGAAGTGAAGCTGTTCCTCTGGTCAACCATCGCCTTCGCCATTGCGTCGTGGGCGTGTGGTGTTTCCAGTAGTCTGAATATGCTGATCTTCTTCCGCGTGATTCAGGGGATTGTCGCCGGGCCGTTGATCCCACTTTCGCAAAGTCTGTTACTGAATAACTACCCGCCAGCTAAACGCTCGATCGCGCTGGCGTTGTGGTCGATGACGGTGATTGTCGCGCCAATTTGCGGCCCAATCCTCGGCGGTTATATCAGTGATAATTACCACTGGGGCTGGATATTCTTCATCAACGTGCCAATTGGCGTGGCGGTGGTGTTGATGACACTGCAAACCCTGCGCGGACGCGAAACCCGTACAGAAAGGCGGCGAATTGATGCCGTGGGGCTGGCGCTGCTGGTGATTGGTATCGGTAGCCTGCAAATTATGCTCGACCGGGGTAAAGAGCTGGACTGGTTCTCATCGCAAGAAATTATCATCCTCACCGTGGTGGCGGTGGTGGCTATCAGCTTCCTGATTGTCTGGGAGTTGACCGACGATAACCCGATAGTCGACCTGTCACTGTTTAAATCGCGCAACTTCACAATTGGCTGCTTGTGTATCAGCCTCGCCTACATGCTCTACTTCGGCGCAATTGTTCTGTTGCCGCAATTATTGCAGGAAGTCTACGGCTACACGGCAACCTGGGCAGGGCTGGCATCTGCGCCGGTAGGGATTATTCCGGTGATCCTGTCGCCAATTATCGGCCGTTTTGCGCATAAACTGGATATGCGTCGGCTGGTAACCTTCAGCTTTATTATGTATGCCGTTTGCTTTTACTGGCGTGCTTATACCTTTGAACCGGGTATGGATTTTGGTGCATCGGCCTGGCCGCAGTTTATCCAGGGCTTCGCGGTGGCCTGCTTCTTTATGCCGCTGACCACCATTACGCTCTCTGGTTTGCCGCCGGAACGACTGGCGGCGGCGTCGAGTCTCTCCAACTTTACGCGAACGCTGGCGGGGTCTATAGGGACATCAATCACTACGACTATGTGGACTAACCGCGAGTCACTGCACCATGCGCAGTTGACCGAATCAGTGAATCCGTATAACCCGAACGCCCAGGCGATGTACCATCAACTGGAAGGGCTGGGAATGACGCAACAGCAAGCTTCCGGCTGGATTGCCCAGCAGATCACTAATCAGGGGTTGATTATTTCCGCCAATGAGATCTTCTGGATGTCAGCCGGGATATTCCTCGTCCTGCTGGGGCTGGTGTGGTTTGCCAGGCCGCCATTTGGCGCAGGTGGCGGCGGAGGCGGTGCGCACTGATGTTGTCAAAGGGAGCTGCGGCTCCCTTTTTATTTGCTCATTCTACAAACGGTTGTTTTATCCACTCAATCGGTGTATCTTCTCGCCGCCTCACACTCTTCCATTCACCATTAACCGGTTCTGAACATTCGTTCAGGTTGTTAATTCTCTTTTCCCTTCGCCCTCGCTTTCGCGGGTGATACTTACATTTTTCTTTTAACCCCAAAACTCGCACCCTCGCGGGCGTACATTTATTACACACCAAATAATGGATTATTATGAATACCCAACGTAAATACGGGAGAACCTGGCACTACCCTTTCTCCCCTGGCACCACCAGCGATGACCGCATTAACGCCAGTTACTGGCAAGATATGCAGGCAATTTCGCAACTGGTACATACTGAAAAACTCGACGGCGAAAATAACTGTCTTAATCGCTTCGGCGTGTTTGCCCGTTCCCATGCAGCCCCTACGGAATCGGCATGGAGCTATAATATTCGCCAACGCTGGCAACTACTGAAAAACGATCTCGGCGATCTGGAGTTGTTTGGCGAAAATCTTTATGCCGTTCACTCCATTGAATACCGGGCACTGGAGCAGGATTTTTATCTGTTTGCCGTTCGCTGTCAGGACATGTGGTTAAGCTGGGAAGAAGTTCAGTTTTACGCCGCCTTGTTTGATTTCCCCTGCGTCCCGGAAATTTCCGGCCCGCAGCCGGGGAATGATGAAAAAAGCTGGCAACATGATTTTCTGGCGCTGACCTGTGAGCGCGGCGCGTTCGATCCCTGGGATACGCAAACCGGGCAACCCTGTACGCTGGAAGGCATTGTCAGCCGAAATCGCGACGCATTTCCCGTTGCCGATTTTCCCCATAATGTATTCAAGTACGTGCGCAAAAATCATGTCAAAACCAGCGAACACTGGAAGCGCCACTGGCGTCGGGCGCGGATGGCACATGAGTTCGCTTATGGAGAACAGTCATGATTTGGCGACTTACCGACGATAAACGCTGGTCGACACTTCGCCAGCGTTTTAGCTGGGTTGAGGAGATGCATCACACGCCACAAGACCCGGAGCATCATGGTGAAGGTGACGTCGGCGTGCATACCGAAATGGTGCTTAACGCCCTCGTTACTCTGCCAGAATTTCAGCAACTCCCCGCTCAACAGCAGGAAGTTTTATGGGCGGCGGCGTTATTGCATGATGTTGAAAAGCGCAGCACTACCGTGCAGGAAAACGGACGTATTCAGTCGCCTGGCCACGCTCGTCGGGGCGAACTGACGGCCCGACAAATTTTATGGCGCGATATCCCCACACCATTTGTGCTGCGCGAGCAAATCGTTGCACTGGTGCGTCTGCATGGGTTACCGCTATGGTTACTGGAACGTCCGGAACCGGAGCGTTTACTGCTCACTGCTGCGATGCGCGTCGACACGCGTCTGCTCGCCCTGCTTGCCCGTGCCGATCTGCTTGGTCGTCATTGCCCTGATAAGCAGTCAATGCTGGAACGCATCGATCTGTTCGTGCTGTTTTGCCAGGAGCAACAATGCTGGGGAAAAGTGCGCCCATTCGTTTCTGATTCCGCACGCTGGCATTACCTGACCCATGAACAAAGTTCTCCCGATTTTGTTCCCTGGGAGGCTGAACATTTTGAAGTTACTTTGCTGTGTGGCTTACCGGGAATGGGCAAAGATCGCTATATCAGTGAACAGTGCCAGGGAATGGATGTTATCAGCCTTGATGACATGCGGCGGCGAATCAATGCCAGCCCGGACGACAAAACCGCCACCGGGCGTATTGTGCAACAGGCAAAAGAAGAGGCGCGCGTGCGACTTCGGCAAAAGAAGTCGTTTGTCTGGAATGCAACGAACATTACCCGCCAGCTGCGTAGCCAGCTTATCAGTCTGTTTACGGCTTACGGCGCACGAGTAAAAATCGTTTATCTGGAAGTGCCGTGGTCGCAATGGAAGCAGCAAAATGCCAGACGCGAGTATGCCGTTCCTGAAGCGGTGGTGATGCGGATGGCCTCAAGGCTGGAAGTTCCACAACCTGATGAAGCGCATAGCGTGGAATATCGGGTGACTGACAGGTAGAAAGCCGGAGAATTAAACACCTGCCCGATACGTTTATCGTATCGGGCAGATTTACATTGCCTGAGAAGAGAATACTTTTGCACTTTTCTTAATGAGGAAATATTTAATCTTATTATTTACGTGCATATAACCCATGCATGGAAACCAGACTTACATTATTTTTTGATAATAATCCTGGTGTTTTTTATATCTAAAAAGATGTGCAAACAATAAACATGCAATTAATCAGTTACTGTTACTAACCCCGCAAAATTCCGAAAAAACATCTTATTGATTTCCTTTGCTTTTTCTTTGCTCATTTTTATGCCTTAAGACATTTAAAAATTTCCGCTAAGTAAAATTATGCACCTTATTTTCACCCTAATGCCTAAACCATCAAAACAAATTAATATCAAATTAATCACAAATTAAACTGATTTATAATTATTGGCCTCACACACTACCCTTCATTTACAGAACAGCAACCTGATTCAGCGGCCTTAAAATCTAATTTTTTACGTAGTTACTGTGGATTCGCTATTTATCTTAAAATAAATCATAAGGATGAAAATTAACTTTATGAATATCAGACAGCATCCCTTGTCCACGCTGGCAATAGCTATTTCAACTGTGCTATCAATACCAATTTCTCAGGCATGGACACCACCAGCCACTATCAACAGCGATGTGACAATCAATAATAATGATGTCGTAACCTTATCTTCATCAGAAAATAACTCACCAGTATGGGACCAGTTTCGGTATCTTAATGTTGGAGCAACAAGTGCAGGAACGTTGAATATAGACGGGCGGGATCTGACTACTGCTAAAATCGTAATCGGTAATGCGACGTCAGGGACAATAAAATTAGAAAATAACACTCATCTGACGCTTAGTCATGCATCGCCTAATGAACGCGATATTTACCTGGGAACTAATGGCGGTTCAGGAACTTTAATGGTACTTAGCGGTAGTACTATCACCGATTTAAATGAATTCAGAATTGGTGAATTTAATTACCAGGCACAGGGGCAAGTCGTTATTGACGGTGAGGGATCATCCGTTGCCGCACGGTATGTGATGGTAGGCGATCAGGGGACAGGTAAACTCGAAATCACTCATGGCGGTCATCTTACAGCGTCAAAAGATATGATCATTGGCTTTAATGGAAATATGGAGAATTTTCAGGGAACGGGATACGGTGAAACGCTGGTTGATGGTGACAATTCTTCATTAGCCGTGAATGAGTTTATCTCCCTTGGGGGATTGGGCTCATTGCTGAACGAAGCAAAGGGTATTCTTACCGTGAGTAATAATGCCACGGTCAGCGCGAATCAATTTATCTGGCTTGGAATGGACGAAACCAGCACCGGTATTCTAAACATTGGTGGAGCGCAGGGAGAAGCCGAGCAAAAAGCGGGGGCAATTAAGACGCCGATTATCCATATGGGAAGCGAGGTCGGGGACAGTACTGCCCAGATTAATTTCAACCATTCCAGCGAAGATTTTATCCTGGCAGCAGATATCGTTGGCAAAGGCGAGGTTAACCAGGTAGGTTCCGGAGTCACGACGTTGGCTGGCGCAAATACCTATTCTGGCCAAACGAATATTAGTAAAGGCACCCTGCGCGCCGGTATCAACGATACCTTTAGTCCAAACTCCAGTTATGTCGTCTCCAGTGGAGGGAATATTGATTTAGCTGGTTTTTCACAAACCTTAAATGCACTGGATTTGGCGGGTACGGCAACACTATCGTCCTCAAAAAATGGCGACAAATTCACGCCTGCCACACTCACCATCAATGGCAATTACACCGCTAATAACGGTTTGTTAGTTATGCGTACCGCACTCGGCGATGATAATTCTGCGACCGATAAATTAATTGTAAAAGGCAACACGTCTGGTCATACCCGTGTGAGTGTTCATAATGCCGGTGGTCAGGGCGCCGATACGCTTGAAGGTATCCGCATTGTTGAAATAACGGGGGCATCAGAGGGTACGTTTAGTAAAGAAGGCCGTATTGTTGCCGGAGCCTATGATTACAACGTGACGAAAAGTGACGATCAGAACTGGTACTTAACCAGTGAAACCCCACTTATACCACCTGTTGACCCTGTAATACCTGATTCACCAGAGCCACCTGATACACCGACACCGGCTTCTCCTTATACCCCCGTTTCACCAGAACCACTACCAGAAAGAAAGCATCAGTATCGCCCGGAGATTAGTAGCTATCTGGCCAATATTCAGGCTGCAAATACGCTGTTTAATACCCGGCTGCATGACCGTCTGGGGGAAACACAGTACACCGACCTGCTAACCGGCGAGCAGAAAGTGACCAGTCTGTGGTTACGTAACATTGGCGGACATAACCGCTTTAAGGATCGCTCAGATGAACTGAGCACTCAGAGCAACCGTTATGTTCTGCAACTTGGCGGCGATCTTGCGCAATGGAGCAGTAACGCACTCGATCGCTGGCATCTCGGCCTGATGGCTGGCTATGCCAACAGCAAGAGCCACACACATTCCAGCCTGACCGGCTACAACTCACGCGGGCAAATCGACGGCTACAGTGTGGGCGTGTATGGCACCTGGTACGCTAACGAAGCAGATAAAACAGGAACTTATGTTGATAGCTGGTTGCTCTATAACTGGTTTGATAACACCGTCTCCGGCGAGTATCTGCCCAGTGAAAAATATCACTCTGACGGTATCACCGCCGCCATTGAAGCGGGTTATACCTTCCGTCTTGGTGAAAGCGCAGATGCCCGCACCAGCTACTGGTTGCAGCCTAAAATGCAACTGACGTGGATGGATGTGAAGGCAGACAATCATACTGAAGACAATGGCACTCTGGTTGAGGACAGCACCGAAGGCAACCTGCAAACGCGTCTGGGGGTGAAAGCGTACCTGCAAGGTCATAATGCTATTGATGATCATAAAGCGCGTTCCTTCCAGCCTTTCGTGGAAACCAACTGGATTTATAACTCCCGCAATTACAGCGTGAAGATGGATGGCATCAGCGATGAGATCATCGGTACACGTAACATCGGTGAGCTAAAAGTTGGGGTGGAAGGTCAGCTTAATCCACGTCTGCAACTGTGGGGCAACGTCGCCCAGCAGTTGGGGGACAACGGTTACAGCGATACCCAGGGAATGCTGGGCATGAAATATCTCTTTTAATACCACTTTGCCGCCCGTCACGTACGGGTGGCGCGCTCCCCGCATCAACCTGATAAGCGTAGCACATCAGGCAAGCCGGACAGTGATATCACCGCCCGGCTTCTTCTTCTTAAACGGGCTAGATGTGCAGTTCCTGCAACTTCTCTTTCGGCAGCGCCAGTTCCTCATTGCTGTTGATACGCACGTCGCGCTCCAGAATGCTACGTGCAATATCCTGTGCTTCCTGCAACGAGTGCATCTGGAAAGTACCGCACTGGTAGACATTCAGTTCAGGGATCTGATTCTGATCCTTCACTTTCAGCACATCTTCCATTGCCGCCTTCCAGGCATCAGCAACACGCTGCTCATCTGGCGTACCAATCAGACTCATATAGAAACCGGTGCGGCAACCCATTGGCGAGATATCAATAATCTCAACGCCGTTACCGTTAAGATGGTTGCGCATAAAACCAGCAAACAGATGCTCCAGGGTATGGATACCTTTTTCTGGCATTACTTCTTTGTTCGGCACGCAGAAACGCAGATCGAACACGGTGATTGCGTCGCCATGCGGGGTGTTCATTGTTTTCGCCACCCGAACTGCAGGCGCTTCCATCCTGGTATGATCGACTGTGAAGCTATCTAACAACGGCATTTAGCCACCTCCGGTAATTTTTTTTAAAATATTCTGAACTCTTTGTTCCCAGGCGAGTCTGAGTATATGAAAGACGCGCATTTGTTATCATCATCCCTGAATTCAGAGATGAAATTTTGGCCACTCACGAGTGGCCTTTTTCTTTTCTATCAGCTGTGTTTTTCCAGCCACACCTTGAACGACTCGGTGTCTGCGGCTTCCATTTCCTGCTGACGGCGTTTAGACGCTTCGCGCTCGGCAATAAAATCGTCTTCACGCAGAATTTCCAGCGGCTCTTCACGCAACAAATTGCGATAAGCCTCACCAAACGCTTTCCCGGTTCCGCCAATACCAGTATCAATCATAGACCGTAAGATGCGGGCGGAGAAAGTCAGATCGGGATTATCAAAGCAGGCCACCAGTTCATCACACACTTTCTGGTATGCTTCGCCGCCGTTAATGCTGTCCAGCGTTTGCGCGACGCGTTTCAGATCCTGGAACAGATCTTTGCCCACCTGCGGCAACGGGAATTGCGCAGTTTCACAGCCAATTCCCAGTGTCAGCCCCGGCTTACGTCCTTCGAGGATCACCCGGTTCCAGTTGACGCGTGTACAGGCAAGTTCACTACTGCTCATTTCCGGTGCATCAGCCAGCGCACACCAGACCATAAACAGGTCGAGGAATCGCACCTGCTGCTCATCAACACCAATCGGCGAGAATGGGTTGATATCCAGCGAACGCACTTCGATATATTCAATGCCGCCGCGTAACAGCGCATCTGAAGGCGACTCGCCGCTGCGAGTAACGCGTTTCGGACGAATCGGCGCATACAGCTCGTTTTCAATCTGCAGCACGTTGCTGTTGATTTGCAGCCGCTTGCCGTCTTTCTCAAGACCAATCGTCGCGTACTCTTCCGACGGCGTTTTAATTGCCCGCTTCAGACCCGCTACATACTCGTAGAGATCATTAAAGGTAATACCAAGATTACTTTGCGATTTATTGGTATAGCCCAGATCGCTCAAACGTAGCGATGTTGCATACGGCAGGTAATACATGCCGCACTCGGTTTTCTCAAACGGCAGCGACGTCGGTTTACCTTGCAGGAAAGAAGAACAAATTGCCGGAGATGCGCCAAACAGGTACGGGATCACCCAACCGAAGCGATAGTAGTTACGAATAGCGCGGAAGTAGCCCGCAGAGATTTTCTCTTTGGCGTCAACGCCCGAGATATCACCACACTTCGCTTGCCAGAATGCCATTGGTAAAGAGAAGTTGTAGTGTACGCCGGAGATGGTTTGCATCAGCGCGCCATAGCGATTTTTCAGCCCTTCACGGTACAGCGTTTTAAAGCGCCCTGTATTGGACGTTCCATACTGCGCCAGTTCGATATCCTGACCTTCCGCGATGTAACATGGCATACTTAACGGCCACATCCGCTCATCGCCAATATTACGCGCGGTATAGCGATGCAAATCGCGCATAAAGGTCAACATATGCTCAATATCGCCATCGACCGGCGTAATGAACTCCAGCAACGCTTCGGCAAAATCGGTGGTGATCCATTTATGCGTCAGTGCGGAACCTAATGCTTCAGGATGACCGGTTGTTGCCAGAGTGCCATCTGGGTTAACACGCAAAGTTTCGCGCTCAAGACCACGCTGTATCCCCTTTAATGCCTGAGGATGTTTTTCCAGCCAGGCCAGCGCCTGTGATACGTCCGGGATCAAATTGACCTCCCGCCTGTCAAAATCGTTTTAATTAGCATAACTGTAATGGTGGCCATGTGTGCAGGCCTACAATTAGTGCCACCACATCATGCCCTGAACGGTGGCTGCTGCAACCGCAACATAGCGCAACGCTTTACCAAGGCACAAAAAAAAGATTACTGGTCCCCACGAGATGCGCATCCATCCCGCTAACAGACACAGTAAGTCGCCAATCACTGGCATCCAGCTTAATAAGAGTGTGACTGCGCCATAGCGTTTCAGCCAGCCAATGGCTTTTTCTTGCCAGCGCGATGTTTTGCGCAATGGAAAGAAACGCCCAAGGATAACGTTAGTTAACCCTCCAAGGCTATTACCCATTGTTGCTGTTAATACTAAAACCCAGGGATGACTCACCCCAGAAAGTAACATTGCGACCAGCACAACTTCCGAATTGCCGGGTAGTAGTGTAGCGCTGAGAAAACTACTGGCAAACAACGAGAAGAGCGACAGCGACTCACTCACAGCAAGCGAACATCCACGGCGTCCATGCCTGCGGCGCGAGCGGCCTGTATGCCAAAATCGGCATCTTCAAAGACAACGCACTGTGTTGGTTGCACGCCCATACGCTGCGCACACAGCAAAAACGTGTCTGGTGCAGGTTTATGGTGTTTGACGTGATCGGCAGCGACAACCGCGTCAAAATAACGACGTAATCCCAGATGCGTTAGCAGCGCCTCAGCAATGGCGCTTTCACTCCCCGTACCGACAGCCATTGGGCGACGACCGTGCCAGCTTTTCACCACTTCAACAAGAGGAAGCGGTTCGACGCTATCGAGCAACATGCTTCTTACGGCATCGGTTTTCTCGCGGGCTAATGCATGGGGATCGAGATCGGCCTGATTCAGCTCAATAATCGCCTGGGCTATACGCCAGGTGGGCGAGCCATTAAGCGCAATCATGGCCTGTACATCGTACTGAAGACCGTAGCGTCCTAATACTTCACGCCACGCTTTACGGTGCGTGGGTTCTGTATCCAGGATTGTGCCATCCATATCAAAAATTAAACCTGCATAACGCTCGTACATTGTCTTCTCGCAAGTCGAAAAATATGACGCTACTTTAGCGTAATTGCTTGATTTTGTCGCCGATGCGAAGGGGAAGATTATTCAGGATATGGATAAAATAGTTATTTAGAAATGAGATGTTTTTGGAGGAAATTGTTGGAGAAGATGGTGCATCCGGGAGGATGACTCACTGGCGTTCGCCCTTCGGGTCGTTGCTGGCGCAACGTTATCCTCCCTGGTGCATACATCAATATTGCAGACCATGAGGATCATCAATCGCGGATAATACGGAGAAGATGGTGCATCCGGGAGGATTCGAACCTCCGACCGCTCGGTTCGTAGCCGAGTACTCTATCCAGCTGAGCTACGGATGCATCGGGAAAATTTATTTTACTGCTGATATTGATATCGCTACGAAAGCCATATCAAGTAATGATGGTGCATCCGGGAGGATTCGAACCTCCGACCGCTCGGTTCGTAGCCGAGTACTCTATCCAGCTGAGCTACGGATGCATCGGGAAAATTATTTTACTGCTGATATTGATATCGCTACGAAAGCCATATCAAGTAATGATGGTGCATCCGGGAGGATTCGAACCTCCGACCGCTCGGTTCGTAGCCGAGTACTCTATCCAGCTGAGCTACGGATGCATCGGGAAAATTATTTTACTACTGATATTGATATCGCTACGAAAGCTATATCAAGTAAGAGATGGTGCATCCGGGAGGATTCGAACCTCCGACCGCTCGGTTCGTAGCCGAGTACTCTATCCAGCTGAGCTACGGATGCATCGGAAAACTTACTTTACTGCAGATTTTTTGATACCGCTACTAAAGCCATATCAAGCAAGAGATGGTGCATCCGGGAGGATTCGAACCTCCGACCGCTCGGTTCGTAGCCGAGTACTCTATCCAGCTGAGCTACGGATGCAAATGGCGGTGAGGCGGGGATTCGAACCCCGGATGCAGCTTTTGACCGCATACTCCCTTAGCAGGGGAGCGCCTTCAGCCTCTCGGCCACCTCACCACACGCCTCTTACGAGTGCTTCGAAGAACTTGTTTATCGCTCATCGTCGCTGCGTGGCGCACATATTACTTTCTGAGACTTATAAGTCAAACAATTTTTCCCACACTTTTATCGTTTGCACACTTCACGCTCAATTAGACTGTAAAAACGTCAAAAAGAGTGTTTTATCAACAGAAAAAATGGCCTATGACAGGCAGGAATGATGTTGAAAAATGGATGTTAACGTTGAATGAACGGGAGTAACGCGAAAAGAAATTGAAGTGAAGGAGAGATTTTGAGGGTGCGTCTCACCGTTAAAGATGAGACGCGGAAAGATTAGTAACTGGACTGCTGGGATTTTTCAGCCTGGATACGCTGGTAGATCTCTTCACGGTGAACAGAAACTTCCTTCGGGGCATTTACGCCAATACGTACCTGGTTGCCCTTTACCCCTAAAACTGTCACGGTGACCTCATCCCCAATCATGAGGGTCTCACCAACTCGACGAGTCAGAATCAGCATTCTTTGCTCCTTGAAAGATTAAAAGAGTCGGGTCTCTCTGTATCCCGGCATTATCCATCATATAACGCCAAAAAGTAAGCAATGACAAACACATTACATGTAAGCAGTCATGGCATTACATTCTGTTAAACCTAAGTTTAGCCGATATACACAACTTCAACCTGACTTTATCGTTGTCGATAGCGTTGATGCGAATGCCGTGGAGCAAGTCCACGGCATTGCCTGACGCTAATATTATTGCAATTTCGCGCTGACCCAGCCTTTCACACTGGCTAACGCTGCAGGTAAGGCCGCAGCATCCGTACCACCGGCTTGCGCCATGTCAGGACGTCCACCACCCTTGCCGCCCACCTGCTGAGCGACCATACCAATCAGTTCCCCTGCTTTCACACGATCTGTGACGTCCTTAGATACGCCTGCAATCAGAGAAACCTTACCTTCGGCTACCGTTGCCAGCACGATAATTGTCGACCCCAGCTGATTTTTTAAATCGTCAACCATGGTACGCAACATCTTCGGCTCAACACCGTTAAGCTCGCTAACCAACAGCTTAACACCATTAACATCAATTGCCTTACTGGAAAGATTTGCACTCTCCTGCGCGGCAGCTTGTTCTTTAAGCTGTTGTAGCTCTTTTTCCAACTGACGCGTACGTTCCAGTACTGAACGAACTTTATCAGCCAGATTATTGCTATCGCCTTTCAGCAGATGCGCAACTTCGCTTAAGCGATCGCTGTCTGCATGAACGGTGGCAATAGCACCTTCTCCGGTTACAGCTTCGATACGACGAACGCCCGCAGCAGTACCCGATTCAGAGATAATACGGAACAGACCGATATCACCGGTGCGGCTGGCGTGAGTACCGCCACACAGCTCTGTGGAGAAATCGCCCATGCTCAGTACACGTACACGTTCATCATACTTCTCGCCAAATAGCGCCATCGCGCCTTTCGCTTTCGCAGCCTCGAGATCCATGATGTTGGTTTCGATCGGCAAGTTACGACGAATCTGTGCGTTAACCAGATCCTCTACGGCACGAATTTCCTCTGGCTTCATCGCTTCATTATGTGAGAAGTCGAAACGCAGCACTTTGTCGTTAACCAGAGAACCTTTCTGCGATACATGAGTCCCCAGAATCTGGCGCAGCGCGGCGTGCATCAAGTGCGTTGCGGAGTGATTCAGACGAATACGAGCGCGACGAGCCTCATCAACATCAGCCTGCACCGCGTCGCCCACTGTCAGAGAACCCGCAGCTAGTTTACCGATGTGACCAATCGCCTGGCCGTATTTCTGAGTATCTTCTACCGCAAAGGAGAAGTTTGCGCCTTTCAGTTCGCCTTTATCGCCAACCTGACCGCCAGATTCTGCATAGAATGGCGTTTGATCCAGCACAACTACCGCTTCCTGGCCTGCATTGATGGCATCAACCGCTTTACCATCAACAAACAGCGCGGTCACTTTGCCGTTCAGTTCCAGATGGTCATAGCCTTTAAATTCAGATGCACTGTCAACACGGATCATTGCGTTGTAATCGGCACCAAAGCCGCTGGCTTCGCGCGCACGACGACGCTGCTCTTCCATTGCTGCTTCAAAACCAGCTTCGTCAACTTTGATGTTGCGCTCACGACAAACGTCAGCCGTCAGGTCAACCGGGAAGCCGTAGGTGTCGTACAGGCGGAAAGTTGTTTCGCCATCCAGCGTATCACCGGAAAGTTTTGCCAGCTCTTCGTCCAGCAGCGCCAGACCACGCTCCAGAGTACGAGCAAACTGCTCTTCTTCAGTCTTCAGCACCTGCTCAACCTGCGCCTGCTGGCGTTTCAGGTCTTCGCCCGCAGAGCCCATAACGTCGATCAGCGGACCAACCAGTTTGTAGAAGAAGGTTTCTTTCGCGCCCAGCATATTACCGTGACGCACCGCGCGACGAATGATACGACGCAGTACATAACCACGGTTTTCGTTGGACGGCATAACACCATCAGCGATCAGGAACGCACAAGAACGAATATGGTCAGCGATTACGCGCAGCGATTTGTTGCTCAAATCGGTTGCGCCAGTGACTTTCGCTACTGCCTGGATCAGCGTGCGGAACAGATCGATGTCATAGTTAGAGTTAACGTGTTGCAGCACCGCAGCAATACGCTCCAGCCCCATACCGGTATCTACAGACGGCTTCGGCAGCGGTTCCATCGTGCCATCTGCCTGGCGGTTGAACTGCATGAAGACGATGTTCCAGATCTCAATGTAGCGGTCGCCGTCTTCTTCCGGGCTTCCCGGAGGGCCACCCCAGATGTGATCACCGTGGTCGTAGAAAATTTCGGTGCACGGGCCGCACGGACCGGTGTCACCCATCTGCCAGAAGTTGTCAGATGCGTATGGCGCACCTTTGTTATCGCCGATGCGAATAATACGTTCGCGCGGGATCCCTACTTCTTTTTCCCAGATTTCGTAGGCTTCGTCGTCGCTTTCATAGACGGTAACCCACAGACGCTCTTTCGGCAGGGAAAACCATTTTTCGCTGGTCAGCAGTTCCCATGCAAACTGAATGGCATCGTGTTTGAAATAGTCGCCGAAGCTGAAGTTGCCCAGCATTTCGAAGAAGGTATGGTGACGTGCGGTGTAACCGACGTTTTCCAGGTCATTGTGTTTACCACCCGCACGCACGCAGCGTTGGGAAGTGGTAGCGCGGGAATAATTACGCTTGTCGAGCCCAAGGAACACATCCTTGAACTGGTTCATCCCGGCGTTGGTAAACAACAAAGTTGGGTCGTTATGGGGGACCAGGGAACTGCTGGCAACTACCTGATGTCCCTTACTATGGAAAAAGTCGAGAAACGCCTGACGGATCTCAGCGGTGCTCTTGCTCATAATTATCCTGAAATCAAGCTAACGAAATATCGCCACCAGCAGCAGCGAGTTAATAACCGCTGGGCTGGTAACTGAAAAGTGGGAATAAGATAAGTTTTCTTGACTGGGAAGTAAAATACCGTATGCGTTCAGTCGGCAAAATTTCGCCAAATCTCCTGGATATCTTCCATCAGATAGCCACGATAGAGCAGAAAACGCTGGATCTTAACTTTTTCTGAAAAGACAGTTGGCAGTGGTTCGCCATATTTTCGCGTCGCCTGATCGCGCGCCAGTTCGCACCAGTCGATGTCACATTCACGCATCGCTTTTTCTGTCGCTTCGCGGGAAATACCTTTCTGATTCAGTTCCTGGCGAATACGCGCTGGTCCATAACCTTTGCGGCTACGGCTGGCGATAAAGCGCGCAACAAATCGGCTGTCATCGAGATAACAATGTTCATGGCACCAGGCAATAACGCGCTCGTAATCTTCCGCCGTGGCATCAATCTCTTCCGGGCCATTTTTGCCCATAATCGGTGCTGCGAGTTTACGTCGCAATTCTTGCTCACTGTGATCGCGTACCGCCAGAATGCGTACTGCACGATCCAACAGGCGAGCATATGCCGGGCGACGGGATGTTGATTCTGTCATGGCATATCCTTAAAACTTAAAAAGCAAAAGGGCCGCAGATGCGGCCCAGAGATTGCTAACAAATTAGCTCACTTATAAATGTAGACACGATCTTCCTCCTCGCCCTTCCAGTTAGCGGGCCAGAGTGAGAATCACTCTTCACGCCAGTGCTGGCCTGTTCCCCTCACCCTAACCCTCTCCCCAAAGGGGCGAGGGGACCGTCCGTGCACACATTATCTATTATCATCAATAACGAACGATTAAAAATCTTCGTTAGTTTCTGCTACGCCTTCGCTGTCATCTACAGAGAAATCCGGCGTTGAGTTCGGGTTGCTCAGCAGCAGCTCACGTACTTTCTTCTCGATCTCTTTCGCGGTTTCCGGGTTGTCTTTCAGCCAGGCAGTCGCATTCGCTTTACCCTGACCGATCTTCTCACCTTTGTAGCTGTACCACGCACCCGCTTTCTCGATCAGCTTCTCTTTCACGCCCAGGTCAACCAGCTCGCCGTAGAAGTTAATACCTTCGCCGTAGAGGATCTGGAATTCAGCCTGTTTAAATGGTGCAGCGATTTTGTTCTTCACCACTTTCACGCGGGTTTCACTACCCACCACGTTTTCGCCCTCTTTCACCGCGCCGATACGACGGATATCGAGACGAACAGAAGCGTAGAATTTCAGCGCATTACCACCGGTTGTGGTTTCCGGGTTACCGAACATCACACCAATTTTCATACGGATCTGGTTAATGAAGATCAGCAGCGTGTTGGACTGTTTCAGGTTACCCGCCAGCTTACGCATCGCCTGGCTCATCATACGTGCCGCAAGACCCATATGAGAGTCGCCGATTTCGCCTTCGATTTCCGCTTTCGGCGTCAGTGCCGCAACGGAGTCAACAACGATAACGTCTACGGCGCCAGAACGTGCCAGCGCGTCACAGATTTCCAGTGCCTGCTCGCCGGTGTCCGGCTGAGAGCACAGCAGATTATCGATATCGACACCCAGTTTACGTGCGTAGACCGGATCCAGCGCGTGTTCAGCATCGATAAACGCACAGGTTTTACCTTCGCGCTGCGCAGCGGCAATAACCTGCAACGTCAGCGTGGTTTTACCGGAAGATTCCGGTCCGTAGATTTCGACGATACGCCCCATCGGCAGACCACCTGCCCCAAGCGCGATATCCAGTGAAAGCGAACCGGTAGAGATGGTTTCCACATCCATAGAACGGTCTTCACCCAGGCGCATGATGGAGCCTTTACCAAATTGTTTCTCAATCTGGCCCAGTGCTGCCGCCAACGCTTTCTGTTTGTTTTCGTCGATAGCCATTTTTACTCCTGTCATGCCGGGTATTACCGGATAGTCAATATATTCTGTTGAAGCAATTATACTGTATGCTCATACAGTATCAAGTATTTTGTAGAAATTGTTGCCACAGCGTCTGCAAGGCATACGCCGTCGCCTGACGACGCACGGCTTCGCGGTCGCCACTGAAGCATTCCCTGCGGGTAATACCTTCGCCGCTGGCTGAGGCAAAAGCAAACCAGACGGTGCCAACAGGTTTCTCTTCGCTGCCGCCGTCTGGCCCAGCGATACCACTAATAGAAACGGCATAATCAGCACGAGCCGCTTTCAGGGCGCCAATTGCCATTTCCACCACGACGGGTTCACTCACCGCGCCATGCTGAGCCAGCGTCTCTTCTCGCACGCCGATCATTTGCGCTTTGGCTTCGTTACTGTAGGTGACAAATCCGCGTTCAAACCAGGCGGAACTACCGGCAATATCGGTAATCACTTTCGCTACCCAGCCGCCGGTACAAGACTCAGCGGTTGTTACGATTGCGCCACGGGCTTTCAGCGCCTGCCCTACCTGCTCGCTTAATTGCATCAGTTCACTGTCAGTCATCACAACCTCTGTCAGTCAAATATTTATGCCGGACAAGATAGCACTTTCCCGTAAAAGATGGGGACGAGCGATTCATTTTACGAGTCGCATTCCGAAATAAGACTGTTACGACCAACCAGTAAAGAAAAAGGCTACCATGCCGCGTTCACATTGATATGTATTCACAGGGAGAGAAAGTAATGGCAACAAAGAAAACGGATAACACCCCACAAAACGTACTCAAACAGACCACGCAAATGCGTATGTGGGTCACCATTGGCGGCGTCAGCGCCCTGGTTGCAGTGGTATGTAAGATTTTATCTTCTGGCTATCTTGAACCTTTCGATTTTGGTCAGGCTGCGTTAGGCGTTGTCTGCCTGGGATATACAGTGTCGCTGTCTAAGAAAATCAAACAATTACGTCAGCAATCTCTTTCAAATAAACAGTAAGATAGCAGAGGGAGGTTTAACCCCCCTCTTGCAAAGAGTTACTGTACGCGCGCCAGCGCCACGGCCTGTCCTAACTGCCAGACCGCCATTGCGTAATGGGTGCTGTGGTTGTAACGGGTGATGGTGTAGAAGTTCGGCAAACCGTACCAGTACTGATACCCCGTCCCGACATCCAGACGCAGCAAGCTGGCCTGCTGATGATTGCCCAGTGGCTGCTGTGGCGTCAGCCCTGCCGCTGCAAGTTGTGAAATGCTGTACTTGGTTTTGAAGCCATTTGGCAAGCCCGGAGCCTGACCATTTGCTATTACAGCGACCTGATCGCCTTTCACCCAGCCATGCGCTTTGAAATAGTTCGCCACGCTGCCAATGGCATCAACCGGATCCCACAGGTTGATATGTCCGTCGCCGCTGAAATCCACGGCGTATTGTTTGTAAGACGACGGCATAAACTGACCGTAGCCCATTGCCCCGGCAAAGGAACCTTTCAGATTGAGCGGATCGTCCTGCTCATCGCGCGCCATCAGCAGGAAAGTTTCCAGCTCGCCAGAGAAATACTCCGCGCGGCGTGGGTAGTTAAATGACAGCGTCGCCAACGCATCGAGGATGCGGGTTTTACCCATCACGCGTCCCCAGCGGGTTTCGACGCCGATAATCCCGACAATAATTTCCGGCGGTACGCCATACACCTGCCACGCGCGATTCAGCGCATCTTCATACTGGTTCCAGAAAACCACGCCGTTCTGCACGTTATCCGGCGTAATAAATTTTTTGCGATAACGCAACCATGCGCCATTCGGGCCTGATGGCGGCTTCACTGATGTGGTTGGTGCCTGGTTATCCATCAGCCGCAGTACCGAATCCAGACGTTTCGCCTGAGAGAGGATTTCCTGCAACTGCTGACGATTGAAGCCGTGTTTGTTCACCATTTTGTCGATGAACTGCTGCGCATTCGGGTTGTTAGCGAAGTCACCGCCCATCTGCATCACATTGTGCTGCGGCTCAAGCAGGAAGCCGCCGGACGGCGTTCCGGTGGTCGTTTCAGTCTCAGTAGGTTTTGGCTTGCTGCTACAGGCGGCAAGCAACACAAAAAGGGGAAGTAATGTTACATAACGACGCTTGACCATGAGGAGTCCATTTAACAGATTCAACCAGGGGCAAGTATGGTAAAGCATCCCGCCCCGCACAAGGAAGCGGTAGTCACTGCCCAATACGGACTTTACATAACACAAATCACCTTCATCGCCATTCTCTTAACTAAACTTTCAAATTAAAATATTTATCTTTCATTTTGCGATCAAAATAACACTTTTAAATCTTTCAATCTGATTAGATTGTGTTGCCGTTTGGTAATAAAACAATAAATTTCAAAGGAGAGAACAATGATAGAAACCATTACTCATGGCGCAGAGTGGTTCATCGGGCTGTTCCAGAAAGGTGGAGAGGTGTTTACCGGGATGGTGACCGGCATTCTTCCGCTGTTGATAAGCCTGCTGGTAATCATGAACGCGCTGATTAATTTTATCGGGCAGCACCGCATTGAACGATTTGCTCAACGTTGCGCCGGCAATCCTGTTTCTCGTTACCTGCTATTACCGTGCATTGGCACGTTTGTCTTTTGTAACCCGATGACCTTAAGTCTGGGTCGTTTTATGCCGGAAAAGTTCAAACCCAGCTATTACGCGGCGGCCTCTTATAGCTGCCACTCAATGAACGGTCTCTTCCCTCATATCAACCCCGGCGAACTGTTTGTTTATCTGGGAATTGCCAGCGGTCTGACGACGCTGAATCTGCCACTTGGCCCACTGGCAGTGAGCTACCTGCTGGTTGGTCTGGTCACCAACTTCTTCCGTGGCTGGGTGACCGACCTGACCACCGCCATTTTTGAGAAAAAGATGGGCATTCAACTTGAACAGAAAGTTCACCTGGCAGGAGCGACATCATGACGCGTATTCGGATCGAAAAAGGAACGGGTGGCTGGGGCGGCCCGCTAGAGCTGGAAGCCACGCCAGGTAAAAAAATCGTCTATATCACCGCCGGAACCCGGCCTGCAATTGTCGACAAACTGGCACAGCTTACTGGCTGGCAGGCTATCGACGGCTTTAAAGAAGGTGAACCTGCGGAAGCGGAAATCGGCGTTGCGGTAATCGACTGCGGCGGCACACTGCGCTGCGGCATCTATCCAAAACGGCATATTCCCACCATTAATATCCACTCGACGGGCAAGTCCGGTCCGCTGGCGCAGTACATAGTGGAAGATATTTATGTCTCTGGCGTGAAAGAAGAAAATATTACTGTGGTCGGAGCTGAAACTCCCCAACCCTCTTCCGTTGGCCGTGATTATGATGCCAGCAAGAAAATCACCGAACAAAGCGATGGTTTACTGGCGAAGGTGGGAATGGGCATGGGGTCTGCCGTTGCCGTGTTGTTCCAGTCCGGGCGCGACACTATCGATACCGTATTAAAAACCATTCTGCCGTTTATGGCGTTCGTCTCGGCGCTCATCGGCATCATTATGGCTTCCGGCCTTGGTGACTGGATTGCTCACGGTCTTGCTCCGCTGGCGAGCCATCCACTGGGGCTGGTTATGCTGGCGCTCATCTGCTCCTTCCCGCTGCTTTCGCCTTTCCTGGGCCCTGGCGCCGTTATCGCGCAGGTTATCGGCGTATTGATTGGTGTGCAGATTGGTCTCGGCAATATTCCGCCGCATCTGGCTTTACCGGCACTGTTTGCCATCAACGCGCAGGCGGCCTGCGACTTTATCCCGGTCGGTTTATCGCTGGCGGAAGCCCGTCAGGACACGGTTCGCGTCGGGGTCCCTTCTGTACTGGTGAGCCGCTTTTTGACCGGCGCACCGACTGTACTGATCGCCTGGTTTGTCTCCGGTTTTATCTATCAATAGAGGCTGAAACATGACCGTTATTTATCAGACCACCATCACCCGTATCGGCGCGAGCGCCACTGACGCTTTCAGCGACCAGATGCTCATCACCTTTCGTGAAGGCGCACCTGCGGATCTCGAAGAATATTGCTTCATCCATTGCCACGGCGAATTGAAAGGTGAACTCCATCCCGGTTTGCAATTTTCTCTCGGCCAGCATCGTTATCCGGTGACCGCCGTTGGCAGCGTGGCGGAAGACAATCTTCGCGAACTGGGTCATGTCACCCTGCGCTTCGATGGTTTAAGCGAAGCGGAATTTCCGGGCACTGTCCATGTGGCAGGCCCTGTACCCGACGATATCGTACCGGGATCGGTTTTGAAGTTTGAATCTATTAAGGAGTAAAAAAATGAATCAGGTTGCCGTTGTCATCGGTGGTGGGCAAACCCTGGGCGCGTTCCTGTGCCACGGTCTGGCTGGCGAGGGGTATCGCGTAGCGGTTGTCGATATTCAGAGCGACAAAGCCGCAAATGTGGCGCAAGAAATTAACGCCGAATATGGTGAAGGAACGGCGTATGGTTTTGGTGCTGACGCTACCAGCGAGCAGAGCGTTCTGGCGCTCTCTCATGGGGTAGATGAAATCTTTGGTCGCGTGGATTTGCTGGTCTACAGCGCCGGAATAGCAAAAGCAGCCTTTATCAGCGACTTCCAGCTCGGCGATTTTGACCGTTCGCTACAGGTGAATCTGGTGGGTTATTTCCTGTGCGCGCGTGAATTTTCGCGTTTGATGATCCGCGACGGGATTCAGGGACGCATTATTCAGATCAACTCGAAATCCGGCAAAGTGGGCAGCAAACACAACTCTGGCTATAGCGCAGCGAAATTTGGTGGCGTCGGGCTGACTCAATCACTGGCACTGGATCTGGCAGAGTACGGCATTACGGTACATTCGCTGATGCTGGGTAACCTGCTGAAATCGCCGATGTTCCAGTCACTGTTGCCGCAATACGCGACCAAACTAGGTATCAAACCGGATCAAGTCGAGCAGTATTACATCGATAAAGTACCGCTCAAACGCGGCTGCGATTATCAGGATGTGCTGAATATGCTGCTGTTCTACGCCAGTCCAAAGGCGTCGTACTGCACCGGACAGTCGATCAATGTCACCGGTGGTCAGGTGATGTTCTGATCAACAGCGGAGATCCCTTAAGGATCTCCGCGAGACTAATAGAATGCCTGATGCGCTACGCTTCTCAGGCCTACAGGACTTCCGCCACTACATTAAGGAGAAGTTATGGTATCCGCACTCATCACCGTCGCCGTTATCGCCTGGTGCGCGCAACTGGCCTTAGGCGGTTGGCAAATTTCTCGTTTTAATCGAGCCTTCGACGCGCTCTGCCAGCAAGGGCGCGTCGGTGTAGGCCGTTCCAGTGGGCGCTTTAAGCCACGGGTCGTGGTCGCCATCGCCCTGGACGATCAGCAGCGCGTCACCGACACCTTGTTTATGAAAGGACTGACCGTTTTCGCCCGACCACAAAAAATTCCCGCAATTAAGGGTATGTATTCTGGTGATTTGAGGCCCGATGTGATCTTTCCCCGTGATCCACTATCACAGAATGCTCTATCATTGGCGCTTAAACTGAAACGTGGATAATTTCGTTGTGAATGTTACTTGCTTGCGAAGTTATCATTTTGAAACCTAAATCAGGTAATCACGCCCATGAAACCTCGTCAGCGTCAGGCCGCCATTCTGGAGTACCTGCAAAAGCAGGGGAAATGCTCGGTTGAAGAATTGGCGCAATACTTTGACACCACAGGCACCACCATTCGCAAAGATCTGGTTATTCTGGAACATGCAGGAACCGTCATCCGTACCTATGGCGGCGTGGTGTTAAATAAAGAGGAATCCGATCCGCCTATCGATCATAAAACGCTCATCAACACCCGCAAGAAAGAGCTGATTGCGGAAGCCGCCGTCAGTTTTATTCATGATGGCGATTCGATCATTCTTGATGCTGGCAGTACCGTGTTGCAGATGGTCCCCATGCTCTCGCGCTTTAATAACATCACGGTGATGACCAACAGCCTGCATATCGTCAACGCGCTATCCGAACTGGATAACGAACAAACCATCCTGATGCCAGGCGGAACATTTCGCAAAAAATCGGCCTCATTTCACGGGCAACTGGCAGAGAATGCCTTCGAGCATTTCACCTTCGATAAATTATTTATGGGCACCGACGGCATCGATCTCAATGCGGGCGTAACCACGTTCAACGAGGTCTATACCGTCAGTAAGGCAATGTGCAATGCCGCGCGCGAAGTGATTTTGATGGCTGACTCATCGAAGTTTGGCCGTAAAAGCCCCAACATAGTTTGCAGTCTTGAAAGCGTCGATAAGCTGATTACCGACGCAGGTATCGATCCGGCGTTTCGTCAGGCGCTGGAAGAGAAAGGGATCGACGTGATCATTACCGGAGAGAGCAATGAGTGAAGCACTACTAAACGCAGGGCGTCAGACGTTAACCCTGGAGTTGCAGGAAGCAAGCCGTTTACCGGAACGTCTGGGCGATGATTTTGTTCGCGCCGCCAATATCATCCTGCACTGCGAAGGCAAAGTGGTGGTTTCGGGAATTGGCAAATCGGGCCACATTGGTAAGAAAATCGCCGCAACGCTTGCCAGTACCGGCACACCGGCTTTTTTTGTCCATCCCGCAGAAGCACTGCACGGCGATCTGGGAATGATTGAAAGCCGCGATGTGATGCTGTTTATCTCTTACTCCGGTGGCGCGAAGGAACTGGATCTGATCATTCCGCGTCTGGAAGATAAATCCATCGCGCTGCTGGCGATGACCGGCAAACCGACATCACCGCTGGGTCTGGCGGCGAAAGCAGTGCTGGATATTTCCGTCGAACGCGAAGCCTGCCCGATGCACCTTGCGCCGACCTCCAGCACTGTGAATACCCTGATGATGGGTGACGCACTAGCGATGGCAGTCATGCAGGCGCGCGGTTTTAATGAAGAAGATTTTGCCCGCTCCCACCCTGCCGGCGCGCTGGGCGCTCGCTTGCTGAATAAAGTACATCATCTGATGCGCCGTGATGACGCCATCCCGCAGGTGGCGTTAACCGCCAGCGTGATGGATGCGATGCTGGAACTCAGCCGCACCGGTCTGGGGCTGGTGGCAGTATGTGACGCTCAACAACAGGTACAAGGCGTCTTTACTGACGGCGATTTACGTCGCTGGCTGGTTGGCGGCGGCGCACTCACCACGCCAGTTAATGAAGCGATGACGACAGGCGGCACCACACTACAGGCGCAAAGTCGCGCCATCGACGCTAAAGAGATCCTGATGAAGCGCAAAATCACTGCCGCACCGGTGGTGGATGAAAACGGCAAACTCACCGGCGCAATTAACCTGCAGGATTTCTATCAGGCCGGGATTATTTAATCCTTCAATCCCAGACGTTTCGCCAGCCGATGCAGGTTGGCGACGTCGGTTTCCAGCATCCGCGCGCAGGCGGCCCAGTTGTTATGATTTTGTGCCAGTGCCTGGCGAATAGTTTCACGCTGGAACGCTTCTGTCGCTTCACGCAGATTTTGCTTAATAACGGGCACCGCCGCCGCTTCTGGCGGCGGCACCGTCACTTCTGGAAAAGCAAAATGTTGCGCCTCGAGAATCACTTCATCGCCGCTGCGGGTCGCTCTCGCCAGCACTACCGCCCGATGAATAGCATGTTCCAGTTCGCGCACGTTCCCCGGAAAACTGTAGTGTTGCAGTAAATTTCGCGCACTGGCGCTTAATACCACGCGGGAAAGCCCCAGCCGCAGGCGGCACTGCTCGCAGAAATACCCCGCCAGCAGAATGACGTCATCGCCCCGCTCACGCAGCGGCGGCACCGAAAGTGGAAACACGCTCAGGCGATGAAACAAGTCGGCGCGGAATCGCCCTGCCAGCACCTCTTCACGCAAGTCGCGGTTAGTCGCCGCCAGTACGCGCACATCGACCCGCAAACTGCGGTCATCGCCAACGCGCTGAATATCGCCATACTGCAACACCCGCAGCAGCTTGGCCTGCAATGCCAACGACAACTCGCCGATCTCATCGAGAAACAGCGTGCCGTTATCCGCCATTTCAAACTTCCCGCTGCGGTTACTGATAGCGCCAGTAAACGCTCCTTTCACATGCCCGAACAGTTCACTTTCCGCCACACTTTCCGGCAGTGCGGCACAGTTGAGATAGACCAGCGGATTCACCGCCCGTGGCGAGGCTTCATGAATCGCTTTCGCCACCAGCTCCTTACCGGTTCCCGTCTCACCGCTGATTAAGACGTTGAGATCGGACGCCGCCACAATCTCAATCTCTTTTTTTAATTGCGTCATACCTGGCGACAGACCGATCATCTGCGTCTGTTTCACCGCTTCAAACGGCGCGGCATCGCCCGGCAGCATATTCTGGCTTTCCAGTTGCTCAATCAGCAACGCATTGCTTAACGCTCCCGCCGCCAGCGCGGCAATCAGGCGTAACTCTTCGTCGCTGAAAACATCGAACTGATCGGGCTGCATCCCGTCGAGCGTCAGTGCGCCGATCAGGTTTTGCCCGGCAAACAACGGCAGACCAACGCAGGCGTGAACCTTCAGACTCTCCTGCCCGGGAATCAAACCGTCATAGGGATCGGGCAATTCGCTGTCTGCGGGAAAGCGCACCACATCACCCGCGCGGGCAATCGCTTCCAGCCGTGGATGACCTTCCAGCGCAAAGCGTCTACCGAGTACATCCTTCGCCAGCCCGTCGATGGCAAGCGGAATAAACTGCCGCGAGTCGTAACGTAGCAACGCAGACGCATCGCACTCCAGCACCTGACGCAGCGTGGTGATCAGGCGCTGAAAACGATCCTGATGACCAATCCCACGCTGCAATTCGATGGCGATATTCGCCAGCACATCAACGGAAAAACTCATCTTTGCCTCACTGTCAATTTGACTATTGATATTGTCATATTGACCATTTTATTGATAGTCATTTTGACTACTCACTAATGAGCATAAATTAATTTATACATTAAAAACAATCAGATAAAAAACTGGCACGCAATCTGCAATTAACAAGACATCTTTTTAGAACACGCTGAATAAATTGAGGTTGCTATGTCTATTGTGGTGAAAAATAACATTCATTGGGTGGGTCAACGTGACTGGGAAGTTCGTGATTTTCACGGCACGGAATATAAAACGCTGCGCGGCAGCAGCTACAACAGCTACCTCATCCGCGAAGAAAAAAACGTGCTGATCGACACCGTCGACCATAAATTCAGCCGCGAATTTGTGCAGAACCTGCGTAATGAAATCGATCTGGCGGATATCGATTACATCGTGATTAACCATGCAGAAGAGGACCACGCCGGGGCGCTGACTGAACTGATGGCGCAAATTCCCGATACGCCGATCTACTGTACAGCCAACGCTATCGACTCGATAAATGGTCATCACCATCATCCGGAGTGGAATTTTAATGTGGTGAAAACTGGCGACACGCTGGATATCGGCAACGGCAAACAGCTCATTTTTGTCGAAACACCAATGCTGCACTGGCCGGACAGCATGATGACTTACCTGACAGGCGACGCGGTGCTGTTCAGTAACGATGCTTTCGGTCAGCACTACTGCGACGAGCATCTGTTCAACGATGAAGTGGATCAGACCGAGCTTTTCGAGCAGTGCCAGCGTTACTACGCCAATATCCTGACGCCGTTCAGCCGCCTGGTAACGCCGAAAATTACCGAGATCCTGGGCTTTAACTTGCCAGTCGATATGATAGCGACCTCTCACGGCGTGGTATGGCGCGATAACCCGACGCAAATTGTCGAGCTGTACCTGAAATGGGCGGCGGATTATCAGGAAGACAGAATCACCATTTTCTACGACACAATGTCGAATAATACCCGCATGATGGCTGACGCTATCGCCCAGGGGATCGCGGAAACCGACCCGCGCGTAGCGGTGAAAATTTTCAACGTCGCCCGAAGCGATAAAAACGAAATCCTGACCAATGTCTTCCGCTCAAAAGGCGTGCTGGTCGGCACTTCGACGATGAATAACGTGATGATGCCGAAAATCGCCGGGCTGGTGGAGGAGATGACCGGATTGCGCTTTCGTAATAAACGCGCCAGTGCTTTCGGCTCTCACGGCTGGAGCGGCGGTGCGGTGGATCGTCTTTCCACGCGCCTGCAGGATGCAGGTTTCGAAATGTCGCTTAGCCTGAAAGCCAAATGGCGACCGGATCAGGACGCTCTGGAGTTATGCCGTGAACACGGTCGTGAAATTGCCCGTCAATGGGCGCTTTCGCCGCTGCCGCAGAACACGGTGAATACGGTGGTTAAAGAAGAAACCTGTGCCACCACGACGGCTGACCTCGGCCCACGGATGCAATGCAGCGTCTGCCAGTGGATTTACGATCCGGCAAAAGGCGAGCCAATGCAGGACGTTGCGCCAGGAACGCCGTGGAGTGAAGTCCCGGATAACTTCCTGTGCCCGGAATGTTCACTCGGCAAAGACGTCTTTGACGAACTGGCATCGGAGGCAAAATGAGCAACGGCATTGTGATCATTGGTTCGGGCTTCGCCGCCCGCCAACTGGTGAAAAATATTCGCAAACAGGACGCCAGTATTCCATTAACCCTGATTGCCGCCGACAGCATGGATGAGTACAACAAACCTGACCTCAGCCATGTGATCAGTCAGGGGCAACGTGCCGACGACCTTACCCGCCAGACGGCAGGTGAATTTGCCGAGCAGTTTAATCTGCGCCTGTTTCCGCACACCTGGGTGACGGATATCGATGCCGAAGCCCATGTGGTGAAAAGTCAGAATAATCAGTGGCAATACGACAAGTTAGTGCTGGCAACCGGTGCCAGCGCCTTTGTCCCGCCAGTGCCCGGGCGTGAGTTAATGCTGACGTTAAATAGTCAGCAAGAGTATCGCGCCTGTGAAACGCAACTGCGGGAAGCGCGGCGCGTATTGATTGTTGGCGGTGGTTTGATTGGTAGCGAACTGGCGATGGATTTTTGTCGTGCAGGCAAAGCGGTCACGCTAATCGACAACGCTGCCAGCATTCTGGCGTCGTTAATGCCACCGGAAGTAAGCAGCCGCTTGCAGCATCGGTTGACGGAGATGGGCGTCCATCTGCTGTTGAAATCTCAGTTGCAGGGGCTGGAAAAAACGGATTCTGGCATTCGGGCAACGCTGGATCGCCAACGCAGCATCGAAGTAGATGCAGTAATTGCCGCCACCGGACTGCGCCCGGAAACCGCCCTGGCACGACGTGCCGGACTGACGATTAATCGCGGCGTTTGCGTCGATAGTTATCTGCAAACCAGTAATGCCGATATTTACGCGCTGGGCGATTGCGCGGAGATTAACGGTCAGGTATTGCCGTTCCTGCAGCCGATTCAACTTAGCGCGATGGTGCTGGCAAAAAATCTTCTCGGCAATAACACGCCGCTGAAACTACCGGCGATGCTGGTGAAAATCAAAACGCCGGAATTACCACTGCATCTGGCAGGGGAAACCCAGCGTCAGGATTTGCGCTGGCAGATTAATACCGAACGCCAGGGAATTGTGGCGCGCGGCGTTGACGATGCCGACCAGCTTCGCGCCTTTGTGGTCAGTGAGGATCGGATGAAAGAGGCGTTCGGATTGTTGAAAACGTTGCCGGTGTAGGTGGGCTACTGTGCCCAAAATGTCGGATGCGACGCTGGCGCGTCTTATCCGACCTACGGGGAGCGCATGTGTAGGCCGGATAAGGCGTTTACGCCGCATCCGGCAATGGTGTCCAAATGCAACACGCTTTATCCGTTCTGGACTTCACCCGCTAACCAACGCGCCGCAGCAATAACCCCCTGCCCCAGAGACAACCCGCCATCGCCCGCCGGTAAACTCTGCGGGAAGAGCAACCTGAAATCAGCGAGATAATGCGCCAGGCGTGCGCGCAGCAAACGGTTATGAATAACGCCACCACTAAATACCAGCGTAGTGATACCCCGCATCGTAGCCTGCTCACGCATCAACGATGCAAAACCCTGCGCCAGCGCATCATGAAACGCCCACGCGCGTTGATTAACCGGAGCCTGCCAGTTCAGCCACTGCTGCCAGAAGGTGGCGAGATCCAGTTGATTATCTACCAACGGCATCGTTACCTGATGCTTCACGCCGTGGCACGAAGCCGCCAGCGCCTCCAGCGCACAAGCCGCTTCGCCTTCATAACTTAATGTGGCTGGCGCACAGTCCAGCGCCGCCGCCACAGCATCGAACAAACGCCCACACGATGACGCCAGCGGCGCGTTAATTCCACGCTCAATCGCCCGCGCCAGCACGCTCCAGTTTTGCTGTTGCACACTTGCCGTTTCAGGGTAATTCTGCCACTGCGGCACAAAGCGCAGGCACTGCGCCAGCAGGTTACGCCACGGCTGCTTTGCAGCCAAATCGCCCCCCGGAAGCGCCACCGCAGGCAAGCCGCCCAGGTGCTCACATTCGCGATAGTTCACCCGCAGGCACTCGCCGCCCCACAAAGCGCCGTTCTCCCCCATACCGATACCGTCGAGCGTCAACGCAATGACATCACCACCATCCAGCGGCCAGTGATGTTCTGCCAGACACGCCGCTGCGTGGGCATGATGATGAAGCACCGTTTGCGTCGGCAGACTCATCTCGCTTGCCCACTGGCTGGAGACATAGCCCGGATGCGCGTCATGCACAACGTATTGCGGGGTGAAATCGTAGATGTTTTGCATCAGGCGTAACGCTTCGCGCCACTGCATCTGGATGCCATCGTCACTTAAATCGCCCAGATGCTGACTCAACACCGCTTGTTCACCGCGCACCAGGCAGAAGGTATTTTTCAGATCCGCACCAAGACACAGCACAGGCGGTATATTTTTAAAACCCGGAGGCAAAGCCAGCGCGTCCGGCACATACCCCCGCGAACGGCGCAGCATTTCGCCGCTTTCGCGCACCACCGAATCATCCATCCGCTGCACGATGTCGCGGTTATGTATCAAGAATCCGTCGGCAATGCCCTGCAAATCCGCCAGCGCCTGTTCGTTGCTGATAGCCGGTGGTTTACCGCTCAGGTTGCCGGAGGTCATCACCAGCGGGCATTGCAGTTCCTGTAACAGCAAATGCTGAAGCGGATTCGCAGGCAACATCACCCCGACTTCGTTAAGGCCAGGGGCGATATCATCACAAAGCTCAGGAACATATTTTTTATCCACCAGCACAATCGGCGCGGCGGGCGTGGTGAGCAACTGGCGCGCAGCGTCTGGTAAGACTTCTGCTGTTGGCAACATAACCGCCAGCGGTTTCGCCGGGCGATGTTTGCGCGCCCGAAGTGTCGCCACTGCGTTACTATTGCGTGCATCGCAGGCGAGATGAAATCCGCCAATCCCTTTGATGGCAACAATGTTTCCCATTTTTAACTGTGCAATAGCTGCCTGTAATGCCGCCTCTTGTTCCGCATGTTCACCATGACTTACCCATTCAAGATGCGGGCCACACTCCGGGCAGGCCACCGGCTGGGCGTGGAAGCGGCGATCGAGCGGATCGCGGTACTCTTTGTCACAGGCCGGACACAGCGGAAACGCCGCCATCACGGTAAACGGGCGGTCGTAAGGCATCGCGCGAATAATGGTGAAACGCGGGCCACAATGAGTACAGTTGATAAACGGATAACGATAACGCCGCTCGCCTGGGGTATTCATTTCGGCAAGACAGGCAGGGCAAGTAGCGGCATCGGGAACAATTTGCGTATTCATGGTGCCGCCTGTGCTCTGGCGGATGGTGAACTCGGTGGGCGGCTGTGGCCAGATAAACGGCTCACGCTCGACGCTATCAATACGCGCCAGCGGTGGGCAGTGCTGATGCAATTGAACAAGAAACGTTTCCGGGTCTTCCAGCAACCGGACTTCCACGCCATCGCCGTCATTACAGACATCGCCGTGAAGATTTAATTGCTGTGCCAGCTGCCAGACAAACGGACGAAAACCGACGCCCTGCACTTTGCCACGAATACGCAGTTGGACACCGCAAGATGTGTTTTTTGCCATTGAGTTATTCCCGCCATCATGAATTGCGTAACCCGCCCAGCCGGACACGAGCGCGTCGCATCCGGCAGTCACAGGTCAGCGAAACCGCCCGCTCCGTATTCTACGAATATTTCCGGGAATTCCTTTGATGCCAGAACAGTTCTGTAAGATTTTTAGAACATCAGCGCCGTGCGGCGACGTTTTTCTGCGCTCAGTTGTTCAAGTTTATTACGATCGACACAAATCAGCGCATGGGTCGGGCAAGCCGCCATACACGCCGGGCCGTCTTGACGATGGTTGCACAGGTCGCATTTATTGGCTTCGGCTTTGTCTGCACGTACATTCAGCCCCGCACCGCTGTTGCGAATCACCGGACGTACCACCACTTCCATCGCGCCATACGGGCAAGCCACAACGCAGGTTTTGCAACCAATACAACGTTCCTGCATGACATGAACAAACCCTTTATCACGGCTGATAGCACCATTCGGGCAGACGTTAGCGCACGGTGCATCTTCACACTGACGGCAGACTGTTGCCGTGGAAATGTTCACACCTTTAATGACATGGATACGCGGTAAAAAAGTTTCCGGGGTCAGCGATGCACAGTCCTGATTCTCCTGATGAGAAACCACGCACGCCACTTCACAGGTACGGCAACCAATACATTTACTCGCGTCAGCAATGATGAAACGGTTCATCAAATTCTCCAGCAATGACAGTTAATGCGCCGATACATTCACAAATCATGCCAGTTTTTAATTTACTGTTATTTAAGGAAATTAAAATCTGTAATGCAGAAAAAACGATGTCATCGACACAAGTGACGATGACATGTGATGACAATGTTTATCGCGAAAGAGCAATGAGGGAGTCGCGGCGGATCAGTTTTCCGCTGAAGGTTTTCGGCGGTGAGAAATTCCCGCCATCGAGCATAAAAATCAGCCGTCCAATAACTTCCTGAATCATCTCAGTCACCGGAATTTTTACGCTCGAGAGCGCCGGGATCGTGTACGGCGCCATGGCGATATCATCAAATCCGATAACCGACACCTGCTCCGGCACCGCTACGCCGCGCTCGTGCAACGCTTTCATCGCCCCTATCGCCATATCGTCATTACTGGCAACCAACGCGCTAAATTTAGCCCCACGTGCGAGCAACGTTTCTACTCCTTCGGCTCCGCTGGCGGGCGTCCATTTACCGTTAGCGATAAGTTTTTCATTGAGCGCAATACCATGCTGCGCCAGCGCGTCTTTATATCCGGCAAGACGCTCAATGCTGGTGGGGGAATCCATCGAACCGGTAAGAAAAGCAATCTCCTGATGCCCGGCGTTTATCAACTCTACCACGGCGTTAAAGCTGGTCTGTTTATGATCGCACCAGACGCTATGGCTGCTGTTTTTGCGCAAGCGTCGATTGAGCACCATTATCGGCTGACTGTGCGCGTCAATAATGTCATCGATCTCATCCACGCTTAAAAAACGCGGGTAAATCATAATGGCGTCGCAGCGCAGATCCAGCAGATACTGAATCGCCTGGCGCTCTTCTTCGGCGCTATGTTTACCATCAGCCAGCAACAGTTGGCGCCCTTTCTCTTCCGCCATCCGCGCGGCATGAAACAGTAATTCACTAAAATAAATGCCGTGGTAAAGCGTGTTGGTCACTACCAGCCCCAGCGTCTGAGTACTCTTCGCCGACAGATTGCGCGCCAGCAAATTTGGGCGGTAACCGCTCTCTTCTACCGCCTGAAACACGCGATCTTTCGTCTCCTGGCTGACGTAGCCATTACCTGAAAGCACGCGGGAAACGGTCGCTTTTGAAACCCCGGCGCGCTTCGCCACTTCCAGCATTGTCGTCATTGTTTTCATCCCTTTACACGCAGTCATCGCAGTTTACTGCACCGTTTGCTGATTGTCCTTGCGCAATCAGCGGGAAAAATATTCAGGTGACCGGTTTCACAAATATAAAAAATGAACAATTAACTCTCTTGCTTATTTAGTGATAACTATTCATGATTTTGTGAAACCGGTTTCTTACTTCCGTTTCAGCATCGGCATTTTCCCGTCACGTCGACTGATAACAACTACCTCTACCCTACTGATAACAGGATAAAATCCGATGGCCAAAAATTATGCGGCGCTGGCGCGCTCGGTGATAGCGGCACTGGGCGGCGTTGATAACATCTCGGCGGTCACGCACTGTATGACGCGTTTGCGCTTTGTTATTAAAGATGATGCGCTTATCGACAGCCCGACGTTGAAAACCATCTCCGGCGTACTCGGCGTGGTACGTAGTGACAACCAGTGTCAGGTGATTATCGGCAATACCGTTTCACAAGCCTTTCAGGAAATCGTCAGCCTGCTGCCGGGAGATATGCAACCCGCCCTGCCCGTGGGTAAACCCAAGCTCACGCTACGTCGCATTGGTGCAGGGATCCTTGATGCGCTGATCGGCACTATGTCACCGCTGATCCCGGCGATTATCGGCGGATCGATGGTCAAACTGCTGGCGATGATCCTCGAGATGAGCGGTGTGCTGACAAAAGGATCGCCGACCTTAACCATTCTGAATGTTATTGGTGACGGTGCTTTCTTCTTCCTGCCGCTAATGGTCGCGGCATCTGCCGCCATCAAATTTAAAACCAATATGTCGCTGGCGATTGCCATCGCGGGTGTACTGGTACATCCGAGTTTCATTGAGCTGATGGCGAAAGCGGCTCAGGGTGAACATGTTGAATTTGCCCTGATTCCGGTCACGGCGGTGAAATACACCTACACGGTGATCCCGGCGCTGGTGATGACCTGGTGCCTGTCATATATCGAACGCTGGGTGGACAGCATTACACCGGCAGTGACAAAAAACTTCCTCAAGCCGATGCTGATTGTGTTGATTGCCGCACCGCTGGCAATCCTGCTGATTGGCCCGATTGGTATCTGGATCGGTAGCGCCATTTCGGCGCTGGTTTACACCATTCATGGTTATCTGGGCTGGCTTTCAGTCGCCATTATGGGCGCGCTGTGGCCGCTGCTGGTAATGACCGGGATGCACCGCGTCTTTACGCCAACCATCATTCAGACCATTGCCGAAACCGGAAAAGAAGGGATGGTCATGCCGTCAGAGATCGGCGCTAACCTGTCGCTGGGCGGTTCATCGCTGGCGGTGGCGTGGAAAACGAAAAACCCGGAACTGCGCCAGACGGCACTGGCTGCGGCGGCATCAGCCATTATGGCGGGGATTTCCGAACCGGCGTTATACGGCGTGGCGATCCGCCTGAAACGTCCGCTTATCGCCAGTCTTATCAGCGGTTTTATTTGCGGCGCGGTTGCCGGTATGGCGGGGCTTGCCAGCCACTCAATGGCAGCGCCGGGGCTATTTACCAGCGTGCAGTTCTTCGATCCGGCGAATCCAATGAGCATCGTCTGGGTGTTCGCGGTCATGGCGCTGGCGGTGGTGCTGTCGTTTATCCTCACACTGCTGCTCGGCTTTGAGGATATTCCTGTTGAGGAAGCGGCTGCCGAGGCGCGAAAGCATCAGAGCGTACAACCGACCGTCGCCAAAGAAGTAAGTCTTAATTGAGGATGAAAATGTCAGTATTTCCAGAAGGTTTTTTATGGGGCGGCGCGCTTGCCGCCAACCAGTCTGAAGGTGCGTACCGTGAAGGTGGCAAAGGGCTGACCACGGTCGATATGATCCCACACGGCGAGCATCGAATGGCGGTGAAACTGGGGCTGGAAAAACGTTTTCAGTTGCGCGATGACGAGTTTTACCCCAGCCATGAGGCGACGGATTTTTATCATCGGTATAAAGAAGATATCGCCCTGATGGCAGAGATGGGATTCAAGGTTTTCCGTACCTCAATAGCCTGGAGCCGCCTCTTCCCGCAGGGCGATGAGCTGACGCCCAACCAGCAGGGCATTGCTTTTTATCGTTCTGTCTTTGAAGAGTGTAAAAAGTACGGTATCGAACCGCTGGTCACGTTGTGTCACTTCGATGTGCCGATGCATCTGGTGACGGAATATGGCTCCTGGCGTAACCGTAAGCTGGTGGAGTTTTTCACTCGCTACGCCCGAACCTGTTTTGAAGCATTTGATGGCCTGGTGAAATACTGGCTAACCTTCAATGAAATCAACATTATGTTGCATAGCCCGTTCTCCGGTGCGGGTCTGGTGTTTGAAGAAGGGGAAAATCAGGATCAGGTGAAATATCAGGCCGCACACCACCAGCTGATTGCCAGTGCATTAGCCACCAAAATCGCCCATGAGGTTAACCCGCAAAATCAGGTGGGCTGTATGCTGGCGGGCGGTAACTTCTACCCTTACAGTTGCAAGCCGGAAGATGTCTGGGCGGCGCTGGAGAAAGATCGGGAAAACCTGTTTTTTATCGATGTGCAGGCGCGGGGCGCGTACCCAGCTTACTCTGCCCGCGTATTTCGCGAAAAAGGGGTAACCATCGACAAAGCACCGGGCGATGATGAGATCCTGAAAAACACCGTCGATTTTATCTCTTTCAGCTATTACGCCTCGCGCTGCGCCTCGGCGGAGATGAACGCCAACAACAGCAGTGCAGCGAACGTGGTGAAATCGCTGCGTAACCCGTATCTACAAGTGAGCGACTGGGGCTGGGGTATTGATCCGCTCGGTCTGCGCATCACCATGAACATGATGTACGACCGTTATCAGAAGCCGCTGTTTCTGGTGGAAAACGGCCTCGGCGCAAAAGATGAATTTACTGCCAATGGTGAGATTAACGATGACTATCGCATCAGCTATTTGCGCGAACATATCCGCGCAATGGGCGAAGCGATTGCAGACGGCATTCCGCTGATGGGCTACACCACCTGGGGCTGTATTGATTTAGTTTCCGCCTCTACGGGTGAAATGAGCAAACGCTACGGTTTTGTCTATGTAGACCGTGACGATGCAGGTAACGGCACGCTGGCGCGCACGCGTAAGAAATCGTTCTGGTGGTATAAAAAAGTGATTGCCAGTAACGGTGAAGATTTAGAGTAAGCAACCGTGCCGGATGCGGCGTGAACGCCTTATCCGGCCTACATGTCGCACGAACTTTGTAGGCTCGATAAGCGCAGCGCATCGGGCAATTTAGCGTTTGCCATCAGTTCTGATTCCCTCATCAAGAACATCCCTGTCCTGATTCCTTACTGAAAAACTACTCTTCTTCCACCGCTAACTGCGCGAATCCGCCATTCCCTTCCCAGCCTTCCAGTCGTTGATAAACGGTTTCTACCGCATCTTTAATCGGCTGGGTCATCGGGTAGTAAAAGCCGACGATATCCGGCTGGATGCCGAGGAAAATCACTTCGCCAATATCTTCTTTCAACTGGTCGATAAGGTAGTTCAACGGCATGTTATGGGTAGTCATCATAAACATCTCGGCGATATCATCCGGATCGATGATGCGGATCTCGCCGGGGTTTAGCCCCATATCCGTGGCGTCGACAATCAGCAGTCGTGTCGGGCGCAGTTCGCGAATAGCGACAATGTCGTTTTCCGGTGCACTACCGCCGTCAATCACCACCCAGTGACCTTTCGGCGCGGCGGCGCACTTTTCCGCCAGTAGCGGGCCTGCGCCATCATCGCCCATCATGCTATTGCCAACACAGAGTAAAACGTCAGTCACGCAATCTCCTCACCATCAAATAGATGGCGTTTTCCTGATGAATATCATGCAGCATACTTAACAGCATTGTACTCCATTCCTTCTGCTGCGAAGTTTGCGCTGCCCGGGCTTTATCGAATGCGTTGGCCAGCATCGGCACATGGTTAATGTCGATGACGATCTCACCATATTTCGGCACGCCTTCCATTTTGCGGCGGGCTTCGCTGCCCGCCTCCAGAGTGGCAATCCATGCCAGATATTCATCCCACGGGCAGGTGAGCGCCGCTTCCAGACAATCGATAACCCCAAGGTGGTGACCAATCGCCAGGCTGTAATAGACCACCTGCTGCGCCTCGGCGGGCGTGGCATCGTTCTCATCAATAAATTTACGGCTCAGTTGACTGAACACCACCTTTTCACTCATCGGATACGCGCCTCTTCAACAACATGATTCAGATGGCTGACAATCTCGTTCAGACGCGGATCGTTTTCCGCTTCCAGCCAGCGAGCAACCTGCTCTTCGCCCTGCCCTAATTGCGTAAGGAAGTCATCGGCAATCTGGCGACCGTAGCGGTAACCCGCCAGGCGACGCGCTTCGCGATCCACTTTCACGCGCAGCGGCTGCACCATATCCGGATGCAGAATCTCTGCCGGTTGCTCATCCAGTTCGCCTGGCTCACGGGCGTGGATTTTCTGCTCCAGCAGGCCGAGCGCCATTGCAAAGCCGTACAGCGTGGCGGCAGGCGTTGGCGGGCAACCAGGGATGTAAACATCCACCGGGACGATTTTATCCGTACCGCCCCACACGCAGTAGAGATCGTGGAAAATGCCACCGCTGTTACCGCAGGCACCGTAAGAGATACAGATTTTAGGGTCCGGCGCGGACTGCCACGCACGTAGCGCAGGGGATCGCATTGCACGGGTGACCGCGCCGGTAAACAGTAAAATATCCGCATGACGCGGGGACGGAACAACTTTAATACCGAAGCGTTCTGCATCGAACAGCGGCGAAAGCGTGGCGAAAATTTCAATTTCGCAGCCGTTGCAGCCACCGCAGTCCACGCGGTAAACGTAGGCAGAACGTTTGATTTTTTTCAGTAACGACGCCTTCATGCTGGCGATGGATTCATCCACCGTCATCGGAACCGGAATGCCGTTGGCGTCACGGGGGCCTAATAAATTGCTCATCAGATGGCCTCTTTCATATGGCGAGTCAGTTCAATACGGTCGGACGGCACCAGGCATTTCTGGCGCTTACATTCCGGGCAAGTCTCAAAGCTTTCGCGGTGGTTTTCCGCGCGGCTGTCACCATTGTGCTTAAGCAGCGCAATGGCGTAGTCGATCTCTTTCTGTACGGCGAAAGGACGATTGCAGACGCGGCAGTTGCACAGCGCGAAGCGGGACTGTTGCAGGAAGTCTTCTTTCTTCCATACCGCCAGTTCGTACTCTTGCGACAGTTTGATCGCCGCCGTCGGGCAGACTTCTTCGCAGCGTCCACAGAAGATGCAGCGCCCAAGATTGAACTGCCACGCCAGCTCACCGGTGGTGAGGTCGGTTTCAACCGTTAAGGCGTTTGACGGGCAGGCATTGACGCAGGCCGCGCAGCCAATGCACTGCTGCGGGTTCTGCTCTGGCTTACCACGGAAGTTTTTATCAACCGCAATCGGCTCCAGCGGATAAGACGAGGTCGCCGTGCCGGTTTTGATGACTTTTTTGATAAAGGTAAACATGGCGATTCCTTATTTCAGCGGCGAGTTTTTACGCTCAATGCTGTAACGCTCGAGTTCTTTGTACGGCACCACTTTGCTCTTCTTCTTACGCACATCGACCACGGTCATGCGGTCGGTACAGGAGTAGCAAGGGTCGAGGCTACCGATAATCAGCGGCGCATCAGAAACGGTGTTGCCGCGCAACATGTAGCGCAGGGTCGGCCAGTTCGCGTAGGTCGCGGCACGACAGCGCCAGCGGTACAGCTTCTGGTTATCGCCGGTCATGCTCCAGTGGATATCATCGCCGCGCGGCGCTTCGGCAAAGCCCAGCGCAAAACGGTGTGGAATGTAGGTGAATCCTTCCACCGCCAGCGGGCCGCCTGGCAGATTGTCCAGGCCGTAGTCGATCATATTGAGCGAGGTAAAGACTTCGTTGATACGCACTTTCAGACGCGAAATAACGTCGCAGCCCTGCTCGCTGTGAACTTCCATCGGCAGCAGGCCATAACCGACAAACGGGTGATCAGCACGGGTATCACGAGCGTGGCCGCTGGCGCGCACCATCGGGCCAACGTTACTGAAATCGCGGGCGATTTCCGGATCCAGACGACCAATGCCGACGGTGCGCTGTTCCATATTTGGCGTACTCAGCAGCACATCCACCAGCTCCTGTACTTCACGACGCATTTGCTGCGCCAGTTGACGGGTCTGGATCATGTCATCTTTCAGCAGATCGCGACGAATCCCGCCGATCAGGTTCAGACCGTAAGTTTTACGCGCCCCGGTGAGGATCTCCGCCATTTTCATGGAAGATTCACGCACGCGGAAGAACTGCATAAAGCCGGAGTCAAAGCCGGTAAAGTGACAGGCGAGGCCGAGGTTGAGCAGATGCGAGTGCAGGCGTTCCACCTCCAGCAGAATGGCGCGGATCATCTGCGCGCGTTCTGGTACCTGAATACCCATCGCGTTTTCCACCGACGTGGTGTAGGCGGTGCTGTGGGCAAAGCCGCAGATCCCGCAAACACGATCCGACAGGAAGGTCACTTCGTTGTAACCCATACGGGTTTCCGCCAGTTTTTCCATGCCGCGATGGACGTAGAACAGGCGGTAGTCGGCGTCGATAATGTTTTCGCCGTCAACGAACAGGCGGAAGTGACCCGGTTCATCGGAGGTAACGTGCAGTGGGCCAATCGGCACCACGTTGTTTTTCTTATCACCCAGTTCGTTGATGAACTCGTAGGTTTCTGCATCGGTGGTTGGTGCCGGACGTTGACGATAATCCATGCTGTCTTTACGCAACGGGTAGAGTTCATCCGGCCAGTCATCCGGCAGCACCAGACGGCGTTCATCCGGCAGACCAACCGGAATCAAACCGTACATATCGCGCACTTCACGCTCGCCCCAGACCGCCGCCGGAACGCGCGGCGTCACGGACGGATATTCCGGTTTGTTGGCGTCAACTTCGACGCGCACGGTTATCCAGCACTTCGTGCCCTTCTCCATCGACAGCACATAGTAAACGGCATAATGACCATTCAGTTTGCGTTCATCGTTACCAAACAGTACCGACAGCCAACCACCCTGTTTGTAGTAGAGGAACTCCACCACTTCCGGCAGATAGTTCACCTTTACGGTCACGGTCAGCTGATCTTTGGTCTGCCAGGCGTGATCCAGCACGACGCCCGGAAATGCCTCATTCAGCGCGGCGAGATAATGTTGACCTAATTTTTCTTCAGACATGCTCATACTCTCTTTAATCACGCCGCCAGCAAGGAGACGAACGCTAAAAATGCAAAGCCAAACCCAGCCCAGGTAATGCGCGGAGTAATATCAAGACGCAGACGGGCCATGCTGTTTTCGAACAGCGCGATAACCAGGACGCCGACCACCAGTTTGACGATGGCAATCACCAGCGCCAGCAGCAGCCCGCCAGCGGTGAAGGTTTCCATTTGTCCCCACGGAATAAACACCCCGACGAACATCTGCAACACCACCAGCTGTTTCAGGCTGATACCCCATTTCATGACGCCAAAGCCGCTGCCGCTGTATTCAGAGAGCGGCCCTTCCTGCAACTCCTGCTCGGCTTCCGCAAGGTCGAACGGCAGTTTGCCCATTTCGATAAAGGTGGCGAATGCGCAGGCACAGAGTGCCAGCACCAGCGGGATGCTCTGGCTCAGAGGCCAGTGATAAACGGTGTCGGTGATGTTGCTGATGTTGGTGGAACCGGCAACCTGCGCCGCGACCCACAGGCCGAGCAACAACATCGGCTCGACCAGCACACCGAGCATCGCTTCACGGCTCGCGCCGATAGCGGTAAACGGGCTACCGGTATCCAGACCGGAAATGGCAAAGAAGAAACGCGCGATGGCAAAGAGATACAGTAAGGTGATCAAATCGCCCAGTTGCGGCAGCGGAGAACCGACGGTCACCACCGGCAGCGCGGTAGCGATAGTCAGCATGACGCCCACCATCACGTATGGCGTCAGGCGGAACACCCAGCCGGAGGCATCCGGGCCAACACTCTGACGCCCCAGCAGTTTGATAATGTCGCGATATTCCTGCAACACGCCCGGTCCGCGACGGTTATGCAAGCGTGCGCGCGCCACGCGGGTTATACCGGAGAGCAGCGGCGCAACGGCAAATAACACCAGCGCCTGAATTAACGGATATAAAACACTCATTCTCAGGCTCCTCGTGAAACAATAATCACCACCAGCACCGCCAGTTCAACCAGCGCCATCCGGCGGAACAGCAACGCACTCCCCTCGCTCTGCCAGCCCGGCACCAGCGACACTGGATTCAGCACTTTGCGCAGTTTCAGCACCGGCGCAAACGCCTGTTTCACCGGCATGGCAAAACCATGAGCAGTAATCACCATTGATTTTTCGTGGTCGTAGCCGCACACCCATGCCGCGCCACGGGAACGTGACGGCAGGCGGTCGCCTTTGCAAATCGCCATAATGATGAATGGCAGCAGCGGGCAGGCAATCAGCAGCAGGGTGATCATTGGTTGAGAAACGGTAGTGTTAGCAGGCTCCAGCGGCAGAGGTACAGCTGCTGACAGCATCGGCAGCAGCCACGGCGCAGCAACACCGCCAATCACGCAGCAAATCGCCAGTGCCACCACGCTTACGCTCATCAGGAGCGGCGCACAGGTGGCGTTTTCGGCTTCTTTGGTACGCGGCGCACCGAGGAACGTAACGCCATAGACTTTCGCCATACACATCACCGCCAGCGCACCGGTAATTGCCAGCCCCACGGCGAGCAGCGGCCCCAGCAGACGGGCAACGAACGTTCCGCTATTGCTCAGTTTGAAGAAGGATTGATAGATAACCCATTCACCGGCAAAACCGTTCAACGGCGGCAGCGCAGCCATTGCCATCAGCCCGACTAACATGGCGATGGAGATAACCGGCATTTTCTTGCCAATGCCGCCGAGTTTTTCGATATCGCGATGACCAGTACGGAACCAGACGCTACCCGCCCCAAGGAACAGTACGCTTTTGAACAGGCTATGATTAAGCAGATGGTACAGGCCACCGACCAGGCCAAGAGCAATCAGCGCCGGTTGTTCGAGCGCGATACCCGTTACGCCAGCCCCCAGCCCCAGCAGGATGATGCCGATATTTTCCAGTGTGTGGTAAGCCAGCAGACGCTGGATGTTGTGCTCCATCAGCGCATACAAACCACCGACGAACGCGGTGATCATGCCGAGCACCAGCAGCGCAATTCCCCACCACAGCGGCGCGTTACCGCCCAGCAGAGACAGGGTTAAAATGCCCAGCAGGCCGATTTTCATTACCACCGTGGAAAACAGCGCGGCAGCAGGCGCAGAAGCGTTAGCATGAGCCTGCGGCACCCAGCCGTGCAGCGGGATAATCCCGGCCAGCAGGCCAAAGCCAATCACGCCGAGCAGCCAGATATCGGAACCGAGCGGCAGCTGTTGCACGCGCATATCCAGCAGGCGCAGATCCAGCGTGCCGTAACGTTGCCAGACCAGCCAGCAGGCAATCGCCAGCAGCAGAGTGCCAAGACGCCCCAGCGCAAACCACAGTTTGCCCTCTTTGCTGTTGCTGGTGAGAAACACCGCGCACAGAGCCATGATTTCGGCCATTACCACGAACATGCCCAGATTGCTGGCAATGACGGCGCACACGGCGGCAACCATCAGCATATTGATCTGCAAACCGTTGCATTTCACCTGCGCGTGGCGATGCCAGTCAATGTTGTAGAGGCTGACAAACAGGCCACACAGGCCGAGGGTTATCAACCAAATCGCGTTAAGCGGAGAGATTTGCACATCGTAGCTTACCAGTGACAGCGTACCGCTCACGCCGACCGCCCCCGTCAGCACGGTGAAACCTGCTGCTGCTGTGTACACGCTACCAACCGCGCCGCCAATCCCGGCTATCCAGCCACTCAGCGCCTTATGAAAAGAAAAGAGAAATGCCAGAACAGCGGCGGCAACAAACCACGCCACGCCGCTGTTGATCAGGGAAATTGCGCTCATTTAGCCTCTCCACTTTGAGCCTGCTGAAACAAGGTGAGATCGCCAAAGTCCGTATTAAAAGTCAGCTCACGCTTACGTTTGCTGACGCGGGCGATATCGGTGTTATCCACCAGATGCAGGGCTTTGGTTGGGCACATCCGCACGCAGGCCGGACCTTGTTCATCAAAGCTACAAAGATCACATTTGACGGCGATCGCGCGAATGCCCGGCACCCAGTCAAGCAATGTGCTGACACGCGCCGGAGCAGGCGGTGCCGGTGGCGCTTTCGGGGTATTGGCATTTGCCGGAATATCCAGCGGACGGCTGCCGGAAAATTCAATTGCGCCAAACGGGCAGGCGATGCCGCAAAGTTTGCAGCTTACGCACAGACTTTCATTCAACTGCACGGCACCATCAACGCGGGTGATGGCATTAACCGGGCAGACCACCGCACAGGGCGCATCTTCACAGTGGTGACAGAGCTGCGGTGCAGATTCTTTTTCATTTAGCATCACTCGCAGGCGCGGCATGGATTGCAGGCCGTGCTGGCGATGCGTCTCTGAGCAGGCGGCCTCACAGGTGTGGCAACCGATACAGAGCGTGGAGTCAGCAATTACAAAACGATTCACCAGGCATTCCTCAGGTGATTGTCATTTTTGACGAAAACATGCCGATGAAATGTCATTTTCGACACTCATCGACACGCCCATCCCCAAACAGGCATGACGCCTGCAAAACGGGCAAAGCCTCAGCTCATGCTGCCGAGCTTTGTCCCTCTACCAGTTGGCTTAAATTCACCGGGGTATTGTTTTCAATGGCGGTGTATAAGCTGTCGTAAACGCCGGCGATTTTTTCGAGATAGTGTTCCAGCACTTGTTCGCGATTACGGATGTTGACCTTGCCATCAATCATGCCGTCACTGCTCAACTGAGCCAGTGCAATCCGCTGTTTGTCTTCGCCATCTTTCGTTTCGACGTAATACTCGATGGTATGGCTGTTAAAGCCATCCGCCAGGGTGACGTAAATGCGAAAATGTTCAAAAAGAACGAAACAGAGTTCTTTATCTGGCGCGCAGCTCATCGCGTGATGCAAACGCGCTTTTGATAACGTGATCCCCTGAACCAGCGAATTGCAATAGATATGCCACTGGTCCTGTAGGCGACGATGCCGCTGTGCGATGTAATCGGCTTTCTCGCTTATTTCCCAAATAGTCATTGTCAGGTTACCCGTTTAACAGAGATGCCTGCCCTTAAGCATTTTTTGTGCCAATTTTTAATTCATTGTTATTTAGGTGATTTTTATGATTCCGCTGAATTTCGACGCCGTGTCGACGTGTCATTTCGACATCATCGACATTATTCACCGCAGGGATAGTCAACACTGGCACAATTATTGCTTATAGCTGGCAATAGTTAATGGGAGGCGATATGCACGAAATAACCCTCTGCCAACGGGCACTGGAATTGATTGAACAACAGGCCGCAAAGCACGGTGCAAAACGCGTAACTGGGGTCTGGCTCAAAATTGGCGCATTTTCTTGTGTCGAAACCAGCTCTCTTGCCTTTTGTTTTGATCTGGTTTGCCGTGGCAGCGTGGCGGAAGGTTGTAAACTGCACCTCGAAGAACAAGAGGCCGAATGCTGGTGTGAAACATGCCAACAGTATGTGACGCTACTGACCCAGCGCGTCCGCCGCTGCCCACAGTGTCATGGCGACATGCTGCGCATTGTGGCAGACGACGGTTTACAGATTCGGCGGATAGAAATAGACCAGGAGTGAGCGATGTGTACAACATGCGGTTGCGGTGAAGGCAACCTGTATATCGAGGGTGATGAACATAACCCTCATTCCGCGTTTCGTAGCGCGCCTTTTGCCCCGGCTGCACGCCCGAAGATGAAAATAACCGGCATTAAAGCGCCTGAATTTACCCCCAGCCAGACCGAAGAGGGCGACCTGCATTACGGTCATGGCGAAGCAGGCACACACGCGCCGGGCATGAGCCAGCGCCGGATGCTGGAAGTCGAAATTGACGTGCTGGACAAAAATAATCGCCTGGCTGAACGTAACCGCGCGCGTTTTGCTGCCCGTAATCAACTGGTGCTCAACCTGGTATCCAGCCCCGGTTCCGGTAAAACCACGCTGCTGACGGAAACCTTAATGCGCCTGAAAGACAGCGTTCCGTGCGCGGTGATTGAAGGCGACCAGCAAACCGTGAACGATGCCGCACGTATTCGCGCTACCGGCACGCCAGCGATTCAGGTGAACACCGGTAAAGGTTGCCATCTTGACGCACAGATGATCGCCGACGCCGCGCCGCGTCTGCCACTGGACGATAACGGTATTCTGTTTATCGAAAACGTCGGCAACCTCGTATGCCCGGCCAGCTTCGATCTGGGTGAAAAACATAAAGTTGCGGTGCTTTCCGTTACCGAAGGCGAAGACAAACCGCTGAAATATCCGCATATGTTTGCCGCCGCCTCGCTGATGCTGCTCAACAAAGTTGACCTGCTGCCGTATCTCAATTTCGACGTTGAGAAATGCATCGCCTGCGCCCGCGAAGTCAATCCAGAAATTGAAATCATCCTCATTTCCGCCACCAGCGGCGAAGGGATGGACCAGTGGCTGAACTGGCTGGAGACACAGCGATGTGCATAGGCGTTCCCGGCCAGATCCGCACCATTGACGGTAACCAGGCTAAAGTCGACGTCTGCGGCATTCAGCGCGATGTCGATTTAACGTTAGTCGGCAGCTGCGATGAAAACGGTCAGCCGCGCGTGGGCCAGTGGGTACTGGTTCACGTTGGCTTTGCCATGAGCGTAATTAATGAAGCCGAAGCGCGCGACACCCTCGACGCATTACAAAATATGTTTGACGTTGAGCCGGATGTTGGCGCGCTGTTGTATGGCGAGGAAAAATAATGCGTTTTGTTGATGAATATCGCGCGCCGGAACAGGTGATGCAGTTAATTGAGCATCTGCGCGAACGTGCTTCACATCTCTCTTACACTGCCGAACGCCCTCTGCGCATTATGGAAGTGTGTGGCGGTCATACCCACGCCATTTTTAAATTCGGCCTCGATCAGTTACTGCCAGAAAACGTTGAGTTTATCCACGGTCCGGGCTGCCCGGTGTGTGTACTGCCGATGGGCAGAATCGACACCTGCGTGGAGATTGCCAGCCATCCGGAAGTGATTTTCTGTACCTTTGGCGACGCCATGCGCGTACCTGGAAAACAGGGGTCACTGTTGCAGGCAAAAGCACGCGGTGCCGATGTGCGCATCGTTTACTCGCCAATGGATGCGTTGAAACTGGCGCAAGAGAACCCAACCCGCAAAGTGGTGTTCTTCGGTTTAGGGTTTGAAACCACCATGCCGACCACCGCCATCACCCTGCAACAGGCAAAAGCCCACGATGTGCAGAACTTTTACTTCTTCTGCCAGCACATTACGCTTATCCCCACGCTGCGCAGTTTGCTGGAACAACCGGACAATGGCATTGATGCGTTCCTCGCGCCAGGCCACGTCAGTATGGTTATCGGCACCGATGCCTATAATTTTATCGCCAGCGATTTTAATCGTCCGCTGGTGGTCGCTGGTTTCGAACCACTTGATCTACTACAAGGCGTGGTGATGCTGGTAGAGCAGAAAATAGCGGCCCACAGCAAAGTAGAGAATCAGTACCGGCGAGTGGTGCCTGACGCAGGTAACCTGCTGGCGCAACAGGCGATAGCCGACGTGTTCTGCGTCAACGGCGACAGCGAATGGCGTGGCCTTGGGGTGATCGAATCCTCAGGCGTGCATCTGACGCCGAATTATCAGCAATTTGACGCTGAAGCGCATTTCCGCCCGGCACCGCAGCAGGTTTGCGATGACCCACGCGCGCGCTGTGGCGAAGTATTGACGGGCAAATGTAAGCCGCATCAATGCCCGCTGTTTGGTAACACCTGTAATCCTCAAACCGCATTCGGCGCGCTGATGGTCTCCTCTGAAGGAGCGTGCGCCGCGTGGTATCAGTATCGTCAGCAGGAGAGTGAAGCGTGAATAATATCCAACTCGCCCACGGCAGCGGCGGCCAGGCGATGCAGCAATTAATCAACAGCCTGTTTATGGAAGCCTTTGCGAATCCATGGCTGGCTGAGCAGGAAGATCAGGCGCGTCTTGACCTGGCACAACTGGTGGCGGAAGGCGACCGTCTGGCCTTTTCCACCGACAGTTACGTCATTGACCCGCTGTTCTTTCCTGGTGGCAATATTGGCAAGCTGGCGATTTGCGGCACGGCGAATGACGTGGCGGTCAGCGGCGCAATTCCACGCTATCTCTCCTGTGGATTTATCCTTGAAGAAGGATTGCCGATGGAGACGCTGAAAGCCGTGGTCACCAGCATGGCTGAAACTGCCCGTGCGGCTGGCATTGCTATTGTCACCGGCGATACCAAAGTGGTGCAGCGTGGGGCGGCAGATAAACTGTTTATCAACACCGCAGGCATGGGCGCGATCCCGGCAAATATTCACTGGGGTGCACAAACCCTGACCGCCGGCGATGTATTGCTGGTTAGCGGTACGCTCGGCGACCACGGTGCGACTATCCTTAACTTGCGCGAACAACTGGGGCTGGATGGCGAACTGGTCAGCGACTGCGCGGTGCTGACGCCGCTGATTCAGACGCTGCGAGACATTCCCGGCGTGAAGGCGCTGCGCGATGCCACCCGTGGTGGGGTGAATGCGGTGGTTCATGAGTTTGCGGCAGCCTGCGGTTGTGGTATTGAAATTACAGAAGCGGCACTGCCGGTTAAACCTGCCGTGCGCGGCGTTTGTGAGCTGCTGGGGCTGGACGCCCTCAACTTTGCCAACGAAGGTAAGCTGGTGATTGCCGTAGAGCGTAACGCGGCTGAGCAAGTGTTGGCGGCGCTGCATTCCCATCCACTAGGACAGGATGCGGCGTTAATTGGCGAAGTGGTGGAACGTAAAGGTGTTCGTCTCGCAGGGCTTTATGGCGTGAAACGAACTCTCGATCTACCTCACGCCGAACCGCTGCCTCGTATATGCTAATAAAAATCTAAAGCTCCTATAATTTGTCATTTACCTTTTGCACCGCTTAGCGGTGCTTTCCTGGAAGAACAACATGTCGTATACACCGATGAGTGATCTCGGGCAACAAGGGTTGTTCGACATCACTCGGACACTATTGCAGCAGCCCGATCTGGCCTCGCTGTGTGAGGCTCTTTCGCAACTGGTAAAGCGTTCTGCGCTCGCCGACAACGCGGCGATTGTGTTGTGGCAAGCGCAGACTCAACGTGCGACTTATTACGCGTCGCGTGACAAAGAACCCCCTATAAAATACGAAGACGAAACCGTTCTGGCACATGGGCCGGTGCGCAGCATTTTGTCACGTCCTGATACGCTGCATTGCAGCTACGAAGAATTTTGTGAAACCTGGCCACAACTGGCCACAAGCGGGCTATACCCTAAATTTGGTCACTATTGCCTGATGCCACAGGCAGCGGAAGGACATATTTTTGGCGGCTGTGAATTTATTCGTTATGACGATCGCCCGTGGAGCGAAAAAGAGTTCAATCGCCTGCAAACCTTTACGCAGATTGTTTCTGTTGTCACCGAGCAAATTCAGAGTCGCATCATCAACAATGTCGACTACGAACTGTTATGTCGGGAACGGGATAACTTCCGCATTCTGGTTGCCATCACCAATGCGGTACTCTCCCGCCTGGACATGGACGAACTGGTCAGCGAAGTGGCGAAAGAGATCCACTACTACTTCGACATTGACGATATCAGCATCGTCTTACGCAGCCACCGCAAAAACAAACTCAACGTCTACTCCACTCACTATCTCGATAAACAGCATCCCACTCACGAACAGAGTGAAGTTGATGAGGCCGGAACCCTCACCGAGCGCGTATTTAAAAGCAAAGAGATGCTGCTGATTAATCTCCACGAGCGGGATGATTTAGCCCCCTACGAACGCATGTTGTTCGATACCTGGGGCAACCAGATCCAGACGCTGTGCCTGCTGCCGTTGATGTCTGGCAATACCATGCTGGGCGTGCTGAAACTGGCACAGTGCGAAGAGAAAATATTTACCACCACCAACCTGAGTTTGCTGCGCCAGATTGCCGAACGAGTGGCAATCGCCGTGGATAATGCCCTCGCCTACCAGGAAATCCACCGTCTGAAAGAGCGGCTGGTTGATGAAAACCTTGCCCTGACGGAACAACTCAACAAAGTGGATAGTGAATTTGGCGAGATTATTGGTCGCAGCGAAGCCATGTACAGCGTGCTTAAACAAGTTGAAATGGTGGCGCAAAGCGACAGTACCGTTCTGATCCTCGGTGAAACTGGCACGGGTAAAGAGCTGATTGCCCGCGCAATCCATAATCTCAGTGGGCGTAATAATCGTCGCATGGTGAAAATGAACTGCGCGGCGATGCCTGCCGGATTACTGGAAAGCGATCTGTTTGGTCATGAACGTGGTGCCTTTACCGGTGCCAGCGCCCAGCGCATCGGTCGTTTTGAACTGGCGGATAAAAGCTCTCTGTTCCTCGATGAAGTGGGCGATATGCCACTGGAGTTACAGCCAAAGTTGCTGCGCGTATTGCAGGAGCAGGAGTTTGAACGCCTCGGCAGCAACAAAATCATTCAGACAGACGTGCGTTTAATCGCCGCAACTAATCGCGATCTGAAAAAAATGGTCGCCGACCGCGAGTTCCGTAGCGATCTCTATTACCGCCTGAACGTCTTCCCGATCCACCTGCCGCCGTTACGCGAGCGCCCGGAAGATATTCCGCTGCTGGCGAAAGCCTTTACCTTCAAAATTGCCCGCCGACTGGGGCGCAATATCGACAGCATTCCTGCCGAGACACTGCGCATATTGAGCAACATGGAATGGCCGGGTAACGTGCGCGAACTGGAAAATGTTATTGAGCGTGCGGTACTGCTGACTCGCGGTAATGTTCTACAACTCTCTTTACCCGATATCTCACTGCCAGAACCCGAAACGCCGCCTGCTGCAACGGTCGTCGCTCAGGAAGGCGAAGATGAATATCAACTGATTGTTCGCGTATTAAAAGAGACGAACGGCGTAGTCGCGGGTCCGAAAGGCGCTGCGCAACGTCTGGGGTTAAAACGCACGACCCTGCTGTCACGGATGAAGCGGCTGGGAATTGATAAAGCGGCGTTGGTTTAATCGTCTGGAGTGCCGGACAGGAAGATCTATCCGGCACGCTATTCACGTGGTTTCTTCGGGCGATATTTTTCCGGCAATTCCGGCACCGGACGCTTATCATCAATCAGATGACGCACGGTTAAGATCGGATGACGCCACAGCATTCGCGGCCCCGCCCAACGCATAATCTGTTTCATCTCCTCACGCTTTGCTGGCTGATAACAGTGAACCGGACACTGCTTACAGGCTGGTTTCTCTTCGCCGAACACACATTTATCCAGCCGCTTTTGCGCGTAAGCAAACAGCGCATCGTAATGCCCCGGCTCCGCTGACGCCTGCGGGCATTGCGCTTGATAAAGATCGATCATTCTTTTAATCGTCAGTTTTTCACGAGAGATACGCTTACCGGACATGCTGCCTCCACACTCTTAAGGTGCATTTATATTACAACTTAAATGTAAAGGGGACTATGGCTCTGAAGGAGAAGGTTTCTTCAACCAGACAATGTTGCGCCCCTTTTCCACAGCCAACAAGCAAACGCTGCAAAGCAGCATTTTTCCCGGAACCGACATCAAGAACTCACCTTTCGTGTCTTCCCCTGAAATGATTAACTCCGGTATCATGTGCGCCTTATGTGATTACAACGAAAATAAAAACCATCACACTACATTTAACATCAGGGAACCGGATCTAACTCCATGAGTGTAATAGAAAATTTCGACGCCCATACGCCAATGATGCAGCAGTACCTCAAGCTGAAAGCCCAGCATCCTGAGATCCTGCTGTTCTACCGGATGGGTGACTTTTACGAGCTATTTTATGACGACGCAAAACGAGCGTCGCAGCTGCTAGATATTTCACTGACTAAACGCGGCGCATCTGCGGGCGAGCCGATCCCGATGGCGGGTATTCCCTACCATGCAGTGGAAAACTATCTCGCCAAACTGGTGAATCAAGGTGAGTCGGTTGCGATTTGTGAACAAATCGGCGATCCGGCTACCAGCAAAGGGCCGGTTGAGCGCAAAGTTGTCCGTATCGTCACGCCGGGCACGATCAGCGATGAAGCCCTGCTACAGGAGCGTCAGGACAATCTGCTGGCGGCTATCTGGCAGGACAGCAAAGGTTTCGGTTACGCGACGCTGGATATCAGCTCCGGCCGTTTTCGTCTGAGCGAACCGGCTGACCGCGAAACGATGGCGGCAGAGCTGCAACGCACCAATCCGGCGGAACTGTTGTATGCAGAAGATTTCGCCGAGATGTCGTTGATTGAAGGTCGTCGCGGCCTGCGTCGTCGTCCGCTGTGGGAGTTTGAAATCGACACCGCGCGCCAGCAGTTGAACCTGCAATTTGGCACCCGCGATCTGGTCGGTTTTGGCGTCGAGAACGCGCCTCGTGGGCTTTGTGCTGCCGGTTGTCTGTTACAGTATGCGAAAGATACCCAACGCACGACCCTGCCGCATATTCGCTCTATCACTATGGAACGTGAGCAGGACAGCATCATTATGGATGCTGCGACGCGTCGTAACCTGGAAATTACCCAGAATCTGGCGGGCGGCGCGGAAAATACATTGGCTTCCGTGCTCGATTGCACCGTCACGCCGATGGGTAGCCGTATGCTGAAACGCTGGCTGCATATGCCGGTGCGCGACACCCGTGTGTTGCTTGAGCGTCAGCAAACTATTGGCGCATTGCAGGATTTCACCGCCGAGTTACAGCCGGTACTCCGGCAGGTCGGCGATCTGGAGCGTATTCTGGCACGCCTGGCGTTGCGTACCGCTCGCCCGCGCGACCTTGCTCGTATGCGTCATGCCTTCCAGCAACTGCCGGAACTGCGTGCACAGCTAGAAAATGTCGATAGTGCACCAGTACAGGCGCTGCGTGAAAAAATGGGCGAATTTGCCGAACTGCGCGACCTGCTGGAGCGAGCAATCATCGACACGCCACCGGTGCTGGTGCGCGACGGTGGCGTCATCGCTCCAGGCTATAACGAAGAGCTGGATGAGTGGCGTGCGCTGGCTGACGGTGCGACCGATTATCTGGAGCGTCTGGAAATCCGCGAACGTGAACGTACCGGTCTGGACACGCTGAAAGTCGGCTTTAATGCGGTGCACGGCTACTACATTCAAATCAGCCGTGGGCAAAGTCATCTGGCGCCAATTAACTATATGCGCCGCCAGACACTGAAAAACGCCGAACGTTACATTATTCCGGAGCTGAAAGAGTACGAAGACAAGGTACTGACTTCAAAAGGTAAAGCACTGACGCTGGAAAAACAGCTTTATGAAGAGTTGTTCGACCTGCTACTGCCGCATCTGGAAGCGTTACAACAGAGTGCGAGCGCGCTGGCAGAACTGGACGTGCTGGTAAATCTGGCAGAACGCGCATATACCCTGAACTACACCTGCCCGACCTTTATCGATAAACCCGGCATTCGTATTACCGAAGGTCGCCATCCGGTGGTTGAACAGGTGCTGAATGAGCCGTTTATCGCTAACCCGCTGAACCTGTCACCGCAGCGACGGATGTTGATCATCACCGGTCCGAACATGGGCGGTAAAAGTACCTATATGCGCCAGACCGCGTTGATTGCGCTGATGGCGTATATTGGCAGTTACGTACCGGCACAAAAAGTCGAGATTGGGCCGATCGATCGCATCTTCACCCGTGTTGGCGCAGCGGATGATCTGGCTTCCGGACGTTCAACCTTTATGGTGGAGATGACCGAAACCGCTAATATTCTGCATAACGCCACCGAGTACAGTCTGGTATTGATGGATGAGATTGGGCGCGGAACGTCGACTTACGATGGCCTGTCGCTGGCGTGGGCATGTGCCGAAAATCTGGCGAATAAAATTAAAGCATTGACGCTGTTTGCTACCCATTACTTCGAGCTGACTCAACTGCCGGAGAAAATGGAAGGCGTCGCCAACGTGCATCTCGATGCGCTGGAGCACGGAGACACTATCGCCTTTATGCACAGCGTACAGGACGGCGCGGCGAGTAAGAGCTACGGTCTGGCGGTTGCTGCGCTGGCAGGTGTACCGAAAGAGGTGATCAAACGTGCGCGACAGAAACTGCGTGAGCTGGAAAGCATTTCGCCGAATGCTGCCGCTACACAGGTAGATGGTACGCAAATGTCGCTACTTTCTGTGCCGGAAGAAACCTCGCCAGCGGTCGAAGCACTGGAAAATCTCGATCCAGATTCTCTGACTCCGCGTCAGGCGCTGGAGTGGATTTATCGGTTGAAGAGTCTGGTGTAAAAATAATTCCCGATAGCCTTTTACTATCGGGAATATTAACGACAACTGACGAATCTAATAAAAATACCCTGTATAATAGTAGAGATTATTTTACAGGGTAAAATCATGCCATCAACACGCTATCAAAAAATTGATGCTTATCACTACCGCCATATATGGGTTGTTGGTGATATTCATGGTGACTATCAATTATTACAATCCCGTTTGCATGAATTATCTTTTTGTCACGAAACAGACTTACTTATTTCCACAGGCGATAATATTGATCGTGGGTCGGAGAGTCTTAATGTGCTACGCCTGTTAAATCAGCCCTGGTTTACGTCGGTTAAAGGTAACCATGAAGCGATGGCGCTTGATGCATTCGCGACTGGTGATGGCAATATGTGGTTAGCCAGCGGCGGTGACTGGTTCTTTGATTTAAATGATTCAGAGAAAAAAGAAGTAATAGATCTGTTACTGAGATTTCATCATCTCCCGCATATTATCGAATTGAGTAACGATTTTATAAAATATGTCATCACACATGCAGATTATCCGGGTAATGAATATCACTTTGGCAAAGAAATCGCGGAAAGCGAATTACTCTGGCCTGTTGATCGCGTGCAGAAGTCGCTTAATGGCGAGTTACAAAAAATAAACGGTGCTGATTATTTTATATTTGGACATATGATGTTTGATAACATTCAGACATTCGCTAACCAGATTTATATTGATACCGGATCGCCGAAAAGCGGACGGTTATCGTTTTATAAAATTAAATAATTAATCCAGTCAGGATAAGGATCATCTCTGGTTCAGATCCGCTATTGCCAATATCGGTCATGAATTTCTTCATAAAGACATCGGGTTTCGCACACCAGTTTACTGTCAGGAGCTGGCGTCACCATCAACGCTATTCAGGACAAGTCATACAAAAGAAAAAGGCCAGCCTCACTTGAGACTGGCCTTTCTGACAGATGCTTGCTTATTCGCGGAACAGCGCCTCGATATTCAGCCCCTGAGTCTGCAAAATCTCACGCAGACGGCGCAGGCCTTCAACCTGAATCTGGCGAACACGTTCACGAGTGAGGCCAATTTCACGACCTACATCTTCCAGTGTTGCCGCTTCGTACCCCAGCAAACCGAATCGACGTGCCAGCACTTCACGCTGCTTGGCGTTCAGCTCGAACAGCCATTTGACGATGCTTTGTTTCATATCGTCATCTTGCGTGGTGTCTTCCGGACCGTTCTCTTTTTCATCGGCCAGAATGTCCAGCAACGCTTTTTCGGAATCACCGCCCAGAGGGGTGTCTACCGAGGTAATGCGCTCGTTAAGACGAAGCATACGGCTGACGTCATCAACTGGCTTATCCAGTTGCTCTGCGATCTCTTCCGCACTCGGTTCGTGATCCAGTTTATGGGACAACTCACGTGCGGTTCGCAGGTAAACGTTCAGCTCCTTTACGATGTGAATCGGCAAACGAATAGTACGGGTTTGGTTCATAATCGCCCGTTCGATCGTCTGGCGAATCCACCAGGTTGCGTATGTTGAGAAGCGGAAACCACGTTCCGGGTCAAACTTCTCAACCGCGCGGATAAGCCCCAGGTTGCCCTCTTCGATAAGATCCAGCAAAGCCAGACCACGATTGCCATAACGGCGGGCAATTTTTACCACCAGACGTAAGTTACTCTCAATCATCCGGCGGCGGGAGGCAACATCTCCACGCAGTGCGCGACGCGCAAAATAAACTTCTTCTTCGGCCGTTAACAGTGGCGAATAACCAATCTCACCAAGGTAAAGCTGAGTCGCGTCCAACACACGCTGTGTGGCACCCTGCGATAACAGTTCCTCTTCGGCCAAATCGTTATCACTGGGTTCCTCTTCTACTAAGGCCTTTTCGTCAAAAACCTCAACTCCGTTCTCATCAAATTCCGCATCTTCATTTAAATCATGAACTTTCAGCGTATTCTGACTCATAAGGTGGCTCCTACCCGTGATCCCTTGACGGAACGCTCAAGCAACAGCCTGGTTCCGCCGAATTATCGCTGCGGCAAATAACGCAGCGGGTTTACGGATTTCCCCTTGTAACGAATTTCAAAATGCAAGCGTGTTGAACTGGTTCCGGTGCTACCCATGGTTGCTATTTTTTGCCCCGCCTTCACTTCTTGTTGTTCCCGGACCAGCATTGTGTCGTTATGGGCGTAGGCACTCAGGTAATCATCATTATGTTTGATGATAATCAGATTACCGTAACCGCGCAGCGCATTACCGGCATAAACAACGCGGCCATCTGCGGTCGCGGTAATTGCCTGTCCTTTGCTACCTGCGATATCAATCCCCTTATTGCCCCCCTCAGAAGCGCCAAAGGTTTCAATCACTTTGCCCTCAGTTGGCCAGCGCCAGGTGGAGATAGGCGTGCTGGTTGATGTACTGCTGACAGTCGGCTCGGTTGTGCTTGCTGTTGGCACCGTTACAGGCGCTGTGACCGTGGTCGCAGTTGGCTTGTTGTTCGGCAACATTTTGTTAGCACTCTGTTCACCCGAAGACTCAGAATACGTAATTGTCGGTTGCGACGCAACAGCAACGGTGGAATTTTGTGCAGGCTTGATCACAACTCCTTGCTCTGCTGCATCCGCCTGGGTAATGGCATTTCCGCCAGTAATCGGCGTACCGGAGGCGTTGCCAACCTGCAAGGTCTGACCGACGTTCAACGCGTATGGTGCCTGAATATTATTGCGCTGAGCGAGGTCACGGAAATCGTTGCCGGTGATCCAGGCGATATAGAAAAGTGTGTCGCCTTTTTTCACGGTATAGGTACTGCCGCTATAACTGCCTTTCGGAATATTCCCGTACTGACGGTTGTAGACGATACGCCCATTTTCCATTTGCACCGGTTGCTGAGCGACAGGCTGTACCGGTTGGATTTGTGGTTGTTGTGTAGACTGAATTTGTGGCTGCTGTACCGGCTGAATTTGCGGTTGCTGCGCTGTAGATGTCGTTCCCATTTTCGGCGGTGGCGTAATCAACATACCTGAATTGGTATTTGCAGGCGCATTACCATTAACGGAACTGACCGGTGCCGGTGGATTCGATGTGTCAGAACAGCCAGCCAGCCATAGCGAAACCAGTGACAAAGCCGCAATACGGCGAACGGTGAATTTTGGGCTTCCCGCGCTCATTTATCCCCCAGGAAAAAATTGATTAATAACCAGTGACATAATTACCGTGCAAGGCACCCTACTGAACACTGGAAAAGATGTTCACGATACGCTGACTTGCTGCAAAATAACCAGGAAAATTCCAGGTATTTCCTCGCAATTCAAGCCAGCTCCCCCTTCACTAAGGGGACAAAGCGCACGGCCTCTACGGTATCGATAATAAATTCGCCCCCACGACGACGCACCCGTTTCAAATACTGGTGCTCTTCCCCGACCGGCAAGACGAGAATCCCGCCTTCATCCAGTTGCGTCATTAGCGCAGTAGGAATTTCGGGCGGTGCCGCCGTTACAATGATAGCGTCAAACGGCGCACGTGCTTGCCAACCTTGCCATCCATCGCCGTGACGGGTTGAAACATTATGTAAATCAAGATTTTTCAGGCGACGACGCGCCTGCCACTGCAAGCCTTTAATCCGTTCGACCGAACATACATGCTGGACAAGATGCGCCAGGATTGCCGTTTGATATCCCGAACCAGTGCCGATTTCCAGCACCCGCGACTGCGGCGTCAGTTCAAGTAATTCGGTCATTCGCGCCACCATATATGGCTGCGAAATTGTCTGCCCCTGACCTATCGGCAACGCGATATTATCCCAGGCCTTTTGTTCAAACGCTTCATCAATGAATTTTTCACGCGGCACGGCGGCGAGTGCATTCAGCACCTGCTCATCCTGAATACCTTGCGCACGTAATTGATCCAGAAGTGCTTGTACGCGTCTGCTTACCATTGCGTGCCAACTCCCACGCTGTTTAACCAGTCTGAAACCACATCTTGCGCGCTATGCGCAGTTAAATCCACATGCAGCGGCGTGATGGAGACATAGCCCTCATCTACCGCAGCAAAATCGGTCCCCGGACCGGCATCACATTTACCGCCCGGTGGGCCAATCCAGTACAGCGTATTGCCGCGCGGATCTTGCTGCGGGATCACCTGATCTGCCGGATGTCGTGTACCGCAGCGAGTGACACGGATACCTTTAATCTGCTCCAGTGGTAAATCCGGTACGTTAATATTGAGAATACGCCCGGTACGCAGCGGCTCTTTACACAGTGCGCGCAAAATGGAACACGTTACCGCCGCAGCAGTGTCATAATGTTTATGTCCATCAAGCGAGACAGCCAGCGCCGGAAAACCTAAATGACGACCTTCCATCGCGGCGGCTACCGTACCGGAATAGATAACATCATCCCCCAGATTGGGGCCGGCGTTAATGCCCGAAACCACAATATCCGGACGTGGACGCATTAGTGCGTTCACGCCAAGATAGACGCAGTCTGTCGGGGTTCCCATTTGCACAGCGATATCACCATTTTCAAAGGTAAACGTTCGCAGGGAGGATTCCAGCGTCAGGGAATTTGAAGCGCCGCTGCGGTTACGATCGGGGGCAACCACCTGAACATCAGCAAACTCACGCAAGGCTTTCGCCAGCGTTTGTATACCGGGTGCATGTACCCCGTCATCATTACTCAGCAATATGCGCATAATCACCTGTTGTGTTGATAAGTTCCCTGACAACGCTGGTCGCAAAACTTCCCGCCGGAAGCCAGAAACGGATTTCTACGGTGACGTCATCCCACCAGTTCCAGCTTAATTGTTGTGGATATAACAGCATCGCTCTGCGCGCGGCTTCAACTTTTTCGCGCAGCAGCAAAGCTTGTAATTCAGTTTCTTCGGCTATCGCCGCTTGTTCGAATGCCAGAGCCTCACGTTGGGTTCCCCACTCGCCGCTACCGGGCAAAGCTGCGGTAATCATCAGCTCTTTATCGTTGACGCGACGCTGTAATTCCGCCAGTTCTTCGTGAGTTGCAACAAACCAACTGCCGCGCCCGGCTAATTGTAGCGCATCGCCGTCAACAACTTGATTAACTTCTGCTTTTTTGAGGCGCTCAGCAACAATCTGATTAAACAACGCACTACGTGCTGCCGACAACCAAAAACTGCGTTTATTGCGATCGCGTACCGGAGTATTGGTTTGCGCCCAGCGCAGCGCGCCCTGCAAGTTACTACCGCCAATACCGAAACGCTGCGCGCCAAAGTAGTTCGGTACACCTTTTACGCAAATATCGATCAGACGTTGTTCAACGTCATCGCGATTGCTCACTTCGCGTAGTACCAGGGTAAAGGCGTTGCCTTTCAGTGCCCCTAAACGCAGTTTACGCTTGTGGCGCGCATACTCCAGCACCTGACAACCTTCCAGTTGAAACGCGCTCAGATCGGGCATCTCTTTGCCCGGAACGCGAGCGCATAACCACTGTTCCGTCACTGCATGTTTGTCTTTCTGCCCGGCGAAGCTGACTTCACGCGCATGAATTTTCAGGAATTTCGCCAGCGCGTCAGCCACAAAACGGGTATTGCAGCCGTTTTTAAGAATGCGCACCAGAATATGCTCACCTTCACCATCAGGCTCAAAGCCTAAATCTTCCACCACCACAAAATCTTCCGGGTTGGCTTTCAGCAGCCCGGTGCCTTGCGGTTTACCGTGGAGGTAAGTGAGATTATCAAACTCAATCATTTTGTTGCCTTAATGAGTAGCGCCACCGCTTCACAGGCAATCCCTTCCCCACGGCCGGTAAATCCGAGTTTTTCCGTAGTAGTGGCTTTCACGTTAACATCATCCATATGGCAGCCGAGATCTTCGGCAATAAACACGCGCATTTGTGGAATGTGCGGCAGCATTTTCGGTGCCTGAGCGATGATAGTGACATCGACGTTGCCGAGGGTATACCCCTTCGCCTGAATGCGTCGCCAGGCTTCACGCAGTAGCTCGCGGCTGTCTGCTCCTTTAAATGCCGGATCGGTATCCGGAAACAGTTTGCCGATATCCCCCAGCGCCGCTGCACCAAGCAATGCATCGGTCAACGCATGGAGCGCCACGTCGCCATCAGAATGCGCCAGCAGCCCTTTTTCGTAAGGGATGCGCACACCACCAATGATAATTGGGCCTTCGCCGCCAAAGGCGTGTACGTCAAATCCGTGTCCAATTCGCATTATGTATTCTCCTGATGGATGGTTCGGGTGAGGTAAAATTCGGCAAGCGCCAAATCTTCCGGGCGCGTGACTTTAATGTTATCCGCACGGCCTTCGACCAGCTGCGGATGAAAACCGCAGTATTCCAGCGCCGAGGCTTCATCGGTAATGGTAGCGCCTTCATTTAATGCACGCGTCAGGCAGTCATATAACAGCTCACGAGGGAAAAATTGCGGCGTCAACGCGTGCCATAGGCCGTTGCGATCAACAGTATGAGCAATGGCATTTTTGCCCGGTTCGGCACGTTTCATGGTATCACGCACCGGCGCAGCGAGAATGCCCCCCGTGCGGCTGGTTTCGCTCAACGCCAACAGACGCGCAAGGTCATCCTGATGCAGGCAAGGGCGAGCGGCGTCATGCACCAACACCCACTGCGCGTCGCCAGCGGCTTTCAGACCTGCCAGCACGGAATTAGCACGCTCTTCACCACCGTCAACAACGGTGATCTGCGGATGATTTGCCAGAGGAAGTTGTGCAAAACGACTATCGCCAGGGCTTATAGCAATGACGACACGCGACACCCGGGGATGCGCCAGCAGCGCATGTACCGAGTGTTCAAGAATGGTTTGATTACCGATTGAGAGATATTGCTTAGGACATTCCGTTTGCATTCGGCGGCCAAATCCGGCCGCCGGAACCACGGCGCAAACATCCAAATGAGTGGTTGCCATGTTAATTCCTGGGCTGATTTATCGATTGTTTTGCCCCGCAGACTGTGCGCGTTTCGACGCGTCAGGCACCAGACGATAGAAAGTTTCGCCCGGCCTGGTCATGCTGAGTTCATTACGCGCTCGTTCTTCGAGCGCCTCCTGACCGCCATTGAGATCGTCAATTTCGGCAAAAAGCTGATCGTTTCGCGCTTTAAGTTTCGCGTTTGTAGCTTGCTGTGCCGCCACATCATTATTGACGCGGGTATAGTCATGTATACCGTTCTTACCGAACCACAGCGAATACTGTAGCCAGACCAGAATAGCCAGCAACAGCAGCGTTAGTTTACCCATCCTGCCCCCTGAAAAACGGCATCTTCATCCCATACATCCGAAGACGACTCTACATCCTCTGTTGGGGATACCGCGACAACGCGGGCAAATGTACCACATTTGTCCATTGTTACGTATACCCAGGGCGTGCGGAACATAATCTCATTATTGGTTACGGTTTGAATTATGAACAGAGTAGACGGGAAAGAACAAATTAGCCCAACAACCACATAAACAGTGCACCAAACATAATACCTACAGTCACCAGGGTAAAAACAATACTGTAGCGTAGCTTTCCGTCCATCAATGAATGCAGCGCAATACCCACCACCACCGCGACGGGCATCAGCGCCAGAAAGAAAGGCCAGGTATAGATAAAAAAGAACAGCGTGTTAGAGCCATAAATCAACATCGGTATCGCCAGCGCACACAGCCAGGAGACAAAACCGACCACGGCGCCTGGCAGCGACCATGTGGTTTCTTCATCCTCAGTAAGGCTTTCGCTATTTGTTAGTGTAATGTTATGGCTATTACGCATATCTGATCCTGTTACTTTGACGAACCGGGCATGGAAACCCGGTGGTGTCTCAGGATCTGATAATATCGTTCTGTCTCAGTAGATCTAATAATTGCTGAACCAAATTTGTTACTAATTGTTCACCATTGAGATGAATTTCTGCCGATTCAGGCGCTTCGTAAACCGAATCAATTCCGGTAAAGTTGCGCAGCTCACCGGCACGCGCTTTCTTATATAAGCCTTTTGGATCGCGAGCTTCGCAAATCGCCAGCGGCGTATCGACAAACACTTCGATAAATCGCCCTTCTCCTACACGTTCACGAACCATCTGGCGTTCGGCGCGGTGTGGTGAAATAAACGCAGTCAACACCACCAGTCCGGCTTCAACCATTAAATTCGCCACTTCACCGACGCGGCGGATATTTTCTTTACGATCGGCATCGCTAAAACCGAGATCGCTGCATAAACCGTGGCGAACGTTGTCGCCGTCCAGCAAATACGTACTGACACCAAGTTTATGTAACGCCTCCTCCAGTGCCCCCGCGACCGTTGATTTACCGGAACCAGAGAGACCGGTGAACCACAGCACAACACCACGATGACCGTGGTGTTGCTCGCGTTGTTGCACAGTGACCGGATGGCTATGCCAGACGACGTTTTCGTCATGCAGCGCCATTATTTATCTCCCAGCAAATCGCGCGCGCCCCAGTGAGGGAAATAGCGGCGCACTAACGCATTCAGTTCCAGCTCGAACGCGCTAAATTCCGACGGCGCAACGGCGGCCTCGTTTTTCGGCTCATGCACCATACCGGCACCAACAGTCACGTTGCTCAGGCGATCGATAAAAATCAGCCCACCGGTAACAGGGTTTTGCTGATAGCGATCTAACACCAACGGCTCGTCAAAGGTGAGATCAACCTGACCAATGCCATTGAGCGGTAAATTTTCAACTTCATGTTGGTTAAGGTTATTAATATCAACCTGATAGCGAATGCCATCAACACGAGCACGCGTCTTCTTACCGGCAATTTTGATGTCGTAACTCTGCCCTGGGGAAAGCGGCTGTTCCGCCATCCATACCACATCCACCGACGCGCTCTGCACTGCCGGTAATGCTTCGTCTGCCGCCAGCAGCAGATCGCCACGGCTGATGTCGATCTCATCCGTCAGCACCAGAGTGATCGCCTCTCCGGCAAAGGCTTCTTCGCGATCGCCATCAAAAGTGACGATCCGCGCAATGTTTGACTCCACTCCCGAAGGCAACACTTTGACTCGTTGCCCGACTTCCACACGACCGGATGCCAGCGTTCCGGCGTAGCCACGAAAATCAAGATTCGGGCGGTTAACGTACTGCACCGGGAAGCGCATTGGCTGGGCATCCACCACTCGCTGGATCTCTACGGTTTCGAGCATTTCGAGCAATGTCGAACCGCTGTACCACGGCATACTTTCACTTTGCGAAGCCACGTTATCGCCTTCCAGCGCGGAGAGTGGCACAAAGCGGATATCCAGATTGCCCGGTAATTGTTCCGCAAAAGTCAGGTAGTCTTCACGAATGCGGGTGAACGTCTCTTCGCTGTAATCCACCAGATCCATTTTGTTGATCGCCACGACCAGATGTTTGATCCCCAACAGCGTGGAGATAAAACTGTGGCGACGGGTTTGATCGAGCACGCCTTTTCGGGCGTCGATCAGCAAGATCGCCAGCTCACATGTCGATGCGCCGGTCGCCATATTGCGGGTGTACTGCTCGTGCCCTGGGGTGTCGGCGATAATAAATTTACGCTTCTCGGTGGAGAAATAGCGATATGCCACATCGATAGTGATGCCCTGTTCGCGCTCGGCTTGCAGACCATCCACCAGCAATGCCAGATCCAGTTTTTCGCCCTGAGTGCCGTGACGTTTACTGTCGTTATGCAGTGATGAGAGCTGATCTTCGTAGATTTGGCGGGTATCGTGCAGCAAACGACCAATCAGGGTACTTTTGCCGTCATCAACGCTGCCACAGGTCAGAAAACGCAGCAGGCTTTTATGTTGTTGCGCGATCATCCAGGCTTCGACGCCGCCTTCATTGGCGATTTGTTGTGCAAGTGCGGTGTTCATCTTAAAAATACCCCTGACGTTTTTTCAGCTCCATAGATCCCGCCTGGTCGCGGTCAATCACGCGGCCCTGACGCTCACTGGTGGTGGAAACCAGCATTTCTTCGATGATCTCCGGCAGTGTTTGCGCATTTGACTCCACCGCACCGGTCAGCGGCCAGCAGCCCAGCGTGCGGAAACGCACCATCCGTTTTTTAATCACTTCGCCGGGTTGCAGGTCGATACGGTTGTCATCAATCATCATCAACATACCGTCACGTTCCAGAACCGGACGCTCAGCAGCGAGATACAGCGGAACAATGTCGATATTTTCCAGCCAGATGTATTGCCAGATATCCTGCTCAGTCCAGTTAGAGAGCGGAAAGACGCGGATACTTTCACCTTTGTTAATTTGTCCGTTGTAGTTATGCCACAGCTCCGGACGCTGATTTTTCGGATCCCAGCGATGAAAGCGGTCACGGAAAGAGTAGATACGCTCTTTAGCACGGGATTTTTCTTCGTCACGGCGTGCACCACCAAAGGCGGCATCAAAACCGTATTTGTTCAGCGCCTGTTTCAGGCCTTCAGTTTTCATGATGTCGGTATGTTTGGCGCTGCCGTGCACGAATGGATTAATCCCCATCGCCACGCCTTCTGGATTTTTATGTACCAACAGTTCGCAGCCATAGGCTTTAGCTGTGCGATCGCGGAACTCATACATCTCGCGGAATTTCCAGCCAGTATCAACATGCAGCAATGGGAAAGGCAGCGTACCTGGATAAAACGCCTTGCGCGCCAGATGCAGCATGACGCTGGAATCTTTACCGATAGAGTAGAGCATCACCGGATTTGAAAATTCTGCCGCCACCTCGCGAATAATGTGGATACTTTCCGCCTCCAGTTGCCGCAGGTGAGTAAGTCGTTTTTGATCCATAACCGTTCCTTTGCAATACCGCTATTTTCTTGCCATCAGATGTTTCGACTATAGGGAGCGTAAGAGAACGAATGAAATTACCAATTAGAATGAGTAGTTCCTTAACGGAATAACGATTTGGCAAAGCTAATATCAAAAAGTGCTTAAGGCTCCGGATTTCGGGCATTTAGGAAGATTTGAAATTGTTTTAGCGCAGCGGCAGTTTCATACTATGGCGGTAAAAAAATTTGCATGGTATTTAAGGACTCACTATGTTTTCCGCATTGCGCCACCGTACCGCTGCCCTGGCGCTCGGCGTATGCTTTATTCTCCCCGTACACGCCTCGTCACCTAAACCTGGCGATTTTGCTAATACCCAGGCACGACATATTGCCACTTTCTTTCCGGGACGCATGACCGGAACCCCCGCAGAAATGTTATCTGCCGATTATATTCAGCAACAGTTTCAGCAAATGGGTTATCGCAGTGATATTCGGACATTTAATAGCCGATATATTTATACCGCCCGCGATAATCGCAAAAACTGGCATAACGTGACGGGAAGTACGGTGATTGCCGCTCATGAAGGCAAAGCGCCGCAGCAGATCATTATTATGGCGCATCTGGATACCTACGCCCCGCAGAGCGATGCTGACGCCGATGCCAATCTCGGCGGGCTGACGTTACAAGGAATGGATGATAACGCCGCAGGTTTAGGTGTCATGCTGGAACTGGCAGAACGCCTGAAAAATACGCCTACCGAGTATGGTATTCGATTTGTGGCGACCAGTGGCGAAGAGGAAGGGAAATTAGGCGCTGAGAATTTACTCAAGCGGATGAGTGACACCGAAAAGAAAAATACGCTGCTGGTGATTAATCTCGATAACTTAATTGTTGGCGATAAATTGTATTTCAACAGCGGTGTAAAAACCCCTGAAGCAGTAAGGAAATTAACGCGCGACAGGGCACTGGCAATTGCGCGTAGTCACGGAATTGCCGCAACGACCAATCCGGGTTTGAATAAAAATTATCCGAAAGGCACTGGGTGTTGTAATGACGCCGAGGTTTTCGACAAAGCCGGTATTGCCGTACTTTCGGTAGAAGCAACAAACTGGAATCTGGGAAATAAAGATGGTTATCAGCAACGCGCAAAAACAGCCGCATTCCCTGAGGGAACTAGCTGGCATGATGTAAGACTGGATAATCAACAGCATATTGATAAGGCACTTCCTGGAAGAATAGAACGCCGCTGCCGTGATGTAATGCGGATAATGCTACCGCTAGTGAAAGAGCTGGCGAAGGCGTCTTGATGAGTTTGAAAATAGAAGCTGAGTGTTCCCCGCTGACGCAGGGAACACTTGATTTTTTGCTGCGCCGCATCGCGTTTATCCGGTTTATCCCCGCTGACGCGGGGAACACAGTCCCTGCCCCGCCTGTTTATCCTCGATCGACGGTTTATCGCCGCTGACGCGTGGAACACGCGCCCGGTCGGTGAATCGCTGCATCGCTGCATCGCTGCATCGCGGTTCGGTTTATCCCCGCTGGCGCGGGGAACACAGCTTGAGCCCAGGCACACGTTTACCGGATTGCGGTTTATCCCCGCTGGCGCGGGGAACACTACGTGTTCCGGGATTTGTCACCGCCCATCACCGGTTTATCCCCGCTGGCGCGGGGAACACACCGGAGGACCGAACACTGTGGAAGATAAATACGGTTTATCCCCGCTGGCGCGGGGAACACCTTTTCCTCAAATCAACGGGTGAGGCTCTGTTCGGTTTATCCCCGCTGGCGCGGGGAACACTCGAACGTGTAGCAGAACTCCCCTGCGGATTGGCGGTTTATCCCCGCTGGCGCGGGGAACACCCGACGGCGCCGAACGTCTTATCACGGATGGCCGGTTTATCCCCGCTGGCGCGGGGAACACTCTAAGCATACATATCTGTTTTTAAACAAATTTATTCCGCATCAACAATCTACCAACTAAATTCAAACATTTCCTTATTTTTAAAGAACGTCTAACTTATTGATTATCAACAGGAAGAAAAGAAACCAAACGTAACCCATCCAAATCCACCGGAATACGTCTGTTTTCGCCCCAGGTCTGAAACTCAAAACCAGACTCAGTATTTGTCGCCCAGGCCATGACCACATTTCCACAACCTGCCAGTTGGGTAATTTGCTGCCAGATCATCTCCCGAATACGTTTGGATGTATCACCGACATAAACGCCAGCACGCACTTCAAGTAGCCAGATTGCGAGCCGTCCACGTAAGCGCGGCGGGACATTTTCTGTAACAACCACGACCATGCTCATCAGCCGCGTCCTCGATGACCGCTATCGCCCAACGTTTCAGGTTCGGGGATGGCTGGCGGTAACATATCCGGCGCAGGTTGTGGCGGTTCAATTTCACCTGCGGCAAGGACTTCCTCAATTAACGGAATTAATTTGCCCGTTAATTTACTGCTACGGAAAATATCACGGCAGGCCAGTCTCACTTCTTTATCAGGTTCTGCCGGGTGTCTTGCCGCTATTTCAAATGCCTTTGGCACAACCAAATCAAATTTAATGATATCGGCTATGTCATAAACAAATGAAAGCGGTTTTCCACTATGGATAAAACCAATAGCGGGCGCATATCCCGCAGCTAATACTGCCGCTTCAGAAATACCGTACAGACATGATGTGGCAGCACTGATGCAGCGATTCACAACATCGCCTTTTTCCCAGTCTTTAGGATCGTATTTGCGACCATTCCATTTCACACCATATTGTTTCGCCAGTAATGCATAGGTCTGGCGAACACGGGATCCCTCAATTCCCCGTAACTGCTCCACTGAACGGCGAGCTGGCGGTGGTTCACGAAAACGTAATTCATACATTTTGCGCACCACCTTCAACCGTAGCTCTTCCGTTAAAGCCAGCTTTGCCTGGTAGAGTAATTTATCTGCCCGCGCCCCACCGGGTTGTCCGGAGGAGTAAACGCGGACACCCGCTTCACCTACCCAGACCAGTAGTGTTCCCACCGTGGCGGCCAGATGTACCGCCGCGTGGGAAACTCTCGTTCCCGGTTCGAGCATAATGCAGGCGACCGATCCCACCGGAATATGTGTGCGGATCCCGGTTTTGTCGATCAGCACGAAAGCGCCATCCAGTACGTCGATCTGACCGTACTGGAGGAAGATCATGGAGGTGCGATCTTTTAATGGGATCGGGCTCAGAGGTACAAACGTCACGCCTCTGCTCCGGGCTTGATCAGCATCAGACCACAGCCGAACGCCCGGCTTTTGCCATACCCCAGGCTGAGACGTTGCAGAAACAACTCAGGGTCAGTGACTGTAAGCATCCCCGTATAATCCACGCTACTGAACTGGATCAGTTGCCGGGAGCTTTCCCGCCGGAGTTGCTGTTGTCGGTAGGCATCAACCGAGGTGTCCAGTAGTGTAAAACCACTTTTCTCTCCCTGTGCTGCCAGCCAGTCCAGCGCCGCCTGTTGTTGATGCAACCAGACATCACATCCTTCCGCCTGCCCCCTCACCTGCCGTTTCGCCTCCATCAGCAAATCGTGGCGCTTGCCCGCTTTACAGATTGTTGGATTCGCCCGCAGGTTGAAACAAAGTTGTTGTCCGGTACTCAGCTCCGGCGAAAATGGTCGGCATTCGATGGTGAACGTTTCACTTTCCGCCGGGCGTTCCTGCGACAGGACAAAAAAGCGAAACGCTCCCTGGAGTTCTTCCCGACGATAAAGAAATTGCCTTTCTTTGCCGCCAGGGAAGAGATCCCACAGCCACTGATGCATCACATATTCCCCGCGATCCACCAGATGCAGCAACTGCACTGGCGAAAGCTTGCCGGTATGTAAGGTTATTCTTGAGAGGTACATGGTTCCTCCTTGCTGAGCCACGGCCCCTGATTGATGGTGCGTTCCCCAAACAGCCACTGCTGACGATTTAAAGGAACATCCCGGCGGCGTAATATTTTGCTTGCGACCAAACCATCGTGCTCCCCTTCCCACCAACATTCATCCTGAAGTTTCGGGAGTGAGATTTTTAGTTCGTGGAAATGCTCCTGATACTGGTGATATGCGTTACGTAAGACATCAGACGCGTTACCTTCAAGCAGTAAAGGCGCAAGTGGTAATGCCAGCGGATGACTTTTTCGCCCAAGATAAAGCGGAAAAACCGGATGACGTAAACCGTTCTGCAACTGTTCGAGGCTGTAAGGCGCATCGGGGGTTTTTGCCACAGCCACCATCCACCAGGTATCAGTGTAGTAGTCGCGCCGGGAGATAATCGCGCTTAGCAGTTCAGGATTGCTCAGCTCTTCGCGACGGCTGAAATAACGCGTTTTACGCACCTCTTTTGGCATCTGGACCGTGTGATAATCCCGTGCCCAACGCGGGTTACAGCTGGCGCAAACTACCAGTGAATAGTGGCGATTAAATGCATTTAACCGTTCGGTATCATCACGCCGGATCCCTACTCCGGCAGCCAGTAGCCCCAGCAGCGCAGATCGCGAAGGTAGCTCATGGGTATGACGCACTTCTCCAGGAGCATCAACACCCCAGGACGCCATAGGCCCATGAAGCTGAAAAATCAGATATTGGCTCATAAGCCGCCCCTTACGCGCAGATAAAGTCCAGCACGTCCTTCATGCTTCCCTGTTTGTTCATCACGTCAAAACTTACGAAATCAGTCTTCTGTTCGTAAACCTTATTCATGTTTTCCCGAAGCGTTGTAATGCGCTGTACCGCCACGTCTAACTGACGGGTGCCATTAATGGGTTCATAGAAGGCCGCAGCCAGAGAACGCGGTTGATCGGTGCCTTTTTCCGCCAGCGCCCAGGAGGCATAGGCACGGCTGGCAAAGCTGTTTTGTTTACCGGTTGGGGAGACTTTAAGCGCGGCTTCCGTAAAAGCACGTATGGTCTGATTAGCTAACGCTTCGTCTCCGCCAAGGTTCTCTACCAGCAGATCTTTATCGATGCAGATATAGGTGTAGAACAGCGCAGAACCGAATCCGGTTTCTCCCAGATGCCCGGCACCGGCATCTTCAGAAGCCTGGCGTAAATCATCAACGGCGGTGAAAAAATCATCTTCGACAATCGTTTCACTGACACCAAATGCATGTGCTACCTGGCAGGCTGCTTCAACATTAAACTCGGGTTTATTCGCCAGCATACGACCAAACATGGCGATATCTACTGCCATACGGTCTTTGCGTAACAGAGTGAGATCTTCCTCTTTTGGCGCGCGCTTTTCTTCTGCCAGTTGATGGGCCAGCGCTTTTACGGCGTCAAATTCCGCCGGGCTGATGTGAACTAATTGTTCAGTTTCGGCGTTAGTGAGCGGATCTTTTGGTTTTTTGTCGTTTTTAGCTTTCCCAAGATAATCTGCAATTTTTGCTGCCCATTCGATGGCTTTTTTCTCTTCGATTCCCTTCTCAATCAGGATAGTTGCCGCCTCACGCGCGATACGCCCACTGCGAATACCAATATGACCCGCCAACGCCTGTTCAAAAAGTGCAGAAGTGCGCCACGCACGTTTCAGACTTTGCGAGGAAACGCGTAGACGCGTTGCGCCACCCAGCACTACGGTTTTCGGCGCACCGGTGTCATCACGGTTAAGGTTGGCAGCAGGGTAAGCGGTTAACAAATGAAGCTGAATAAATGTCGTCATGAGATAGTCCTTTATTAATTTTGTTCGTTATCGGCGTCGCCAGCCTGGTAATATTCCAGCGCCCAGCGGATACGGATAAATTCGGTTGGCCGCTGCTGGCGGCGGTGATGATTGAGCAGGTCGTCGCTCTCCTGACTCCAGCGGAAGACACCCTCTGCCAGAGAGTCAAGATTGACGGAACCGTTTAATAATCTGACTGCGCGGCGTAACTGGCGCAGTAACTCATCCGGTGTTTTTACTGCCGACAGGCGAGTAAAACGCCCCTTTGACATGACAGCCGCCAACTGCGCAGCAAAAGGCTGTCGTTCATCAATGGCTTTAACATTGGCGGCAACAGCGGCGACCAGCGCCAGTGCGGTAAAACGCCACTCTTGTGCTTCAATTTTCCACAAAGTGTGGGTCTGCATCAGCAGAGAACGAAACCCATCTGACAGACAAACATCATTAACCGTTGTGCTACGCCGCAGACTGGCACGATTGCCGCGTTTGGCCTGCAACTCTTCGTGCCATTTACGCAACGTGGCTTTGTGCTCCTCTTTTACAATATTCATTCAGCAGCCTCCTGCTTTTTCTCCCTGGCGGCCTTAGCATTTTGCTTCTCCGCCGATGTTGTAAAATATTTCTTGCGTGCGGTCATAACGCGTTTCAAATCGACGGCTTCATAAGGATTGGTAAAAACGCGATCGTCAAAATCCTGACGCGCGAATAACCAAATCTCCTTTTGCCATTTGCTGAGTAATTCATCTGGATCCTGACCTTCTTCAATGTTGCGCACTAACCTCAGGAAGCGATGCTGAGTTTTGTTCCAGAAGTCGATATCCACAAAACTAAAATCACCCCGAGCACCTTTCGGATCGGAGAACCATGCTTCTTTCAGTGCACTGCGTAACAGACTTAGAATCCGTGAAGCCGTTTGCGCAGCTAGCCGCAGCTTGGGTATCTGGCCTTCTTTTTTATTGAGCAGCAGCGGGAAATGGTGTTCGTACCAACAGCGGGCTTTCATGTTGTCGAAATCATAACCAAATCCCCATAAGCCCACTTTTGCCTGCTTCAGATTGCTTGCATTAAAGAGTTTCACCACCAGCGCCGGAAATTCTTTATTATTTTCTGACTTACCCGTTTCGATAAGGCCTAACCAGTCGCGCCAGATTAAACCGCCAGGTTGTGGTTTGACCGAGTAAAACTCGCCCCCCTCTTTAAGCGGTACACGATAGGGCGTTAAGGGGTGCTGCCACATGGCATAATTGGCACCATAATTTTTGGTCGTCATCAGGCTCAGAAGCGCGTCGTTCTGCTCACCGCAAATATCGCAGTTGCCGACTGTCGTGGTATTAAAATCAATACGAATACGTCGCGGCATTCCCCAGTACGCCTGGAGTTTATTGACCTGATCATCGGTTACTACAGCACCGGCCAGTTCGCTGGTACGCGTCGGGCCAAGCCATGGGAAAACCAGATCATCAAATTTTTTGGGTAGCGGTAAGTCGGCTTCATCCTGCGGCATCACGTTGAGCCACAGTTTGCGCCACAAGGGAGTTTGCTGATTGCCCTGATATTCCTGTAACTCAATCAGAGTGGTCATCGGCCCACCGCCGCGCAAACCGGTGCGATAGCCTTTGCCGCCAGACGGTGCATTTAACTGTAGGGAGAACAGAGCTAACACGGAACAATGTGGGCATACATGTTCAGTCACGCCACGCTTGATAAAGTGGTCTTTGTTAAACTTCGTTGTTTGAGCACCGGGAATCTCAGGCAGTAGCGAAGCGACCGGAACTTTATCACCCGTGAGCGCCTCAAAATCCTGCATAAATGAAGGGGATTCAGGGCCAAACTGGAAAGCGTGCTCTAATGACAGCAATGCTTCCCGTAGCTTTTCGACTTCCAGCCCGTCTTCCCAGATATCATCCCAACGACGATGATCTTTTGGCGCGAAACTGCTTTGTAGTAGCCCCAGTAAAAACTGCCACGCCGCACCTTGTAAATCTGCTCGCGGCGCGGCGATATCGACAACATGTTCATCAGCCAGATCGACTGGTGCCAGCTTGCCTGTCGTTCCGTCTTTATAACGAACGGGCAACCACGGGGTTGTCAGAAGTGAAAACGAGTTCATACGCATCCTCTCGTAAAAAAGACCATCCCAGGTCGGTTGTCCATCATTCCATCCTTTTCGGTGTATCAACTATTCAAAGAGTCCTGTCGCAGACATCTCAAGCAACCTTGCCAATCAATCCCTCCGTAGCCGAATACCCGCAACTTTCGTCATCGGTGACTAAAATCACGTTTGCCATCTCCGGATCTTGCCGCTGTTCAATGCACCACTGCCTGAACGCTTCCCCTTCCAGTAAAGAAAACTCATCCCGATGTTTTTTCCACCAGCTTCGACGCACTCTGACAACACTCATTTCCCATGCGTGAGCACCGGTGGCATAAGGCTTCACCACACCGTCAATACAGGTAGTCAGCCACAGGGAAACAGACTCCTCAGCCAGACGTGTTGACAGTTTTTCCGGGAGGTAATCGTTGATATTAGCGGCATAGCCGGGCCTGAAGTTCAGCACAAACTTTTTAGCCATTGCGCGATCGCAGTAATATTTACCCACTTGCTCCTGCTCGCTGCGGGCAAACCCTTCCGGCATTACCACGTCCTCACCGTAGACGGATTCAATAAGAAGTCGGGCTGAGTGAGGCATCTGAATAGCGCCTTGCTCACGCAGCACGCGCTGTGTCAGCCAGATTCGTCCATGATCGGGATAGACATATGCACTGTTACGCATCGCACTGCCAAACCATTCGTCACCCGGAGAGTCGTCCCAGACGGGTGCCAGAATCAGCAATTCAGGAGGGGAACGTTCGTCTTTTCCGTCACGCTTTAACTGACCGTTAATATCACGAATATGCCGCTGTAATCGCCCAGCTCGCTGGATCAGCAAATCAATGGGGGCAAGGTCGGAAATCATTTCGTCCAGATCGCAATCGACGCTCTGCTCTAATACCTGAGTACAAATAAGGACTTTTCCGGCACGTTGTGAGCTGTCGTCTTTGCCAAAGCGCGACAGCGTCTCCGTTTCAATTCGCTGGCGATCGCTAAAAGCAAAGCGGCTATGAAAAAGTGAAAGGCTGGAAGCAGGAATGACGCTGCGAGCAATTAACTGACGATAAACCTGAATAGCGTCATCAACAGAATTCCGAATCCAGGCGATACATTTCCCCTGGCTTACCGCCGATTCGATACGCGCAATACACGCTTGTTCGCTATGGAGCCAACCCACGCTCACGCGACGCTCAACGTCTTTGCGCATCGCTACCCGGTGTGAATTCACATCCGATTTCGTGACATGCGTCAGCCAGGGGTAACTATCTTTTTCCAGCAACGGAGCTTCTTGCTGGCCCTCTGCGCCACGCGCAAAGGCGGCGACGAGTTTGTCGCGCTGTTGTTGAGATAGCGTGGCAGAAAGCAAAATAATGCTGTTTCCGCCACGCGCCTGCCGCTCGATCAGCCCTTCAAGAATGCACGACATGTAAGCGTCACAGGCGTGGATCTCATCAGCCAGCAGGATTTTGTTACTTAACCCAAGAAGCCGCAGATTATTATGTTTGAACGGCATCACCGCCATCATCGCCTGATCCAACGTGCCGACGCCAATTTCAGCCAGTAAAGCCTTCTTATTACTGTCGGCAAACCAGGCGGCACATCCCTGACTGAACGCTTGTTCATCCGGTTCCTCTGACCCGACTAAATCACCGGACCAGAGTGATTCATTAAAGCGGTCCATTAATGTGCGGGCACTGTGTGCCAGCACCAGGCTGGTGCGGGATTCTGGCGAATAGAAAGCAAGCCAGGTTTTGACCAGCCGATCGTACATGGCATTAGCCGTTGCCATTGTTGGCAGGCCAAAAAACAGCCCCTGAGCTTTACCCGCAGCCATCAATCTGTGCGCCAGGATAAGCGCCGCTTCTGTTTTGCCTGCGCCAGTCACATCCTCCAGAATAAATAACTGCGGTCCAGGCTGGCTGATATCCAGATCCAGCACCTTTTGCTGTAACGGTGTCGGGTGCTCAATAAAAGGAAATAGTGTTTTTATCCCGGTAAAAGGCGCGGTTTCAGATTGTGGCGGAAAGACGGTTAATGCGTTTTGAGCTTGATCCTGCGCCCGTTGCCAGTACTCCGCGACAGGCATTGCGTGTGCGACGCGTGGAAAAAACTGCGTTGACGATCCCGTCCAGTCTGCGAGTACGACGGTTGCAGAAATATACCAGGAAAGTCTTTTAAAAAGTTCAACACCCTCGTCATCACCCCAGAATGCGGGGATCTCAATGAGCGGAAACAATGATTTGATTGCAAGGAGAAAATCTCGCGCGGCAGCTTTGTCTTCAGGCAGAAAATTATCCAGTTCATCAATACGGTCTGGCGGTCGACCATGATGCCCTGTCGTCACGGGCATCCACATTTCTATCACTCCCCTAAGTTTGCGCGGAGAGAGCGAAGATGAAGGAAGTAACTCCTCACATTCACTTAAATAATAATTCCACAGCCAGTAACCCAGCGTTGAATGAGAGATCTTTTCGTAATTCTTTCTGGAACCTTCCGGAATCTTGAGTTCAGGGGGCGGGCAAAGTTGCTGAAAAGAGCGGGCAAATTTTCCAGTATCGTGCCAGCACAGCAACCAGGCGAAAAATTGTGCGGCCTGTTCCTTATCTAAAATACCTAATTGACGAAAATAGCCAGCCAGCCCGAAGCAATTTCTTTTAACCATTAAATAGCCCATCGCAGCTACATCCAGCGAATGCCAGCAAAGAAGGTGATAGTCGTCGCCCCCGTCTTTCTCGCCGTGTCGGGTTTTTCCCCAGAAATCAAAAAAAGTCACAATATTTTTATCCTTCAGTAAACTTAAAGGATATTTACGCATATATTAAAAATTATCTGTGATATATATCAGCCAATAAAACATTTATATTATGAATAAATTGATGATTTTCATTTGAAATTAATAATAAACAGAAACAATATATTCACATAAAAAATATAAATTTTAAAAAAGGGTGCAGGAGACCAAACCATCACAATTCAATACGCGGGGTTTTACCCCCGCGTGGTGGCTACTTCTTCGATTCGTAAGCGAGAACTGCCTTAAACTCCATACCACGTTCTCTGATACTCAACTCACACAACGAGTCGCCTACCATCAGCGTGAATCCCAATACTGTAAAACACAGCACTATGATTGCCACAAGGGCATATTTTGTCAGCATGTCTTGCCTCCCTGCAAAGAAGAGACTAACATCCGAATTGCTTAGGTTCGAACGCTGGCCTCAGGTTGATAGAAATATCGCCTGGGGCTTTTGTCCATCTGGAACCTCGCGAATGCTTAACGCCAGACAGCCTCAAGCACCCGACACCATTCTATACCTGTTGATTCTCCCTGCGACGTTCACGTTTAAATGCCGGAATGCTGCTCGCAAAATAAAAACGCCCCCATCATTTCTGACAGAGGCGTTTAATTTATCCGGATAACGTTTACCCTTCGTGTAATCCACATTCCCTTTTTAAGCCAAAGAAACGCGTTTCTTCTTCCGCCATGCCGGGTTCCCATTTACGGGTTGTATGAGTATCACCGACCGATAAATATCCTTCATCCCACAATGGGTGATATTTAAGACCGTGTTTTTGCAGGTACTGATAAATAGTTCGGTTATCCCAGTCGATAATCGGCAGGACTTTAAATACACCACGCTGGATAGCCAGCACTGGCAAATTAGCGCGACTGCCGGATTGTTCGCGGCGCAGGCCAGCAAACCAGGTTTGCGCGTTAAGTTCTTTCAGCGCCCGGTTCATGGGTTCGACTTTGTTGATCTCATTGTACTTTTCAATGCCTTCAACACCTTGCTCCCACAGTTTACCGTAGCGCGCTTCCTGCCAGGCGGCGCTTTCTTTTGCCCTGTAGACCTTCAGATTTAGTTTGAGTTTGTCCGTTAACTCGTCAATAAAGCGGTAGGTTTCCGGGAACAAATAACCGGTATCGGTGAGGATCACTGGAATATCCGGGTGAATCTGATTCACCAGATGCAGGCTCACCGCCGCCTGAATGCCAAAGCTGGAAGAAAGTACATATTCACCGGGCAGATTATCCAGCGCCCAGGCAACGCGGCTTTCAGCGTCCAGTTTTTCCAGTTGGGCATTAGTTTCCGCCAGCGCCAGAATGCGCTCTACCTTCGGTAGTTCGTTCAGGGCGTTTAGATCGAGTCTGGACATAGATACCTCACTGTTTGCCTTGCCTGATGCGACGCTCACACGTCTTATCAGGCCTACAATATCCCGCTGATGGTTAATCCCACAAATCGCGTGCCGGATCGAGCACCGGGCGAATGATGCCCGCACGCACCGTAAAGTCGCCGAAGCCTTCACCCGCTTCACGCTCTTTCGCCCAGCGCCCTATCAGTTCATCAAGCGACGCCAGGATTTCCGGCTCGGTGATGTTTTCTTTATACATCCGAGGGATACGTGTCCCAATGCGGTTGCCGCCAAGATGCAGGTTGTAGCGACCCGGCGCTTTACCCACCAGGCCCACTTCCGCCAGCATCGCGCGACCACAACCGTTCGGGCAGCCTGTTACACGCATCACGATATGCTCATCGCTGACACCATGTTTCGCCATTAAATTATCGATGTTGTCGATAAAAGACGGCAGGAAACGCTCCGCTTCCGCCATTGCCAGCGGGCAAGTCGGGAATGACACGCAGGCCATCGAGTTTTCACGCTGCGGCGTGACGACATTCATTAACCCGCTCTCTTTGGCGATCTTCTCGATCTTCGCTTTCTCGCTTTCCGGCACACCGGCGATGATCAGATTCTGGTTCGCCGTAATGCGGAAATCGCCTTTGTGGATCTTCGCGATCTCCAGCAGACCGGTTTTCAACGGACGCCCCGGATAATCAAGGATGCGACCATTTTCGATAAACAGCGTCAGGTGCCAGTTATCATCAATGCCTTTAACCCAGCCGATGCGATCGCCGCGTCCGGTGAACTCATACGGACGGATCGGTTCGAACTTGATCCCCGCGCGACGTTCCACTTCCGCTTTAAACGTCTCAACACCCACACGTTCCAGCGTGTATTTGGTTTTGGCATTTTTACGATCGGTTCGATTACCCCAGTCACGCTGAGTCGTCACGACGGCTTCCGCCACCGCCAGCGTATGCTCCAGCGGCAGATAACCAAACTCGCTCGCGGTGCGGGCGTAGGTTTTTTTGTTACCGTGTTCGATAGACAGCCCACCGCCCACCAGCAGATTGAAGCCTACCAGCTTGCCGTTCTCCGCTATTGCCACAAAGTTCATGTCATTGGCGTGCAGATCGATGTCGTTCTGCGGCGGGATCACTACCGTCGTTTTAAACTTACGCGGTAAATAGGTCTGACCGAGGATCGGTTCTTCATCAGTGGTAGCGACTTTCTCCTGATCGAGCCAGATCTCCGCATATGCACGAGTACGTGGCAGCAGGTGCTCAGAAATTTTCTTCGCCCATTCATACGCTTCCGCGTGCAGCTGCGATTCAAACGGGTTCGAGGTGCAAAGCACGTTACGGTTCATGTCGTTGGCGGTTGCCAGCGCATCAAGCCCGACCGAGTGCAGCATCTGGTGTGCCGGCTTGACGTTCTTTTTCAGAATGCCGTGGAACTGGAACGTCTGGCGGTTGGTCAGACGAATGCTGCCGTAAATCGTGTTGTCTTCAGCAAATTTATCAATCGCCTGCCATTGTCTGGTGGTGATCACTCCACCAGGCAGACGGCAGCGCAGCATCATCGCGTGACGTGGTTCCAGCTTCTGCTCGGCACGCTCAGCGCGGATATCGCGGTCATCCTGCTGATACATACCGTGGAAACGGATCAGCAGAAAGTTGTCGCCTTTAAAGCCGCCGGTCAGGCCGTCGTTTAAATCTTCAGCAATCGTGCCGCGCAGATAGTTGCTCTCAAGCTTCATGCGCTCCGCGTCTGCCAGTTTACCTTCGACCACTAAAGGCCCTGGATGTTTTTCGCTCATTAGTAGACATCTCGCTGATAACGGCGCTCAACGCGCAGCTCACTTAAAAATTCATCCGCCGCTTCGGTGTCCATGCCACCAAATTCGGCAATCACTTCCAGAAGTGCCTGTTCAACGTCTTTCGCCATGCGATTGGCGTCGCCGCAGACATAAATGTGGGCACCGTCATTGATCCAGCGCCACAGCTCTGCGCCCTGTTCGCGCAGTTTGTCTTGTACGTAAATTTTTTCTTTTTGATCGCGCGACCAGGCGAGATCGATACGCGTCAGCACGCCTTCTTTGACGTAACGCTGCCATTCCACCTGATAGAGGAAATCTTCCGTAAAGTGCGGATTACCAAAGAACAGCCAGTTTTTACCCGGCGCTTCGTCGGCGGCACGCTGCTGCATAAAGGCGCGGAACGGCGCGATGCCCGTACCGGGGCCAATCATAATCACCGGCGTTTCCGGATTAGCAGGCAAACGGAAGTTGTCGTTATGTTCGATAAACACCCGAACTTCGCCCTCTTCTTCCACGCGATCGGCGAGGAAGCTGGAGGCACCACCCGCACGGGCGCGACCTTCCACGTCATAACGCACAACGCCGACGGTGATGTGCACTTCGCTCTCGACTTCCGCCTGCGATGAGGCGATGGAATATAAGCGCGGCGTCAACGGGCGCAAAATACCGATGAATGCATCAGCGTCCAGTTGTGCCGGAGAGAAACGCAACATATCGACAATTGGCGTGGTTGCCGCGTAATGCTGCAACTTCGCTTTATCGCCCACCAGCGGCAGCAGCGTTTCACTGCGCGTTAAAGTGGCGTAGTTCTCAACAATATTCGCGGTGTTGACGGTCAGTTCAAAATGCCACTGTAAGGCTTCTGCCAGCGGTAGCGTTTTGCCATCAACAGTGACAGGCTCATCGCCTTTCAACCACAGCAGTTCAACAATCTCTTTTACCAGTGCCGGATCGTTCTGATACCAGACGCCCAGCGCGTCGCCCGGCTGATAGTGCAGGCCTGAATCACCTAAATCGATCTCGATATGGCGAACGTCTTTTTCAGAATTGCGTCCGGTAATTTTCTGGTTAACCGAAAGGCTCGCCACCAGCGGCGCCTCTTTGCTATACGGGCTGGTGTGAATTTCATTTACCGCGCCAGTAGCGACAGATTGCGAAGGTGCCGCAACAGGCGCGCGGGACTTCAGAACATCAACCACGCGGGCGCGCCATTCGCTGGCGGCTGCCTGATATTCAACGTCAGCATCAACACGGTCGAGCAGGCGCTCACCGCCCAGTTCCGCCAGCTTGCTGTCAAAATCTTTACCGGACTGGCAGAAAAACTCATAAGAGGTGTCACCAAGGCTAAACACGGCAAAAGCGGTATTTTCCAGTTTCGGCGCTTTTTTGGAGAACAGGAACTTATGCAGCGCGACGGCTTCTTCCGGCGGTTCCCCTTCCCCTTGTGTTGAAGTCACCACAATGAGCAGTTTTTCACTGGCGATTTGTTTGAATTTATAGTCGCCTGCGTTCACCAACTTAACGTTCAGTTTTGCCGCTAATAAGTCGTCACGTAACGCTTCAGCGACCCGGCGAGCATTACCCGTTTGCGAAGCGGAGATGATGGTGATACCCGGCATTTCTGCGCCAGGCGCAGGTGTAGCTGCAAGTGTACCTGGCTGCTGGTTAAGTATTCCCCAGAAATAGCCGGATACCCACGCAAGCTGGGTAGGTGTCAAATCAGTAGTGGCTGCCTGGAGGCGAGCCAGTTGCTCCGGGTTCAGCGGAAGCAAAGCGGAAGGTGGGGCCTGTGTCGTCATTCGTCGTTATGTTCCAGTAAGCAAAGCTGTTTCTGCGCCCTGTCTGCGCCCATAAAACAAAAGAGAAGGTAAGGTTAACGGGGCGAACGGTGTGGATTAAAGACGGGATAGCGATAACTAATAACCAAATCGACTAACCTGTTTTAGCAATAGTCTTTAACAACAAAATAGATTTATTAACCCAATGAAAATTAAATAAATATCGACCATCATTAAGATAATTAGGCTATTTTGCGCAACAAACCCATTTTAGATAATGCGAAAAAACAGGCTTTCCGGTACTCTACGCCCGTTTTGTCGTCCTGTAGAGAAATTATGATGTCCACCACGTTATTTAAAGATTTCACCTTCGAAGCCGCTCACCGCTTGCCACACGTCCCACAAGGACATAAATGTGGTCGCCTTCACGGGCACTCTTTTATGGTGCGCCTGGAAATTACCGGGGAAGTCGATCCGCATACGGGCTGGATTATCGATTTCGCTGAACTGAAAGCGGCATTTAAACCAACCTATGATCGCCTCGATCACTATTATCTCAATGATATTCCTGGCCTGGAAAACCCGACCAGCGAGGTTTTAGCAAAATGGATTTGGGATCAGGTTAAACCGGTTGTTCCGTTGTTAAGTGCGGTTATGGTGAAAGAAACCTGCACTGCAGGTTGCATCTATCGCGGCGAATGATAAGAGTGTGTCGGCGGTCAATTTCGCTTAAGTAACGCTATGTTAGGGTGTTGCGCTCTGGATATATGGGGCACGACATGGAAGACGACTGCGACATTATTATTATCGGTGCCGGCATTGCGGGCACCGCTTGTGCGTTACGCTGCGCGCGAGCGGGCTTATCCGTTCTGTTACTGGAACGCGCTGAAATCCCTGGCAGCAAAAATCTTTCCGGCGGACGGCTATATACCCATGCACTCGCGGAACTCCTCCCCCAATTTAACCTGACCGCACCCCTTGAGCGACGCATCACTCACGAAAGCCTTTCTCTGCTAACGCCGGATGGCGCAACGACATTTTCCAGCTTACAGCCTGGCGGTGAATCCTGGAGTGTCTTACGCGCTCGCTTCGATCCGTGGCTGGTTGCCGAAGCCGAAAAAGAAGGTGTCGAGTGCATCCCTGGCGCAACGGTGGATGCACTACATATAGAAAACGGCAGAGTATGTAGCGTTATTTGTGGTGACGATATTATCCGCGCTCGTTATGTGGTGCTGGCGGAAGGTGCCAATAGCGTACTGGCAGAACGTCATGGGTTAGTTACCCGCCCTGCTAGCGAAGCGATGGCGTTGGGAATCAAAGAAGTTCTGTCGCTTGAAAGATCCATTATCGAAGAACGTTTTCATCTGGAGAATAACGAAGGTGCGGCGCTATTGTTTAGCGGCGAAATCTGTGATGACTTGCCCGGCGGCGCCTTTCTTTATACCAATCAACAAACGCTTTCAGTTGGGATTGTTTGCCCGCTCTCTTCCCTTGCACAAAGCTGTGTTCCAGCAAGCGAGCTGTTAGCTCGTTTTAAAACACATCCGGCAGTGCGCCCGCTTATCAAAAACACGGAATCGCTTGAGTATGGCGCGCATCTGGTGCCAGAAGGTGGCCTGCACAGTATGCCGATGCAATACGCTGGTAACGGCTGGTTGCTGGTGGGCGATGCATTACGCAGTTGCGTCAATACTGGAATTTCAGTGCGCGGCATGGACATGGCGCTGACTGGTGCGCAGGCAGCAGCGCAAACGCTGATTAGCGCCTGCCAGCACCGCGAGCCGCAAAATCTTTTTCCGCTTTATCATCACAACGTAGAACGTAGCCTGCTGTGGGATGTTCTACAACGTTATCAGCATGTTCCGGCGCTTTTACACCGACCTGGCTGGTATCGGAAATGGCCAGCGTTAATGCAGGATATTTCCCGTGATTTATGGGATCAGGGTGATAAACCTGTTCCACCGCTGCGCCAGTTATTCTGGCGTCATTTACGTCGTCACGGATTGTGGCATCTGGCAGGCGATGTTATCAGGAGTCTGCGATGTCTGTAGCCCGTAATCTCTGGCGCGCGGCTGATGCGCCGCATATTGTTCCGTCTGATTCCGTTGAGCGCCAGACGGCAGAACGGTTGATTAACGCCTGCCCGGCAGGTCTTTTTTCGCTCACGCCGGAAGGTGATTTGCGCGTTGATTATCGTAACTGCCTGGAGTGCGGCACCTGCCGTTTGCTGTGCAATGAAAAAACACTACAACAGTGGCGCTATCCGCCTTCCGGATTCGGCATCACCTACCGCTTTGGATAAATAATAAGGATAATTTATGCCCCTCTTACACCTGCTCCGCCAGAATCCGGTGATTGCTGCCGTTAAAGATAATGCCAGTCTGCAACTGGCCATTGATTCTGAATGCCAGTTTATTTCCGTGTTGTACGGCAATATCTGCACCATCAGTCAAATCGTCAAAAAGATTAAAAACGCCGGGAAATATGCCTTTATTCATGTCGATTTGCTGGAAGGAGCGTCAAATAAAGAGGTCGTCATTCAGTTTCTGAAACTGGTGACCGAGGCGGACGGTATTATCAGTACCAAAGCCTCAATGCTGAAAGCGGCAAGAGCGGAAGGTTTTTTCTGTATTCATCGCCTGTTTATTGTCGATTCGATTTCGTTTCACAATATTGATAAGCAGGTTGCGCAATCGAACCCTGATTGCATTGAGATCCTGCCTGGCTGTATGCCCAAAGTACTGGGCTGGGTGACGGAGAAAATCCGCCAGCCGCTGATTGCAGGCGGACTGGTGTGCGATGAAGAAGATGCGCGCAATGCAATTGACGCCGGTGTGGTGGCGCTTTCGACCACCAATACCAGCGTCTGGACGTTAGCGAAAAAATTGCTTTAACGGGATTATCGTAACGGAATTTGTGTGGTTTATAGGCCACATCCGGCATTCGGCGCCTGATGCGACGCTAACGCGTCTTATCAGGCCTACGGGAACCACCAATGTAGGTCGGATAAGGCGTTTGCGCCGCATCCGACAAGCGATGCCTGATGCGACGCTAACGCGTCCTATCAGGCCTACAAGTCCCTGCCCCAGAACCGCATCCGGCAGTACGTTATTGGCATTCTGCGCGAATATTTGTCACCAGCGCCTCCAGTACCGCTTTCCAGTCATCTACCACGCCAACATCTGCCTGTGAAAATACCGCCGCGCTGGCGTCATGATTCACAGCCACCACAAACTGGCTATTACGCACGCCTGCCATTAACGCTGCCGCGCCGGACGCCCCGGCAACAATGCAAATCTCTGGCGCCAGCAAATGCCCGGAAATTCCAATCACTTTTTCCGCATCAAAACCACCGTTCATCACTCGCGCCCGACTGTAGCCCACTTCGGCGCCCAGCTTTTCAGCCAGCATAGCGATTTCATGGCTATCAGCCTCGCCACCCTGCCCCACCACCAACACCCGTCTGGCTTCTACTAATGGGTCACGGGTAGTATTTTTCAGGTTTTCGATGCTAACAAACCACTCTGGAAGTGCGCCGGGGACAATGTTTAGTTGCTGCATACCGGATGGCAGCATAGCGTTTTTCGCTGCTCCAGCCTGGCGCGCCAGAGAAAGACATAGCGGACGTTTTTCTGTTTGCAGCGTCGCCGTCAGCACATTTCCCCAGTGGGATTTGCGCACGCTTACGGTTGGAATATCTAACGAAGTTACCTGGCAGATACTGGCACCATGTACACGCCAGGCCAGCCGGGTAGCCAGTTCATCGCCAAACGCGCCCGACGGAAAGAGAACAACTTCCGCAGGCGTTCGCTGCCACTGTTCCACCAGCGCATCCAGCACTTGTTCCGCCACTACGGGCTGAGGTTCAATTCGCCAGTGCGTCAGTGTACAACCGCTGAAATCCTGTTCTGCCAGCCAGCCTGCCATTGCGGAATGATCCTGATTGATTGTCACGATGGCGATATTCATGGCTGCATCCTCTGGCACAAATAATCCCGCCACAGTATTTGTGCTTTTTCTTTAGCTGTTTGCCCATTAACCAGCGTCGCACCGCGCCGTTGCTCCGGTCTTTCCAGTTGCAGGCACTGTATCGCTGGCGCTTCTGCGACAAGAGTTTCGCGGGTAATCTCCGCTTTCCCCGCCGCCATACGCTGGCGCATCCCCGGTACAGGCAAGGCCACTTCGCCACACTGACGCACGGCAATCACCGCAGGTAAGCGGACACGGCAACAACGCAGCCCGTTTTCAGTACGCTGTTCGAAAGTGATAAACGGCGCGTCGAGAGTAAAACGCTCCACCTGCGTGAAACAGGGCCAGGCCAGTATTTCCGCCAGCAAAAACGGCGTTTGCCCGTTCTGACCTTCGCTGCTTTGGCAGCCGGTAATAATCAAATCCATCGGATTCAGGCGCTGCCATTCGGCAATATGGCGAGCGACAAATTCCGGGGCAAAACGCAGTATTGCCGTCGTCTCCAGTAATACAGCTTCCTCAAACCCAAGAGCAGTGAGATAGCGCAGCCAGTGCAACGCCCGTTCATCGCCCATGCTCAACGCGGTTAAAGTCATCGGCGTGCCACTTTTTCTCTGCGCCAACAGTAGCGCGGCAGCGGCCTGTTCATCAGCGCCGAGTAAACTTCGCAGCAACGAAACATCCGGCCCACTATGCCCCTGAGCCGCCGCCTGCCACTCTTTTTCCGCTAACATTCCGGCATCCGGTTCAGCTTTAAACGCTAACAGAATGTTCATTTGCACCTCCAACATTTCCCGCCGCCACCAGCGGGAGTGCTTTGGTTTCTGGCGCCCAAAGCCAGGTCACGATAAAACCAATCAATAACACTGCCGCCAGGAGCAATAAGGTGACCTGCATTCCCCACTGCGCCAGAATCCACGGCAGCAGGCCAGTACTTACCGCCGCGCCAAGTCGGCTCATGGCGGTGGCAAAACCAACGCCCAACGAGCGAATGTCAGTAGGAAAACTTTCCGCAGGCAAAATGCCCACCAGGTTACTGACTGCCGAAATGGTGGTACTGAAGAGGACAAAAAGCAGCAACGTTAGCGAACTGCCAGAAGGCAAACAGGCCATCACCATCAACGTAACCGCCAGCAGCAGAAAACTGCCAAGTAAAAATTTTCGATGTGCCAGCAGGTGGGTCAGGAATAAACCTAATATCGCGCCAACAATTAACAACGCATTGAGCATCAAGCTGGCAGTCAGCGCATCTTCCAGACCAATAGTCTGGGCGATAGTCGGCAGCCAGGTGTAAATCACAAACCACGGGATCACGAGGCAGACAAAGAACACGCTGTTAAACACCGTGCGTCGCCAGTAGCGCGAAGAGAACAAAGTTCTGATGTGTTTATGGGTCGCCGTTGCGACTTCATCGCCCAGTAAAACATGGGAACCAAAATAGCGATGTACGATAGCGTGAGCTTCTGCAAAACGTCCCTGACGCAGCAACCAGCGCGGCGATTCCGGCGTTCCCCAGCGTAAAAGCGTAATCAGCAAGGCTGGCAACGCCGCAGAAGCCAGCAGCCAGCGCCAGGCTTCCGGGCTTTCGCTAATAAAGTGATGTCCGGCAAGACTTGCCAGCACGTAGCCCACCGTCCATACCACGCTGAACGCCCCCAGCAAAATACCGCGATGGCGGCGCGGGGAAAATTCTGCCAGCAACGTGTGGCCTACTGAATAGTCGCCTCCCAGACCAATGCCGATCAAAATGCGCAGCCCAATAAGATGCTCTGGCGTAGTGGCAAAATATTGTAAAAACGAAGCGAGCGTAATCAGCAAGAAGCTGAAAGTGAATATTTTTTGCCGGCCAATATGGTCGGAGATCCAGCCCAGAACCAGGCTGCCGATAAACAGGCCAAGCAGCGCCGAGCCGCCGATCATTCCCGCCATAAACGGCGTCAGTTGCATGACAGGCGTAAGCTGAATGATGGCGTAACCAATGACGCCAAGAACATAACCGTCGGTCAGGTGCGCGCCGAAAGTGAGCGCAGCAATTCGACAGTGAAAACGGTTAAGTGGTAAATCATCCATTCGCACCGGTGAAGTGTTCATCTTTACCCCTTCATTGTCCGGTAATAAGAACGGCTTCCCGGTTGAGAAGCCGAAAAGGCAACGACCCGTCATCGCGGGACGCTGCCTGGAATATTATTTTTCAATCGGATAGATAGTACCCGTGTTCATAATGCCGTTAGGATCGAACTGCTTTTTCAGTCCTTCCAGCAATGCCCACGCGCTGCCGTGTTCCAGTTTGCTCCAGTGAACGCGATGTTTACCGATACCGTGGTGGTGCACCATCGAACCACCGAGGCGAATGGTTTCTTCGCAGATAATTTTGTTGAGCGGATTATGGTACTTGTCGATTTCCTCTTCCGGCTTACAGTCAACAACGTTGTAGTCGTAAACGAAGTACATGTTGGTGCCGTTCTGGTAGCTGTGAGAGGAGTGACCGCCCAGCATGGTGATGTCGTCGGCGTGTGGGAACTCGGTACGAATACGGTTGATGACGCTTTCGTAAATTTCGTGAATGCAGCTCCAGCAGCCGGACACTTCGGTGGTAAAGCCCATGTTGCCAGTTTTGAGGATCTGCACACGTTCGGCAGCCACTTTATCCGGTCCCCAGTTCAGGTGATTAAACCAGGTTTCGATCAGCTTGCTGTCCACGCGCCGGCATTGCGGGTAGCGGGCAACGATTTCCGCAATCCCTTCGCCTGTGGCCTGTGCGATGCGCGGATTGCCTTCAGCCATAAAGATCAGCACACATTTTCCGTCGGCAAAATGCGTGAAGTGCTGCGTACCATCTTCAGCGTCATACAAACGAGCAATCGACGGGCGATACCCTTCCACCATGATTTCGCGCAGGATGTCGAAGCCGGTTTTCATGTCTTCCAGGATATAGCCGTAGAAGAGGTTGTTTTCTGGCGTGAATTTGAAGATTTTCACTGTCACTTCAGTGATATAGCACAGTGCGCCTTCGTTGCCGATGATGATGTGACGAATGTCCGGGCCAGCCGCGCGGCGTGGCACGTTTTTAATGCGTGTCACGGTGCCATCTGCCAGTACCGCTTCCAGACCAACGACCATATCCTCAATAGCGCCGTAGAGTGTGGAGAACTGTCCGATACTGCGAGTCGCCACCAGGCCGCCCATCTGTGCCAGCGGTTTTGACTGCGGAGAATGCCCCGTGGTGTAGCCTTTTTCACGCAACGCGTTTTCCAGCACTTCCAGCGGAACGCCACATTGCGCCGTCGCCTGCATATTCTCAATATCAATATTAATGATTTGATTCATGGCGGAGCCATCGAGCACCACCGAGTTTTCCACTACGGTTTCCAGTCCACCTTCGGTGGCGGAAGCGCCGGTACGCGGCACACCGTTAATTTTGTGCGCATTCATAAAATTCAGCACACGGGATACTTGTTCTGTGGAACCGAGTTTTACGACCGCTGCCGGAATAGGCAAAGTATAAATACCATGAATATCCGGAAATTTACGAAAACGGTCAATGCTGTTTTTCTTTAATACAGTTTCATCGGTAATAACGCGATCTGCACCAACAATTTCCTTTAGCTGGTCGACAATCGCTGCGCGAGATAAAGACATAATAATTCCTTCCTGATAATAAAAATGGAATAGTCATTAATAAAAAAACAGAAACCACCGTTATGGATTAGCGCACTAAATAACCGCCATCAACAACCAGCAAATGACCATTAATATAGTTTGAAGCCGGACTTGCGAGGAATATTGCTGCCCCCATTAAATCCTGAGTATCACCCCAACGGTTTGCCGGAATATGGTCAAGAACACGCTGATTAGTTTCTGGATTACTGCGTGTCGCCAGCGTAATATCTGTTGCATAATAGCCAGGGGCAATACCATTTACCTGAATATTATATTGACCTAGTTCATCACAATAAGCTTTGGTGAATCCGGCAAGGGCGTGTTTAGTGGCAGAATATGCTGGAGACCATTGCCCGCCCAGGTAAGAAAACAATGAACAGATATTAATGATTTTACCGCTTTTTTGCGGGATCATAATTTTTGCCGCTTCGTAACTCAGCTCAAAAGCGGCTGTCAGGTTCACATCAATCATCGGGACCCAGTCAGCACGACCGAAGTCCAGCACCTTATTCAGCTTACAAATACCTGCGTTATTGACCAGAATATCGACGGTGCCAAAACGCTCACAACAGGCGGCGATGATCTTCTGTGGCGCGCCTTCTGCGGTGATATCCACCTGCATAAAATCAACTTCAACGCCCTGTTTTTCAATAATTTCCTTCGTTTCGCCATTATCTTTGACGAAGCTTGGAATAAAGATATTTGCACCTGCTTTTGCCAGTGCCATCGCAAATGCCTGGCCTAACCCGCTATTCCCGCCGGTAACAATTGCCGTTTTACCTTTCAGGGAGAAAAAATCCATTGAGAACGCATTGAGAGATTCGATTGACATAGTTAGCTCCAATTTCCGTAAGGCAAAAAAAAAGAAAGGTAACTTCCCCCGCGAGAGGGAAGTTACCTTTCTCATTATCTCTGGTAACTGGGAATAATTTTTAGCATAAGGACATAATCGCTTATGTGATCATAATCACAGTGTGCTATTTGTATTGTCAAATGTTTTTAAAAAGTAGAATCGTGATTACTCTCACACAACACCTCTGCTTTCCATGTTATTTCTTATCGCAATTACTAGAGACCTGAGAAAAGTAATCCTCCTGAAAGGGCGGCTTACTTTTCTCTTTTTTTTGTCTATTACAAATGGGAATACGATATGCAACACAACTCATATCGCCGTTGGATAACCCTCGCGATAATCAGTTTTAGCGGCGGCGTTAGTTTCGATCTGGCTTATTTACGTTATATTTACCAAATTCCCATGGCAAAATTTATGGGATTCAGCAATACCGAGATAGGTTTAATAATGAGTACCTTTGGTATTGCGGCTATTATTCTTTATGCCCCCAGCGGCGTTATTGCCGATAAATTTTCACACCGCAAAATGATTACTTCCGCGATGATCATTACCGGATTATTAGGCCTGATAATGGCAACATATCCACCATTATGGGTAATGCTTTGTATCCAGGTCGCGTTTGCGATAACGACGATTTTAATGCTGTGGTCGGTATCGATAAAAGCCGCCTCATTGCTTGGCGATCATAGCGAGCAAGGGAAGATCATGGGCTGGATGGAAGGGCTGCGCGGCGTCGGCGTAATGTCGCTGGCGGTGTTTACCATGTGGGTCTTTTCCCGCTTCGCACCGGATGACAGTGCCAGCCTGAAAACGGTCATTATCATCTACAGTGTGGTTTACATTCTGCTGGGCATCTTGTGCTGGTTTTTTGTTAGTGATAACAATAGCCTGCGTAGTACCAATAACGAAGAAAAACAGTCATTCCAGCTTAGCGACATCCTGGCCGTTTTGCGCATCAGCACAACCTGGTATTGCAGCATGGTGATTTTTGGCGTCTTCACCATCTACGCCATTCTGAGTTACTCCACCAACTATCTGACCGAAATGTACGGCATGTCGCTGGTGGCGGCGAGCTACATGGGGATTGTGATCAACAAAATCTTCCGCGCGCTGTGCGGTCCGCTTGGCGGCATTATCACCACCTACAGCAAAGTGAAATCTCCTACCCGCGTGATCCAAATCCTTTCCGTAATCGGTTTACTGGCGCTGACTGCCCTGCTCGTCACCAACTCTAACCCGCAATCGGTCGCGATGGGGATTGGCCTGATTTTACTGCTGGGATTCACCTGCTACGCCTCACGTGGGTTGTACTGGGCCTGCCCCGGCGAAGCGAGAACGCCGTCTTACATTATGGGCACCACGGTAGGAATTTGTTCAGTGATTGGATTCCTGCCGGATGTCTTCGTTTACCCAATTATCGGCCACTGGCAAGACACTCTGCCCGCAGCAGAAGCCTACCGCAACATGTGGCTGATGGGCATGGCGGCGCTTGGCATGGTGATCGTCTTTACCTTTTTGCTGTTCCAAAAAATTCGTACTGCTGATAGCGCCCCCGCAATGGCTAACAGCAAGTAAGCCAGAAAAATTACAGGAGAAAAATCATGTCGAAAAAATACATCATAGGGATTGATGGCGGAAGTCAGAGCACAAAAGTGGTGATGTACGATCTGGAAGGTAACGTGGTTTGCGAAGGCAAAGGCTTATTACAGCCGATGCACACGCCGGATGCCGATACCGCAGAACATCCTGACGATGATTTATGGGCATCATTATGTTTTGCCGGTCACGATTTGATGAGCCAGTTTGCCGGAAATAAAGAAGATATTGTTGGCATTGGTCTGGGATCAATCCGTTGCTGCCGTGCGTTATTGAAAGCCGATGGTACGCCAGCCGCGCCGTTGATTAGCTGGCAGGATGCACGCGTAACGCGTCCCTACGAACACACTAATCCTGACGTGGCGTATGTCACCTCTTTTTCGGGCTACCTGACGCACCGTTTAACGGGCGAGTTTAAAGACAATATCGCTAACTATTTTGGTCAGTGGCCAGTGGATTATAAAACCTGGGCATGGGGCGAAGATGCCGCAGTGATGGAGAAGTTTAATATCCCTCGCCAAATGCTGTTTGATGTGCAAATGCCGGGCACCGTGCTTGGGCATATAACACCACAAGCTGCACTGGCGACACATTTCCCGGCCGGGCTGCCGGTGGTGTGTACCACCAGTGATAAACCGGTAGAAGCACTAGGTGCCGGGTTACTGGACGATGAAACGGCAGTGATTTCATTAGGCACCTACATTGCGTTGATGATGAACGGCAAAGTACTGCCGAAAGATCCGGTAGCGTACTGGCCGATTATGTCTTCTATTCCGCAAACGTTGCTGTATGAAGGTTACGGTATTCGCAAAGGTATGTGGACGGTGAGCTGGCTACGCGACATGTTGGGCGAGTCGTTAATTCAGGATGCCAAAGCGCAGAATCTGTCGCCGGAGGATTTGCTCAACAAAAAGGCGTCTTGCGTACCACCGGGTTGTAACGGACTGATGACGGTGCTGGACTGGCTGACCAACCCGTGGGAACCGTATAAACGCGGGATTATGATCGGCTTTGATTCCAGCATGGACTACGCATGGATATATCGTTCGATTCTGGAAAGCGTGGCGCTGACGCTGAAGAATAATTACGACAATATGTGTAATGAAATGAATCAATTTGCCAAACATGTGATCATTACTGGCGGCGGTTCGAACAGCGATCTGTTTATGCAAATTTTTGCCGACGTGTTCAACCTTCCGGCACGGCGTAACGCCATTAACGGCTGTGCAAGTTTGGGAGCAGCAATCAATACGGCGGTAGGTCTGGGTCTGTATCCGGATTACGCAACGGCAGTCGACAAAATGGTTCGCGTGAAAGATATCTTTATGCCTGTTGAGTGCAATGCCAAACGCTACGACGCGATGAATAAAGGCATTTTCAAAGACCTAACCAAACACACTGATGTGATTTTGAAAAAATCGTATGAAGTTATGCATGGTGAGCTGGGGAGTGCGGATTCGATCCAGAGCTGGTCGAATGCGTAAGTAAGGAAGACCGGGCGGGAAACTGCCCGGGCTGAACCCTACTGAAAGGTTTATCCCCGCTGACGCGGGGAACATAAGTTCGGCAACTTAAAAAATGAGAACAAGTCCGGTTTATCCCTGTTTTTACAAGGAATATTAACTGCAATCGATATCCTTAGAATAAAGAACAACGCGAATCGTACTTTATCAATTCTCACTTAAAGTATGAACTGGATATCTTTATCCATAAGAACTATTCATCAATAGTGCATAAAATGGGTTATGCAAAATCACTAATTAACCTCAAAAAACAACCGCAAATTATACTGATTCATTACTTAATCAATGAACAATAAGTTCAAAAATCAAACTCTTCTTTACTTTTATTCTGAAAAACTAATTAATAGCCAGATATATTGCTGAAAATGAAACAAGATAGTAGAAGGTTTTAATGGTTTAAGTAATTATACAAATGCCACTTTAATTAAAATTGAGTTTTTTGTGTTGATAAGTGTGAAATCCTCGGGGGTAGAGAGTTATTTTGAACTACCTAGATATGTTATTTATTGCTGATACAGGGAACGAAAAATAATATGGGAAATAGAGGACGGGTGATACGGTTTATCCCCGCTGGCGCGGGGAACTCTTCACACATCCCGGCGCGATTGTGCTCGACCCCGGTTTATCCCCGCTGACGCGGGGAACTCTCTAAACATAACCTATTATTAATTAATGATTTTTTAAGCCAGTCACAATCTACCAACTTTACAGGATCACACAAACAACACATCTACTATGTTAAAGAGCACTTAATCCATTGACTGAAAAGTTAAATATTTAAAATAAATCTATAAAAACTAAAATCTGCCAAACTTCACCGCAATAATTTTCACTCCAGCGAAAAATTAACGCCACAGAATTTGTAGAGAATGGCAATGATTAGTCCAGGATGGGCAAAATGGAGGTTTTTCAGAGGCGACAAAGAATATAAATGAGTGGAATTCTTTTACAGGTTCCACCCATTTATAACGCTTATAAATGTTTAGTCAGGCAATATTCAAATATTTATGCGTTTGCATCGACAAACGCCAGTTCCGCGCAATGCAGGTATCGATACATAAACGCGTGGCATCTTCTTTCTGACTAATCGGCTGAAGGGCAATGACTCGCGGTTTATCATCGGTCAGCGTCGCCAACAATTCATCCAGTGCTTCAATATCCCGTACGCGTCCAACCGGATGTTTAATTTCATTAGCTCGTTCCAGCGCCTGAGACAACACTTCATAGCCGCCGCGCATGTTCAGCTTTGGCGACACGGTAACCCAGGTATTCGGTGTGCAACGCACCTCATGAGTGCCGCTGGTTTCGATCTGGCAGCTAAAACCGTTCTTTTCTAGCAGGTCAGTCAATGGCAGCAAATCATGAATGCAAGGTTCACCACCAGTAATCACCACGTGACGCGCGGTATACCCCTGACGACTTATGACCGCTAACAAATCTTCGCTGCTCGCAGCCCCCCACTTATCACTCTCTTTGGTTTTCGCCAAAATGCTAAAAAGAGAAACTTCCCGATCCTCAAGTTTTTCCCATGTGTGTTTGGTATCACACCAGGCACAGCCGACCGGGCATCCCTGTAAACGAATAAAAATGGCGGGGACGCCGGTAAAGTAACCCTCACCTTGCAGGGTCTGGAACATCTCGTTAATCGGGTACTGCATAGCATTCTCTGTAAAGTGGATAATTGTTAATTATTGCAGATTTCCCCCGCCCGGTCATGCGCAGCGGCTGTGCTATAAATGGACGTAAAAAAACCCGCCGAAGCGGGTTTTTTATTAAGATGCTAAGTCAGACTTATGCCTGGCCTTTGATCTCTTTACGACCGTTGTACGGTGCTTTTTCGCCCAGAGCTTCTTCAATACGAATCAGCTGGTTGTATTTAGCAACACGGTCAGAACGGCTCATAGAACCGGTTTTGATCTGGCCTGCAGCAGTACCAACAGCCAGGTCAGCGATGGTAGCGTCTTCAGTTTCACCAGAACGGTGAGAGATAACTGCAGTGTAGCCAGCGTCTTTCGCCATCTTGATTGCAGCCAGAGTTTCGGTCAGAGAACCGATCTGGTTGAATTTGATCAGGATGGAGTTAGCGATGCCTTTTTCGATACCTTCTTTCAGGATCTTGGTGTTGGTTACGAACAGGTCGTCACCAACCAGCTGGATTTTGTCGCCCAGAACTTTGGTCTGGTATGCGAAACCGTCCCAGTCAGATTCGTCCAGACCGTCTTCGATAGAAACGATCGGGTACTGTTTGGTCAGTTCTTCCAGGAAGTGAGTAAATTCTTCAGAGGTGAACGCTTTGTTGCCTTCGCCAGCCAGAACGTATTTACCGTCTTTGTAGAATTCAGAAGCTGCGCAGTCCATCGCCAGAGTGATGTCTTTGCCCAGTTCATAACCAGCAGCTTTAACAGCTTCAGCGATAACAGCCAGAGCTTCAGCGTTGGAACCCAGGTTCGGCGCATAGCCACCTTCGTCACCAACAGCAGTGTTCATGCCTTTCGCTTTCAGAACTTTTGCCAGGTGATGGAAAACTTCAGAACCCATGCGGATGGCTTCTTTCACAGTTTTCGCGCCAACCGGCTGAATCATGAATTCCTGGATATCAACGTTGTTGTCAGCGTGCTCACCACCGTTGATGATGTTCATCATCGGAACCGGCATAGAGTATTTGCCCGGAGTGCCGTTCAGTTCAGCGATGTGCTCGTACAGCGGCATACCTTTAGCAGCTGCAGCAGCTTTGGCGTTAGCCAGAGATACAGCCAGGATTGCGTTCGCGCCGAATTTGGATTTGTTTTCAGTGCCGTCCAGGTCGATCATGATCTTGTCAATGCCAGCCTGATCTTTGGCATCTTTGCCAATCAGCGCCTGAGCGATCGGGCCGTTTACCGCAGCAACAGCTTTGGTTACGCCTTTGCCCAGGAAACGGGATTTGTCGCCATCGCGCAGTTCCAGTGCTTCACGGGAACCAGTAGAAGCACCTGACGGAGCAGCTGCCATACCGACGAAACCACCCTCCAGGTGTACTTCGGCTTCAACAGTCGGGTTACCACGGGAGTCGATGATTTCACGACCGATGATTTTTACGATTTTGGACATTAGGGTTTCCTCAAGTCACTAGTTAAACTAAAACTCCAGACAAACAACGCGTACCCTGGGTACGCGTTGCCGTTCTAACTTTTTTACTTACTTCGCCTGACGTTTCTGGAACTCGCTGGCGGCTTTCACAAAGCCGGCAAACAGCGGGTGACCATCACGTGGAGTAGAAGTAAACTCCGGATGGAACTGACAAGCCACGAACCACGGGTGATTCGGAACTTCGATGATCTCGACCAACTGATCATCCCCGGAACGGCCCGCAACGCGCAGACCTGCATCTTCAATCTGTTTCAACAGCATGTTGTTGACTTCGTAACGGTGACGATGACGCTCAACAATTGTCGGCGCATTGTACAGCTGGCGAACCAGGCTATCGTCAACCAACTGGCACTGCTGTGCGCCGAGACGCATGGTGCCACCGAGATCGCTCTTCTCGCTACGAACTTCAACGTTGCCGTTTTCATCACGCCACTCGGTAATCAGCGCCACAACCGGGTACTTACAGTCTGGCACAAATTCCGTAGAGTTGGCGTTCTCCATGTTGGCAACATGTCGAGCGTAATCAATTAACGCCACCTGCATACCCAGGCAAATGCCCAGATAAGGAATATTGTTCTCACGCGCAAAGCGTGCGGTAGTAATCATGCCTTCTACGCCACGATAGCCGAAACCGCCAGGTACGAGGATCGCGTCCAGACCTTTAAGGATTTCAACACCGCGCGTTTCAACATCTTGTGAATCGATCAGTTTGATGTTGACGCTGACACGATTCTTCAGCCCACCGTGTTTCAGTGCTTCAATCACGGATTTGTAAGCGTCCGGCAGTTCGATGTACTTACCGACCATACCGATGGTGACTTCACTCACCGGATTCGCTTCTTCAAAGATAACCTGTTCCCATTCGGACAGATCCGCTTCCGGGCAGTTCAAGCTGAATCGTTTACAAATATAATCGTCCAGCCCCTGAGATTTCAACAGGCCCGGAATTTTATAGATGGAATCGACGTCTTTCAGAGAAATAACCGCTTTTTCCGGAACATTACAGAACAATGCAATCTTCGCACGTTCGTTTGCCGGTACGGCGCGATCTGAACGACAAATCAGGATATCAGGCTGGATACCGATAGAGAGCAGCTCTTTTACAGAGTGCTGAGTCGGTTTAGTTTTGACTTCACCAGACGCTGCCATGTACGGCACCAGCGTCAGGTGCATAAACAGAGTATGTTCGCGGCCAATTTCAACAGCCAACTGGCGAATCGCTTCGAGGAACGGCAGAGATTCAATATCACCTACAGTACCGCCGATTTCGACCAGAACCACGTCGTGGCCTTCGCCACCGGCAAGAACGCGTTCTTTGATAGCGTTAGTAATGTGCGGGATAACCTGTACGGTTGCGCCGAGATAGTCGCCACGGCGTTCTTTACGCAGAACGTCAGAGTAGATACGACCCGTGGTGAAGTTGTTACGGCGGCTCATTTTGGTACGAATGAAACGCTCGTAGTGCCCCAGGTCCAGGTCGGTTTCAGCGCCGTCTTCAGTAACGAACACTTCCCCGTGTTGGATTGGGCTCATAGTACCTGGATCGACGTTGATGTACGGATCCAGTTTCATGATGGTCACATTGAGGCCACGGGCTTCAAGAATGGCTGCGAGGGAGGCTGCGGCAATGCCTTTACCCAGAGAGGATACGACCCCGCCGGTCACAAAAATATAGTTCGTTGTCATGCTGAACCTGAGAAGTTAGGTTGAAAAGACGATGGAATAACCAGGACGGGAAAGCAGTATACCCGAACATGACCTGTGCCACAAACTTTCATTATCCCTCCTCTTCGCCAGCGCACTATTGAAATCAGGAGTGAGAAAATAGCCCCTTTGGGGTAAATGTTTTTGACGCAAATCAATCGCTTGTCATTTAAAAAATGACACAAATCGCGCTTGACCGCGTAATTCCCTTAGAGATCAATTTCCTGCCGTTTTACCTGTTGCCAGACTTCTTCCATTGTTTCGAGGTCAACACCTGTCATTTCCAGTCCACGCGCGGCAACAATACGCTCCACTTCGCGAAAACGACGCTCGAATTTTTCGTTTGCTTTTTGCAATGCAATTTCCGCTTTTGTCCCTAAATGGCGAGCCAGGTTGACCGTAGCAAACAGCAGGTCACCCATTTCTTCCTCCAGTTTAGCCTGGTCGACAACAGCCTGCCGCGCCTCGTACATCACCTCGTCGATCTCTTCGTAGACTTTATCGACCACGGGGCCAAGTGTTGTCCAGTCGAAGCCAACGTTGGCGCAGCGTTTCTGGATTTTTTGCGCACGCATTAAGGCCGGTAAACTACGAGGAATATCGTCCAGCGCCGAATGCTGCGCTTTCTGTGCGCGTTCTTCAGTTTTTATTTGCTCCCAACGGGCAAGCACTTCACTGCTGTTTTCGGCAGAACTGTCGGCAAAAACATGTGGATGGCGACGCTCTAATTTATCGCTAATCGCAGCGCAAATATCATTAAAGTCAAAGCGCCCTTCTTCCTGGGCCATTTGCGCGTAAAACACCACCTGGAACAGCAGATCGCCGAGTTCACCACGCAGATCGTCAAAATCTTCGCGGGCAATGGCATCCAGCACTTCGTAGGTTTCTTCAAGGGTATAAGGTGCAATAGAGGCGAATGTCTGCTCTTTATCCCACGGGCAGCCGTTATCCGGGTCGCGAAGACGCTGCATAATAGTGAGCAAACGGTCGATTTGATTCATTGGAATGTCCTGAAAATTGCGGGTCTGTCAGGTGTAATACCTTCGAGTAAAAGATATCGCTGGATACGGCTGACGCCATATCCAGCTATGTAAGATTAATTCCCGTGCAACCGACGCGCGTCGATAACGTCCGGCACCTGATTGAGCTTACCCAGCACGCGCCCCAGCACCTGCAGGTTATAAATCTCAATGGTCATGTCGATGGTCGCCAGTTGCTGTTTGGTATCGCTACGGCTGGCAACGCCCAGTACGTTCACCTTCTCGTTGGCGAGAATGGTGGTGATATCACGCAACAGACCGCTACGATCGTTCGCCGTTACGCGAACCACCAGCGAATACCCAGCGGAGTAGCTTTCGCCCCATACCGCGTCAACAATGCGTTCCGGCGCATGAGAGCGCAGTTCCGCCAGTTGTTCGCAATCGGCGCGGTGTACTGAAATACCACGTCCCTGGGTAATAAAGCCGACAATCTCATCCCCAGGAATCGGCTGGCAGCAGCGCGCGATGTGGTGCATCAGGTTGCCGACACCTTCTACCACCACGCGACCGTTATCTTTACTGCGGTTTTGCGGCGTATAGCTTTTTTGCTGAAGCTGCTTCAGCGCGGCGGCGTCCTGCTCTTCGGCACTCGGCTTATTAAATTGCGATTGCAGGAAGTTCACCATCTGATTGAGACGGATATCCCCGCCGCCAATCGCCGCCAGCAACTCATCAACATCATTGAAGTTGTAACGCGGCAGCAGGTGTTTTTCTGCTTCTTTCAGGCTGATCCCCAGATGTTCCAGCTCGTCGTCAAGGATTTGCCGCCCAGCCAGAATGTTTTTGTCACGATCCTGTTTACGGAACCAGGCGTGAATTTTCGAACGCCCACGGCTGGTTGTGACGTAACCGAGGTTTGGGTTTAACCAGTCACGGCTGGGGTTCGGCTGTTTCTGGGTGATAATTTCGATCTGGTCGCCCATCTGCAACTGGTAGGTGAACGGCACGATGCGCCCGCCAATTTTTGCCCCGATGCAGCGGTGTCCGACATCACTGTGGATGTGGTAAGCGAAGTCCAGCGGCGTTGATCCCGCAGGTAAATCAACCACATCACCTTTCGGCGTAAAGACGTACACCCGGTCGTCAAAGACCTGGCTGCGTACTTCGTCGAGCATTTCGCCGGAATCGGCCATCTCTTCCTGCCACGCAATCAGTTTACGCAGCCAGGCAATCCGGTCTTCATGTCCCGAACGTGCGCCGCCAGTAGCCGCGCCTTCTTTGTATTTCCAGTGCGCAGCAACGCCCAGTTCTGCATCTTCATGCATCTGTTTGGTGCGGATTTGGATCTCAACGGTTTTACCGCCCGGCCCCAGCACCACGGTGTGAATAGACTGATAACCGTTCGGTTTCGGGTTCGCGACGTAATCGTCGAACTCATCCGGCAGATGGCGATAGTGAGTGTGCACTATCCCCAACGCGGCGTAGCAGTCCTGTAAACGCTCGGCGACAATACGTACTGCACGCACATCAAACAGCTCATCAAAGGCGAGATTCTTTTTCTGCATTTTGCGCCAGATGCTGTAGATGTGTTTCGGACGACCATACACTTCAGCTTTAACGCCTTCAGCTTTCATCTCAGCGCGCAGATGACCGACAAACTCTTCGATGTAGTGTTCGCGGTCGAGGCGGCGTTCATGCAGCAGTTTTGCAATGCGTTTGTATTCGGTCGGGTGGAGATAACGGAAGCAGTAATCTTCCAGCTCCCATTTCAGTTGCCCGATCCCGAGACGGTTCGCCAGCGGCGCGTAGATATTGGTGCACTCTTTTGCCGCCAGTACGCGTTCATCTTCCGGCGCGTCTTTTACTTCGCGCAGATGAGCAATACGCTCTGCCAGTTTGATGACCACGCAGCGAAAATCATCGACCATCGCCAATAACATCCGGCGAACGTTATCGACCTGTTCAGAGGAAACAGAATCGGTGTGCGTCGCTTTCAGCTGGCGGATCGCCGCCATATCACGCACACCGTGAATGAGATTCACGACCGACTTACCGACGCTCTCACGCAGCACATCTTCGCTGACTACGTTGGCATCCGCCAGAGGGAACAGCAGCGCCGCCCGCAGCGTGTCAATGTCCATACTTAATGTCGAGAGGATCTCCACCATCTCAACACCACGCCACAATAGCAGACTGGCATCCGGATGCCCCTGCGTCTGCTGCAGACAATACGCCCAGGTTTCGGCTAAGCACTCACACGACTTCTGGCTGGTAATACCCAGACTTGCGATCCATTTTTGCGGATCAAATTCACCAGCCTTATTGATATGTGCACTTCTTACCGCAACCATCGTCCTCTCCTTTAGGGACCAGACCTGCCGAAATCAGCAAATCGTAACTATTTTACGCGCGAGAAAAGTACCATCGATTCCAGATGTCCCGTGTGTGGGAACATATCCAGCATCGCCAGCCGCGCAATGGTATATCCTGCTTTTAATAACGCTTCGCTATCCCGAGCCAGCGTTGCAGGGTTACAGGATACATAAACTATACGAATGGGTTCCAGTTTTATAATTTGTTGCATAACACCTGCGGCACCTGCTCGCGCTGGGTCCAGCAACACTTTATCGAAGCCGCTTTTCGCCCACGGCTGCTTTGTGACATCTTCTTCAAGATTTTCGTGATAAAACGTCACATTTTGTAAGCCATTAAGGCGCGCATTCTGCTGGCCTTTTTCCACCAGTGCCGGAACACCTTCTACGCCCACCACGTTTGCCGCACGAGTGGCTAACGGCAGCGTAAAATTGCCCATGCCGCAGAACAGATCCAGCACGCGCTCGTCAGGTTGCACATCCAGCCACTCCAGCGCGCGCGCCACCATTTTCTGATTCACGCCCGCGTTGACCTGAATAAAATCGCGCGGGCTAAAAGTTAAGCGCAACCCGTTTGAGTCATACCAGGGCATCTCACCAGAGACCGTTTCGAGTATCTCACTATCGGGGGCGAGATACAGATCCAGGCCTTCAGAATGCGAAAAGCGTTCCAGTTTTTCGCGATCAGCCGAACTTAGCGGTGCGGTATGGCGCAAAATTATCAGCGTGCCGCTGGTTGCCTGCACCAGTTCAACATGCCCAAGGTGGCGCATTCCCTGTAAGCTCGTCAGACATGCTCTGACTTTGGGCAGCAATGCTTCAAGTTGGGGCACTAAAACAGGGCATTGTTTAACATCGACAATGTCACTGGAACCCGCTTTGCGAAATCCCATCTGGAGTTGTTGTGTTTTAGGTTGATAGTTCAGACTTAAACGCGCACGACGCCGATAGCCCCAGGGGACGTCGGCGATCACTTCAGAGACGTCGTGTTTCATTAACCGGGCGAGCGCCGCACTTTTGCTTCGCTGCTGTAAATCCACGCTGGCGTGTTGTTGCTGACAGCCACCGCATACGCCAAAATGAGGGCAGCGTGGCGTTTCGCGTTCCGGACTGTCGCTTAACCGCCGTACGACTTTAGCACGGGCATACTGTTTTTTATCTTCAGTAACAGTCACTTCCGCGTTTTCCTGCGGCAATAATCCGGGGATAAATAACGTTTTGCCGTTATGTCGCGCCACGCCCTGACCAAAAGAGTCGAGGTCGTTGACTGAAACGGTTATGATCTGACGCGTCGTCGTGCGTCGTTTTGCAGAGTAGAATTGCGCCATTGGCGAGACTTTCTCAATTTAACAGTGTGACCTTAATTGTCCCATAACGGAACTCCATGACCAACTACAGCCTGCGCGCACGCATGATGATTCTGATCCTGGCACCGACCGTCCTTATTGGTTTATTGCTGAGTATCTTTTTCGTCGTACACCGCTATAACGACTTGCAGCGTCAACTGGAAGATGCCGGTGCCAGCATTATTGAGCCACTTGCCGTTTCTACCGAATATGGCATGAGCCTGCAAAATCGCGAATCTATCGGTCAGTTAATAAGCGTACTGCATCGTCGCCATTCCGATATTGTTCGCGCGATTTCGGTTTATGATGAAAATAACCGACTCTTTGTCACCTCCAATTTTCATCTTGATCCTTCATCAATGCAGCTCGGCAGCAACGTGCCGTTTCCTCGCCAGCTCACTGTCACACGTGACGGCGACATTATGATTCTGCGCACACCGATTATTTCTGAGAGTTATTCCCCCGACGAATCGCCCAGTAGTGATGCCAAAAATAGCCAGAATATGTTGGGATATATTGCGCTTGAGCTGGATCTTAAATCGGTTCGCTTGCAGCAATATAAAGAGATCTTTATTTCCAGTGTGATGATGCTGTTTTGTATCGGTATTGCGCTTATTTTTGGCTGGCGCTTAATGCGCGATGTAACCGGTCCAATTCGTAACATGGTGAATACCGTCGACCGCATCCGTCGTGGGCAACTCGACAGCCGGGTGGAAGGATTTATGCTCGGCGAGCTGGATATGCTGAAAAACGGTATCAACTCGATGGCAATGTCGCTGGCAGCTTATCACGAAGAGATGCAGCACAATATCGACCAGGCGACGTCCGATCTGCGGGAAACGCTAGAGCAAATGGAAATTCAGAACGTTGAGTTGGATTTGGCGAAAAAGCGCGCCCAGGAAGCGGCACGTATTAAATCCGAGTTTCTGGCGAATATGTCACATGAGCTGCGTACACCGCTGAATGGTGTTATTGGCTTTACCCGCCTGACGCTGAAAACAGAATTAACGCCAACACAGCGCGATCACCTGAATACCATTGAACGTTCGGCAAATAATTTGCTGGCAATTATTAATGATGTTCTCGACTTCTCGAAACTGGAAGCGGGCAAGCTGATTCTGGAAAGTATTCCGTTCCCATTGCGTAGCACGCTGGATGAAGTCGTTACCCTGCTGGCACATTCTTCTCACGATAAAGGGCTGGAATTAACGCTCAATATTAAAAGCGACGTGCCCGATAACGTTATTGGTGACCCACTGCGTTTACAACAAATCATCACTAACCTGGTGGGGAATGCGATTAAATTCACCGAGAATGGCAACATTGATATTCTGGTAGAAAAACGTGCGCTAAGTAATACCAAAGTGCAGATTGAAGTGCAGATTCGTGATACCGGTATTGGTATTCCTGAACGCGATCAATCGCGCTTATTCCAGGCCTTCCGACAGGCTGATGCCAGTATTTCCCGCCGTCATGGTGGCACCGGGCTGGGGCTGGTGATCACACAGAAACTGGTTAATGAAATGGGCGGCGATATTTCGTTCCATAGCCAGCCGAATCGCGGTTCTACCTTCTGGTTCCACATTAATCTCGATCTGAACCCGAATATTATTATCGAAGGGCCATCTACCCAGTGCCTCGCCGGTAAGCGTCTTGCCTATGTCGAACCGAACTCCGCAGCAGCACAATGTACGCTGGATATTTTAAGTGAAACGCCGCTGGAAGTGGTTTATAGCCCAACGTTCTCCGCGCTGCCTCCCGCGCATTACGACATGATGTTGTTAGGGATTGCAGTGACCTTCCGCGAGCCGCTGACGATACAACATGAGCGGTTGGCGCAAGCGGTGTCAATGACCGATTTCCTGATGCTGGCGCTTCCTTGTCATGCACAGGTCAATGCCGAAAAACTCAAGCAAGATGGTATCGGCGCGTGTCTACTGAAACCGTTAACGCCTACGCGCCTGTTGCCAGCACTGACGGAATTTTGTCATCACAAACAAAACACACTTTTGCCTGTTACCGATGAAAGTAAGCTGGCAATGACAGTCATGGCGGTTGATGACAACCCCGCTAACCTGAAACTTATCGGCGCGTTGCTGGAAGATATGGTGCAACATGTGGAGCTTTGCGATAGCGGGCATCAGGCCGTTGAACGAGCAAAACAGATGCCGTTCGATTTAATCTTAATGGATATTCAAATGCCGGACATGGACGGCATTCGGGCGTGCGAACTCATCCACCAGCTCCCACATCAGCAGCAAACGCCGGTTATCGCGGTAACGGCACATGCGATGGCAGGGCAAAAAGAGAAACTGCTTGGCGCGGGGATGAGCGATTATCTGGCAAAACCGATTGAAGAAGAGCGATTGCATAATTTGCTGTTGCGCTACAAACCTGGCAGCGGTATTTCCTCTCGCGTCGTAACACCAGAAGTGAACGAAATTGTGGTGAACCAGAATGCAACCCTCGACTGGCAACTGGCACTACGCCAGGCAGCAGGAAAAACCGATTTAGCGCGCGATATGCTGCAAATGTTGCTCGATTTCCTGCCAGAAGTTCGCAACAAAGTTGAGGAACAACTGGTTGGAGAAAACCCGGAAGGTCTGGTTGATTTAATTCATAAACTGCATGGCAGTTGCGGCTATAGCGGTGTGCCGCGTATGAAGAATCTCTGCCAGCTGATTGAACAACAGCTACGCAGCGGTACTAAAGAAGAAGATTTGGAGCCAGAGCTTCTGGAATTGCTGGACGAGATGGATAATGTGGCGCGAGAAGCCAGCAAAATTCTTGGGTAATAAATATTTTATCGAGTAAAAACCGGCTTCTTATGAAGTCGGTTTTTGATTGAGGGCAAAGTGCCTGTGTTTATGCCGGATGCGGCGTTAACGCCTTATCCGGCCTACAAAACCAATTAAATTCAATGAATTAAAAAATCATGTAGGCTTGATAAGCGCAGCGCATCAAGCAATTTTTGCGTTTGACATCAGTCTCAAACCGGCTCCAGACAGAGCCGGTTTTGGTTTTCTGTCTTAACGCACCATGCACGGACGCTTGTTATCGAACGTCCAGCCAGGAATCAGGTACTGCATTCCCATCGCATCATCACGCGCGCCAAGCCCGTGTTTCTGATACAGCTCATGGGCTTTCATCACTTGATCCATATCGATTTCTACACCCAACCCCGGTTTTTCTGGCACCTGAACCAGACCGCCTTTGATCTCGAACGGTTCTTTGGTCAGGCGCTGATTGCCTTCCTGCCAGATCCAGTGTGTATCAATCGCGGTGATTTTACCCGGTGCAGCAGCGGCAACATGGGTAAACATCGCCAGGGAAATATCGAAGTGGTTGTTAGAGTGTGACCCCCAGGTCAGGCCAAATTCATGGCACATTTGCGCCACACGCACTGAACCTTGCATCGTCCAGAAATGCGGGTCAGCCAGCGGGATATCAACGGATTGTAACGAGAGCGTATGGCCCATCTGCCGCCAGTCGGTGGCTATCATATTGGTTGCAGTCGGCAGGCCAGTTGCGCGACGGAACTCTGCCATCACTTCACGCCCGGAGAAACCTTGCTCCGCACCACACGGATCTTCTGCATAAGCCAGAGAACCTTTCAGGTATTTACCAATTTTAATCGCTTCGTTCAGCGACCAGGCACCGTTAGGATCGAGCGTAATACGCGCCTGCGGGAAGCGTTTCGCCAGCGCCACAATAGACTCGGCTTCTTCTTCTCCGGCCAGTACACCGCCCTTCAGTTTGAAATCGTTGAAGCCATATTTTTCATATGCCGCTTCCGCCAGGCGCACCACCGCATCCGGCGTCATCGCTTCTTCGTGACGCAGGCGATACCAGTCACATTTATCATCCGGCTGGCTTTGATACGGCAGCGGTGTGGCTTTGCGATTACCGACGAAGAACAGATAACCGAGCATTTCGACTTCGCTACGCTGTTGACCATCGCCCAGCAACGACGCCACGTTTACCCCCAGATGCTGCCCCAGCAGATCCAGCATTGCCGCTTCAATTCCAGTCACCACATGAATCGTGGTACGCAGGTCAAAAGTCTGCAAACCACGCCCGCCAGCATCACGATCGGCAAACGTGTTACGCACCAGCGTCAGAACGTTTTTGTACTCGCCCAGCGTTTTACCCACCACCAGCGGAATCGCATCTTCCAGCGTTTTACGGATTTTCTCGCCGCCGGGAATTTCCCCTACGCCAGTGTGACCAGAATTATCTTTGATAATCACAATATTACGCGTGAAGAACGGTGCGTGTGCACCACTCAGATTCATCAGCATGCTGTCATGACCCGCCACCGGGATGACCTGCATTTCAGTAACAACAGGCGTCGTAAATTGAGAACTCATGTTTATGTCCTTATTCAGAATCAATGACGGCCGAAAACGGGACGTTTACGGTCAGAAATTCAGGAGCCGGGATGTTAATCTGGGTTATCATCTTACTTTCCCGCGACAGGTTTCAGCTCAATACGCTTGATATCGCCCACCAGCACCAGGTAGCTCAGTACCGCGATTAAGGCATGAACCCCAACATAAATCAGCGCCCCATTAAACGAGCCAGTCGTGCCAACGATATAACCAATTGCGATTGGCGTGACGATGCCAGAAATGTTACCGAACATGTTGAACAGGCCACCGGAAAGACCACTAATCTCTTTTGGCGCGGTATCTGCCATTACGGCCCAACCCAGCGCCCCGATGCCCTTACCGAAGAAGGCCAGCGCCATAAAGCCGATGATCATCCACTCAACGTTGACGTAGTTACAGAACACCATCACCATCGACAGCAGCATGCCCATCACGATCGGCGTTTTACGCGCAATGTTCAGCGAACCCGTGCGACGCATCAGCCAGTCAGAAATAATTCCACCCAGCACACCGCCGATAAAACCGCAAACCGCCGGAACAGAAGCCACAAAGCCCGCTTTCAGAATTGACATCCCACGCGCCTGCACCAGATAAACCGGGAACCAGGTGATAAAGAAGTAAGTCATGGCGTTGATACAATACTGACCGATATAAACGCCGATCATCATCCGCGAACCTAGCAACTGTTTGATCTGCCCCCACTTCACGCTGAACGGCACTTTAACTTTGGTGTTTTGCTGATCCATATTGATCAGCGCCCCGCCCGCAGCAATGTAGTCCAGCTCTTTCTGATTTACGCCCGGATGTTGATTTGGCTCGTGGATGACTTTCAACCAGATAAAGCTGATGACAATGCCCAGACCGCCCATAAAGAAGAAAACGTGTGACCAGCCCACTTCATGAGTCAGCCAGCCCATAATCGGCGCGAAGATAACCGTTGCGAAGTATTGTGCGGAGTTAAAAATCGACACCGCCGTTCCCCTTTCCTGCGCAGGAAACCAAGCCGCTACAATGCGACTGTTGCCGGGGAAAGAGGGCGCTTCAGCAAGCCCGACCAGGAAACGCAGCGTAAACAGGGCAACGATAATGCCGAATCCACTAAAGATATCGACGAAGCCTTGCAGCAAGGTAAACATCGACCAGATAAAGATCGACCAGAAGTAGACGCGTTTTGAACCAAAGCGATCCAACAACCAGCCACCTGGGATCTGCCCTATTACATAAGCCCATGAGAAAGCAGAGAACACATAACCCATTCCCACGGGATCAAGGCCGATATCTTTGGCCATTTCTGAACCGGCGATAGAGAGCGTAGCGCGGTCGCCGTAGTTGAAGGATGTGACGATAAACAACATCACCACTATCCAGTAACGAGCATTCGTGCGTTTTTCAACACTGCTCGCAGCCTGACTTAAAGAACTCATTGTTGCACTCCTGAAAATTCGCGTTAGCCACGCTCACTCTGGACTGCAATACCGCCAGGAAATCAGAGGTGACGTAGGGTGTTTTTTGCCGTTTTTATAGGTCGTTCGCCGAATGCGGCGCGTGTTTATATCTGGCAATAGCAGTATAAAAAGCGCGCCATAGCGGCTCACCGTGCAACAACACAACATTAATGCGTTCAATGAGGCCCGATTTTGGCATTAGCCCTGGACGGTGGAATCAACTTCACGGAAATGAAAACAAGAACAAGAAAGGAAGGGTTATAACGGAGAAATAAAGAAGAGTATGAAATGGATCGCTTGACTCCAGGCAAACGCCAGTAAAAAACCGTCACATTTGCAAGTTTTTACTGGCATTTGCCTGAAAGGATTCGATTCAGTTTGCTTAAAACGGCAATTTGTCAGGACAACAGCGTGCCCCAATGTTCGACCCACGGGTTTGATTCCGTTTCCGGTTCAGGGTTCTCACTGGCGTCAATCAGCAGCATTTCCCCTATCCGCTGCGCACTCTGTTCCTGCAACAAGGCATCGAACTGTTTGCCGCCGTTGCAGAAATTCACATAGCTACTGTCGCCGAGCGCAATTACGCCATAACGAAGATTCGGCTGAAAACCGAGGCTATCTTTGATTCCCTGAAAAAGCGGCACAATGCTGTCAGGCAGGTCGCCTTGCCCGGTCGTGGACGTAACCACCAGAACGAACTTGTCCTGATAGAGCAGCCAGTCGCTTAATTCTGGATCTTCAAACACCGTGGCTTTGTGCCCCTGCGCAGTCAGAATTGCTTCCGCTTCCTCCGCCACTAACAGTGAATTTCCGTACATGGTGCCCACAAAAATACCAATTTCCGCCATACCGTTTTCTCCCTGGATTAGGAACTTATCTCACCATCCTGACCTGATGGCGCACTGAACTCAACCCTTTCATTTTCAGGAAGCAGACCACGCCAGCCAAATTGTGATAACGCCTGCATCCAGGTGTCGTCCAGACCCGCGTGAATAGTCAGCGGTTCGCCGGTGAACGGATGCGTCAATGATAACTGGCTGGCATGTAGCATTAACCGCTGGAGGCCAAAATGTTCAGCCCCACTGCGATTCTGGCGTAAATCGCCATGTTTGCTGTCGCCAATAATTGGATGACGCAAATGGGCAAGATGGCGGCGGAGCTGGTGTTTGCGTCCGGTTTTCGGCTCCAGTTCCACCAGGCCGTAGCGCGTGGTCGGGTAACGTCCGGTTGCGACTGGCATTTCCACCGTCGCCAGACCGCGATAATGCGTCACCGCTGGCTGTGGCCCTTTATCTTCACGGGCAAATTTATCAGCGATTTTGTCCAGTTCTTCCACCAGTGGATAATCCAGCACCGCTTCTTCCATTAGCCAGCCACGAACTATCGCATGGTAACGTTTCTGGATTTGATGCTGTTCAAACTGTTGTGCCAGCAGCCGTCCAGCTTCGCTGGACAGTCCCATCAGCAATACGCCGGAAGTAGGTCTGTCCAGGCGATGCGCGGTAAACACGTGCTGGCCTATCTGGTCACGCACGGTTTGCATGACCACCACTTTCTCATCGCGATCCAGCCAGCTACGGTGGACCAGCCAGCCGGACGGTTTATTTACCGCAACCAGCCATTCATCCTGGTAGAGTATTTCCAGCATCAGTTTGCGTCATCCGCAAAAAGGGCATCCAGCTTTTCCAGTTCCGCCAGAATAAGCGTGCGTTGCGGGTGATCCGTCGCCAGCGCCATTTCATAGTACGGCGCCACGGCAAATGCCCCCGGTAATGGCTGGTTGTTATCTAATAAATCGTGCATTCGTGGGATAAGCACCCACTGCAACCACTCCAGTGGTTCCATGGTGTCCATAAAGAACGGTTGGGTACTGTTGAATTGATGCGGCTGGGGCTCATCGTTTCGCCAGTGCTGATGTTCACGCAGTAACGATTCAAGCGCCTGCAACTGAAGACGAACGCGGTCATGAGTGGTCATAAAGCAACCTCAATAAGAAAAAACTGCCGCGAAGGATAGCAGGAATAAAAAAAGGGAGCACTGTATTCACAGTGCTCCCGGTTCGTTTCGCAGCAATCCAGCTACTTTTGTTGCTCCCTGCTCATCCTTGACAACTTTTCCTCTGGTCTTGCGACCAATTGTTCATCCTGAACTATTGCTTCCTGCTCACACCACCCCGATGTGATACTTCATCCTGAAGTGTCCCTGGCCTTCCTGACCCACCGAATCATCCTGACCGGTTCTCATTCTCCATCCTGGAGGTGTCCTTTAACGCATCCAGCGTTTTCCTCTTCGCTTCATCCAGAAGCCTTTCCCTGAAACACCGTCCTGGCGTGTCCTTCAGAAGTGTCATCATCCTGATGTTCACTTCGTTGTCTGACTCCCTGTCGACGAAGATAGAATCGTCTTTTTCGCTGAGTCTTACAAGGCGCTTACAGACAAAGCCTTAAGGATAATTTCATATGAAAGTTAAGAAATTTCATATAATCCATTGATTATAAATAAAAATATCGATTCTTATCTGTTTGAGTATTCGCTTATTTCCTGGCGATCTCCTACAGGGTCTGTAAGAGATCTCTCACAACCAGACGGGGTATTTGGATTACAGAAGAGGCTTAAGTTGGTTAAGGAATTCCGCAAGATTTGAGGCTAAATGCGTCCGTTTACGCGTTCCCAGCGTCTCTTTGCACACTTCACCAGAGAGATTACACACCGAGATGACCTCTAACTCTTCTTCCAGTGTTGCGATAAATAGCGTGGGCGGCAGTTTTAACCGTTTCTGAGTCACCAGATGACCAATCAGATTTTCCTGCACCCGGCGGAAGTCGTCTTCGCTCCAGGTTTGCAGTAATGTCAGTTTGATATCGCCAAACTGCGCATGCATATCCCCGGCAAACTGGGTTGTATAGAAGGTATGAATTGTGGGTTGTATCACAATATCAAACGCCCGTTCAACCGCGTTTACATTTTGTTCACCGGTAAACGGCTGGGGTTGCCAGTATACGGCGTCATCGGTGGTTGAAATAATGCATGGTGAAGGCACGCCATACAGCTCCTCACTTAACGGCCAGCTTTTATGCTCTTCATGCCACGCATCGCAGTAGCGTGCAGTAAAATCTTTCAGGGCATGTGCGGTCAAATCGTCCACTAATTTCTCTCTTCACTTAAACCAGATACACTTGTCGTTTAGTTTATCTGGTTTATGACGGTGAAACATGTCTTCTTATACAAACCATCAGGCACTTGCGGGCCTGACTCTCGGAAAATCAACCGATTACCGGGATACCTATGACGCCAGCCTGCTGCAAGGCGTTCCGCGTAGTCTGAATCGCGATCCTCTGGGCCTGAAAGCGGATAACCTGCCTTTTCACGGCGCGGATATCTGGACGCTGTATGAGCTTTCCTGGCTGAATGCCAAAGGTTTGCCACAGGTCGCTGTCGGTCATGTTGAACTTGATTACACCAGCGTAAATCTGATTGAGTCGAAGAGTTTTAAGCTCTATCTCAATAGCTTTAACCAGACGCGTTTTAATAACTGGGAGGAGGTGCGCCAGACGCTGGAGCGCGATTTAAGCACCTGTGCCCAGGGTAAGGTTAGCGTGGCCTTATATCGTCTTGATGAACTGGAAGGCCAGCCGGTGGGACATTTCAATGGCACCTGCATTGATGAGCAGGATATCGCTATCGATAACTATGAATTTACCACTGACTATCTTGAGAATGCCGCCAGCGGTGAAAAAGTGGTGGAAGAGACGCTAGTCAGCCATTTGCTGAAGTCAAACTGTCTGATCACCCATCAGCCAGACTGGGGGTCAATCCAAATTCAGTACCGTGGACACAAAATTGACAGGGAAAAACTGCTGCGCTATCTGGTTTCTTTCCGTCATCACAACGAGTTCCATGAGCAATGCGTAGAGCGTATTTTTAATGACCTGCTACGCTTCTGCCAGCCAGAGAAATTAAGCGTCTATGCGCGTTATACCCGTCGTGGCGGCCTGGACATTAACCCCTGGCGTAGCAATAGCGACTTTGTCCCATCGACGACCCGACTGGTACGACAATAAATTTTTTCTCATTTTTGCGTACTGGATTCACGCATAGAGTTGTGAAAGGCCATCATGCAGGGCTATTGTAATCAAAGGGAATGACGATATTCGTCCCATAAGGAGTTTTTCTTGATTACACATATTAGCCCGCTTGGCTCCATGGATATGTTGTCGCAGCTGGAAGTGGATATGCTTAAACGCACCGCCAGCAGCGACCTCTATCAACTGTTTCGCAACTGTTCACTTGCTGTTCTGAACTCCGGTAGTTTGACCGATAACAGCAAAGAATTGCTGTCTCGTTTTGAAAGTTTTGACATTAACGTGCTGCGCCGTGAACGTGGCGTTAAGTTAGAACTGATCAATCCCCCGGAAGACGCTTTTGTCGATGGGCGCATTATTCGCGCCTTGCAGGCCAACTTGTTCGCTGTTCTGCGCGACATTCTCTTCGTCTATGGGCAAATCCATAACACCGTTCGTTTTCCAAACCTGAATCTCGACAACTCTGTCCACATTACTAATCTGGTCTTTTCTATATTGCGTAATGCTCGCGCACTGCATGTCGGCGAAGCGCCAAATATGGTTGTGTGCTGGGGCGGTCACTCAATCAACGAAAACGAGTATTTATATGCCCGTCGCGTCGGAAATCAGCTGGGTCTGCGTGAGTTAAACATCTGCACCGGTTGTGGTCCAGGAGCGATGGAAGCGCCGATGAAAGGCGCAGCAGTGGGTCACGCTCAGCAGCGTTACAAAGACAGCCGTTTTATTGGTATGACAGAGCCGTCGATTATCGCTGCTGAACCGCCTAACCCGCTGGTCAACGAATTGATCATCATGCCGGATATCGAAAAACGTCTGGAAGCGTTTGTGCGTATCGCTCACGGCATCATTATCTTCCCTGGCGGTGTGGGTACGGCAGAAGAGTTGCTCTATTTGCTGGGAATTTTGATGAATCCGGCAAATAAAGATCAGGTCTTACCGCTGATCCTCACCGGTCCGAAAGAGAGCGCCGATTACTTCCGCGTACTGGACGAGTTTGTCGTGCATACGCTGGGAGAAAACGCGCGCCGCCATTACCGCATCATCATTGATGACGCTGCTGAAGTCGCTCGTCAGATGAAAAAATCGATGCCGCTGGTGAAAGAAAATCGCCGTGACACCGGTGATGCTTACAGCTTTAACTGGTCAATGCGCATTGCGCCAGATCTGCAAATGCCGTTTGAGCCGTCTCACGAGAACATGGCTAATCTGAAACTGTACCCGGATCAACCCGTTGAAGTGCTGGCTGCTGACCTGCGTCGTGCGTTCTCCGGTATTGTGGCGGGTAACGTAAAAGAAGTCGGTATTCGCGCCATTGAAGAGTTTGGGCCTTATAAAATCAACGGCGATAAAGAGATAATGCGTCGTATGGACGACCTGCTTCAGGGTTTTGTCGCCCAGCACCGTATGAAGTTGCCTGGCTCAGCCTACATCCCTTGCTACGAAATCTGCACGTAATCTCCCCTCCCCCGGTAACGTTTGTTGCCGGGTTTTTCTCTTATTTAGTCACTCACTCACCAATCCATTTCATTTGTTATCTGAATGTTTCAACGCATCATAAGACACTTAATATCACCAATATTAATATGTCATACAATTTATATTGCCACGCAAACGTTTACCTGCTTTCATAAACCGCATTTTATTACTGTGAAAAAGAAATTCTTATCATGATTAACTAAAAGTATTGATTTTTTCAGTTCAACCTACATATATTGCGCGCCCCGGAAGAAACCAGATATCGTTTAGTGGGAAAATATTGCCCTTAAATTCTCTTTTACTTTTGATTTACAGAGTAAAGAGTTGGGATTATCTATCTTCTAAGTAGATTATTGTATTTGAGATCAAGATCACTGATAGATGCATAACTTGTGTGTATCTTTCCGCCCTCAAATTATTACGGCGGAAAATGATTAAGCCATCGCCGATAGACAGATTTCATTTTTACGGCCAGGCACCTTCCCGGGCTGAACTGGCTAAAAGCTGAATTATTTGCATTCCTCCAGGAGAAATAGATGGAAACGACTCAAACCAGCACGATTGCGTCGAAAGACTCTCGCAGTGCCTGGCGCAAGACAGACACCATGTGGATGCTGGGCCTCTACGGCACGGCAATCGGCGCGGGTGTACTGTTCCTGCCAATCAACGCCGGTGTTGGCGGTATGATCCCGCTGATCATCATGGCCATCCTTGCGTTCCCGATGACGTTTTTTGCTCACCGTGGCCTGACTCGCTTCGTACTGTCTGGTAAAAACCCAGGCGAAGACATCACTGAGGTAGTAGAAGAACACTTTGGTATTGGTGCAGGTAAACTGATTACTCTGCTGTACTTCTTCGCTATCTACCCGATCCTGCTGGTTTATAGCGTGGCAATCACCAACACGGTTGAAAGCTTCATGTCTCACCAGCTGGGTATGACGCCGCCGCCGCGTGCGATTCTGTCCCTGATCCTGATCGTGGGTATGATGACCATCGTTCGCTTCGGTGAGCAGATGATCGTTAAGGCGATGAGTATTCTGGTATTCCCGTTTGTTGGCGTACTGATGCTGCTGGCTCTGTACCTGATCCCGCAGTGGAACGGCGCAGCTCTGGAAACGCTGTCTCTGGACACTGCATCTGCAACCGGAAACGGTCTGTGGATGACCCTGTGGCTGGCGATTCCGGTAATGGTATTCTCGTTCAACCACTCTCCGATCATCTCTTCTTTCGCCGTTGCGAAGCGTGAAGAGTACGGCGATATGGCAGAACAGAAATGCTCGAAGATCCTGGCATTCGCTCACATCATGATGGTGCTGACCGTAATGTTCTTCGTCTTCAGCTGCGTACTGAGCCTGACTCCGGCAGACCTGGCTGCGGCTAAAGAGCAGAACATCTCGATTCTGTCTTACCTGGCGAACCACTTTAACGCGCCGATCATCGCGTGGATGGCTCCGATTATCGCGATTATCGCTATCACCAAATCCTTCCTCGGCCACTACCTGGGTGCGCGTGAAGGCTTCAACGGTATGGTGATCAAATCTCTGCGTGGTAAAGGTAAGTCTATCGAAATCAACAAGCTGAACCGTATCACTGCACTGTTTATGCTGGTAACGACCTGGATTGTTGCTACGCTGAACCCAAGCATCCTGGGGATGATTGAAACCCTGGGCGGTCCAATCATCGCGATGATCCTGTTCCTGATGCCGATGTACGCAATCCAGAAAGTACCGGCAATGCGTAAGTACAGCGGTCACATCAGCAACGTATTCGTTGTCGTGATGGGTCTGATTGCTATCTCCGCAATTTTCTACTCTCTGTTCAGCTAAATCCTTTCGCGCCGCTTTCGGGCGGCGCTTCCTCCGTTTTAACCCGATGAATTTCCTATGATTAGCGTATTCGATATTTTCAAAATCGGCATTGGTCCTTCCAGTTCCCATACCGTTGGACCAATGAAAGCGGGTAAACAATTTACCGACGATCTGATTGCCCGTAACCTGCTTAAAGACGTGACCCGCGTGGTGGTTGATGTCTACGGCTCGCTCTCTCTGACCGGTAAAGGCCACCACACTGATATCGCCATTATTATGGGGCTGGCGGGTAACCTGCCGGATACCGTTGATATCGATTCCATCCCTGGTTTTATTCAGGATGTGAATACTCATGGTCGCCTGATGCTGGCAAATGGTCAGCACGAAGTGGAGTTCCCGGTTGATCAGTGCATGAACTTCCATGCCGACAACCTTTCTCTGCATGAAAACGGTATGCGCATCACCGCGCTGGCGGGCGATAAAGTTGTTTACAGCCAGACTTACTACTCCATCGGCGGTGGCTTTATCGTTGATGAAGAACATTTTGGTCAGCAGGATAGCGCACCGGTTGAAGTTCCTTATCCGTACAGCTCAGCAGCCGATCTGCAAAAGCATTGTCAGGAAACCGGGCTGTCACTCTCTGGCCTGATGATGAAAAACGAACTGGCGCTGCACAGCAAAGAAGAGCTGGAACAGCACCTGGCGAACGTCTGGGAAGTGATGCGCGGCGGTATTGAGCGCGGTATTGCCACCGAAGGCGTGCTGCCAGGCAAACTGCGCGTTCCACGCCGTGCGGCGGCTCTGCGCCGGATGCTGGTCAGCCAGGACAAAAACACCACTGACCCGATGGCGGTTGTTGACTGGATCAACATGTTCGCTCTGGCGGTGAACGAAGAGAACGCTGCTGGTGGTCGCGTGGTGACTGCACCGACTAACGGCGCGTGCGGGATTATCCCGGCAGTGCTGGCGTACTACGACAAGTTTATCCGTGAAGTGAACGCTAACTCACTGGCTCGTTACCTGCTGGTGGCAAGCGCCATTGGTTCTCTTTATAAGATGAACGCCTCGATTTCTGGTGCCGAAGTCGGCTGCCAGGGCGAAGTTGGCGTAGCGTGCTCTATGGCAGCGGCGGGTCTGGCAGAACTGTTAGGCGCAAGCCCGGCACAGGTATGCATCGCGGCAGAAATCGCAATGGAGCATAACCTCGGCCTGACGTGTGACCCGGTTGCCGGACAGGTACAGGTGCCGTGCATTGAGCGTAATGCCATTGCGGCAGTGAAAGCGGTGAACGCCGCGCGTATGGCGCTGCGCCGTACCAGCGAGCCGCGCGTCTGCCTCGATAAAGTTATCGAAACCATGTACGAAACAGGTAAAGATATGAACGCCAAGTACCGTGAAACTTCTCGCGGCGGCCTGGCAATGAAGATTGTTGCCTGCGATTAATCTCTCTCCAGAGGCCTCGTTTTGCGAGGCCTCACATTGTTGAGAATGTGCCTGTTGTTTATGTCGGATGCGGCGTAAACGCCTTACCCGACCTACAAAACAGCGAAAATTCAATAGATTGTGATTCTTTTGTAGGCATGATAAGCGTAGCGCATCAGGCAATTTGGCGTTGTCATCAATATCAGACCTCATTTTGCGAGCTCTCTTCCCGATTTCTCATCCAGCCGTAGCCTGTTCCGACATCGAATGTTACCCTTATCGCCTGATCTTTAAGGGGGTTATCGTGGCTGTTCATTTGCTTATTGTCGATGCACTGAATCTTATTCGTCGCATTCATGCCGTTCAGGGCTCGCCCTGCGTGGAGACCTGCCAGCACGCGCTCGATCAGCTCATTATGCACAGCCAGCCAACCCACGCCGTCGCCGTTTTTGATGATGAAAACCGCAGTAGCGGCTGGCGTCATCAGCGTTTACCGGATTACAAAGCCGGTCGTCCGCCAATGCCGGAAGAGTTGCACAACGAAATGCCTGCGTTACGCGCAGCCTTTGAACAACGCGGTGTCCGATGCTGGTCAGCCAGCGGCAACGAAGCAGATGACTTAGCCGCCACGCTGGCAGTAAAAGTGACCCAGGCCGGGCATCAGGCAACCATTGTTTCGACAGATAAAGGCTACTGTCAGCTCCTTTCACCTGCACTGCGTATTCGTGATTACTTTCAGAAACGTTGGCTTGATGCGCCGTTTATCGATAAAGAATTTGGCGTTCAACCTCAGCAATTACCCGATTATTGGGGGCTGGCGGGGATCAGCAGCTCAAAGGTGCCGGGTGTTGCGGGGATTGGGCCAAAAAGCGCCACGCAGTTACTCGTCGAGTTTCAGAGTCTGGAAGGGATATATGAAAATATCGACGCGGTTGCCGAAAAGTGGCGCAAGAAACTGGAAGAACATAAAGAGATGGCGTTTCTGTGTCGCGATATTGCCCGCTTACAAACCGACTTGCATATCGACGGCAATTTACAGCAATTGCGGTTGGTACGATAACAGCGTGCCGAATACTACCGATTAACACCTCATTGAATTAAATGCACTTGTAGGCCGGATAAGACGCGGCTAGCGTCGCATCCGGCATTATCACATCAGCGCATTTACCAGGCGGTATGGTAAAGCTCGACAATATCCTCAAGCGTTGCTTCACGCGGGTTGCCACCGGTACAAACATCGGATGCCAGACCGGAGTCAATGCCCCAGCCAACTCACTTACCGTTCGTCGCGACGACCACCCACCGCAGCCCAGATACGACGGACATGCACCGTCACTTCTTCTCGATCGTGATACAACTGCCGCGCCTGAATCTGGGCGTTAATACCATGTTCATCAAGCTGTGCCTGAATGTACGCCAGATTGTGTGACACTTCTTCGTAGCGTTTTTTCATCGGTAGCTTAAGGTTGAAGATAGTTTCACGACACCAGCCATTAACCAGCCACTGTGCCATCAGTGCTGCGACTTTCGCTGGTTTTTCAACCATATCGCATACCATCCATGAGATGTTGCTACGTGTTGGGCGGAATTTGAAACCATCTTCCCGCAGCCACGTCACCTGTCCGGTATCCATCAGACTTTGCGCCATCGGGCCGTTATCGACGGAGTATACCCACATGTTGCGCTTCACCAGTTGGTAGGTCCAGCCGCCTGGACAAGCGCCCAAATCTACCGCCCACATTCCATTTGCCAGGCGTTCATCCCACTCATCCGCAGGAATAAACACATGAAATGCCTCTTCCAGTTTGAGCGTGGAACGGCTTGGCGCATCCGCCGGAAACTTCAGGCGTGGAATCCCCATATAGAACGGCGAATTATTATTGCTGTAGGAGTAGCCGGTATAGCAGCAGCCTGGTGCAATAAAGAATACATGCACAACCGGACGCTTCGGCGTTTCATAGTTCGCCAGCACACCCGCATCACGCAAGGCTGCCCGTAGCGGCACGGTAAATTTACGGCAGAATTTCAGCAACTCTTTGCTTTCGTTGGTATCGGCAACTTCAACACGCAGTTCACCGCCCTTCTCTACTACACCCTGTAACATGCCGACAATGGGGGTAATTCGATCTTCTGGCGGCAAATGCTGCAGGAGTTCCCCCACCACAAACCACTGGCGAGCAAAAATTAATGAACTGAACGGCAGTTCGCGGATTAACTTATCGCCATCATCCGGTTGATAACATTCATAGATGACATAACCCGCATTGTCTTTAACGCGGGCAAAACCGAATATTTCCCGCTGACCGGCTTTATCGGTAATTTCCGCAGCACACTCTTTTTCAAAGCCAGGACGGCACAACAATACAACCTTATTCATGATTTACGCCCTTGCGCTTTAAACGGATAGCTCCGACTAACATTAACGCCCAGCCCGCGAGGAAGCTCACGCCGCCAACCGGTGTGACAAACGCCCACAAACGCAGATGGGACAGCGCCAGGCAATAAAGGCTGCCGCTGAACAGCACCGTGCCTAACGCGAGGAAAACGCTACTCCAGTAAAACCAGATACTGATGCGACGCTGCATCGCCACCGCCAGACCTAAAATCGCCAGCGTATGGAACGCCTGGTATTCGAGGCCGGTCTGGATCCAGCCCATCTCAACGGCTCCCATGGTTTTACTTAACACATGCGCGCCAAAAGCGCCGAGAGCCACAAAAATGAAGCCGCTAATGGCGGCGAAAATCAGCATAAAACGGCTGGTCATGGTCGTACCCTACGTAAATTATTGTTCATAACGAAAGCGGAATTTTTCTTGTTCAGCAGCGGCTTTCGCCAGGATCCATTGGCGAAAGGCGGCTATTTTACCCAGTTCTGCCTGGCTGTCATGACATACCAGATAAAAAGCATTTTTACTGACCAGAACATCATTAAACGGGCAGACAAGGCGTCCGGCCTCGATTTCCGATTGCGCCATCACATTATTCGCCAATGCGACTCCCTGCCCGTGGATAGCCGCTTGCAGCACCATCGCGCTGTGACTGAAGATCGGCCCTTGTTGAACGTTGATATGATTTAACCCCAACTGGCGAGTATATGTCTGCCAGTCACGCCGGGACGCATCGTGTAATAACGTATGTTTAGCCAGATCTTCTGGCGTCTTCAAGGGTTTTTCGCCGGTTAACAGTAGCGGGGAACACACCGGCAACAAATATTCGGCATAAAGTTTTTCGACCCGCAGCCCCGGCCAGTTGCCCCGACCATAAAATATCGCCACATCAACATCATCCGCCAGTTTATCTTCCTGGCGATCGACCGCCTGGATTCGAACGTCGATTCCCGGATAAGCTGAATTAAAGCTGGAAAGTCGCGGCACCAGCCAGTGGATGGCAAAACTGGGGAGTAAACTGACCGTCAACGCCCCCTTGGCGCTACGAGCCTGGAGTTTACGCGTCGCTTCGGTTAATTGCGAAAATATCTCTTTGATATCGAGGAAATAGCTTTGCCCTTCCTCGGTCAGCAGGAGTGAACGATTACGGCGACGGAACAGTTTCAGTCCCAAAAAATCCTCAAGTGACTTGATTTGATGACTTACTGCGGCCTGGGTCACAAAAAGCTCTTCTGCTGCGCGCGTGAAGCTTAAATGGCGTGCGGCGGCATCAAAAACTCGTAAGGCATTTAGCGGTGGTAATCGTTTTGACATGGCTTTTAAACTTTGATGTTAAATGAATTTAACAATTAGATCACACTATGTAACCTATTAGTTTTTTTTATCTGAGCCATTATAAATTGTCCGTTGAGCTTCTACCAGCAAATACCTATAGTGGCGGCACTTCCTGAGCCGGAACGAAAAGTTTTATCGGAATGCGTGTTCTGGTGAACTTTTGGCTTACGGTTGTGATGTTGTGTTGTTGTGTTTGCAATTGGTCTGCGATTCAGACCATGGTAGCTAAGCTACCTTTTTTCACTTCCTGTACATTTACCCTGTCTGTCCATAGTGATTAATGTAGCACCGCCTAATTGCGGTGCTTTTTTTTACCTTGCGATCGCGAATTACTGATCCAGCTCGACCATCTCTTTCACGTCGGTACGGTTGATCTGCTGTTTGTTGCCATTAGCGTCTTTATACGAAATCATACCGGTTTCATTATCAGTTTGTGGTTTACCGTCAGAGACGATGGTACGTCCGTCATTGGTGTGCATCACATAGTTCGAACCGGAACAGGCGCTCAGGGCAAAAGTCAGCATACAGGCAGAGATAATTGCGGCAGTCTTTTTCATCTTCTTCTCCTTAAAGCGATTAATAAATCTTAATAGTATTGATTAACAGGCTAAAATTAACGCCTAACACTATTCAGCATATGTTACTGACGCGGCTTCGCCAGGATATCCAGATAATTCCGATGGTTAGCACTCTCCTTGTATCAAAGTGAATTTTGCGTCACGATCGGTGAATCAAGCCGAGGAGTACCATGAACGTTTTTAATCCCGCGCAGTTCCGTGCGCAGTTTCCCGCATTACAGGATGCGGGCGTCTATCTCGACAGTGCCGCAACCGCGCTCAAGCCCGAAGCCGTGGTTGAGGCTACCCGACAGTTCTATAGCCTTAGCGCCGGAAACGTCCATCGCAGCCAGTTTGCCGAAGCCCAACGTCTGACCACACGTTATGAGGCTGCGCGGGAGAAAGTGGCGCAATTGCTCAATGCTCCAGATGACAAAACCATTGTCTGGACGCGCGGCACCACCGAATCCATCAACATGGTGGCGCAATGCTATGCGCGTCCGCGTCTGCAACCGGGCGATGAAATTATTGTCAGCGTGGCAGAGCACCACGCCAACCTCGTCCCCTGGCTGATGGTCGCCCAACAAACCGGAGCCAAAGTGGTGAAGTTGCCGCTTAATGCGCAGCGGCTGCCAGATGTCGATTTGTTACCAGAGCTGATTACTCCCCGTAGCCGGATTCTGGCGTTGGGCCAGATGTCGAACGTCACTGGCGGCTGCCCGGATCTGGCACGAGCGATTACCTTTGCCCATTCAGCCGGGATGGTGGTGATGGTTGATGGTGCTCAGGGGGCGGTGCATTTCCCTGCAGATGTTCAGCAACTGGATATCGATTTCTACGCTTTTTCAGGTCACAAACTTTACGGCCCGACGGGTATCGGCGTGCTGTATGGCAAACCAGAACTGCTGGAAGCAATGTCGCCCTGGCTCGGCGGTGGCAAAATGATTCACGAAGTCAGTTTTGACGGCTTCACCACACAATCTGCCCCGTGGAAACTGGAAGCCGGAACGCCCAACGTCGCAGGCGTCATTGGGTTAAGCGCGGCGCTGGAATGGCTGGCAGATTATGATATTAACCAGGCAGAAAGCTGGAGTCGTAGCCTGGCGACGCTTGCAGAAGATTCGCTGGCAAAACGTCCAGGCTTTCGTTCATTCCGCTGCCAGGATTCCAGCCTGCTGGCCTTTGATTTCGCGGGGGTTCATCACAGCGATATGGTGACTTTGCTGGCAGAGTACGGTATTGCCCTGCGCGCCGGGCAGCATTGCGCTCAGCCGCTACTGGCAGAATTAGGCGTAACCGGCACACTGCGCGCCTCTTTTGCGCCATATAATACAAAGAGTGATGTGGATGCGCTGGTGAACGCCGTTGACCGCGCGCTGGAATTATTGGTGGATTAATGACAAACCCGCAATTCGCCGGACATCCGTTCGGCACAACCGTTACCGCAGAGACGTTACGCGATACTTTCGCGCCGTTGACGCAGTGGGAAGATAAATATCGCCAGTTGATCATGCTGGGGAAACAGCTTCCTGCTTTGCCAGACGAATTAAAAGCACAGGCCAAAGAGATTGCCGGATGCGAAAACCGCGTCTGGCTGGGATATACCGTGGCTGAAAACGGCAAGATGCATTTCTTTGGCGACAGCGAAGGACGCATTGTGCGCGGTCTGCTGGCAGTGTTGTTGACCGCCGTGGAGGGCAAAACCGCCGCCGAGTTACAAACGCAGTCGCCGCTGGCGTTGTTTGATGAGCTGGGATTGCGTGCGCAACTTAGTGCCTCACGCAGTCAGGGGCTGAATGCGTTAAGCGAGGCGATTATCACAGCGGCGAAACAGGTTTAAGCACAAATCCAGGTCGGATAAGACGCTCGCGTCGCATCCGACATAATGGTTATTCCTTGCGCGCCGCTTTCGCCATCATCTTCTTCAGCGCATGAGAAACCGCAACAAAACCAAAGGTGGCGGTCACCATCGTTGCCGCACCAAATCCTGATGCGCAATCCATTCGCTTTGGTCCTTCCGCCGTGGCTTTCATCGCACAGACCGTACCGTCTGACTGCGGATATACCAACGCCTCGGTAGAAAACACGCAATCCACACCGAGCTTACCTTTGCTGTTTTTCACCACGCCAAAATCGCTTTTCAGGCGCTCGCGCAGCTTCGCCGCCAGCGGGTCCTGAATAGTCTTCGCCAGGTCAGTAACCTGAATCTGCGTCGGATCAATCTGCCCGCCGGCCCCCCCCGTCGTTACCAATGGGATTTTATTGCGACGACAGTATGCGATTAGTGCCGCTTTGGGGCGCACACTGTCAATGGCATCAATAACATACGAATAACCGGCATTCATATATTGCGCTACGTTATCCGGCGTCACGAAATCGTCCACCACTGTCACCCGACACTCCGGGTTAATCTGGCGAATACGCTCCGCCATCACTTCCGCTTTTGCCAGCCCGACGTTATCACGCAGCGCGTGAATTTGCCGATTGGTATTGGTGACACACACATCATCCATATCGATAAGCGTGATTGCGCCAATCCCCGTGCGCGCCAGAGCTTCCGCCGCCCAGGAACCGACACCACCGATGCCGACCACACAGATATGTGCATCGGCAAATAGTTGCAAGGCTTTCTCACCATACAGACGCGCAGTGCCGCCAAAACGCTGACGCCAGGCATCACTAATTACCACAGACATAGCACCTCAGAATTAAAAAGGGTGAGGTTATCCCCCACCCTAAACGCATAAATGCCTGATGCGCTACGCTTATCGGGCCTACATAACTCCTGCAATATATTGAATTTGCATGATTTGTAGGCCTGATAAGGCGTTCACGCCGCATCCGGCATGAACAATGCGCACTTAGTCAACAATCAGGAGATGAGGTTATCCCTCATCCTGTCTTATCCGTAAAAACGGCGTACAGAATAACACATCAGCCGCTAAAGACGTTACCTGCACCCGGTGCCGTTTTCAGCACCCAGACACGTCCATAGTGGTTGTACCAACCTGCGCGGTGTCCGGCTTCCGGCCCGATCCCTTGATAGATATCGAAATGTTGGCCTTTGATTGCGCCACCGACATCCAGCGCCACCATCAGACGCAGTTCGTACTGACCGTTAAATTTACCGTTATTATCCAACAACGGTACTTCTGCCAGCAAGGTAGTGCCTGGCGGGATGAGCGAGCGATCGGAGGCAACAGAAGCACGACCAACCAGCGGCACAGCACTTGCTCCTTTCACCGGTGCAAAAGATTGCGGCTTAAAGAAGACGAAAGACGGATTCTGTTCCAGCAGTTCGCGAACTTCGGCTTCACTGTGCGTTTCCCCCCAGTGACGAATCGCCTGCATCGACATATCTTCTTTTTTCACTTCGCCACGATCGATCAGCACCTTACCAATACTGCGATAGGCATGACCGTTCTTTCCGGCATAGCTGAAGAAGTTAAGCGGACTGCCGTCGCCAAAATCGATATACCCGCTACCCTGTACATCCATAATGAAGTTATCCATCAGGGAGTTGCTGTAAGCGAGGATATATTTATCGCTCAGTGCCCCCGCGTAGATCTCCGCACGAGACGGCAGACGGCCGCGTTTTGGCGGCATACGGTAAATAGGATACTGGAACTCGCCCTGGCGGGTATGGCGCGCCTGAATTACCGGCGTGTAATAGCCTGTAAACTGCACGTTGCCATAGTTGTCCGCGCCTTCCATCTGCCAGGCGTCAATGCCGAACTGGCGCATATTGCGGGTATCACCGCCTGCGCGCAGCCACTCTTGCACCGCGTTATAAACATTACTCTGGTTGCCATACAGACGCGGTGACGAGTTACGAATATGGTTAATTTGCTCGGCAAAATCACCGGCGTTAATTGGTGCGCCAACGGCATCTGGCTGGTTCACCAGAGAGAAAGGCTGGGTAAATTTCCCGTCTTTATATTGCTGTCCGCGATCGGTTGGTTTGGAGGAGCAGGCGGCAAGCATCGCCACAACAGCGCCCATAAGAAGGTACTTTACCCAACGTCCTTTCATTGTTCTCTTCTTCAGGTTAAAAAATAAGGCACAACGAAGATAACAAACCGTCGCGTTTAATGAAATGAGCAGACTCTCCCTGACGCAAATTTTGCACAAAAAATAGACGGTAGCGTTTTGTTTTTGTTCAAAATCATGCCAAATCCGTGATCCGGGTAAAAAAAAGGTTGCATGAAAACGCGAGCGGAGTATAGTGCGCATCCACGGACGCGGGGTGGAGCAGCCTGGTAGCTCGTCGGGCTCATAACCCGAAGGTCGTCGGTTCAAATCCGGCCCCCGCAACCAATTAAAATTTGATGAAGTAAAGCAGTACGGTGACGCGGGGTGGAGCAGCCTGGTAGCTCGTCGGGCTCATAACCCGAAGGTCGTCGGTTCAAATCCGGCCCCCGCAACCAATCAAAATTTGATGAAGTAAAAGCAGTACGGTGACGCGGGGTGGAGCAGCCTGGTAGCTCGTCGGGCTCATAACCCGAAGGTCGTCGGTTCAAATCCGGCCCCCGCAACCAATACTTAAACACCCTGACGGGTGTTTTTTTGTTTCTGCTCTCCCATAAAAAAGGCGCCATTCAGCGCCTTTTTATCATCCCCTTCTCGCCAGCGTCGCTCCATCGGCAAAATACGCTTTAATTCCCGCAAGAATGGACTCTGCAACTTCCTGCTGGAAAGTCGCCGTTTTCAGTTTGCGCTCTTCCTCAACGTTACTGATAAACGCCGTTTCGACCAGAATGGAGGGAATATCAGGCGCTTTCAGCACGGCAAACCCGGCCTGCTCGACCTGATTTTTATGCAACTTATTGATTTTCCCTAGTTTATTCAGTACTGCTCTACCAAACTTCAGGCTGTCGGCAATGGTCAGCGACTGAACCATATCAAACATGGTGTGGTCGACATAGCGGTCGCCACTTTTGCTCACACCACCAATTAAGTCCGAGGCGTTCTGGGTTTGCGCCAGATATTTTGCCGCAGTACTGGTTGCGCCTTTGGTCGAAAGCGCAAACACCGAGGAGCCGCTCGGCTGGCGGCTGGTAAAGGCATCTGCATGGATAGAGACAAACAGGTCAGCACGTTGTTTCTGTGCTTTTGCTACGCGCACCTGCAATGGAATGAAGATGTCTTCATTACGCGTCATGTACACCTTCATATTGCCCTCTTTCTCGATCAGAGAGCGCAGACGGCGGGCAATCTGTAATACCACATCTTTTTCACGCGTTTTGTATTTCCCCACCGCGCCAGAGTCTTCGCCACCGTGGCCAGGGTCAAGCATGATGACAATTGGGCGATCGCGCCCTGCCTTACCTGGCTGCGGACCACTTTGCGCAGGCGGCACCTGTTTTTCGAGATCGCCTTTGTTGTAATCCTCCAGCAGCGCCAGCAGCGGGTCTTGCATATCCTGCGCATTGACCGGATAGAGATCCATCACCAGACGCTCTTTAAATCCGGCAACCGGCGCGAGGGCAAACATCTGTGGTTTTACGTTTTGCTTTAATTCAAAAACCATCCGCACGGTTTGCGGATCAAATTGCCCGACGCGTGCTGACTTGATGAACGGGTCGTCAGCACGAATTTGTGCCGCCATCCCCTTGAGCACCGAGTTCAGGTTTACATCTTCAATATCCACCACCACGCGCTCAGGATTACTCAACGCGAACTGCTTATATTTCAGCTGACGGTTTGATTCAACCGTCACACGGGTATAGCTGGACGCAGGCCAGACGCGCACCGCCACGACCTGGCTGACCGCAGCCAGGCTGACCTGACTTACGCTCAATAGCCACATGGCACCCGCGCCTTGCAGTAAACGACGACGGCTGATTGCAGTATTGGATCCTGACATGCCTCTCCCGAGCAAAAAAATCTAAGCTGTGTAACAAGTAAACGACCAATTTGACCGGAAACTTTAGCGAAAGACGCATAATCTGTCATCTATAAAACGGTAAACATTCTTTTTATATTCACGGCATTACTGATAAAAAAGTTGCTCATGCGTAAAATTCGCACTTGCACACGGCAAAAAAACAGAATAAAAATACATTAATTTCGAATAATCATGCAAAGAGGTGTGCCGTGGTGAAGGAACGTAAAACCGAGCTGGTCGAGGGATTCCGCCATTCGGTTCCTTATATCAATACCCACCGGGGAAAAACGTTTGTCATCATGCTCGGCGGCGAAGCCATTGAGCATGAGAATTTCTCCAGTATCGTTAATGATATCGGGTTGTTGCACAGCCTCGGCATCCGTCTGGTCGTCGTCTATGGCGCGCGTCCACAGATCGACGCGAATCTGGCGGCGCATCATCACGAACCGCTGTACCACAAGAATATACGCGTGACTGACGGCAAAACGCTGGAGCTGGTGAAGCAGGCTGCGGGGACATTGCAACTGGACATCACTGCTCGCCTGTCGATGAGCCTCAACAACACGCCGTTGCAGGGCGCTCATATCAACGTCGTCAGTGGCAATTTTATTATTGCACAACCGCTGGGCGTGGATGATGGCGTGGATTACTGCCATAGCGGACGCATCCGGCGGATTGACGAAGAAGCGATTCATCGCCAACTGGATAGCGGTGCCATTGTGCTGATGGGCCCGGTGGCGGTTTCGGTCACTGGCGAGAGCTTTAACCTGACCTCGGAAGAGATTGCCACACAACTTGCCATCAAACTGAAAGCCGAGAAGATGATTGGTTTTTGCTCTTCACAGGGCGTCACCAATGATGATGGCGATATTGTCTCCGAACTTTTCCCTAACGAGGCGCAGGCGCGGGTAGAAGCCCAGGAAGAGAAAGGCGATTACAACTCCGGTACGGTGCGCTTTTTGCGTGGTGCGGTGAAAGCCTGCCGCAGTGGTGTTCGTCGCTGTCATTTAATCAGTTATCAGGAAGATGGCGCGCTGTTGCAAGAGTTGTTCTCACGTGACGGTATCGGTACGCAAATTGTGATGGAAAGCGCGGAGCAGATTCGTCGCGCAACAATCAACGATATTGGCGGCATTCTGGAGTTGATTCGCCCGCTGGAGCAGCAAGGCATTCTGGTACGTCGTTCTCGCGAACAACTGGAGATGGAAATCGACAAATTCACTATTATTCAGCGCGATAACACAACTATTGCCTGCGCCGCGCTTTATCCGTTCCCGGAAGAGAAGATTGGCGAAATGGCCTGTGTGGCAGTACACCCGGATTACCGTAGTTCATCACGGGGCGAGGTTTTACTGGAACGCATTGCCGCTCAGGCGAAGCAGAGCGGGTTAAGCAAATTGTTTGTGCTGACCACGCGCAGTATTCACTGGTTCCAGGAGCGCGGATTTACCCCGGTGGATATTGATTTACTGCCGGAGAGTAAAAAGCAGTTGTACAACTACCAGCGTAAATCCAAAGTGTTGATGGCGGATTTAGGGTAAGCGATGAATATAGCCGGATGCGGCATACGCAATACTTCCAGGTATGATAAGACGCGCATCCGTCGCATCAGGCATTGGCACTCATCGTCGGATGCGGCGTGAACGCCTTATCCGACCTACGCAGCACTCCGTAGGCATGATAAGACGCGCCAGCGTCGCATCAGGCATTCACGTTCACTCCCGCGCACCAAACAACGCTGCCAGCCCGCTACGTCGCTCGGTACGAGTGGCGATTGCCGCACTCAAAATACGCTCATCGGCATACAGAGACAAACGTCGACGCGCGCGGGTTACCGCAGTGTAAACCAGTTCTCGCGTTACTACCGGTGTACGCTGGCTCGGTAAAATCAACGCCGCATGGTCGAACTCCGATCCCTGCGATTTATGTACCGTCATCGCCCATGTGGTTTCGTGCTCTGGCAGGCGGCTCGGTTGTACTGACTTGATATTGCCGTCCGGCATCGCAAACCAGACGCGCGTCCCCTGCCCGCGATCCAGCGCAATACCGATATCGCCATTAAACAACCCAAGCGCGCTGTCATTACGGGCAATCATCACCGGTCGGCCTTCGTACCAACGAGAGTGCAGATGACGATGAATTTTGCGCTTCTGTTGCATAAACTGTTCAATTCGCTCATTCAGTCCAGCGACGCCAAACGGCCCTTCCCGCAGGGCGCACAAAAGCTGGTATTCATTGAACGCCTGAATGATTAAATCCGGCTCGGCACGTGCTTGTAGCAGATCCAGATAACGTCCGTAACCCACAAGAGCTTCTTCAAGCATCGCAATATAGTCTTCGCCGTTCTGCAAAAGCCGTTTTTCGATGTCAGTAAAATCCTGCTGAAAAACCGTTTTCACTGCCGTTTTATCACCACGGTTAATCGCCGCAGCTAACTGACCAATGCCAGAATCGCTGCCGAAACGGTAGCTTTTTTGCAGCAGGCAGAGACTGTCACGCAAAGATGCCGCTTCTGTGCCAGTTCCTGCCGGAACGTGAGTTCCCGTCAGGCGGCTTAGCTGCCCGGCACGCTCGGCGGTAAAGCCCGCGTTGGCATAGGCGCAGATATCGCCCAGCACAGCCCCAGCCTCAACCGAGGCCAGTTGATCACGATCGCCGAGAAAGATCACTCGCGCATGATCGGGCAAGGCGTCGATCAGTCTCGACATCATAGGCAGATCGATCATTGACGCTTCATCTACCACCAGCACATCAAGATGCAGCGGGTTACCGGCATGATGACGTAAACGCTGGCTACCTGGCTGCGCACCCAGCAATCGGTGCAAAGTGCTGGCATCTTCCGGAATGCGTTTCTTTTGTTCATCGGTCAGCGGTAACTGGCGCAAAGCCTTGCCAAGCGATTCGGTTAAGCGCGCAGCAGCTTTCCCCGTTGGTGCAGCCAGACGGATACGGCAGCGTTCGCCGTCTGCCATCTGAATTAACGCAGCCAGCAACTTCGCTACGGTGGTCGTTTTACCGGTGCCAGGGCCGCCGGAAATCACCGAGATCCGCCGTGTCAGCGCCACCGCTGCCGCCACTTTTTGCCAGTTAATTTCATCGCTTACTGGAAAAAGTTTGTCCAGGGTTTGCGCCAGTAGAGCTTCATCCACCTCAATGGCATGATTCACTTCGTTGAAAAATCGCGCCACTGTGCGCTCATTACACCACATGCGATTCAGGTAGAGACGATCGCCACAGAGGATCATTGGCGTTGGTTCATCTCCCCGGCTGACCGCTTGTGAAGCCAGCAAGCACTCTTCCCAATTTTGTAGCTCACCGATTTCACTGACACAGGTCGCCAACAGCGGATGCGACGCCTCGTTATTTTCCAGTCGTGAAAGCGGCAAACAGACGTGTCCCTCTCCGGCATCATGACTTAACAGTGCCGCCGCGAGGGTGACGGCAGGATGTTCATCACCCGCCACAGTCAGGGCAAATTGCACATCCAGCGGGCGTAGCTGTTTGTGCTCCACAGCTTCCAGTAATTGCTTTTGCAATTTCATTACGCCTCCTCCAGGGTCATACCGGCAAACATCTCATCCATCAGGTCAATCAACCCGGCGTTGGGTCGGGTCGCGTAGATCCCTTGTTGCGGATGTTCTTTATCAACGCCACGCAGGAACAGATAAATAACGCCGCCAAAGTGGCGCTCATAGTCGTAATCAGCAATGCGATGACGCAGATAACGGTGCAGCGCCAGGGTATAAAGCTGATATTGCAGATCATAGCGGTGTGCCTGCATTGCCGCTGCCATAGCCTGTTGGGTGTAAGCCGAACTGTCTTCACCCAACCAGTTAGATTTATAGTCGAGCAGGTAATAACGCCCTTCGTGGCGGAACACCAGGTCGATAAAGCCTTTTAACATGCCGCGTACCTGCATGAACTCCAGCGGCGGACAGCCAGCGGATAGCGAGTCAAACTGGCGGATTAGCGCATCAAGCTGGCTGGCAATAAGCGGCTCGCTAATCGGCAGGTAAAACTCCATCTCCACCTGTTTATCGCGGGCGGAAAGCTGACTCAGAGTGACGCCAGTTTCATTGAGCGGTGCCTGAAGAATAGCGGTGATCCACTCAGTCAACACCGGTTCCCACTGCGGTTCAAAGCCGCCAAGTTCCAGTTTTTCCCGCACCCAGTTCGGGGCAACCGGCTGGGTAAAATCGAGGTCTTCAAACAAGCTGTGCAAGAACGTCCCCGGTGAGGCGCCACGCGGGAACTGATGCGGTGTTAACGTCGGTTCTTCAACGACGCTGACCACGCCTGCGGCATCAACATCCAGCCGTGGCATCAGATCCTGAGCGATACCATGACCACGCTGCTGCAAACCGGAGTAGCTGGTGACACGCCAGTTATCGCCGGGCAATCGTTGTAGCGTCCTCGCATTCAGTTCTGCAGTTAAAACATCATTAACCTGCCAGGGCTGGTTATCACCAGTTTGTGCCGTTTGCCAGGCAATATCATCATCGCATAACGCTTCAATACAGGTGCGAAGCCCTGCCGCATCTTGCGGTTCCCCTTTTTGCAGCAAACGCCCGAGCGCACTTTGGTGGACGTCGGTGTCACCTTTTTTATCGCCACGACGGCGCACCAGCGGTGCAACGCCGAGACTGCAATGCCAAACCGAACGCGTCAGCGCCACGTAAAGCAAACGCAGATCTTCCGCCAGACGTTCGGCCTCGGCGAGATCGACACTTTCTGGCGCAGCGTTAAGATCCAGAACAGCCTCAAACGAGTGGCGATCGTGATAAAACGCCTGATCCTGGACGCGGAAATTGGTAATAAATGGCAACCAGACCAGCGGATATTCCAGCCCTTTTGATTTATGGATCGTGACAATCTGCACCAGATGTTTATCACTTTCGAGGCGCATTTGTTGGCTGGAGGCATTACTATCTGGCTCGAGGATATGTTGCGATAACCAGCGTACCAGCGCATGTTCACTTTCCAGCTGCGTTCCGGCTTCTTGTAGCAGTTCGCTGATATGCAAGATATCGGTAAGACGCCGCTCACCGCCTGCCGTTGCCAGCAAGTTTTCTGCAATGTTACGCGCCGACATCAGCGCCCGCAGCATCGGCATAACGCCACGTTTACGCCAGATTTGCCGATAACCATCGAACTCTTCAACTACCGCATCCCACGCATGTTCGTCATTGTTCAGCGTTTCGATATCCAGGGCGTTCAACCCCATCATCGACGTTGCTAACGCACTGCGCAGAGTGTTCTCACGTTCAGGCGTCATTACAGCCTGCAACAGCCAAAGCATCTCCTGCGCTTCCAGTGTTTCAAAAACACTGTCGCGGTTCGAAAGGTAAACGGAAGGGATTTCCAGCAGCGTTAAGGCATCGCGCACCTGGGCGGCCTCCTGGCGGCTGCGTACCAGCACACTGATGTCCGAGGCGCGAACAGGACGCGCGGTGTCGCCATTCATCAGCAATGCTTCGCCCCGCTGCCCGGCCTGTAGCCAGTCGCGGATTTGCGCAGCACATACCTGCGCCATGGTACTTTGATAATCGCCAATACCGCAGCTTTCACCTTCCATCAGCCACATTTTCATCGCCGGCTGCGTTTCACCTTTAAATACAAAACGCAGTGCCTGATTTTTTCCGGCTGATTTCACTGGAATAAACGGAATTTCGCGGAACATGAAAGCGTCATCAGCCTGGCTGAAAAGTTTGTTCACACTGTTCACCATTCCCGGCGCAGAACGCCAGTTGGTATCTAAGGTGTAGTGAGCGTGAACTTCGCTACGCGCCTTCATGTAGGTGAAAATGTCTGCGCCACGGAATGCGTAAATGGCCTGCTTCGGGTCACCAATCAGCAATAACGCCGTTTCCGGCTGATGGTGCCAGATACGGCGGAAAATCCGGTACTGCTGGGGGTCGGTATCCTGAAATTCGTCGATCATTGCCACTGGAAAGCGCGTACGGATCGCCGTTGCCAGCGCCTCTCCGCTTTCGCTACGCAGCGCGGAATCGAGCCGACTTAGCATGTCATCAAAGCCCAGTTCGCCACGGCGGCGTTTTTCGCGCGCTACTGTTTCGCGGATCTCAGCCAATGCGCGGGTGATCACCACATCACGGATCGACAATGGTTCGGCAAGCAGTTGATCGATCGCCTCAAACAGCGGATGTCGCGGGGTTTCCCCCCCGGCTTTCGTGCGATCTTCCAGGAAACGCTGGGAGAATTTTTCCAGCGACTCTGGCAACTGATAACTGTTGGTCTCTTCTTCTGCCCAGGCGCTGATCTTGTCTATCCATTTAGCCTGATTGCTACGGTTAAACTTGCGGCGATCAATACCGGAAGATTCGATCAGCGCATCCAGTTCACCCACTGCGTCGCGCCACTGCTGTTTTACGGCATCGATACGCGCCACAATTTGCGCATGGCGGGAAGCCAGAGTTTCATCATCGGGCGGCGGCGCTTTGATAACCGGCGCTTCCCCTTGCAGATAACGGTTAATATCTCGCAGTAACGCCTGCGGCCCTTTCCAGGTTTCAAAGACGACCTGGGCAATTTCACGCGGTAACGGGTAGCAATGGCGACGCCAGAAATCGGCGCAGGCCTGGTAGCGCAGTAGAGACTCGTCTTCAATCAGCTGCTGCTCAAACAACATGCCGGATTCAAAGGCATTCAGGTTGAGCATTCGCTGGCAAAAACCGTGGATGGTAAAGACTGCTGCTTCATCCATCTGTCGCTCAGCTAACAGCAACCACTGCGCGGCTTGCGCTTTATCGTCGATCTCTTCCAGCAGGCGTGCATACAGCGGATTGTCGGTGGTTTCACGCAGACAGGCGATGCGTAATTCATGAATATTGCTACGGATACGACCGCGCAATTCTGCAGTGGCAGCCTCGGTAAAGGTTACTACCAGCAGTTCTTCAACGGTCAATGGGCGGGGAAAGGCGGAGGAACCGCCTAGTCCAAGTAACAGGCGCAAATAGAGCGCCGCAATCGTAAAGGTTTTGCCTGTGCCGGCAGAGGCTTCAATCAGGCGCTCGCCCTGTAAGGGCAAGCGCAAAGGATCTAGTGTCTCGGCGACATCACTCATTCTTTTCACTCATCAGGGGCATTGTTTGCTGCAACGCGCTGACGTTCTCCCATACTTTCCAGCCTTCAGGATGCACATATTCGGCTTTCCCGTTCTGGCTGCCGGAAATCTGCGACAGGATAGCCATGCCTTGCGGCTCGACCACCGCCTGATGGAAGAAATCGGCCAGTTTTTGCGGCGTCAGCAGTTTTATCTGTGCCACGATTTTATCACGCGAATCGAAGCGCATATTGCCGCGATCGAAATCTTTACTTAACTTCGATGCTTCTTCGCCGAGCGTTTGCGGTGCCTGCAGCATCTGGGTAATCACCGCCTGCTGGATTTGGGCAAACTCTTCTGGCTTCATCGCCCGCAATTTTGCCTCTGCGGTTGGGAAAAAGGCTTTGTATCGCTCCCACAGGTATGAGGGCTGTTTATCATTGCTTTGCAGCAAGAAGCCCATGCCCCACTGACGCCCTACACTCATAGGAAACGCGAACACGGCATAGCCCAACTGTTCTTCGGTACGCAACTGATTGTAGAACCACGGCTGAACAATCTGCGCCAGCAGAGAACTGTAGGCTGAACTGGTGTATTCATCGTAGCCAGTCGGTACGAAAACCGCTGCCAGGGCAGAGTCGGTACTGTTACCGGCTTTTTCAAAGATGACGGACTGTTTTTTCTCAACCACTACATCTTTGTTACGACACCACTCTGAACCATCAGCGCCCAACTGTTTTTGCACATCGCGTGCCAGCGTTGTTGCCTGGGCTTCGGTCATGTTGCCGATAACCATAAACTCTGGTCGTGCCCCCGTTTTTAAGGCGTCGCGGTAAGCCAGCACCTCTTTCAGAGTGATGGAGGGCAAAATTTTACGTCGCTCATCTCGCGAGAAGTACGGCACCTGTGAGAGCATTTGCGCGGGCATAATCGCCTGCTCAAACGCTTTGCCCTTTTCTGCGGAATCCATCATCTGGTTATACCAGGATTTCGCCTGCTCAAGCTGATCTTCCGTAGCGGTATAGCTAAAGTAGCCCTCCAGCAAAGCCTGGAAAAGCTGCGGCAGCCGCTGAGTGTAACCATTAGCATTGACCATAAGGCCGTTGTTAGCGTTGGTGGAAAAACTAATGCCACCAACTGACGCCTGGTTGCTTAACTGATCAAGCGCCAGCCCTGCGAGATAATCATTGAGCGCAAACATTACCTGATTACGGGCGCTGTCCATGGCTTTCGGGTTACGCAAAATCAGGCTGACATCTGCTTTGGGTTCGCTGGCAAAATAACGGCTTGGCGCATACACCACACGCAGATTCGACTCATCAACAATCAGTTCTGGATGGTCGTATTTCTTCTCTGACTTAATCAGCGAGAAATCGTCAGGAATATAGGGGTTAAGCTCCGGCAAGGAGAGCGCAATGTCGGCGGCTTTTTTCTGCCAGTCAGCGAAGGTTTGTGCGCTGATTTTATCGACCTGATACGGCGCATCGACAAAGTAAGCCGTTTTATTGTGCGGCTCTTTCGGGCTGATATACCAGATACGCGCGTTCTGCGGCGTCATCATCGCCAGACGTTCTTTTACTGCTTTAGCATCGTACCGATCGGCAATATTGACTGCATCCAGCGTATGCTCAACAGGAACGCGAATCATGGTATCCGCCAACCATTCGACGTAATCCATATCACGGGTGATTGACGGATAACGGAAGTCGATATCCAGCACATTCGCCAGCTCATCGAAATACTGTTTATCAATCCCTTTTTCGCGTAACAGATTGAGGTAGCTGAAAATGGCCGCCACAACCTGATCGCGATTCGCCAGACCTTTATCGGTTAAGGACGCAGAAATCGCTAATACGCCGCTGTTACCGTTGACGATAGGATCGGAGTTGGCGCTAATGCCCTCAACTAATCCCTGCTTTTGCAGCCAGTCAGAAAGTGTACCTGGGCTGCGATTACCAATCAGATAGGTAATCAACTCATCCGTTTTACTACGGAACTTCTCCGAGTTGTTATCGATGCGAAACTCGACGCGCAGCACTTTACGCGGCAGCGCCGGGACGTAATGAATGATAATGCCCTTTTGCGCGTCGGTGACTACCGGCACGGTGATTTCCGGTTTCTGGCTCTCTTTGTTAGGCACGCGACCGAAGGTGTCCGCCGCCATTTTTGCCAGTTCCGGCAATGGCTTGTTGCTGTAGATAACCGCCTTCATCAGATTGGCAGAGTAATATTTCTCATGGAAATCTTTCAGCGCCTGCTGCACAGGATTACCGGGTTTGTCGCTTAAAGTTTCCAGGTTACCGCCAGAAAACTTTGAACCTGGGTGCGCCGGGTTAATGGTTTCTGCGCTGACCTGCGCCATGCGCATCCCGTCACGCGTGCGCGCCATGGTTAATTCAGCGTTCACTGCATTACGTTCACGTTCGGCATATTTCTTGTCGAGCAAGGGTTCTGCAATAGCATCGGCCAGGCGATCTACCGCACCGGGCAAGGCATCGTTCTCAACTTCCAGATAGAAAGCCGTGCGATATGGTGCCGTGCTGGCATTGTGACTGCCGCCGTGCATTTTAAGATATTCAGCGAGGCTATCTGCTTGAGGGTACTTTTTCGAACCCATCAGACTCATATGTTCAAGGTAATGTGCCAGCCCCTGATACGCTTCAGGATCTTCCAGCGACCCAACGGGCACTACCAGCGCCGAAAGCGATTTAACCGCCTGCGGATCAGAAACCAGCAAGACCACCATACCGTTATCCAGACGTATAGCCTGATACTGGCGGTTATCTTTATCACTTTTACGGATGGTTTCCTGAATCGGCTGCCATCCCGTTTCTGCCTGACTTAAGGGTGCCCAAAGGGCAACAAACAACAGTAATGCTTTGAACCAGGTGCTGCGGGGCATTCACGAACCTCATTATCAACTTTATTTTTCAACCAGATTCAATAGCTTAAAGAAAATTATCCGGCAGAATATAATCTTGTGCTGAACGAGCCAGCCAGTATCTATATAACCATCAGTCCGTGACTGGTGCGCATCATAAAGTAAGCAGATGAATTGCGCAATTTTTATACAGAACTCATGACTGATTAAAACGAAATAGCGGTAACAAGAAACGCTGCGACTGATCAACGATGGCTTCCATTGTCTCTGGCGTTAATTGCCGCCAGAGCCGTTGATACCAGATATCATCACCTTCACCACGCACCATCATGTTGCCCTCGTAAGCCTGAAGGAATTTCGTTCGAGCTTTTTGCAACGTGGAATCGTCATCCAGCATGGCATCGTTTGCCGCGTCATAACAGGTTTTTAGCCATGCGCCGCCACTTTCAGGTAACACCAGCAACGGCGCGGACATTCCTTCACGATACCCCTCAATCAGTTGTGAGAGGTAATGTAAAGCCTGTTCGGCCGCAAGCGGCGGGAAACGCCACTCGCCGTCTTTGCGTAGAAAAAGGCGGCTTTCACCGTTACCACCACTGGCACAGTAGACAAGGTGTTCTAACCAAAGTTGCATTCCCTGTGCCACACTGAGCAAAGAGGGACGCCAGCGCAGCAGGCCATCCGGCTGAACCTGCGGCAACCACCCAGTAATCTGCACACCGTTGCACGCGAGATCGATTTCCATACTCTGCCCCGGCTGGCGACAGGCAATGACTCTGTCGGCAAGCTGCTGCATCTCCTGACACTGCGTTTCCCAGAAAATTTCACCAAAAGCACCGTACGGTAAATCCCCTGCCGCCCGGAAGCGGCGGAACAAGCGTTCTGCATCATCCTGATCCACCAACGCATTTAATAACTGCTGATTGATTTGATAACGGCTAAGCCCTTCGAGAATAAATGGCTCGGTATCGGGAATTTCGCTGTCTTCGGTACGAAAATGCACCTGTAAACGCATCTGGAAAAACGCTCGCACCGGATGCGCCCAGAATCGTTGTAGCGTTTCCAGCGGCACGGTTTCTGGCAAGGTAAACGGTAAAGGCTGGACAAATTCAGAATGCGCCTTGCCTGCCTGGCTGGCTGCCGGTAGCCATTCACGTGCATAGCTTTGTAACTCGCCAGGCTGGTAGTTTTGCGGATCAAACGGCATCCGGGTATGGAGGCACGTAAGATGCTCTTTTACTCTTGCCTCGCTTTCATCACAGTTAAGCTCTTCATCACCCGGCAGATAATGACTTTGTCCGATGTAGTCGATCAGTTCCTGCACCAGCACCGACGGGAAACGTTCACTGTTATCCTGGATAGAACGCCCGATATAGCTGATATAGAGTTTTTGCTGTGCGGAAATTAACGCTTCCAGGAACAGATAGCGGTCGTCATCGCGACGGCTACGGTCGCCACGCTTCGGTTTCTGGCTCATTAAATCAAAGCCCAATGGTGCAAGCTGGCGTGGGTAAACGCCATCGTTCATCCCCAGCAGGCAAACCACTTTGAACGGGATTGAACGCATTGGCATCAGCGTACAAATGTTAACCGGCCCCGCAAGAAAACGCTGGCTGATACGTTCTTGATCCAGGCGTTGTGCCAGTTCATCACGTAACAGTGACAGCGGCACCGCGTCGCCATACTGCGCACCTAAACCTTCGGCGATAATCGCTTGCCACTGCTGCTCAATAAGCGTCATCGCCGCTTCGGTTTCCGCATCCGGCAGGAAGAAGGCGTTGAGCATATCGCGACAAACCGGCAGCCACTCCTCAAGCGGACGCTCCTGCGCCAGGCCGCGACGCCAGATATTCAGTTGCATTAGCAGTGACGCCAGATGCCCTACCAGTTCTGCAATTAAGCCGCTCGATTCGTCATAAGGAAGAACCGATTGCCACTCGCCCTGGGCGCTCTCCATTGCATAGCCCAGCAACATGCGTGTCAGGCCAAATCGCCAGGTGTGTTGCCCGGTGGCGGGGAGTTCCAGCTCGCGAACGTTGTCGTCATCAATCCCCCAGCGAATGCCGGATTCATTAACCCACAGACGTAAATAACGTAGCCCTTCTTCGGTGATATCAAACCGCGCCGCCAGTACCGGCACGTCCAGCAGCGCCAGCACGTCCTCCGACACAAAGCGGCTGTCTGGCAGTGATAACAGGCTGATAAACGCTTCCAGCACCGGATGCGACTGCCGCGCCCGACGGTCGGAAATGGCATAAGGCAGGTAACGATCCGCAGGCGCGCTACCAAATACAGCCTGAATAAACGGACTGTAGCTATCGATGTCGGCCACCATCACGATGATGTCGCGTGGAGTAAGTGTCGGATCTTCTTCCAGCATCGCCAGCAGGCGATCGTGCAAAACTTCCACTTCGCGCTGCGGGCTGTGGCATACGTGGAAGGTGACGCTGTTATCCTGCGGATCAAGCAGACGTTTGTTGTCGCTGCGGGAAAACTCGCTCAGATTCACGCCTGCGACCGCACGGTTTTCCAGTTCCAGAATATCGGACTGGATGTTATGCAACAGGCTGTCTGGCGTAACATCGACAAAAGCATCCAGCTCCTGACTGCTCTGGAGATCGGCAAGCAGATAGATGTAGTCGCGCCCCAGTTTGCCCCACGAGGCCAGTAGCGGGTTACCAACATCCTGTTCGCCGTCGCTGTTAAACAACTGTCCGGAGTTTTCGCTATCGCGGAATAGCGGCAATTCGCGATCTTCAAAACTGTGTCGCCGCTGGCGAGCCAGAAGCTTTGCCAGATAAGCCGGATCTTTAATATCACCCCAGTAATAACGGCAAGGGTTGGTAAACAGAAGATGGATTTCAATATGTTTACCCAGCGCCTGTAGCGCCTGTAGATAAACAGGCGGTAACGCGGAAATACCGCATATAAAGACACGCGAAGGTAACCCCGGCGGGCAGGTCGTCGCGGACTCCAGCGTTTCGATAAAGCGTTGATAGAGATTGGCACGGTGCCAGCGCGGTTGCCCCAGTTCATGGGTATATTCCACCAGCGCCTTCCACAAGGGAGCTTGCCAGGCCTGCGCTTCTCCCAGCCCTTCAACCAGGCGCCCCGCTTCCCACTGTGCCAGCCAGTCCGGGCGATAGACCAGATACTGGTCAAACAGATCCGCCGCTTTTGAGGAAAGCTGAAACAGCTTGCGCTTGTCGCTATCGTCAGTCAGATAATGACGCAACAGGGTAAAATCTTCGCGATCCAGCAGTTGCGGCAGCAGAGTCATCAGTTTCCAGCTCATGCTTTGCTTGTTGAAGGCGCTCTCTTTGGGGATCTCCGGCAATACGCGGACGAACATATCCCAGATAAAGCTCGCCGGCAGCGGGAAATCAATGTTTGCCGCAATGCCGAACTTCTGCGACAGCGTCATTTGCAGCCACTGCGCCATACCGGTACTTTGCACCAGAATCATTTCTGGTTCGAAAGGATCGTCCAGCCGTTCGCGTTCGACGATAAACTCCATCAACGCTTCCAGCACGTCCAGACGATTGGAATGGTAGACCCTTAACATAGCGGCTCCTGACTACTGACGATGCGGGCAATGCAGGCGGGTCATCTCGCCTTCTCTGCCCCCGGGTGAAACTAACGTAACGCTGATGCTGACACATCCCGCCTGCGATGTCTGCATTCGGTTAACCTGCCAGTTGGCAGGTGGCGAAATCGCGCGCAGTTGCGTTTGCTGCCAGCCATGCCGCCAGAGTTGCAGATACTGGTTTCTGCTGGCAAGACTGTTCATTAATGTTCTCTGATACCCCGATAACGCAGTGACAATCATCACCATCAGCACCATTGCCAACATCACTTCCGGCAGGCTAAAGCCTTGTTGATTCTTCAGGGAAGCTGACATAACGCCCCCTCTTTCTGCGGACAAAAATCACTCCAGCCGCGTGGCGAAAAAACAATGTTTCCATCGTTCACTTCGCCTGTTCGCCACAATGAAACGCCTTCATAACCGGCAATCAGCAAGATTTCATTATCTACCAGTAAACGCAGACAAACCCGGGCACCGGTTGCAGCGTACTGTGAGCACTGAACTGCGGGCTGTGTCTGCCAGGAGTGCATTCTGCCCCATTCCAGCGCCGACTGTACGATAGCCTGGCGACGCAATGACTGGCTTTCCATAGTCACCTGAGAGGCAAAACTGCGATCCTGTTGGCTCATTCCCTGTAGCAGCAAACTGCCCAAAACCAGCAACATCAGAACCAGTGCCAGCGATGATACTCCCCGTTCACGGTTCACAGGTTGAATCCTGTTACGCTATAACTGGCATCCACCACAGTTTGTGGTTCAGCCTTACTGGCACCGCGCATATTAACCGTCAACATCGGCGAAAACCCACTGACATCCTGACGTATGACCTGAAAAGTCTTGATAATGATGGCATCCGGATTAGTGACTTTATCCCAACCCTTACCTTCACAAGATGTCGCACCGCGTAATGTTTCCAGCACATGCTCCTTCAGACGAAATCCAATCTGGTCGGACTCTTTTACCGGTTCGCGATCCCAGATACCGTTACTGTTCGCATCCCACTGAACAATGATGCAGTCACCCTGCCCGACAATGACCAGCCCCTCGCCAGTGCAGCTACCATGACAATAACCCGCTCTCTGGAGATGCTTCGCGACTGTAAATATCCGCAGCCAGATTTCATCTTCCAGCGCCAGCTTACGGGCGCTCGTCAAACTTTCACGCTGTAATGCAGGCAGAAATCGTGCAGCCCCCAGCAACAGTACGCTACTGATCGCCATAGCAATCAACACTTCCAGCAGAGAAAATCCTTGCTCTTTTACAGACATCCTTCTGTTTCTCCTTGCTGGCAAAGCCGGAGCCTTCCCCACGGCGAAACCACCAGCCACCACTCGCCCGTTGAGTTTTTGAAGCGAATATGCCCTGCCCATGCGGTATTGCGCATGCCAAAGAAAGTGAGCGAAGGCGTCAGGTCGCTCATTTCTACGTCGGGCCAGCGTGGCACGAAGAGCAGCGGTGAACTGCCATGACAGGCATTCGCCCCTGCGGCAGAACTCACAAGACACCATAACTTCCCCTCCCTGATGACGCTGATACTGTGGTCGCGGTTATGCCAGTTGGCATCCTCACGTAAATAGAGCAAATAGTCCCGCGCCTGGCTGGCGGTTTGCCATAGCCGTTGCGACTGCTGCCAGTATTGCCAGCCATAAAGTCCACTTGCGCTTAGCATGACCAAAATCAGCATCGCAACCAGCGTTTCAATCAGCGTATAACCACGTTGTGTTTTCATGCCGGCAGTATGCGACGAGGAGAAAAAAAGACGAGGGTCAGTTTCTCATTCTTCGGCGCGTCTTCCGGACTATTTACGCTGTTGCAGGGCGTTGCAAAATTTCGGGAAGGCGTCTCGAAGAATTTAGCGAAGGATAAAAAAAACCGACGCACACTGGCGTCGGCTCTGGCAGGATGTTGCGTAATTTAGATAGCAACCGGCGCTTTAATGCCCGGATGCGGATCGTAGCCTTCAATCTCAAAGTCTTCGAAACGGTAGTCGAAGATGGATTCAGGTTTACGTTTGATAATCAGCTTCGGCAGCGGACGCGGTTCACGACTTAATTGCAAATGGGTTTGATCCATATGATTGCTGTACAGGTGCGTATCGCCACCGGTCCAGACAAAATCACCCACTTCCAGATCGCACTGCTGCGCCATCATATGCACCAGTAACGCGTAGCTGGCAATGTTAAACGGCAGGCCGAGGAAGACGTCACAGGAACGCTGATAAAGCTGGCAAGAGAGTTTGCCGTCTGCCACATAGAACTGGAAGAACGCATGGCACGGCGCCAGCGCCATTTTATCCAGTTCGCCTACGTTCCACGCCGAAACAATAATACGGCGGGAATCCGGATCGTTTTTCAGCTGGTTCAGTACCGTAGTGATCTGGTCAATATGACGACCATCTGGCGTTGGCCAGGCGCGCCACTGTTTACCATAAACCGGACCGAGATCGCCGTTTTCATCGGCCCACTCGTCCCAAATGGTGACATTGTTTTCGTGCAGGTAAGCAATGTTAGTGTCGCCCTGCAGGAACCACAGCAGTTCATGGATAATGGAACGCAGGTGGCAACGTTTGGTTGTCACTAACGGGAATCCATCCTGCAGGTTAAAACGCATCTGATGACCAAAAATGGAAAGCGTTCCGGTTCCGGTACGGTCGTTTTTCTGTGTGCCTTCGTCGAGCACTTTTTGCATCAGTTCTAAATACTGTTTCATGGTTCCTCAGGAAACGTGTTGCTGTGGGCTGCGACGATATGCCCAGACCATCATGAAAACACCCGCGACAATCATCGGGATGGAAAGAATTTGCCCCATGCTGATGTACTGCACCCATGCACCGGTGAACTGCGCATCGGGCTGGCGGAAAAACTCAACAATGATGCGAAACGCGCCATAGCCAATCAGGAACAAGCCTGAGACAGCCCCCATGGGGCGCGGTTTACGGATATACAGGTTGAGGATAATAAACAGCACCACACCTTCCAGCAGCATCTCGTAAAGTTGCGACGGGTGGCGCGGTAGTACGCCGTAGGTGTCGAAAATGGATTGCCACTGTGGGTTGTTTTGCAGCAACAGAATGTCTTCGGTACGGGAGCCAGGGAACAGCATGGCAAACGGGAAGTTCGGGTCAACGCGCCCCCATAATTCACCGTTAATAAAGTTGCCCAGACGCCCGGCTCCAAGGCCAAATGGAATGAGCGGTGCGATAAAATCAGAGACCTGGAAGAAGGAACGTTTGGTGCGGCGGGCGAAGATAATCATCACCACAATCACGCCAATCAGACCGCCGTGGAAGGACATGCCGCCGTCCCAGACACGGAACAGATACAGCGGATCGGCCATAAACTGCGGGAAGTTGTAGAACAGAACATAACCAATACGTCCGCCAAGGAAGACGCCGAGGAAGCCCGCATAGAGTAAGTTTTCAACTTCATTTTTGGTCCAGCCGCTGCCTGGACGGCTAGCCCGACGCCCAGCCAGCCACATTGCAAAAATGAAACCCACCAGATACATCAGGCCGTACCAGTGAAGCGCCACGGGTCCTATTGAGAAAATGACCGGATCAAATTCCGGAAAATGCAGATAGCTACTGGTCATCTGTCACCACAAGTTCTTGTTATTTCGCTGAAAGAGAACAGCGATTGAAATGCGCGCCGCAGGTTTCAGGCGCTCCAAAGGTGCGAATAATAGCACAAGGGAACCTGGCTGGTTGCCGGATACCGTTAAAAGATATGTATATGATCCGCGCTATAACCCCCCGCGAATCAGCCCGCCCATACCGCGACGCTCCATAAATGCCGCTACCTGATGACGAACTTCGGTCGCCAGTTGCGCTTCCAGACTGCGCTGCGCAAGATTTTCTGCTTCGGCAAAATCAATGCGCCGCAGCAGGTATTTTACGCGCGCGACAGAACGTCCGTTCATAGACAGATGGCGATACCCCAGCCCAATGAGGATTGCCACGCACATGGGATCGCCCGCCATTTCACCGCATAAACGCAGATCGATTCCCTGCGTTTCCGCCTCACGGGCGATCATCGCCAGAGCACGTAACATTCCAGGATGAAGACTGTCATAAATGTTCGCTACTCTGGTGTTGTTGCGATCAACGGCCAGGATGTATTGAGTCAGGTCGTTGGTGCCAACAGAGATAAAATCGATCCGGTTTGCCAGATGCGGCAGCATAAATACCATTGAAGGTACTTCCAGCATGATACCGATGCGTGGTTTGGGAATTGCGTAACCGATCATCTCCTCGACTTCACGTCCGGCACGTTCAATCAGGCGGCGTGCTTCGTCAACTTCATCCAGGCTTGTGACCATTGGCAACAGAATGTGCAGGTTGCCCGTTGCAGCATTGGCGCGCAACATCGCCCGCACCTGGATCAAAAAGATCTCCGGCTGATCGAGCGTAATGCGAATCCCACGCCACCCCAGGCATGGATTCTCTTCGCTGATCGGCATGTAGGGCAATTGTTTGTCAGCACCGACATCCAGCGTACGCAGGGTGACGGGTTTATCATTGAACATTTGCAGCATCCCCTGATACTGCGCCACCTGTTCTTCTTCCGACGGGAAACCACTTTGCAGCATGAAAGGGATTTCGGTGCGATAAAGACCGATACCATCAATGCGACTGCCCAGTTTTTCTTCATGTTCCGGGCTTAATCCCGCATTGAGCATAACTTTTATGCGCTCGCCGCTTTTTAACTGCGCAGGTAAATTGACGTCATCTTCTGCCAGACGACTAAGCTCAATCTCTTCGCTAATCAGCCGCTGATATTCTTGCAGCAGTACCGGCTCCGGGTCGACCAGCAATTCACCGCGATAACCATCAACGATCAGTGTGCGACGATGCAGCACCGAAGGCTGAATGTCCGCGCCCATCACGGTAGGGATCCCCAGCGCACGTACCATAATCGCAGCATGGGAGTTGGCTGCGCCATCGCGCACGACAACGCCGACTAAGCGATCCTGAGGCAGCTCTGCAAGGGTTGTCGCTGACAGTTCATCTGCCACCAGAATGAAACGTTCCGGCCAGGCGTTCGCCCCCTGGTTGGCATCATCAAGGTGAAACAACAATCGCTGGCCCAGCGCACGTAAATCACCGGCTCGCTCTTTGAGATAGCTATCACTTAGCGCAGCAAACTGTTCGGCGAATTTTTCAATGACCGTTTTCACCGCCCACTCTGCAACTGAGCCTTTATCCACCTCGTCAAATAATTCGCGACGCAGACGCGTGTCAGAAAGCAGGTGTGAGTAAAGATCGAAAATAGCCGCTGTTTCTTTTTGTGCACCGGCAGCAAAGCGTTTGCTGTAGCGACGAAACTCGTTAGCCGCTTCTTCCAGCGCCCCGGTCAGTCGCTCGCGTTCCAGAGCCGGATCCAGCGTTGATGCCTGATATACCTGTTCCATTAAGGGTAACGTGGCATCCTGCCAGCCTTCAGCAATCGCCACGCCGGGCGCTGCCGGTAATGCGCGGATTCGCGTCTGGCGATATTGCCCAAACAAGGCAGTCAACTGCGACTGAGAAAGAATAGCTGCCATCTGGGTGGCAAGCGTCACCAGAAAAGATTCTTCACTTTCGTTGTACTGCCGCAACTCTCGTTGCTGTACCACCAGTACACCAAGTAACTGGCGACGTTGAATAATTGGCACGCCTAAAAACGCGCGGAAACGTTCTTCTTTTACGGAGGGGATATATTTGAAGCTGGGGTGTTTTTGCGCATCCGCAAGGTTTATCGGTTCCGCCAGCCTGCCAACCAGGCCGACGATCCCTTCATCAAACGCGAGCGTTACGGTGCGACCACGTGGCTTTTTTAATCCTCGGGTCGCCATCAGGTAGTAACAACGTCGGTCGTGATCGGCCAGGTAGACCGAACAGACCTCGGTATCCATCGCAAGACAGATGTCGGTAACCAGAATATTTAACGCCTCATTCAGGCGTGGTGCGCTGGCTACCTTTTCGACTATTTCACGCAGGCGAGTGAGCATAATGGGCGTGACTTAACCTCTTTTACGTCGATAAGCAGATACGTTTTGTGGTTTAGGCGTATTTTCTTGCAGCGCCATCACAACACTTGCGAACTCTTTCATTACCCTACGGTAGACATCACGTTTAAATGACACCACCTGTCTGACCGGATACCAGTAACTTACCCATCGCCAGCCGTCAAACTCTGGTGTACTGCTGGTTTGCATATTGATTTCCGCATCGCCGCTCACCAGCTGCAAGAGAAACCATTTTTGTTTTTGGCCGATACAAACCGGCTTCGTGTCCCAACGCACCAAACGTTTCGGTAATTTGTAGCGCAACCAGTTACGCGTTGAAGCAAGGATTCGAACGTCTTTACGGCTTAATCCTACTTCTTCAAACAATTCACGGTACATCGCCTGTTCTGCGGATTCTCCGGGATTAATTCCGCCTTGCGGAAATTGCCAGGAGTGCTGACCAAATCGCCGGGCCCACATCACTTGCCCCTGACGATTACAAATCACGATACCTACGTTTGGGCGGTAGCCATCGTCATCAATCACCGGACTACCTCAAAATAAAGCTTTATATACGAATGATTGTTTCATACTCCAGGAAGACGGTAAACCACTCTCTGCAGGGCATTACACACTAATAACAATTGAATAACTCACAGTTAAGTGCAGAGTTATAAACAGAGGACGGGGTGGATAGCCGTTTTTATTCACCTTTTCTGTGGATAGAGTTGTGAAGAACTACGGAATTACCACGGGAAAACCCAGAGCATTCTGAATCAGTCGCTAAAATACACTTTAAAATATTCGTTATTAATCAATATATTAAACACATAAATATTGATAAAACAGAGAAATTCGTGACACATGTCACACCACTCATTTACGCGTTGGCGAAAGATCAACCAACGTCGTATTTATCCACAGAATGTGCCACTAAGTTAAGCACCGCACCACTAAAAATTAGAGTTTCGTCGCACGTCAAGGCTGTAGATGGAAACAGTAGTGAGGGTTTTTCACAGTTATCCCAGCTTTCTGTGGATAACATGGTGTAAGATCCTGTTTATTTTCAGTGACCAGAATTGGAAAACCCACCAGGACGTTGCGCAACACCGTCACCTGTGGATTAAAAAACAAGATAAATCATAGAATTGAATAACGCTTGTGGAAAAAGTTACACTCTGAATATTCGGTACAAAATAGCTGCTTATTTTTTAACCAAGGTGTAATGCCATGTCTCAACCTCGCCCATTGTCCTCTCCTCCCGAAACTGAAGCGCAGTTATTAGCACAAGCACAGCAACTTTCTGGCTACACCCTGGGTGAACTGGCAGCACTTGCCGGGTTGGTTGCGCCGGAGAATTTAAAACGCGATAAAGGTTGGATCGGTGTGTTACTGGAGATCTGGCTTGGCGCCAGCGCAGGGAGTAAACCTGAACAAGATTTTGCCGCATTAGGCGTGGAACTCAAAACTATCCCTGTGGATAGTCTTGGTCGTCCGCTGGAAACGACATTCGTTTGTGTTGCACCATTAACCGGCAATAGCGGTGTGACCTGGGAAACCAGTCACGTCCGCCACAAACTTAAACGGGTGTTATGGATACCGGTTGAAGGCGAGCGCAGCATCCCGCTGGCGCAGCGTCGCGTAGGAGCACCGTTGTTGTGGAGTCCGAACGAAGAGGAAGACCGCCAGCTACGCGAAGACTGGGAAGAATTGATGGATATGATTGTCCTCGGTCAGGTTGAGCGAATCACCGCTCGTCACGGGGAATATTTGCAAATACGACCGAAAGCGGCGAATGCGAAAGCTCTCACCGAAGCCATTGGCGCCCGGGGCGAACGAATTCTGACATTGCCGCGCGGATTTTATCTGAAGAAGAAGTTCACCAGCGCACTGCTGGCCCGTCATTTTTTGATCCAGTAGCCATCGCTTTGACCTGCTGCATTCCGGGCATATAATTACCGCTTCATTTTTTTGGCAGGGCTTTTTAGATGTTATTTGCATGGATAACCGATCCTAACGCCTGGCTTGCGCTCGGTACGCTGACGCTGCTGGAGATCGTTCTTGGGATCGATAATATTATTTTCCTTTCTCTGGTGGTCGCAAAGTTGCCCACCGCACAGCGTGGTCACGCGCGGCGTCTGGGACTGGCTGGAGCCATGGTTATGCGTCTGGCGCTGCTGGCGTCGATTGCCTGGGTTACGCGCCTGACGAATCCGCTTTTTACAATTTTCAGTCAGGAAATTTCCGCTCGTGATTTGATTCTGCTGCTGGGTGGTCTGTTCCTTATCTGGAAAGCCAGTAAGGAGATCCACGAATCTATCGAAGGTGAAGAAGAAGGGCTGAAAACACGCGTTTCATCATTCCTCGGTGCTATCGTACAGATTATGCTGCTGGATATTATTTTCAGCCTCGATTCAGTGATTACCGCCGTGGGTCTGTCGGATCATCTGTTTATTATGATGGCGGCCGTCGTCATTGCAGTAGGTGTGATGATGTTCGCCGCGCGTTCGATTGGTGATTTTGTTGAACGCCACCCTTCGGTAAAAATGCTGGCGCTCTCTTTCCTGATTCTGGTGGGCTTTACCCTGATACTGGAAAGTTTCGATATCCACGTACCGAAAGGTTACATCTACTTCGCAATGTTCTTCTCCATTGCAGTAGAAAGCCTCAACCTGATTCGCAATAAAAAGAATCCGCTCTGATATTCCGTTCGCTCTCCAGTGGGAGAGCGAACGTCTTCCCTTTATTCTCACAGTTTAAGACTTTCCTGCTTTCAAGATGTATAACGTCAGATTATAAACAGACTATTATCATTGATGGGCTTAATGAGGATAACCGGATGAAAAAATGGGCAGTATTAATTTCCGCAGTCGGACTGGCATTTGCTGTTTCCGGTTGTAGTAGTGATTATGTGATGGCCACTAAAGATGGTCGAATGATCCTGACTGATGGAAAACCGGAAATTGACGATGATACCGGGCTTGTGAGTTATCACGATCAACAAGGTAACGCGATGCAAATTAACCGCGATGATGTCTCGCAAATTATTGAACGTTAAAAAATAAGGTCAGCATCCGGCTGACCTTAAGATTTTTCGCTTTCCCTTTTCCCTTCCCTCTGCCATTTTTATATTCCTTATGTCGTGATTATAAAAAGGAAACGGCTATGCAATATCACCGTATACCCCACAGCTCGCTGGAAGTCAGCACGCTGGGGCTTGGCACGATGACGTTTGGTGAACAGAACAGCGAAGCCGACGCCCACGCACAACTCGACTATGCCGTCGCTCAGGGCATTAATCTTATTGACGTTGCCGAGATGTACCCTGTACCGCCGCGCCCCGAAACGCAGGGATTGGCTGAAACCTATGTAGGTAACTGGCTGGCAAAACATGGCAACCGCGAAAAGTTAATTATCGCCTCCAAAGTGAGCGGACCGTCGCGCAATAATGACAAGGGAATTCGCCCGGATCAGGCGCTGGACAGGAAGAATATCCGCGAAGCTCTGCATGACAGCCTCAAACGCCTACAGACTGATTACCTCGATCTTTATCAGGTACACTGGCCGCAGCGCCCGACCAACTGCTTCGGCAAACTCGGTTATAGTTGGACGGATTCCGCGCCTGCGGTTTCGCTGCTGGATACGCTGGATGCACTGGCAGAATACCAACGCGCAGGGAAAATTCGTTATATCGGCGTGTCGAATGAAACCGCATTTGGCGTAATGCGTTATCTACATCTGGCGGACAAACACGATCTGCCGCGCATCGTCACTATTCAGAACCCCTATAGTCTGTTAAACCGCAGCTTTGAAGTGGGTCTGGCGGAAGTCAGCCAGTATGAAGGCGTCGAGTTGCTGGCCTATTCGTGCCTGGGTTTCGGCACGCTGACCGGTAAATATCTCAATGGTGCAAAACCGGCTGGTGCGCGTAATACGCTCTTTAGTCGGTTCACCCGTTATAGTGGTGAACAAACGCAAAAAGCCGTCGCGGCGTATGTTGATATTGCCAGACGTCATGGCCTGGATCCTGCTCAGATGGCGCTCGCTTTTGTACGCCGCCAACCGTTTGTTGCCAGCACGCTGCTGGGCGCAACGACGATGGAACAGTTGAAAACCAACATCGAAAGTTTGCATCTGGAGTTAAGCGAAGACGTATTGGCTGAAATTGAAGCGGTGCATCAGGTTTATACTTATCCGGCACCTTAAGGATTAACGCCGGTTAAAACCGGCGTTAAATATTAATGACGGCGTTGCCAGACCCACAGCGCCGTTATTGCCAGCGCAAACAGCGTACCGAAGCCAATGCCAATGGGCACGACCGGGATGCCTACCATGACCGCCAGTGAATAAATCCCCAACATCAGCAACATGGCACTGTTTTCGCCCAGGTTCTGTACTGCAATCGCATTCCCCGCCCCGACGCTTTTTTTACCCCGCTCCTGTAACAACGCATTGAGCGGAACGACAAAAAAGCCGCCAAGTACGCCAATCAGCATCAGCAAGGCATAGGCTGGCAGCAGCTCATGTTGCAGGGAGAAAATCAGCACTACCACGCCAATTAAAATCCCGGCAGGCATACAGCGTGAAACGGTTTCCAGCGTGACCAGCTTCGCTGCCGCACCTGCGCCAACCACGATGCCAATCGCCACCATGGCGTTGAGATAGGTCGGCGTAGCGTTATCGGTAATGCCCAGCGCCACCGGCACCCATAGCGCCAGCAGGAAACGCAGCGTGACGCCCGCTCCCCAGAACAAACTGGTGCCTACCAGCGAAAAACGCGTTTCTCCATTGCGCCACAGCGAGGTGCAGGCATTCAGGAAACTGCGGGTCATATTGATGAGATTCCACGACTGCCCCGGACGCGCCGCCGCCAGTTTTGGAATATAGATATTGGCGACGACCGCCCCGCCGTAGGCCAGCGCACATGCCGCCAGGGCGACCAGAATATGCCAGTCTGCCAGTACACCACCGGCTACGGAACCGAGCAAAATCGCCGCAATGGTGGAGGCTTCCATTAAACCGTTAGCTTTCACTAACTTACTACCCGTGGTTAATTCACCAAGAATCCCGTATTTCGCCGGTGAATACGCTGCCGCACCAATTCCCACCAGCGTATAGCCGAGAAAGGGATTGATGCCAAAGCAGATACTGGCAGCGCCCAACAGCTTAAGGCCGTTAGCAAACATCATTACCCGGCCTTTGGCAAAGCTATCCGCCACCTGCCCGACAAACGGCGCAAAAAGAATGTAAGCACCTACAAACACCATTTGCAGGACAGGCTGACTCCACTCCGGATAGAACTGCGCTTTCAGTAACGCCAGAGTAGCAAACAGCAGCGCGTTATCACCAAACGCAGAAAGAAACTGCGCGACGATAACTGCTTTCATCCCCTTCGACCACAGCGAAGTGTTAGTGTGCACTGACTCACTCATCGTGTTGTTCCGCTTCGTCTACCCAGCTTTTCAACGTGACAAAGTCAGGTTTACCGCTGCCCAGTAATGGCATCTGTTTCAGATAGCGAATGTCGCGCGGTACGGCAAGTTCCGGCACGCCGTGCTCGCGGGCATACTGTTGCAGTTTATCGCGCGCCAGTTCACTGTCCGTGGTGAAAAGCACCAGCGCCTCACCTTTGCTGGCATCGCTCTTAATCGCAGTGGCATGCATCTTGTCTGGAGAAACGCCAATGGCCAGTTGTTCCACCATTTCCAGCGACACCATTTCGCCTGCAATTTTGGCAAAGCGTTTCGCGCGCCCCTGAATCTGCACAAAGCCCTGTTCGTCGAAACGCACGATATCACCCGTGTCATACCAGCCGCGCTCCATCTCGCCGCGAACATTCTCGGCGGTGGGCACTTCCAGCACGCCCGGTTTCTCCACGCGCAGGTAGCCGTTCATAATGTTCGGCCCTTTTAGTTGCAGGCGACCACCGTCTTCGATACCCGGAACCGCCAGCAGTCGAGCATCCATACCAGGCAAAATACGCCCTACCGTACCTGGTTTCGCCGCCATCGGTACGTTGATGGACACCACCGGCGCACATTCCGTCACACCGTAACCTTCAAGAATGCGCAGGCCAAATTTATCCTGCCAAAGCTGTTTGGTGCTTTCTTGCAATTTCTCCGCACCTGCCACCACATAGCGTAGACGATAGAAGTCATACGGGTTGGCAAAGCGCGCGTAGTGACCGAGGAAGGTCGAGGTGCCAAAAAGCACGGTACAACTGCGGTCGTACACCAGTTCCGGCACAATGCGGTAGTGCAGCGGACTTGGATAAAGGAACACTTCCGCCCCCGTCAGCAGTGGCGTAAACAGGCCAACAGTCAGACCAAAAGAGTGGAACAGTGGCAATGCCGACATAAAGCGGTCATTGGTGGTGAAGTCGGCAATAGTTTTAATCTGCTCGACGTTCGCCAGAATACTTTTATGGCTATGGACCACGCCTTTCGGATGGCCTTCAGAACCGGAGGTAAAGAGGATCAGCGCCTCTTCTTCTGGCTGCTGTTTTACCTGTGCCAGGCGCGGCACCAGCAAATGCGCGAAGATCCACACTTTGTCGGCAGTGGTGACGTCCGCTTTTAAATCTTCCAGATAAACCCAACGCACCTGAGTAAGCTGTTCCGGCAGATGCCAGAGTTTGCCTTTATCGAGAAACTGACGGGAAGTGAAGATGGTTTTTATTTCAGCCGCCGTAATGGCGCTGGTCAGCCCTTTTACCCCGGCAGTGTAGTTCATCATGGCCGGAATACGACGACGAGCGATAGCCCCGAAAATCACTGCCGCACTGATGCCCGCATTGGGCAGCATTAAGCCGATGCGTTCGCCTTCAACACTGTATTTTTCAAGAATGCGTCCAACAAACAGCGTTTTAGTAAGCAATTTGCGATAGGAGTCTGGGGTAAAGTTGACGTCTTCGACACATTTCTTCCCGGCTCCGAAGCGGTACATTGCGCTCAGTAAAGATTCGTACAGCATCTCACGCGGGCGCACCGCCATACGCGCTTCCATCATTATTTGATGCAGCATTTCGCCAGCGATTTTGCGACGGTCACGGGCACGCGGCGCATCCGGCATCTGCACTTGCGTTGGTGGCAAAATATGCAGATGAATTTGCGGGAACAAGCGACGTTTAACCAGACCTTTCAGGCGGCTGAAGTGCGTAAGTTCCGCCCCTTCAATACGCACTGGAATGACTGTCGCACCTGACTTCGCAGCGACAAAACCCGCGCCATCGTAGATTTTCATCAGCGAGCCGGTTGTCGTAATTCGTCCTTCAGGGAAAATAACCACCGGTCGCCCCTGTTCAACCAGACGTACCAAATGTTTAATTGCCATGGGTTGCGTCGGGTCGAGAGGAACGAAGTCGATAAATGATTTCAGCCAACGCATATACCACTGCTGGCTGATAGAGGTGTAAACGGCAAAAACAGGGCGAACGGGTAAAAACAGCGCCAGCAATATGCCATCAATAAATGAGACGTGATTGGGCGTGATAAGAACACGCTCGCCCTTCAGTGCCTTGGTGTCGCCTGTCACGCGAACACGGTACAGGACACGGCACAAATTACGAAAAAAGCTAAAAAGCATTCCAACTCCCTTTGCTCAATCTTCAGTAAAAGCGAATGGTGCGAGATTACACCAGAAGGAGAACACGAGCGACAGTAAAATGGGGGCGAAAAAAAACCTGCGCATCCGCGCAGGCTGGTGCAAGAGACAGGGTACGAAGAGCGTACCGAATAATCTCACCAATCAATACCTCTGGGATCTTGATTGTGGTCTGCACACAGACTGTTCGCCAGCGAGAAAACGCAAAGGAGTGAAGGGAAATGCAACCAGGTGTGTAAATTATCGGTTACTGTTACAGATTGATGACAGACAAAAAAAACCTGCGCATCTGCGCAGGTTGGTGTAATTCATGTGATCAACCCGAAGTTGACTTCACCTATCAATACCTCTGGGATCACCACTTTATCAATCTGAAGCCAAACGCCACCAGCGGTCAATCGCAACAGCGTTTCGCAAAGTGTAACCAAAGGTTTGCAATCTCTTTTTTTGTCTTACTTATTTGCGTTTCGCTCACAATCCCCGCGCTGAAAGTACCACGCCCCTTGAACCAACGGACGTTTTCCGTAACACTGACAGAATGTAAGCGTTTACCCACAAAGGTATTTTCATGGCGACCATAAAGGATGTAGCCCGACTGGCAGGCGTTTCAGTCGCCACAGTTTCCCGCGTCATTAATAATTCTCCCAAAGCCAGCGAAGCTTCCCGGCTGGCTGTACATAGTGCAATGGAGTCTCTTAGCTATCACCCGAACGCCAACGCCCGGGCGCTGGCACAACAGGCCACCGAAACCGTTGGGTTGATTGTTGGTGATGTCTCCGATCCTTTTTTCGGCGCAATGGTGAAAGCGGTTGAACAGGTGGCTTATCACACGGGTAATTTTTTATTGATTGGTAATGGTTACCACAACGAGCAAAAAGAACGTCAGGCCATTGAGCAGTTGATCCGTCATCGCTGCGCCGCACTGGTCGTTCATGCCAAAATGATTCCCGATGCCGATTTGACAGCATTGATGAAACAAATGCCCGGCATGGTGCTGATCAACCGGATCCTTCCGGGGTTTGAGAATCGTTGCATCGCACTGGACGATCGTTATGGCGCCTGGCTGGCGACGCGTCATTTGATTCAACAAGGCCATACTCGCATTGGTTATCTCTGCTCTAACCACTCTATTTCTGACGCCGAAGATCGTCTGCAGGGTTATTACGATGCCCTTGCCGAAAGCGGTATTCCGGCCAATGATCGGCTGGTAACTTTTGGCGAACCGGATGAAAGCGGCGGCGAACAGGCAATGACTGAACTGCTGGGAAGGGGGCGAAATTTCACTGCCGTGGCCTGTTATAACGACTCAATGGCGGCGGGCGCGATGGGTGTACTCAATGATAATGGTATTGATGTACCGGGTGAGATTTCATTGATTGGCTTTGATGATGTGCTGGTATCGCGCTATGTTCGTCCGCGTTTGACGACAGTACGCTATCCAATTGTAACGATGGCGACTCAGGCTGCCGAACTGGCTTTGGCACTGGCGAACAATCACCCGCTTCCTGAAATTACCAACGTCTTTAGTCCAACGCTGGTACGTCGCCATTCAGTTTCAACACCGTCACTGGAGGCAAGTCATAACGCCTCCAGCAACTAGCCGCGATTAAAGCAACTCAAGCGCCAGTAATTCTTCAATGGTCTGGCGACGGCGAATCAACCGCGCCTGACCATTATCAAACAGAACTTCTGGCAGCAGTGGGCGACTATTGTAGTTTGATGACATTGACGCACCATATGCGCCAGTATCATGCAGTACCAGATAATCCCCCGCCTTCACTTCCGGCAAAGCACGGGTTTCGACATTCCCCCCCTCCTGCTGGGTAAAAACATCCCCCGATTCACATAGCGGCCCGGCGACAACGGTTTCCACCATTGGTGCGTGCTCAAGGGAATGACCATCAGCCGCCAGTGCGCTAATGTGATGGTAACTGCCGTACATTGCCGGGCGCATCAGATCGTTAAATCCGGCGTCAACCAGCACAAAGTGGCGGCTCCCCATCTGTTTGACGCTTCGCACCTGGGTAATCAACACACCAGACTGCGCCACCAGGAAACGACCTGGTTCAATTTCCAGTTTCACAGGGTGACCCAGATGATGAGCAATCTGCTCACGTGCCGCATTCCACAGGCCATAATAATGTTCGGTATCAACCGCTTCTTCTCCCTGCTGATAAGGCACAGAAAGCCCACCGCCAGCAGAAATCGCCTGTAAATCCTGACCAAAGTCGATAACCTGCCGCACCATCGCACCACACACCTGTTCCAGATGTGCATAGTCAACACCGGAACCAATGTGCATGTGAATGCCGACCAGCTGCAATTGATGCCGCTGTATCACTTCCAGTGCGGCGGGAAGATCGGTGTACCAGATACCGTGCTTGCTGTTTTCGCCGCCGGTATTGGTTTTTTGGCTATGCCCATGACCAAACCCCGGGTTAACGCGCAGCCATACCCGATGACCTGGCGAAACCTGGCCTAGTTGGTCGAGCATATCGACAGAACCCGCATTCACCGGAATTTGCAATTCACTGACACGCTCGAGCGTCGCCTGGTCGATAACATCAGCGGTAAAGACGATGTCATCGGGATGCGTTTGTGGATTGTAACCCGCCGCCAGCGCGCGCTCGATTTCGCCCAACGAGACGGAATCTACTTTCACGCCTTGCTCACGCATTAAGCGCAAAATATGAATATTGGAACAGGCTTTCTGCGCAAAGCGCACCACATCAAACTGCTTCAGAGCCGCAATCTGCCGACGAATGATTTGTGCATCGTAGACCCAAACCGGGCAGCCAAATTCTGCGGGCAAGCGCAGCAGATTTTCGGCGGTGAGATCGGTATCGGTGCTGAACAGTGAATGTGGCATAACAAACTCCGAATAAGTGCTTTTTTATGATTACGCCACATCATAAAAAGAATAAAAAATATCGATTTATGCCAGGTCTATGCAAAAATGATATGGATTACCGGAGAATGAGATTAAGCAGATGGCCGCCGTTAACTTACGTCATATTGAAATTTTTCATGCGGTAATGACCGCCGGAAGCCTGACTGAAGCAGCACAACTGCTACATACTTCACAACCCACCGTCAGCCGCGAACTGGCGCGCTTTGAAAAAGTAATTGGGATGAAATTGTTTGAGCGCGTACGCGGACGATTACATCCTACCGTGCAAGGGCTGCGGTTGTTTGAAGAGGTGCAGCGATCCTGGTACGGCCTGGATCGCATTGTCAGTGCCGCAGAAAGTTTGCGCGAATTTCGACAGGGCGAACTGTCTATTGCCTGCTTGCCGGTCTTTTCGCAGTCTTTTTTGCCGCCACTGATGCAACCGTTTCTGGCCCGCTATCCTGAAGTCAGCTTAAACATTGTGCCGCAGGAATCGCCGCTACTTGAAGAGTGGCTCTCAGCCCAGCGCCATGATTTAGGCCTCACCGAGACGCTGCATACGCCTGCGGGTACGGAACGTACTGAATTACTGTCTTTAGATGAAGTCTGTGTTTTACCACAGGGGCATTCGCTGGCGGCAAAAGAGGTATTAACGCCGGAAGATTTTCAGGGTGAGAATTACATCAGCCTTTCCCGTACTGATAGCTATCGCCAGTTGTTGGATCAACTATTTAATGAACATCAGGTTAAACGCCGCATGATTGTGGAAACCCATAGCGCCGCGTCAGTCTGCGCGATGGTACGGGCGGGGGCGGGAGTTTCCGTGGTTAACCCGCTCACCGCACTGGATTATGCGGCAAGCGGTTTAGTGGTGCGGCGATTTAGTATTGCAGTTCCGTTCACCGTTAGCCTGATTCGCCCCCTGCACCGTCCGTCATCAGCACTGGTGCAGGCATTTAGTGAGCACTTACAGGCAGGTTTACCGAATCTGGTTGCCTCACTTAACGCTATTTTGTAGCGAATTACGACAGCATAAAAGCGACGGCATCCTCGGCATGAAGAGCGGTGGTATCGAACACGGGCAGGACACTGCGCTCTTCTGGCACCAGTAAACCAATTTCAGTACAGCCAAAAATGACGCCCTGCGCCCCCTGTTCTGCGAGACGAGTAATGACTTGCGCATAATAAGCGCGTGACGTTTCGGTAAATTGCCCCAGACACAGCTCTTCAAAAATAATCTGATTAATTTTCGCCCGCTCATCCGCTTCAGGCACCAAACAATCGATAGAAAATTGCTCTGCCAGCCGTCCACGATAAAAATCCTGTTCCATGGTGTAGCGCGTTCCCAGCAGCGCCACGCGCGTCATTCCAACACGGGTGATGGCACGCCCGGTGGCATCCGCAATATGTAAGAAAGGCAGTGAGCAACGAGACTCGATGACATCTGCTACTTTGTGCATCGTATTGGTACATAACACAATGCCTTCTGCTCCTGCCCGCTGTAATCCAAGCGCCGCACTGGCAAGAATCTCTCCTGTTTTGTCCCACTCACCGCGACGTTGGCACTCTTCTATTTCATGAAAATCGACGCTATGTAGCAGCACTTGCGCAGAGTGAAGCCCGCCAAGTCGCTGTTTAATGCCTTCATTTATCAGGCGATAGTAAGGAATGGTGGATTCCCAGCTCATTCCTCCCAGCAAACCAATTGTTTTCATTCCTCTCTCCTGATGTGAGTTACCGCAACAGAGCTGATTAAGGAACGAAACAAACGCCTCAACGGCCTGGTGCCAGATCTCTATTAGCGAAAAAAAGGCCGGATGTACAGCACATCCGGCCTGTGAAATCAGACACCGATATTTCTCAATTTCTCACCAGCCATCAGTCTACGTTCGATATGTTCCAGCGTGACATTCTTGGTTTCCGGAATAAGCCAGAAGGTGATGCCAACAAACGCAATGTTCAGCGCAGTGTAGAGCCAGAACGTACCTGCCGCGCCGATGCTATCGAGCAGAGTCAGGAAGGTCGCGCCGATAATCATGTTCGACACCCAGTTCATAGTGGTCGAACAGGTAATACCAAAATCGCGGCATTTCAGCGGCTGAATTTCGGAGCACAGGATCCACACCACTGGCGCGGCGCTCATCGCATAACCGGCAATACACATCATCGTCATGCCAACAGAGAGCCAGGACAAACCACTGGAAGCCGTACCGTTATCAAACTGCATCAGGCAATAGCCCAACACCAACGTGCCCAGCGCCATCACGCTAAAACCAATTTTCAGTGCCGGTTTACGCCCCGCTTTATCTACCGTAAAGACAGCAATAAAGGTGGCGAACATAAATGTCAGCCCCACCACCAGAGTCGCTATCATCTGTTGCTCTGTGGTCGTAAAGCCCGCCATTTTGAAGATGCGCGGCGCGTAGTACATGATGATGTTCATACCAGTAAACTGCTGCATCGCCTGCAACAACATACCGAGGAACACTGCTCGACGGACATTACGGTTGATCTTAAACAGCGCCCAACCGCCCTGTTTTAATTTCAGGCTTTCACGAATTTCATTGAGTTCTTCTCGCGCTTTTTCCGACGTATCGCGCAGCATACGCAGCACTTCTTCCGCCTCAATATGACGCCCCTTTTCCGCCAGCCAGCGCGGGCTATTCGGCAGAAATACCACCAGAATAATCAACAGAACTGCCGGTAAGGCAAGAACACCTAACATCGCACGCCAGTTACCGCTATAGCTGAATGCCGTGTCGGATAAAAACGCCAGAACGATGCCAAGCGTGACCATTAACTGGTACATACTGATCATCTTGCCACGCACGTTTTCACTCGCCATTTCAGAGAGATACAGTGGCGCAGTGTAAGAGGCAATCCCCACCGCAATCCCCAGAACCACACGGGCCGCGATTAACATTTCGACACTGGTGGCAAACGCTGATCCTATTGAGCCCAATACGAACAGCACAGCACCAGCCATCAGGCTGTATTTACGTCCCAAACGGAACGACAGCCAGCCGTTAAACAGCGCACCGATTGCTGCGCCAAGCATCATGCTACTGACCACCCATTCCTGCAAACGACTGGTCAGCACAAAGTGATCGGTGATAAACGGTAATGCACCTGCGATAACCCCGATATCAAGACCGAATAACAATCCCGCGACCGCAGCAGCTACCGAAACAAACATATTCATACGCCGCGTATCACGCAGAGGGCGCGGCGTTAAAGCAGATTCCGTATTGATAGTAACCATTTTTTCCTGCCAGCACAGAGTAAGACATAGTGAAAAAATACGTGAACAATTAACTCAGGTGTCAGGTCGGAAATAGCATAAATATGGATTAAATTGCTGCCACATGCAGTTATGTGATGGACATTACACTTTTAAAATTAAGTAAAATTAATGACATTATAATTAAGCAACTAATTTTAAAGCAGTTAAAACTAACAAAACTCATCAATTGATAATTAATATGGATTATTTAATAGCCATGATATGGATTATGTTGATTATCAGAAATAAAAAACCCTGCCAATGTGACAGGGTCATAAATGTAAGCAAGATGAATTAACGTGCTAACCAGCCGCCATCCACGGCAATGGTGTAGCCATTAACATAGTCAGAAGCACTGGATGCCAGAAACACCACCGGCCCCATCAGATCGCTCGGCAACCCCCAACGCCCCGCAGGAATGCGATCCAAAATTTCCGCACTACGCTGTTCATCAGCCCGCAGTTGCTGAGTATTGTTGGTCGCCATATAACCCGGAGCAATCGCATTAACGTTGATGTTGTGTTTTGCCCATTCGTTCGCCATCAGGCGCGTCACACCCATCACGCCGCTTTTTGATGCGGTATATGAGGGCACACGGATCCCGCCCTGGAATGAAAGCATTGACGCGATATTAATAATCTTGCCGCCATTACCCTGCGCGATAAAGTGCTTCGCCGCCGCCTGGGACATGAAGAACACGCTTTTGATATTCAGATTCATCACATCGTCCCAGTCTTTTTCGCTGAAATCGAGAGCATCTTCGCGGCGAATTAATCCGGCGTTATTCACCAGGATATCAATATGCCCAAATTCAGCCACCGCACGATCCAGCAGTGCTGGAATACCATCAATCTTACGCAGATCGGCGGTCAGACTTAAAAAACGGCGCCCCAGCGCAGTGACCTGTTCAATGGTCTCAGTTGGCTCAACAATGTTGATACCCACAATGTCACAGCCCGCTTGCGCCAGACCCAACGCCATTCCCTGCCCCAGCCCAGTGTCACAACCGGTGACAACTGCAACTTTACCTTCAAGAGAAAATGCATTTAAAATCATGATAATACCTTATTAATTTATATCCGCGACTAGCGCAGATCTTTAATGGCAACGTGGTCCATATCATCAAAGACCTGGTTTTCACCGACCATGCCCCAGATAAAGGTATAAGCCCTGGTTCCTACACCTGAATGGATAGACCAGCTTGGGGAAATCACCGCCTGTTCGTTATGCATCACAATGTGACGCGTTTCTTGCGGCTGCCCCATCATGTGGAAAACGCAGGCGTCATCGTCCATGTTGAAATAGAAGTAAACTTCCATCCGGCGCTCGTGGGTGTGGCACGGCATGGTATTCCACAGGTTTCCCGGTGCCAGTTCTGTCAGCCCCATACTCAACTGGCAGGTTTCCAGCACATCCGGCACAAAGTATTTGTTAATCGTGCGGCGGTTACTGGTGAGATTATCGCCCAGCGTAACCGGAGACACTTCAGATGGCGCGACTTTTTTCGTGGGATACGTCGTGTGAGCAGGTGCGCAGTTGTAATAAAACTTCGCCGGAGTGGCACTATCAATGCTGGCAAAAACAACTTCTTTTGCACCTTTACCAACATAGAGGGCGTCGCGGTGACCGATTTCGTAGCATTGACCATCGACGGTAATCGTACCGGTTCCGCCAATATTGATAACCCCTAGCTCGCGACGTTCAAGGAAGTAGCTTACGCCCAGTTGCTTACCAACCTCCCCGCCAACGGAAACCGTTTTAGTTACCGGCATAATGCCGCCAACAATAATACGGTCAATGTGGCTGTAAACCATGGTGTACTCATCCGCGACGAATACCTTTTCAACCAAAAATTCATTGCGCAGCCCTTGGGTATCCAGTGTTTTCGCGTGCGCGCTATGGATGCTTTGTCTTACGTCCACATCAACCTCCGATAATCATTGAAGTGTGAAATCAGAACGATTGTGAAACATCGTTTTGTTTTTCTATTGAAGGATGATAAGCCCGTGATGTGCTCTTTTCAATTAAAAATAAAACATTGTTTCATTTTTAAGATGACGATTGTAAAAAGTGTAGTATCGATCACGAATAAGCAGGGGAAAGGAAAAAGTCAGGTTCTATATGGGACATGCATAGACGTGCCAGCCATCATTATAAAGCAGCTTGATGGCGGTAGAGGTTTAACGGATAAGGAAGAAATACAGATCTAATCGTCACGCTCAATAGTTAATGCCACGCCCTGACCACCACCAATACAGAGTGTAGCCAATCCTTTACGAGCGTTGCGTTTCACCATTTCATGAACCAAAGAAACCAAAATGCGACAGCCAGAGGCGCCAATCGGATGACCCAATGCAATCGCGCCGCCATTGACATTGACCCGGCGTTCATCCCATTCAAGCATCTTGCCAACAGAAAGCGCCTGCGCGGCAAATGCTTCATTAGCCTCAATAAGATCGACATCAGCCAACTGCCAGCCTACACGCTCCAGGCAACGGCGAGTCGCATACACAGGAGCAATGCCCATCAGCGCAGGATCAACACCAACGCTGGCAAAGGCGCGAATACGTGCCAGTACGGGTAAATTCAACGCATGTGCTTTGGCTTCGCTCATCATCATTACCGCAGCCGCGCCATCATTGATGGATGAGGCATTTCCTGCGGTAACAGAACCGAGACTATCAAAGGACGGATTTAAACTAGCCAGCCCTTCGGCACTGGCATCGGTACGCGGCTGCTCATCGGTATCAACAATCAGTAACTGCCCATTGCTTTGCGTTCTGACCGGGACGATCTCATCTTTGAATCGTCCGGCATCAATGGCCGCCCGCGCTTTCTGTTGTGAGCTAAGTGCGTAGGCATCTTGTAATTGACGACTGATACCATATTCGCGCGCCAGATTTTCGGCAGTGACACCAATATGGTAATCATTGAATGCATCCCACAAGCCATCATGCACCAGGCTATCAACCAATTGGCTATCGCCAAGCTGTGCTCCGGTGCGGCTATCAGTCAAAACATGTGGCGCACGACTCATATTTTCCTGACCACCGGCAATAACAATATCAGCCTCACCACACTGAATCGCCTGAGTAGCAAGATGCAGAGCTTTTAGCCCGGAACCACAAACATCATTAATGGTAATTGCCGAAACGCTGTTGGGAAGACCACCTTTAATGGCCGATTGCCGTGCTGGATTCTGCCCTGCCCCGGCAGTAAGAACCTGTCCAAGAATCACTTCATCCACCGCATGTGCAGCAACGCCGGTGCGCTCTAATAATGCTTTCACGACCAGGCTGCCTAGTTCCACCGCAGAATGACCAGCCAACGCTCCACGAAAGCAGCCGATAGGTGTTCGTAACGCACCGACAATCACAACATCTTTCATCACAACCTCGCACCAATTAACAGCGCAATAGTAAATGATTGTTAATTCCAATTATCCAAAATGTTTAAAAAAAGTGATTTTTATCACAAAGGAAATTTACCGGAAGGAGGAAGGGTGATATCTGGCTGGCACGCAAGGTTTGCATCTACTTACACACCAATCCAGAGGTTGATATAGCGTTAATCTCCCATGACTGGCCTGGTTTATGGTAAATTGCCCTCCATTTTGTTTAATTTGTAGATGATACGTTCAAATAATGTCTAAAATTTGGTCAAAAGAAGAAACTCTCTGGAGCTTCGCACTCTACGGCACAGCCGTTGGCGCAGGCACGCTCTTCCTTCCTATTCAATTAGGTTCAGCAGGAGCGGTGGTTCTGTTTATTACTGCACTGGTCGCCTGGCCTTTAACATATTGGCCACATAAAGCCTTATGCCAGTTCATCCTTTCTTCAAAAACATCGGCAGGCGAAGGGATCACTGGCGCGGTAACTCACTACTATGGCAAAAAGATCGGTAATCTGATTACCACTCTGTACTTCATTGCCTTTTTTGTCGTGGTGTTGATATACGCAGTGGCAATCACCAACTCACTCACTGAACAGCTGGCGAAGCATATGGTCATTGATCTACGCATCCGTATGCTGGTGAGTCTTGGCGTTGTGTTAATCCTGAATCTTATTTTTCTGATGGGGCGTCACGCCACAATTCGGGTAATGGGATTTTTGGTTTTCCCGCTGATTGCCTACTTCTTATTTCTTTCCATCTACCTGGTCGGTAGCTGGCAGCCTTCTTTATTAACAACCCAGGTAGAGTTCAATCAGAATACCCTTCACCAGATATGGATATCGATTCCCGTGATGGTTTTCGCCTTTAGCCATACTCCGATTATTTCTACGTTTGCTATCGACAGACGAGAAAAATACGGCGAACACGCTATGGATAAATGCAAAAAAATTATGAAGGTCGCTTATCTCATCATCTGCGTGAGCGTGCTGTTCTTCGTCTTTAGCTGCCTGTTATCAATTCCATCTTCATATATTGAGGCGGCAAAAGAGGAAGGCGTCACCATTTTATCGGCACTATCTATGCTGCCAAATGCCCCTGCGTGGTTGTCAATTTCCGGGATTATTGTCGCGGTAGTTGCCATGTCTAAATCATTTTTAGGCACCTACTTTGGCGTTATTGAAGGTGCGACGGAATTAGTCAAAACCACGTTACAGCAGGCGGGAGTTAAAAAAAGCCGAGCATTTAACCGCGCGCTGTCAATTATGTTGGTATCGCTGATTACTTTCATTGTCTGCTGCATCAACCCTAACGCAATTTCGATGATTTACGCGATCAGTGGTCCGCTCATTGCCATGATTCTTTTTATCATGCCAACACTGTCTACGTATCTCATTCCTGCCCTTAAACCCTGGCGTTCCATCGGAAATCTAATTACGTTGATCGTGGGTATCCTGTGCGTATCGGTAATGTTCTTTAGTTAATCGCTGATGTGAATGGTTCAAAATAGTCCTTATTTTGAACCATTCCAGTTCTTACAATGCCTCTCCACCATTAATCACCCTCCTGACCATCTATAGCATAAACAAACAATATCAAGCTGTTATCCTCAGTAAAAATCTGAACATCTTAAATAAGACTATTTAAGATGCATCACTTAGATTTACACGATATCGTCTGGTTATTCGAAAACAATTTGCAGTATAGATATTCCTAATGCGTTAGGCACTTATCTGATTTGCAATAAGCCCAACATGGTTAACCGAGTGAAATCCAGCCATATTTAAAACTTAATGATGTATTCTTAAATATCTTATTGAGAATAATATCAAATACAGATTAAACGCAAATCCCCATTAAAAGCTTATTAAATCAGAGCGTATTGACATCATCAATAACCAATGAAATTATGCGATTATCTATGAATAGGGAGGTTATTAACATGAGACTTTGTAGTAGATATAAAAGTCTTACATGCAATAGTTGCTCAATGCATTGCCAAATAATGCCAGAAAAGTCACCGCGCTTGCAGTATTGTGCAAACGCCTGTTTTTGTATGTGGCCCGAAGATAGTTCGTATTTTAATCGTGGTGTGGTTGAAGGCATATTAAGTAAAAATCACAATGCTCGATTAAGTGGATATATTTTTGTAGATTTTTCAGTAAGTTTTTTACGTCTTTTTCTGGATAAAGACTGGATTGAGTATCTTGCAAGTACGGAAATGGGAATTGTGTTGATAAGCGACAGGAATATGCAATCTCTTGCTAATTACTGGAGAAAACACAATCCCGCAATATCAGCTATTATATATAATGATGATGGACTGGATGTTGCTAACGAGAAGATCAGGCAGCTGTTTATTGGTCGTTACCTGTCATTTACCAGAGGCAATACATTGACTCAAATGGAGTTCACCATAATGGGGCATATGGTATCTGGCTATAATCCATATCAAATTGCAGACACTCTCGACATGGATATCCGCAGCATCTACGCCTACAAGCAAAGAATTGAAAAAAGGATGGGTGGTAAAATAAACGAATTATTTATACGTTCGAACTCAGTTCAGCATTGAAACGTAACTATCGACAATAATAATTGTATATACGGGCATTTATAATGATGCCCGTGTTTTATAAGATGAGCTTCCAATTCCGCTTGTTAATTTTTAGTTTAATTATGTGAATTTTGTGTGCCATTTCAAAAATTCATGAGCGAAAAAGCCCGGGAAGTAGACGTTATAAGCGTTAAATATGTTAATACACATGGTGTTTTAAGTTGCATTAATATATTGCAATTATAATTGTCGTAGTGAATATAAAATTAATATATATTTATTAGGTAAATACTAATATACTTACCAAACTATCTCATTTCAATTTTCTTAATGCTGTGTTTTATTGACCTATGTACTGGATTATTAACAATAATATTGAGTTCTGGCCGGAACACAAGAAATTAATTTCGGTACATGACGCCGAGTTGAACGTTGTTCTGACAACGCCCGCAAGCAGGTGTTTATCGTTGCTACTCGAAGCTTTTCCAGATGTGGTCGCCCAGCAGGACTTTTTCTCCAGAGTCTGGGAAGAAGAAGGTATGCGTGTACCGGTCAACACGTTATACCAAAACATATCGATTATCAGGCGTGGGTTTCGCGCGGTTGGTGATACGACTCATTCGCTTATTGCAACCGTGCCGAGAAAAGGGTTCAAGCTCAATAACGATATCAACATAGAAAATCATACCCCACCCTCTTCAATAGATGTTCAAAAGCATAACTCTCCCCTCAATTTGAACGTTACAGATGAGGTTAAAGAGATAAATGCTGCTACAGATAATCATGTCAGGAACATACTCTCGCGCTCTAAATTTTATTTACCAATGTTAAGTGCATTTGGTGTGGGTTTGCTTACCGCATTTTTACTATGGAATAATAACCAACCCAAACCATTCTTTAGAGATTACCGGACTGTTGCAGAAATAAATGGTTGTCATTTTAATGTTACAGAAGATAGCATCGATGGTCTGAAAGATTTCGATAAATATAAAAACCATATATTAGAGACAGGAATTGACTGCAAAAAATATCCATGGTTATATTTTCCCCTTGCCAGGTCGTTTCCGGGTTTGATTGTTATGGCCTGCAAAAAAAGCTATAGAAATAACGAAGTTACAGGCTGTTTAACTTTGTCTTATCGTGGGGTTAATCGTGACTCGTTATAAAAAAAGCCTGATACTTATTTTATGTTTTATTAGTGGATTTGTGTTTTTTATTACCTATAATTATTCTAAAGAGAAAATCGCATACAATGAAAAATGTACAGCTAACTGGGTTATTTTTAATGACCAGGGACAAGCCAATCTCACCCTTGACTTTATGTATAACCAAAACAAAAAGACAGGTATTGTTGCACTGAGCGGCACATGGAAACAAAATACAAAGGCTTATAAAGCAATTCGACGTGATATTGAATACACATGGACTGAAAATTATAACACCTTGCATCTCACCTCCAATAAAATAAATAAATTCGATATTATTGATCAAGTTGAGGATGATAAACTGGCACTACTTCTTCCTGACTTCTATGTCTTTTCAGGAAAAATGATAAGCTATAATATACAAACACAAGGTAATCGCGGTTTTCTTTTTAACATTAGTAACAGAGCCATCATGTACTGTGCAAGATAACCCCTGATACGATTGAAATAAAAATAACACATGTAATATTTCTATAATTTTATAACTATGCCATCTATACAGCAACCTTCCACTCTCTAAAAATATTAGCAATGCATCCCCCTTCTCTCAGTATAATGCTCACTCTTCAAATTAATACATTGCCGGTATTAATTTGAAGAAATATCCTCAGCGAGAATACTCCATTGTAGAAGTGATATACATGATTGTGTAAAAAGCAACAAATATATATTTTATACATAATAAACTGCAGAGAAAGCTATTGTTACTATAACGTTCACAAACAAGGTTCGAACTCGATACATAGCTATCACTTGGGTATTTTCTCTTATCTTAAATCAAAATCAGCACTCAGTTAAGGAATGAAAGACATGTAAGTTTATTGTTGTCTTTCAACAAGTTATGTATAAACATGATTAAAAAGCATTAATTAAGGATATTTCAGGTTACATTCGAAACAATCCTGGATAAATTAATTCAAACAGTCATGGAATTTTATATATACAAAATCATATACAGTTTAATAAAACATATATGAATATTAGTTATATTTATTACTCATTCAGGACGCAAATAACCATAAATTTTACAGGGGTTAGCTAATGGATTTAGAAATTAAGTTTTCATATCATTTTTCTGATGGAATAATACTTACAGAAGATGGTATTCTTACAAAAGGGAATGAGCAGTCTTACATACCTCCGAAAGAGCTTGGCGTATTATTTGTATTGCTTGAATCATCTGGCAACGTTGTATCAAAAGATATGATCATCGAGTCCGTGTGGAAAAATGTAATTGTAAGTGACGAATCCCTTACACGGTGTATATATTCATTAAGATGTATTTTTGAACGCATCGGCTATACTCGCTGTATAGAAACCATATACAGAAAAGGGTATCGATTCAGTGGGCAAGTTTTCAAGATAAAAGGGAACCAAAATAATAAAGCAGGTAGTGCTGTTGCTTTATTTCCATTTATAACATCCCACAGTCATCATGATCCATTAAAACTAAATCAGGATCTTGTACAACTTATTTCAAACCAAAAAGATGATGACCTTTACATATACCCACTGGCGGCAACCCAGTATTGTATAGATAATAAATCTCAAACAGCTTTTCTGGCCAGATTCAAACCAGATTATTTTATAACTGGAAGAATTAGCCAACATGGAGCATCAAATAGCTTATATGTAGAGGTGATCGATGCAAAAAGCTTTTATCTTGTTGCCAGCACACATCTGCAAGCGGATGATATACAAAAAGTATCACAATTTATAATCAGTAACTTGAATCTGGCTATGAAGAAACCTAAAGCCGCGCAGGAAATGATCAGTCAACGCGATTCTTTTAATGACAATATTTTATCAAAAGAAATGTCTAACGGAAAAAACGCACTGAATGAGTTCACACCTGAAAGTATTGTCAAAGCAATAACAATATTTGAACACCTGAAAAAAAAATACAATATTCCGTCTCTAATAAATGAGTGTCATTGCCTGTTGGCTGAATGCTATATATCCCTGGCTCTTCATGGTATGAACGAGCATAAAGATGCAACTCAAAAAGCATTAGCATTTATAGATAAGGTGTCAGATAAAACTATTTGTGATGGAAAGATTTTAGGGATCATGGGATTGATAACCGGCCTTTCCGGACAAGCAACGACATCACGTATTTTTTTTGAACATGCGCAGACACAAATATTAGATATCGCCGCCTTATACTATTATCGAACACTGGTAAATATATATAACGATAGAATTGATGATGCAATTGCTTGTATAGATCAAGCACTGTTACTTGAGCCTAATATACATAAAGCTGTAGTAATAAAAAAATGTATTAATGCATATATTTCTGCAACGCAGAATAAAAAATGTACACACGTTTATCAAGGAACAGAGAACGAATGTCATTTGGTTATTATTAATAACATCCAAAAGTTAAAGCAATTGACAAAAACGAACAATAGTATCGATTTTAACAGTCAATATGCAGTAGCTTGAGTCGTGATAATCCTCGACTGGTATAACGAATGCAAACTCGTTTATGACTGCCGATGTCGAGGAGCACTCAAGTTCTACTTATCTTTGATTGTTGTTATTTGATTCAGCCATACCTGATGTGAGTACATTAAAAGAATGGAACGTTTCGATAAAAAAGAAAAATAAATGAGGATATAAAAACTGGAGCGGGCGAAGGGAATCGAAGAAAACCCCTTATAACCTGCTGTCAGATAACACTATTGAGATCAGCTTATGTAACTGATTGCGTGATAATAGAGGATCATTATCGTGTCAATCAAGGGCCAGGCTTATCTTTACCAACGAAAGGACGGAATCTGGATGTTTCAGATTTTTGTTCCTAAATACCTACGCCACCTTTACCCGTATCGGATGTGGCGAAAGACTACATCTACACGAGATCTTAACGAAGCTAGAAGATTCAGAAACCATCTGTTACTAGAATGGGAGGAACTAAAGCGGAAACATAACCCGGATAGCCCTGAAAAGAGATTACAACAAGCTATTGAATCATTACATTCAGAGGCAAGGGCTAATAAAAACACACAAAGAGCCGTAAAACGTGGTTATGCAACCCCTACATTGTGTTTATTACGTGATGAATACACAGAAAGCTATAAAGATCGCCGATCTTACTCAACACTACAGAAACTAGCTAGAGCCGTTGAGCTATTTTTAGAAAGTATTCAGAAAGATGATATTCATATTGAGAAGATAGGCAGACGGCTTGTAACAGTGTTTTTAGATGACCAGAAGCAACGAGGAGCCGCCGATCAATCTCGTCAAAACTGGCTTACGTGTTTAGGATCACTTTATGAGTTTGGTAAACGGCGCTATGACGGAATACCATCTGATAACCCCTTTCACGGTCACAATTTGGAAGCTAGACGCACAATTGAGAGCTATCAACCGTTTACACCGGAACAGATGCAAAAGCTACTTGATGCAGCGGAGCCGGAGATCAGAAATATTATTTTAATGGGCTTGTTTTCAGGATGCAGATTAGACGAACTAGCCAGCCTGAAAAAGTCAGAGGTTGTAACAGTGGAAGGAATACGCTGTTTTTATATCAGCAAGAGTAAGACTAAGGCAGGGATCAGACACGTTCCGATACATTCGAAACTATCGGTTATAGTTGATGAATACTTAAAGCATAGCTACGGTGAATATCTGTTTCCTCAAGCTAATAAGATAAAGAGAATCGACGGTAAAAAGGGGCCGTTTTATAGTCAAGCGTTCTCACGTTTACGTCGTAGTGTCTTACCTACAGCTACAGAGCGTCAATGCTTCCACAGCCTGCGCGGGATGTTTATCACCTGTCTTGATCGTGCAGGAGTACAGGAAACTAGGATCGGAGCCATTACCGGACACACAGAACAGAAAGCTAAAACAGAAGCCTTTCGCACTTACTCGCAAGGGGCAAGTATTCAGGAATTAGCTGAATATGTAGAGTTGGTAAGATATGAATTAAATATTGATTTTAAGGCGTAAAACAACGCCATAGACGCAATAAAGAGGCTTCAACATAGATTGGTAGCCTCTTTTATAATTACATCGTTACAGAGCGTTTTAGAGGCGTTTACGGCTATTCCTGTTTAAAGGCAGGAGTAATAGTGTCTTCACCTTCACTACTTTGATCTTCAGTGTTAACACGTTTTTTCGTACGAACCCCTATATTTTTAGATGCCTGTGTTTTGAGAGCTACAGTATTTACTGTGGCATAAGAAACTAATCTGATCTGTTCAAATTCCAAATCAAATACCAGGGATTCGCTTGCCTCTTCTGTGTATTCGATGCCTGTTAAAACAACGTTCTCAAAAGTTTTATTTTCTGTAACAAGAAGAAAAGGCTGTCTACTGTCCATAATCTGATTCAGGTAGTCGATAGCTAATGATCTTCTGTTCCCGTTCACCCCTGCACTCTTTAACAAGCCAGGATCGCTTTTAATCGGTGTTTCAGAGATACGCCCTTTAAGAGAAAACTTATTGTTTTTAATTTGAACGTGATCAGACACAGTAGCACCATTTTCTACAGGATAGCTAGTAACATCTGCTTGACGTTTTACGTTCACATCGTCTACACTGTCAAAGGCCAGTGCCATATAATTTTCATAAACGTCATTACCAGAAGATGCCAGCCCACTGGTAACAATAGCAAATCCATTCTCCCCTTTTGCTTTATTAGCTTTGCTATTTTCGTTTTTTGTAGAGTTTATATCTTGTTCTGCTTTGTAAACAGCCTGAACGTGTTGTTCTGGAGTATTTGCTGCACGTATGGTTAAAATCCCGGCGGTCGCCATAATAATAATTTTCCTTGTAATGTTATGGCGGGAATTACCCGCCGTTGGATTGCCCTGATAAGCTGGTTAATGTTAATGATTTCAAGAAGCTATCCCGACTTGCTCTCGCTGTAAAATCCACATAATCGCTTAATCTGGATGTGTCCGAATTAATAGTAAGCGGAACCTCTGTTACCACTTCAAATGTAGGATTCAGATTAAACACAGGAGATAAATTATAAGCCGGAGTTGTCATTGCAAGATTATTTAAAGCACCCTGTTTGAGATTGGTTATCGGTGCTTCATTGACTGACATTTTTACATCTGACACAGAAGATTTATCATCGAAAAGCAATCCCTTAATCGTGTTAAAGAGAGAATGACTATTATCAGGTGTAGTTGTTGCAGTGCCAGCGCCTTTATATTGGTCAGGAACGAGATTAGAAAGATTCTGTTTCATTCCTTCATTGCTTAATGGCGGTGCATCACCTAAATTTTTCTGAATAGCCTCTGTCTTATCATCATTACGATTAAACCAGTTTACAATCTTCATAATAGCTTCAAAGAGACTTCCTGTAGCTTCTCCCAGCTTCGTAAAATACGGAGTGAGATTAGAAAGGTTTTTCAAAAACTCTTCCGTTACTTTTGGATCGAGAGATTTCATAAACCCGTCTACAAATGCTACTTGTCTTGCATCAGAAAGCTGCGAAAGCTGTCTGTTTAGTTCTCTGAATTTAACGATAGAGTCTTGCTGTGTTTCTGTTAGCCATTTTCCAGAGGCTTTTTGCTGATTAATACTTTCTTGTACATCTTTAACGGAACGTTGCCAATATTTTGACGTAAGCATCAAATCATCGCCCAGGTCTTCTAAACGTTGTCCAATTTGAGAATCTGAAAACCCTTTTTTCATCATTCCATTAACAGCCTTAGAAATTAATCCGGCTGGATTATCAGCAAATTTTTTAAGGTCGCTTTTGTTAATAACACCGATGTTTAGAAGTTCATTAATACCGTTATCACCGCCTTTCCATATGCCTTTCCCTGTTTTCTTATCAACTACATATTCAGCCTCGTCATAAGATTTGGTAGCACGTTCCCTAACATCTTTCATCTGATCCAGGTATTTTCTAGCCCCTTGATCACCCATCATAGAGTCAACGCCGTTTTTATACGCCCATTCTGTAATGTTATACATCTGGTTAACGTCTACACCGCCAAGCCTTGCACGTTGGATTAATTCTCCTTGTGTCTCTGCGTTAGCGAAACTTTTACTAACAAACTCGGCGGTTTTACTTACAGCCATCACGCCAGCAGCCGCCGTAGCGCCTCCAAATAACAGAGCGCCCATAGTGGCGGAATTCCCTGATCCTCCCTTAACGGGGGCTAATTGAGCTTTTCTGTTGCCATTAATCTTACGTTGTTGCTGTTGTAAGCGTTTCATCTGGCTATTCATACGTGCAAGCGAGATAGCCCCTTGCTCATATTGTTTTGCTATCTCTCTAGCCTGTGCAATAGCTTTGTATTGTTCAGCTACAGAAAGACGGTGCATTGCACTAATGCTTGATCCAACGTCTAAAAGCTTTAGTTCAGCTTTCTCCTTACGTGCTGCTATTTGTTGCTGTTGCCTTGCCTGTGCTCTTGCTGCGGCAGCTTGTGCTCTTTGATTCTGTTTTTCGTTTTTCGCTTTCTGTTGAGCAATCTTATCTACTTCACTTTGTGCTTTCTTATAGCCTTTAGTGACAGTATCAAATCTTAATTTAGCAGGCTTGATATTTTCTGCGAATTCCTTTAAGCCTGTAATAGAGTCTTTCGCTTTTTTCAAGCTGTCTTTATCTACACTAAATGTAACTGTGTTCTTAATTTTAGAAGTGTTAATTTCTAACATTTAAAATCCCCTTATTAATCATTTTTACCACCTTCTTTACTTAAGAAATGGTGTAGAGCCTGATCAATACTCTCGTTTAGTCTGAACATACGGGCTTTTACTCCTTCATATGGAACATCTAAGAGAGAACATAGATATTTCAGATTTAACAAGCCTCTAGAATCATTAGCATCTAAATGTACGTGGACACCATTTTTTGATTTCAGAATCACTTCCATATTTTAATCACCTCTCAAAATTTAAAAATAAATAAAAAAAAGGCGAAGCGTGAATACACGCCACGCCTCTATTACACGTTAAATATTATTTAACAGTGATTTGAACGGAGAAGCCTACACCGTGGTTTACAACCATCTGGCTATTCTCTGTAACAACGTTAACAGCATCACCACGAGAAGATTCATAGCTGTAGCTGTAAACCTCAGCAGGAGCGGCATTGATCAGTTCAAAGGTGCTGGAAGCCGCCCCATAGATGGCCTGGTAGACGTTAGAGCCTTTAGCGAATTTAGGCACGGCTACAGCGTCAGCGGTCATATGTGCAAGGTGTAGCGGATCTACCAGTTTAATAACATCAATGTTAGTTCCTGGGATAGTGAACGCTGTCACCCCTGGCAGCAGGTCACGACGCTGGTACACAACATTCCCCTCTTCCAGTGGGCTTACATACTGGAATGCGTTTGCCATACCCGCAGAGAATCGAATTGCAGAGAAGGCTTCCGGCTTACAGAAAACAACAATACGCTCTACAGCAGCCGCCTGGCTTTGTGCTTTTTCGATAATGTCAGTAGCAATCTGATCAAATTCTTTAAAAATCTTCGTGGTGTCAGTGCTGGAAGCGTTCACAGTGGCTTTCATAGCTGATACGTTAAACAGCTTGCCCCACTCGATAAGAACATCATCAGTTTTAGGGGTGTAGGTGCGACCACTAAACAGGGAAGCAGCCAGCACGCTCTCTTTAGTACGCTGGAATGCAACATTGTGTTTAGCAACATATTCCGCGTAGATATCAGTGAGTGTTTCCTGAAACTCAGTGCCAGGTTTACGTTTGCCTTGAACATCAGAAGGACGGATCACATCTTCACGAAGAAAATACGGGATTTCAATCAGCCATTCTTTACCTTGTTCTCGCTTAGTAACATTGTGTTCAGAACTAAAACGGCTTGTCTCTTTGTTAAAGAGAGATTCGTTGCTTTCGACAAGCTGGGAAACAGCTACTTTATGAGATGTAACCCCTACAGAATCCGTAAAATCAAGGGTAGAAAGCAGATAGTTTCTAGTGCTGTGTGCCTGGAAAAGCGGGGCTAAATCAACGTAATCATTACCTAGAATCATTTATTATTATTCCTTTTATTAAGAAGTGAAAACAGAATGGAAGCCTTCAAGCTGGAAGCCTTTTTTAATTAAGGCTGTTTTTGCTGCTTCACTTACAGCATTCAGCGCATCAGCTTTGATGCAGACAAGCCCAGCATTGCTACGTAGCACATCTACAGGCTTGTTTTCTCCAGCCGTTACAAATTCACTCATAACAACATAAATATCATCTCCTGATTCATATTTAGCGCCCGTGCTGGTGATCAAGTCGCCGCATTCAACATCAGCAGGAAGAGAAGCAAAAACCTTGCTTTCTACAGAGGCAAACGGATCAGTACAATAACTTACAATATCTGTGAAAGTCTTTCGAACTGGAAACAGAGTGTCTAAATCAATAATCATTTAGTAATCTCCTTAGCTTTTAATTTGATTAGTTCATTAAGGGAAGGTGTAGACGGAGAAGAAGGAGAAAAATATTTTTCAACACATCTTTCTACTTCTTCTACAGAACACCCAGCGTATTTAGCTACCATTTCGGTAATTTGTGGATTAATTTTCAGCATTTCATCTCGATACTTGATGATTTGCTCTTTATCATTTAAGAACAACATTTATATAAACCTTGTTACCTTGTTTAAAGTAAGAAATACAACTTTTAAGTTGCATAACGGGCAAAATAAAAGGCAGCATTTAAAGCCGCCTTTTATTAACTTGTACCTATGTAATTACCCTATGTTATGCATACTCCAAGATGTATGCATAACAAAGGAAAAAAGAGGTAATAATGACACTTAAGGAGGAGGAGAAGCGGGGAGCGGAGATTTTACTCCCCTTTAACGACAAGAAGAATTTTTAATATCGAACCAATAAAGGAAAAATAATCACCCTATATAATTATATTAACATACAATATATGAAATGTCAAGATATTTTACAACTTTTTTGTTGCTTTTTTTATTCTTCTGTAATAGCAGCGCCTAAGCGTTGTGCGAGTTCAACAAGGCCATCCCCTACATAGCGAACGTCCGATTCAATATCTTCTATCCAGTTTGATAGCTCCCATATCTGATCCGCTGTCAGATATGCGTTCTCACTCTTACAGAGCATCTCTACACGCTTAGAGAGGTGCGAGAAGGCATTCACAGCTAAATCCCAGTGTTTAAACGCCTCATTAAGTGCCGCTGGCGTATTTTCTTTATATGCTTCAAGTTCAGCGCGGTTTAAAGGCAGGAGGTAATCATCCTCATAATAATTAATTAGTGAGTAAATTGTGTCATACGTGTTTTTGTTCATATTAAAAGTCTCCATAATCAGCATTATCTAAAATTTGGAATTCAGGAACTAAATTATTTAGGCCATTGGTGGCGAGATAACCAACGTAGTGGTTATAATCTTCAAATCCTAAAATCTGGTATTTGCGTAGATCAGAGCTATCAACGATATACTCTTTTCTTTTTCTAGGTTTCCAGAATACGCCAGGTGTTGAAGATAAGATTTCTTGTAATGCGTTAAATTCATCTCCACAAGGCACAGAGGGAGAATGTTCTATGATCTCTGTTTTCCATTCGCCAGGGGCGCTATTTTGCTTGGAGAGCGTAACTAGCTCTTTAAAGTCTTTACGTCTTAGAATAGATTTAGGTTTACTTAGAAGAGAAGCTGAATCACCGATTTTCTTAACAACGTTGTTTTTTCTTTTTGCCATTATTTACTTTTCCTTTTCTTTTAAAGGAAAACACCCCGAAATATGCTTCTAACGTGAGAAAGAACAATAACCAATACATAGCTACTATCATAATAATGTTTTCCTTTTATATTTTAATTACATAGAGAGATTTTAGAGAGTGGAATAGATGAAGTCTATTTCTTTATCTAATCTTTTGAGATTGAATGTAGAGAAAGATAATTCTTTAATCTCTATAACACCGAAGTTTGATAGCTGTTTCAGCCAGAATTTTAAACCATCTTCAGAGCACCCTGCTCGATGTAACACATCGCTATATTTTAGCGGTGTTGGCTTTCCTTTATAGAGGTAAGCAAGTGTTTCGTAGATGCGTTTTCCGGTGTCGTTACACTGAATTCTGTCTACTTTGCTTTTTATTAAATACTGTATCAATAGTCCTCCTTACTTATTAAAATGGAATATCAAAGTCTTCATATACTTTGGGATGTTTCTTAGCAAAATATGCCTCAATACCATTTGGTCGTTTTAGCCCGTGTCTATAAGCTAGTGAATTTGCAAATTCTATAAATGATGCCCCTCCTGTTCTGGTATTCTTCTGCGTGATAATAAGAGATGCAAAATTCTCTAACACATCCTCCTCATTATCATTAGCTACTTTTTCATTTGATGAAACAGGTGTTTCTTCCGTCTCCCAGGGTAAAGGCGTATCCCAATCATCATCAAGAACATCAAAAGAAGGCTGTTTATGGCCTTTAGGTTGTTCCTGTGCTTCTTCTGCCTCAGAAAGATCAGAGAGTGATGATTCTCCTGGGGGAGTAATATGTGCATCTGTGAGAGGGAGAGCATTGTAAATCAAAGATGAAATATACGGATCAGGATGTGGGGATGTTTCTAATAATCCCATCTCTTTAAGATCGTTTATCTTACGTTTAATTGTTGACGATGAAGACTTAAAAATCTTAGCTAATGTTTCGTGACTTTCATAACAATTAAGGTTGTTTTCCTGATAACTAAGGAATCGAAAATAAAGCACAATATGTAATAGATCTAAATCTTTTCCTTGAGGGAATTTATCAGAATAAATCTTTGATACATTATCAAACGTGTCATAGTGTTTTGTAAAAGTTAGTTGATTAATCATTAAAAATCTCCTTATAAATCACGCTTAATGCGCTACTAAAGTGAATGAGGATCACTTACCCTTTTTTTGTTTGATGTTCTCTGCTGCTTCAGTAATGATTTCTAACATCAAATCACTGACCATAATTTGCCTTTTCTTGGCTTCAGCAAATAAAACCTTGAAGATTTCAGGGTCAACGTGTAGGTAAGTGCGCGGAATTGGTTTCTTAGTTTCGCTCATAGTTTTCTCCTTCTATTCTTTACTCTGTTTCAGATTCTTTTTCATTTTTTCTTAGTTCATCAATAATTTTTAGTGCTGCATCGAAACATTTTTCACGCTCTGGATAACCTCGACTCCTTGCCATATTACGATTCATTACTACTTGATGGCGTGTCAGCTCACCTTTTTTAAATGCCTGGATGACGTGCTCAGGTGTAAACCATTTCATAAAAAAACTCCTTATTCAGTTAAAAGAAAAACACCTTGCAAGCCTGACGGCTTCAAAGTGCATTGATTTTGATTATTTAGAGAAGAATGTTTTTCTGTCCCTCTAATACCTATTATTACATATAAAGAAACATTTGTCAATACCTTTTCACAAAAAATCTGATCTTTTTCATGCACTTACATTTTTTCTTAGCAATTCGTGCTCTTCTGTGTAGTGCTATTCTTCATTATCCGCTAAAACGCTCTAAAACGCGTTCTAACGAGATTTTGATAAAAGCAATACATTCCCTTATCTAATGGCTGTTTAGCTCGCCAGAGGCTTATTTAAGGGGCTTATTTTGTATTTGTTAGGTATATGAAAAGGTAATGGTAGATATAAGATAGAGAGTCACTTTATAAAACGCTCTGTAAAGCCCTGTAGTGAGTTTATTATGTGTAGGCAATGCGTTTCCATTCCCTACCCTGCTTAATGCTGTTAGAGAAGCATTTAGACCCCTTATTTTTAATTAATTAAAATATCCTCTATACATTCCTGTTATGAAACACCTCTGAATCCTTCATAAAACACATTATGACGCAAAGAACACTTTTCTAAGGTGATTCCCTTCCTGAACTCTGTTTCTTGCGTCAAAGAGCTACACAGAGCTTATAAAGCTATTATTAATAATAAAGTAGATAAAGTAAGATAAGTAAGAAGATTAACTAAGATAGATAAGATTAATAAGATCAGAATTCTCTTTCGGTGTCGCCTCTGGCTTTTCCACCGAAAACAATTACACGACTACAGAATGCAAGGAAGTGGAATTGTATTGAGGCTTAGTGAAATTACACGAGGAAAGCAGAGTGTAATTGAGCTTTAGCCGCTCTCTCTTCGAGTAATTACACAACTACAGAGAATAACAGAGTTATTAAATGTAGGAGGGTAATTAAGAGTTAGAGAGAGTTAACACATAAGCAATCAGTATGATTGGTTAGGTGATTACTCTTCTGCGCACAGCGCAATAGTATTTCTTCGTGGGCGTTATCGCCAACGATAGTTACACGAAGAAAGTAACGCTTTGCTTTCGGTGTGAGCGGAACGGGCCAGCCACGAAGCCCGAAAGGTAGCGGAGTAAGGCTGCTTGCCAGAGAGTGAAGCTAACGCCGGAAGGCAAAAAGATCATATATATAGATATAAAGAATATTATTATTATGATCTAATTAATAATCTAATATAGTTTTATTAATAGTCTTATTGTAGTTCACAGTGACCTACCCCCTAGCTCACTATGACCTACCCCCTAGCTCACTATGACCTACCCCCCTAGTTCACAGTGAGCTATATAGTATAAAGAATATTATTTATATTATTTAATTATAGTATTGGTGGAACTCATTTCCTAGGTAGGTAGGAAACCACTTCCTAGGTTACTTCCTAAATAGATCGGAAATCATTTCCTAGGTGTTATTTATACTTATCGGGTATCAGACTTGATAGGGGTAGTCATATCAAAGTTAATAGGGGTATCAATATTGATAGGGGTAACAGAATTCTGTGGGGGTAGTTCACTATGACCTACCCCTAGTTCACTGTGAGCTACCGTTACATTCAATCATCTTCCGATGTGTAATATCGTTACATTCAATAATTAGTCTATGTAACATATCGTTACTACCAACTTTCTTACAAAGAGCATTTCAGATAGCTGAATGTAACCTCTCGTTACATCCATTTGTCACATAGCACTCTGTGTAATGTCTTTCTATGTGTGTGCCATAATCCCCCTATATTCCCTGTGTAAATCATAGAATATCCCTAACTTATTCCTGTGTAATTCCATACTAAAAATTCAATGAAAAAGTAGCTTAAAAGAGCAATTCTTACTTTCTTCACTTTTACATCACTTTCGCAAAGCCTTGTGTAATGCGGCGTACAGAGCACCATCAGAAATTGTTGGCTAAAAATTGTTCTGCTTGTTTCTGAACGAGTTTTCTCGTTTGTGCAAATTTTAAAATTTATTTTGTTTTTACAGCCTTATTTCGTGTAATGCGTGGCATAGCAAGCCCTTTTCTTGTGTTGTCAAGGCATTTGGCAACGTTCAAACATCTGTTTAGAAATGCCAAATTGTTGATCTAACAAATAAACCTGTATAAACAGAACACCATTTAATCTATTCCCCTGTGTAATCCACTACATCACACGTTAAAAACAAAAAACCTTTAATTATATTTCATAGCATACAAAAGTCAATAGAAGCCCTTTCGTGCTCCTACGTAAAAAATCCATCACTTTTCCCCTGATACATCAATTCAAGGCGTTCTATGTGTTCCTTAGTGCATATTACGTTTATTATGTTAAATGGATTTTGGCCTATATTTTGACCTGTACCCGCATAAACACTGGTTTCATCGCTTACAGCCCTTGTGAGACGTGGTGCTGTTTCTAGCATCTGATCCGACATAAAACCGATCATTCTCGTGTTTAGTGAAAGTTTAGTGAGAGACATTACAGAAAGGCTTTCTGTGTAATGATTTAATAGGTAAAAACGATGTTGATTACGCAAGAAAATTCCTTGCTGATATTTGGGGATTCTGGATTTTCCAGATCGGGGGGCGCTGAAAATCGCGTTAAGCACCTCTCGCAATCTAGCCATAAGGGAAGGGATATAGGTATTTAGATGTATTTATAGCTATTTATGGCTATTTATTTTTTATTTACCTTTATTTAAAAATAACCTTATAAATCAATAATATACAGAACTATCTGTTTATATTTTAAACAATTAAATCAAGTTTAATACCCTTAAATAACCTGAAAATAGCCTTAAATACCCCAATAATTAATTTTAAGGTTTTCCGTGTTCTCTTCTGCATTATGAAAATGCAAAATAAGGCACAAAACAAGCTCACAGACGCATTAAACACACATCACCTATACATCCCTATACCAAGCAATGAAAACAGCGTTAGAATGCGTCCTGTTGCGTTTTAGAGAATCAGGGAGTATTTAAATTGATTTGAAGTGTTGCAGGGATAATTCATCAATACCCGCCACCTCTTCACGACGTGCGGCGTATGCTTGCTTCTCTTTCCACTGGTTATAGAAGTATGCTGCCTTTTCCCGCTTTGCTTCGTGTTTAAGGCACTTTGCTTTGATATCGTCTGGCAAGCTGTCAAATGTGCCGTCTTCTCTAGCCTTCTTTATCATTCTGGTTAATGCTGCTTTTTGCTGGCGGCGTAGTTTGGCTAGTTCTGCGGCTTTTGCTTTCTTTTCTTTGTAGGCGGCTTTCTTTGCTGATATCGCCATACATCCCCCATCATTCAAACTGTCTTAGATGCTTAAAATACCAGGAGGATTATTTTTAGACAATAGGAGCCATAAAGCGCCGTGATGGGTACATCAACAAAAGCGCCGGAGGCGTATCATCATCTTTTCAGCGGTAGCGATCAGTAAGTCAGGTGTACATTATCGGATGCACGAGCCGGGGTAGAGCTGCACTCTTTCGCGATGCAGTTACGGTTTTATGAAGAGGTGGGGCTTTAAATCCACATATACACTTAAAAACACTCTTCCCATCATTCGCCTGTTTATCCCGCGCTGAGGTCGTCGCAAGCGCCGCCGTCGATGACATTACAATGCCTGGGTAGGCTTTTCCTTCACGTTTGACTATCGCGGTGTGAGGTGTGCAACTGCCGCCACGTTGGTTATACTGCCATCTTCCCGTGTAACTCAACGTAACAGCTACAAGGGCGGATCACAGTGGTAGAACTCCTAAGCAAATTAAATAGGTAACTATTTAACTTGCTGACAGAGAAGACTTTTTTAGTCTTCTCCACTTGGGGAGATTCTGGAGCGGGCGAAGGGAATCGAACCCTCGTATAGAGCTTGGGAAGCTCTCGTTCTACCATTGAACTACGCCCGCTTTGAGATGCGTAAGGCATTATAAACCTTACGCTCTTCTTAGCAAGTGCCTTGCTACTGACTGCTGATTAATTCACCATCAGCACTTTGGTTTGCTGCCCTGTGGCGGCAAGTAGCGCAAAGGATCAATCGCCGTAGCACGGTAACGAATCTGGAAATGTAACCGCACGGATTCAGCATCCGTACTGCCCATCGTCGCTATCTTTTGCCCAGCCTTAACATTTTGCCCATTGTTTACCAGCATCGTGTCGTTATGAGCGTAGGCAGTGATGTAATCTTCACTGTGTTTAATCATGATGAGATTACCGTAGCCACGTAATTGGTTACCGACATACACAACCTTGCCGGCGCCAGCTGCATATATTGGTGTCCCGCGCGCTGCAGCAATATCAATCCCTTTATTGCCGCCATCCGCCATTGAGTAAGGCATGATAACTTTTCCACTCGCTGGCCATATCCAGCAGCGTTGTCCGACGGGTGGCCATGAAGATTTCGGAACCACTGGCGGTGGAGTGACTGACGCTGTTTTCGTCGTTGATTTGGCTGTATATTTTCGCGAACTGCGGTTACTTTTCGCCCCACCAAGCTTCAACTTTTGACCAACTTCGATGGTATAGGGTGGAGAAATGCCGTTGAGTCGGGCAAGTTCTTTTACGCTTGTTCCCGTGGTGCGTGAAATACGATAAAGCGTATCCCCCCGTTTCACGGTGTAAACGGAGCCGGAATACGTTCCTGTGTCTGATGATTTGCTACCAGAACAGCCCGCCAGAAGCAGCCCTGCCGATAACAGCATCACGATACCCAGCGTTTTTTTATTCGGGCGTCCTGCGCTCAAAATCTTTCCTCGCTCAAAAAACAAGACGCTATATCATAGCAGCCACCTGTCAGATACCCAATCCATTGCTCGGAAAATGGATGTACAAATCAAGAATTGTGAATGAATCCATTAGGATAGCGATCCCCCATTTGCACATCGTCATAACGAAAAAGAGAGCCCCCTGAGTGTCGCCTAATATTCATTTATCACAATGATTTTTATCACACTCATATTGATACACTGCCCTCTCTTTCTTTGCTGATAAAAACGCATCATCCCTAGCGTTTTATTAACAACATCACACTTCCCTCCTCCCACCATGTTTATAGTCGTTTCTGGCGTAATTCTTGCCTGCAAAGACTAAATCATTGCCATAAGAACCAAATGTTCAAATCAAGGGGATTTCTATGGAAGCGCGGGAAGCAACCGCTACAGGTGAATCATGTATGCGCGTAGATGCCATTGCTAAGGTTACCGGGCGGGCACGATATACAGATGATTATGTTATGGCAGGCATGTGTTACGCAAAATATGTACGTAGCCCTATCGCACATGGTTATGCCGTAAATATTAACGATGAAAAAGCCAGAAGCCTGCCGGGCGTACTGGCGATTTTTACCTGGGAAGATGTACCGAATATCCCATTCGCGACGGCAGGACATGCATGGACGCTTGACGAAAATAAACGCGATACCGCCGATCGCGCACTGTTAACCCGCCATGTTCGTCATCATGGTGATGCTGTTGCCATCGTCGTAGCCCGCGATGAGCTCACGGCAGAAAAAGCGGCGCAACTAGTCAGCATTGAGTGGCAAGAATTACCCGTTATCACCACGCCAGAAGCGGCACTGGCAGAAGACGCAGCACCAATCCATAACGGCGGCAATTTACTTAAACAAAGCATGATGTCGACAGGCAATGTCCAGCAAACAATCGATGCGGCAGATTACCAGATCGAGGGGCATTATCAGACACCGGTCATTCAGCATTGCCATATGGAAAGTGTGACCTCACTGGCATGGATGGAGGATGACTCGCGAATTACCATCGTCTCCAGTACGCAGATCCCGCACATTGTTCGCCGTGTTGTCGGTCAGGCGCTGGATATTCCCTGGTCATGTGTGCGAGTCATCAAACCGTTTGTCGGTGGCGGTTTTGGTAATAAACAGGATGTGCTGGAAGAGCCCATGGCGGCATTCCTGACCAGCAAGCTCGGTGGTATTCCGGTGAAAGTTTCCCTTAGCCGTGAAGAGTGTTTTCTCGCAACCCGAACCCGCCACGCCTTTACCATTGATGGGCAAATGGGCGTGAACCGTGATGGTACGTTGAAAGGTTATAGTCTGGATGTTCTGTCCAACACCGGCGCTTACGCCTCTCACGGTCACTCCATCGCTTCCGCAGGCGGTAATAAAGTCGCTTACCTTTATCCTCGTTGTGCTTACGCTTACAGTTCAAAGACCTGCTATACCAATCTGCCCTCGGCTGGCGCGATGCGCGGTTATGGTGCACCGCAAGTCGTTTTTGCTGTCGAATCAATGCTGGATGACGCCGCTACCGCGCTGGAACTAGACCCAGTAGAAATTCGTTTACGTAATGCCGCTCGTGAAGGCGATGCAAATCCACTCACGGGCAAGCGTATTTACAGCGCCGGATTACCAGAGTGTCTGGAAAAAGGACGAGAAATCTTTGAATGGGAAAAACGCCGTGCAGAGTGTCAGAACCAGCAAGGCAATTTACGGCGAGGCGTTGGTGTTGCCTGTTTTAGCTACACCTCTAACACCTGGCCTGTTGGTGTAGAAATCGCTGGCGCACGCCTGTTGATGAATCAGGATGGAACCATCAACGTGCAAAGCGGTGCGACGGAAATCGGTCAGGGTGCCGACACCGTGTTCTCGCAAATGGTGGCGGAAACTGTGGGTGTCCCGGTCAGCGATGTCCGCGTAATTTCGACACAAGACACCGACGTTACACCCTTCGACCCCGGTGCGTTTGCGTCACGGCAGAGCTATGTTGCCGCGCCAGCGTTGCGCAGTGCGGCGTTGCTATTGAAAGAGAAAATCATCGCTCACGCCGCAGTCATGCTACATCAGTCAGCGATGAATCTAACCTTGATAAAAGGCCATATCGTGCTGGTTGAAAGACCGGAAGAGCCATTGTTGTCATTAAAAGATCTGGCAATGGATGCGTTTTATCATCCCGAGCGTGGCGGACAGCTTTCTGCAGAAAGCTCCATCAAAACCACCACGAACCCACCAGCGTTTGGCTGTACCTTTGTTGATCTGACGGTCGATATCGCGCTGTGCAAAGTCACTATCAACCGCATCCTCAATGTTCATGATTCGGGGCATATTCTTAATCCGCTGCTGGCAGAAGGCCAGGTACACGGCGGGATGGGAATGGGCATTGGCTGGGCGCTATTTGAAGAGATGATCATCGACGCGAAAAGCGGTGTGGTACGTAACCCAAATCTGCTGGATTACAAAATGCCGACCATGCCAGATCTGCCACAACTGGAAAGCGCGTTCGTCGAAATCAATGAACCGCAATCCGCATACGGACATAAGTCACTGGGTGAGCCTCCGATCATTCCTGTTGCCGCAGCTATTCGTAACGCGGTGAAGATGGCTACCGGTGTTGCAATCAATACACTGCCGCTGACGCCAAAACGGTTATACGAAGAGTTCCATCTGGCAGGATTGATTTGAGGATAACATCATGTTTGATTTTGCTTCTTACCATCGCGCGACCACCATTGCCGATGCCATCAACCTGCTGACCCACAATCCGCAGGCAAAACTGCTCGCCGGTGGCACTGACGTACTGATTCAGCTCCACCATCACAATGACCGTTATCGCCATATTGTTGATATCCACAATCTGGCGGAGCTTCGGGGGATTACGCTGGAGGAAGACGGCGCGCTGCGAATCGGCTCCGCGACGACATTTACTCAGCTCATTGAAGATCCGTTAACCCAGCGTCATCTTCCGGCGTTATGTGCTGCGGCTTCGTCAATTGCCGGGCCACAGATCCGTAATGTCGCTACCTACGGTGGAAATATTTGCAACGGTGCCACTAGCGCAGATTCCGCCACGCCAACGCTGATTTATGAGGCGAAGCTGGAGATCCACTCACCGCGAGGAGTTCGTTTTGTCCCGATAAATGGCTTTCACACCGGGCCGGGCAAAGTATCTCTTGAGCATGACGAAATCCTTGTCGCCTTTCATTTTCCGCCGCAACCGAAAGAACATGCTGGTAGCGCGCATTTTAAATATGCCATGCGCGACGCGATGGATATTTCAACGATTGGCTGCGCCGCACATTGTCGGCTGGATAATGGAAGTTTCAGTGAATTACGCCTGGCATTTGGTGTTGCCGCTCCAACGCCGATTCGCTGCCAACATGCTGAACAGGCTGCACAAAACGCGCCACTGAACCTGCAAACGCTGGAAGCCATCAGCGAGTCTGTCCTGCAAGACGTCGCCCCGCGTTCCTCATGGCGTGCGAGTAAAGAGTTTCGTCTGCATCTTATCCAGACGATGACCAAAAAAGTCATTAGCGAAGCCGTCGCTGCGGCAGGGGGAAAACTGCAATGAACCACAGCGAAACAATTACCATTGAATGCGTCATTAACGGAATGCCTTTTCAGCTCCGCGCCGCGCCGGGTATGCCGCTTTCAGAACTGCTCCGTGAACAAGGATTACTTAGCGTCAAACAAGGATGCTGCGTTGGAGAATGCGGCGCGTGTACTGTGCTGGTTGATGGCACCGCGATAGATAGCTGCTTATACCTTGCCACCTGGGCTGAAGGAAAAGAGATCCGCACACTGGAAGGCGAAGCAAAAGGCGGCAAACTTTCTCATGTACAACAGGCTTATGCGAAATCAGGCGCGGTACAGTGTGGCTTTTGTACGCCCGGGTTGATTATGGCCACCACGGCAATGCTGGCAAAACCACGCGAGAAACCATTAACTATTACGGAAATTCGTCGCGGCCTGGCGGGAAATCTTTGTCGCTGCACCGGTTATCAGATGATTGTGAATACAGTGCTGGACTGCGAGGAAACGAAGTAAAACGAAATCCGGCCTGAATGCAGGCCGGATTTACGGCGGTTACGCGCTTAACAATTCATATTTTTTAATCTTACGATAGAGCGTAGCAATGCCGATGCCCAGTTCATCAGCGACTTGCTTCTTGCTGTTATGACGTGAAAGCGCCTCGCGGATCATCTGTTTTTCCATCTCCTCCAGCGCCGTACCACCAGCATCATCAAGTGCCAAATGTGCTTCGCTGGCTTCTGGGCTCTCACTTTGCTCTGTCACGCCGTTATTTACCAGATTGGGCGGCAGGAGTGTGCTGTCAATGACTTCACCTGAAGGAACAACGTTGACCAGATATTCCATCAAATTGCTTAGCTCTCGCAGGTTTCCAGGCCAATAATGCTTACGCAGCAACTCAACAACATCAGGAGCAATGCCAGGATAAACCGACCCCAGACGACGGGTATGCAGATGTAAAAAGTAATGCACCAGCAGTTCAATATCTTCCTGACGTTCACGCAAAGGCGGCAACGTTATCGGAATAACATTCAGGCGATAGAAGAGATCCTCACGAAACTTACCTTCAGCAATAAACTGAGCCAAATTCTGGTTAGTTGCAGAAATGATGCGAATGTCGACCTGTATTGGGCTGCTGGCACCAATCGGCAGAATTTCACGCGCCTCAATAGCTCGTAACAATTTTGCCTGCAACATTAATGGCATATCGCCAATTTCATCGAGAAACAGCGTGCCCGTATTCGCCGCCTGAATCAGCCCTGTTTTTCCGTTGGCAGAAGCCCCCGTAAAAGCGCCTTTGACATAACCGAACAGCTCACTTTCCAGAAGCTGCTCCGGGATCGCGGCACAGTTGATAGCAATAAAGGGTTTATTCCGTCTTCCACTCAACTTATGGATTGCACGAGCGACAACTTCTTTACCGGTGCCACTTTCCCCGACCACCATTACGCTGGATGGGCTGGGCGCGATACGGCTAATGAGCCGTTTTAATTGCCGCATAACCCGGCATTCACCCACTAATTGTTCTATATGCGGTTCATCAGAAACGTTCGCCACAGAAAAACTGGTATGTGACTGGTGAAACGCCATCAAAAATAACTGTCGCCCCTGGATGTTATGCAACTGACCAATGATTAATTCACTTTTATCATCCCACGAAACGATATGTTGCATATGTCCATGAGTAAAATTACTCTCAAATGTTAATGGTCTGAAACGAATAGGTTTCCCAACCATATTATTTTGAGCAACACCAAGAGTTTTTAATGCAGTCTGGTTAACAAACTGAATACGATTGTCTTCATCAATAACTAACACTCCCTGATCCATATTATCGATCATGGTAGCGAATATTTTACTTATATTATCTCCTGGCCCCTGATCTTCCAGAAGTTTCGAGACAAAAATAGTAGATATATGGCGAACGTAATCTGAAAATTCGCGTAAATTATCACTGATATGTTCTTGTTGCTCATGAGTAACAGCAATCAAACTTATCACTCCGACACAACGATCCTGCAGAATAACGGGCGTGCCCAGGAATGCCTTTTCACGACAATTTTCTTTACTGTCACAACCTTCACAAAGGGGATCGAAGCGAGACTGTGTCACAACCTTTTCGGTTTTGGTTTCCAGGACATAGCGGAGCAAGCGTGAATTACCACTTAGCTGGCGACCAAGAAATTTCCCATATGCGCCAGTTCCAGCGACGCGACACAAGTTTTCATCAACGATCTCAACCTCAAGCTGCAAAACGCTGGCTAGCATTCTGGCAAAACGCTGAATTGTTGGTTGAATTTGCATCAATACTGACTGCGTAGTAACAAGCTCCATAGCTTTACCTTCCAGAATCACTTAAAAGTCGATCATTGAAGACGTTGATGGTTCACAGGTCATGACGATATTAACTCAGACAAATATAGCTTTGCTAAAAACATAGGATTTTTATCACTTTCTAATGAAATTATGGAAGTGATATCACATTTCTATATCAATATGAGAATTACAGGACTGCATTTATCAAACTGACGACAATTCTCCTCTCCCTTATATCTTATTTATGATACTTAGCAGCAAATAAATAACGGCAGAAAAAAAGCCAATCGTTTCCGTATATTTTTATGCTCTATAGTGCAATGTTAATTTGTGATCAGCCCCACATATTATCCGTCAAATTACTCTTTCGCAGCCGCGTGGATAATTCTGGCACACTTATTGTTAGTCCCAGGTATAGCTGTGAAAACACCAATCACTTTGGCAAGTCACAGTGAAATAAACCACTTTGCCTGTCATTCCACTATCGGGACTTTATGATGAAAACTGTTAATGAGCTGATTAAGGATATCAATTCGCTGACCTCTCACCTTCACGAGAAAGATTTTTTGTTAACGTGGGAACAGACGCCAGATGAACTGAAACAAGTACTGGACGTTGCCGCAGCGTTAAAAGCACTGCGTGCTGAAAACATCTCGACCAAAGTCTTTAATAGTGGATTAGGTATTTCCGTATTCCGCGACAACTCTACTCGTACCCGCTTCTCTTATGCTTCCGCGCTTAACCTGCTCGGTCTGGCACAGCAAGACCTTGATGAAGGTAAATCACAAATAGCTCACGGCGAAACCGTTCGCGAAACCGCTAATATGATCTCTTTCTGCGCCGACGCTATCGGTATTCGTGACGATATGTATCTGGGTGCAGGTAACGCCTATATGCGTGAAGTTGGCGCTGCACTTGATGACGGTTACAAACAGGGCGTGCTGCCGCAGCGTCCGGCTTTAGTGAACCTGCAATGCGATATCGACCACCCAACGCAGTCGATGGCTGACCTGGCATGGTTGCGTGAACACTTTGGTTCGCTGGAAAACCTGAAAGGTAAAAAAATCGCCATGACCTGGGCCTATTCACCAAGCTATGGCAAACCGCTCTCTGTACCGCAAGGCATCATCGGTCTGATGACCCGCTTCGGTATGGATGTCACCCTGGCTCATCCGGAAGGTTACGACCTGATCCCGGATGTCGTTGAAGTGGCGAAAAACAATGCTAAAGCATCCGGCGGCAGCTTCCGTCAGGTCACCAGCATGGAAGAAGCGTTTAAAGATGCAGACATCGTTTATCCGAAGTCATGGGCACCTTATAAAGTGATGGAAGAGCGTACTGAACTGCTGCGCGCTAACGATCACGAAGGCCTTAAAGCTCTGGAAAAACAGTGCCTGGCGCAGAACGCGCAACACAAAGACTGGCATTGTACTGAAGAGATGATGGAGCTGACCCGTGATGGCGAAGCCCTGTATATGCACTGCCTGCCGGCCGATATCAGCGGCGTATCCTGTAAAGAAGGTGAAGTCACTGAAGGTGTATTCGAAAAATACCGTATCGCGACCTACAAAGAAGCCAGCTGGAAGCCTTATATCATCGCCGCGATGATCCTGTCCCGTAAATACGCCAAACCGGGTGCACTGCTCGAACAACTGCTGAAAGAAGCGCAAGAACGCGTGAAATAACCCCTCGGGCCGATCGACAGATCGGCTCTCTATTTACAGAGGCCAAAAGGATAGGATATGTCCGTTTTCTCATTGAAGATTGATATCGCCGATAACAAATTTTTCAACGGCGAAACATCACCGCTCTTTTCGCAAAGCCAGGCAAAACTGGCGCGCCAGTTCCATCAGAAGATTGCTGGCTATCGCCCAACACCGCTTTGTGCGCTGGACGATCTCGCAAACCTTTTTGGTGTGAAGAAAATTCTCGTTAAGGACGAATCAAAACGATTCGGTCTGAACGCCTTCAAGATGCTCGGCGGTGCGTATGCCATCGCTCAGTTACTGTGCGAAAAATATCATCTTGATATCGAAACGCTGTCATTTGAACACCTGAAAAATGCTATCGGCGAAAAAATGACCTTTGCGACCACCACCGACGGCAACCACGGTCGCGGTGTCGCATGGGCAGCGCAGCAACTTGGGCAGAATGCGGTGATTTACATGCCGAAAGGCTCCGCTCAGGAACGCGTTGACGCCATTCTGAACCTCGGTGCCGAGTGCATCGTCACAGACATGAACTATGACGACACCGTTCGCCTGACCATGCAACACGCACAGCAGCACGGCTGGGAGGTGGTGCAGGATACCGCCTGGGAAGGCTACACCAAAATCCCAACCTGGATCATGCAGGGCTATGCCACGCTGGCAGATGAAGCCGTCGAGCAAATGCGTGAAATGGGCGTAACCCCAACGCACGTTCTGCTGCAAGCCGGCGTCGGCGCGATGGCTGGTGGTGTGTTGGGTTATCTGGTCGATGTCTACAGCCCGCAAAATCTGCACAGCATTATTGTTGAACCGGACAAAGCTGACTGTATTTATCGCTCTGGCGTCAAAGGCGACATCGTCAACGTTGGCGGCGATATGGCGACGATCATGGCGGGCCTGGCCTGCGGCGAACCTAACCCGCTGGGCTGGGAAATCCTACGTAACTGCGCCACTCAATTCATCTCCTGCCAGGACAGCGTTGCCGCATTAGGTATGCGCGTGCTGGGTAATCCGTATGGCAACGATCCTCGCATCATCTCCGGTGAATCTGGCGCTGTCGGTTTGGGCGTTCTCGCGGCGGTTCATTATCACCCGCAACGACAAAGCCTGATGGAAAAACTGGCGCTGAACAAAGATGCCGTGGTGCTGGTTATCAGCACTGAAGGCGACACCGACGTGAAGCACTACCGCGAAGTTGTCTGGGAAGGCAAACACTCTGTAGCACCTTAATCACACTATTGGAACAGCTCCCCGCACAACGGGGAGTAAAAAACTGGAGAAAAATAATGGCTAAGAATATTCCATTCAAACTGATTCTTGAAAAAGCAAAGGATTACCAGGCAGACATGACTCGCTTCCTGCGCGACATGGTTGCGATTCCCAGTGAAAGCTGTGACGAAAAACGCGTAGTGCATCGTATTAAAGAAGAGATGGAAAAAGTTGGTTTCGATAAAGTTGAAATCGACCCGATGGGCAACGTTCTCGGTTATATCGGCCACGGCCCGCGTCTGGTTGCGATGGATGCTCACATCGACACCGTCGGCATTGGCAACATCAAAAACTGGGAATTCGACCCGTACGAAGGTATGGAAACTGATGAGCTGATCGGTGGTCGCGGTACTTCCGACCAGGAAGGCGGCATGGCGTCTATGGTATATGCCGGTAAAATCATAAAAGACCTCGGTCTGGAAGATGAATATACCCTGCTGGTTACCGGTACGGTGCAGGAAGAAGACTGCGACGGTCTGTGCTGGCAGTACATTATTGAACAATCTGGCATTCGCCCGGAATTTGTGGTCAGTACTGAACCGACTGATTGCCAGGTATACCGTGGTCAGCGCGGTCGTATGGAAATTCGTATTGATGTTCAGGGCGTTAGCTGTCACGGTTCTGCGCCAGAACGCGGTGATAACGCCATTTTCAAAATGGGACCGATTCTTGGCGAATTACAAGAACTGTCCCAACGTCTGGGTTATGACGAATTCCTCGGCAAAGGTACGCTGACCGTTTCTGAAATTTTCTTTACCTCCCCAAGCCGTTGCGCTGTAGCAGACAGCTGCGCAGTTTCTATTGACCGTCGTCTGACCTGGGGTGAAACCTGGGAAGGCGCGCTGGACGAAATCCGCGCCCTGCCAGCAGTTCAAAAAGCGAATGCTGTCGTTTCTATGTACAACTATGACCGTCCGTCCTGGACTGGCCTGGTCTACCCAACCGAATGCTACTTCCCGACCTGGAAAGTGGAAGAAGATCACTTCACTGTTAAAGCCCTGGTGAATGCCTACGAAGGTCTGTTTGGCAAAGCGCCGGTCGTTGATAAGTGGACCTTCTCAACTAACGGCGTATCCATCATGGGTCGTCACGGCATTCCGGTGATCGGCTTTGGCCCAGGTAAAGAACCTGAAGCGCACGCGCCAAACGAAAAAACCTGGAAATCACACCTGGTGACCTGTGCTGCTATGTACGCTGCAATCCCGTTAAGCTGGCTGGCAACCGAATAATTATTCTTAACTTATTCCCCTCCGGTTCGCCGGAGGGTTTTTGGAGTTTGCTATGCGCGTATTGATCAAAAACGGCACTGTCGTGAACGCAGATGGACAAGCAAAGCAGGATTTGTTGATTGAAAGCGGGATTGTTCGCCAGTTGGGCACCAATATTTCGCCGCAGCTCCCTTATGAAGACATTGATGCCACTGGCTGTTACGTTTTCCCTGGCGGCGTGGATGTCCATACGCATTTTAATATTGATGTCGGCATTGCGCGCAGTTGTGATGATTTTTTTACCGGTACTCGCGCAGCCGCGTGTGGCGGTACAACAACCATTATTGACCATATGGGATTTGGCCCAAATGGCTGCCGGTTACGCCATCAACTGGAAGTTTATCGTGGTTATGCCGCCCATAAGGCGGTCATCGACTACAGCTTTCACGGTGTGATCCAGCACATTAATCACGCCATCCTCGACGAAATCCCGATGATGGTCGAGGAAGGGCTGAGCAGTTTTAAACTCTATTTAACCTATCAATATAAACTCAACGATGATGAAGTGTTGCAAGCATTACGCCGCTTGCATGAGTCTGGCGCCCTGACCACTGTGCACCCGGAAAATGACGCAGCTATCGCCAGCAAGCGGGCGGAATTTATTGCCGCCGGGTTAACCGCGCCGCGCTATCACGCCTTGAGTCGACCTCTGGAATGCGAAGCTGAAGCTATCGCCCGCATGATTAATCTGGCGCAACTTGCCGGCAACGCCCCACTCTATATCGTCCATCTGTCTAACGGCTTAGGTCTGGATTACCTGCGCCTTGCCCGCGCGAATCACCAGCCTGTCTGGGTTGAAACTTGTCCGCAATATCTTCTGCTGGACGAACGCAGTTACGATACAGAAGACGGAATGAAATTTATCCTTAGCCCACCGCTGCGCAATGTTCGCGAGCAGGACAAACTGTGGTGTGGCATCAGCGATGGTGCGATTGACGTGGTGGCGACCGATCATTGCACCTTCTCGATGGCTCAACGCCAGCAAATTTCTAAAGGCGATTTCAGTCGCTGCCCAAATGGCTTGCCCGGTGTGGAAAATCGTATGCAATTGCTGTTCTCCAGCGGCGTAATGACCGGACGTATCACACCGGAACGTTTTGTTGAGTTAACCAGCGCGATGCCCGCCAGGCTGTTTGGCCTGTGGCCGCAAAAAGGATTATTAGCGCCCGGTTCCGATGGCGACGTGGTGATTATCGACCCACGTCAGAGCCAACAAATTCAACATCGCCATCTCCACGACAACGCCGACTATTCGCCCTGGGAGGGCATTACCTGTCAGGGCGCAATTGTCAGAACGCTATCCCGTGGTGAAACGATTTTCTGCGACGGAGCCTTCACAGGCAAAGCCGGACGCGGTCGTTTCCTGCGACGCAAACCGTTTGTCCCTCCCGTGCTCTAACCACTACCAGGGATCTATACACAATTAAGAATGATGAGTGAGGAAAAATGAGTAAGAAAATTGTTCTCGCCCTCGGCGGGAATGCGCTGGGCGACGATCTGGCCGGACAAATGAAAGCGGTAAAAATTACGTCTCAGGCAATTGTTGATTTAATTGCCCAAGGACATGAAGTTATCGTCACTCATGGTAATGGGCCGCAGGTAGGCATGATTAACCAGGCATTCGAAGCTGCCGCAAAAACGGAAGCACACTCGCCAATGCTGCCAATGTCTGTCTGTGTCGCCTTAAGCCAGGGATACATTGGATACGATCTACAAAACGCCTTAAGGGAAGAGCTGCTTTCTCGTGGTATTAATAAACCTGTAGCAACGCTGGTTACCCAGGTCGAAGTCGATGCTAACGATCCGGCATTCCTCAACCCGACCAAGCCGATCGGTTCGTTCTTTACCGAGCAGGAAGCAGAGCAACTGACAAAACAGGGTTACACTCTGAAAGAAGATGCTGGTCGCGGCTATCGCCGTGTTGTTGCCTCGCCAAAACCGGTTGATATCATTGAAAAAGAAACGGTTAAAGCTCTGGTAGATGCAGGTCAGGTGGTGATCACCGTTGGCGGTGGTGGTATTCCTGTTATTCGTGAAGGTAACCATCTGCGTGGTGCCAGCGCGGTTATTGATAAAGACTGGGCCAGCGCCCGTTTAGCAGAAATGATTGATGCCGATATGCTGATCATTCTGACTGCGGTAGAAAAAGTGGCCATTAACTTCGGTAAAGAGAATGAGCAGTGGCTCGACCGCCTGTCATTGGCCGATGCAGAACGCTTTATCGAAGAAGGTCATTTTGCGAAAGGTTCTATGCTGCCGAAAGTAGAAGCTGCCGCCTCGTTTGCTCGCTCTCGCGCTGGTCGTGAAGCACTGATTACCGTATTGAGCAAAGCGAAAGAAGGGATTGAAGGCAAAACCGGAACGGTGATTTGTCAGTAATTTAAAGGTCGGATGGCGACGCCATCCGACCAGATATTGCTGACAAACTGGCTCAATCGCCAATGTTGGCACGGTTTTCCCCCTCTCTCCGAAGGGGCGAGGGGACTGTCCGAACTCTTTTTGGACTTTGTCATCAGTCTCAGGCCGGGCGGGTAATACCATCCGGCCGTTTTCATTTAAGCCACTTCCAGCACTTCTTCTGTCGCTTTAACACCCTGATGCATCAACATCATTAACGCCTCAAGGACACCGCCGCCAATCGCCCTGGCTTTATCTGAAACACTGGTGAAATCGGCCGTTTCGCCACGAGGATCGATATCACCGATTTTAAAACCACCGACCACCGCCAGTCCGTCGTTCAACAAGCCACGCACCATCCCCGTCAACGGCGCTTTAATTTCATGCTCACCAATCCAGGCAATCACATCGCCCTCTTTCACCAGATCGCCTAATTTCACATTGGATCGCATAATGCCTGCCGCCGGAGCACGGATCACACGTCGGGTGGTGTGCCCCATGATATTACCGGGAACACCGGTATTCTCCTGTGCACAACCGGAGTAAATCACCTGACCGAGCCAGTGCCCGCGATTCGTTTCAATTACCGCATGGCAATCTTTCCCTGCGGTAAACCCCGGCCCAAGCGCGATCGTCACCGGTGCCATATCTGCACGCGTACCCAAATTCTGTTTCGCAAGAATAGCGTCCACAACGCAAAGCGGTTTCAGTTCATCAAGCAGTGAACAGGCAGGATCTACCATCACCGGGATGAATCCACGTTCGGTAAGTTTCATCGCTTCCGCAGAGCTGGTTGCCAGGCGGGCTGTGACGCCTTCGACCGTCATTTCGCCGTCGAACACGGCCTGGGCAAACGCCACGGTACAACGAATCACCGTTGGCTTTTCCACTTCCAGCATGATCACTTTGAACCCCGCATGATACAAGCGTAACGCCACACCACTGGCGATATCTCCCGCGCCGCGAATTACCACCAGTTGGTGTCCGGAAGGATGCGTAGGTTTCATCATCAGCCCACCCGGCGCGTTATTTTTCACCTGTAATATTTCTGCCAGCACGCTGATGGCGATCTCCTGCGGCGTTTCCGCACCAATGTTGTAACCAACCGGCGCGTGTAAACGGGCAATATGTTCTTCAGCCACGCCTTTCTCACGCAATTGACGCAGGAAAAGCTGCACCTTGCGGCGACTTGCCAGCAAACCCAGCCATGCAATGGGCTGTTCAATGAGTTTATCGAGGGCTTCACGATCCTGATTATTCGTGGCAATCAGGACAAAATTATCAGGACGAATCTCCATTGCTTCTACTGCCGCGCCAAACGAATCGGCATGGAGAAGCGTAGTTGACGGCGGGAAAAGTTCAGGATTGAGGCTTTCGCGATAAATATCGGCAACGGCGATATCAAACCCTAATAGCGCCGCACTCTGGGCTATCGCCCGGTTGACATGCCCCGCACCAATCAACACCAGACGAGGACGCATACCATGGACGCTGATAAACACGGACATTGCACCTCCACAATCTGACCCGACAGCATCCACACCGTTACGAGCCATACGTCCATGGAATAATCGCGGCTTACGTTCCTGCAATGCCTGAAGCGACTCTTCAATCACCTTCCGCTCAACCATTCCACCACCAATTGTACCGACGATAGAACCATCGGCGCGCACTAACATTTGTGCAGAATGGCGGGGAGTCGAGCCTCGGCTATCAACAATTTGCGCCATCGCAAACGGACAATTTTGCTCTTCAAGTTTTGCAGCCTCTGTGAAAATATTCATACCAACCTCAATGGATATCCTTTCAGTAACCCGGAATGTCCGAGCTGCTAATTCACAAATCTGCGCGCGATTGCAGGATCTTCTTGTATATCGCCCAGCCAGATTGCCTCTACGTCGTGTTGTTGCAGCGGTTTGAGTAGCTCGTTTTGCGCAATCGCATTCTCACATTGAGAAAAACGGTTAATGAACCAGATTCGCCGACAGCCTTGCGGTACGTTTTTAAACGCCCCCTGCGGATGGCGAACCAGCGCAACGAGATCGCTCAGCTGCAAGGTTGCATCAGGTGTTAACCCTGTAATCTCAGCGAACTGCGACCAGCGATGGACATTTTCAGCACCAACTTTAGTGCCCAAAATATGCCCTCCCATCACAGCAATCACGCAGCAACTGCTTTTAGGTATGCAAGGTTCGTGCTCATCTGGCGCTTTTAACGGCATTCCACGCGAGCCATCTGCCTCAATGAGAATTACGTCACATTCTGGTCGTTGCGCCAGTACATCAATGGTATCTGGCGTAAATCCCTGCGCTTTTCCCTGTTTCGCTTTGAAGCGGTGAAAACAAAATGCAATGGGGGATGTGAGAGACGCATGAGGAAGCATGGCGGGATCGCGACAGAAAACCACGGGCCAGTGAGACGTTGGTATAAACATATGTGTCGTCGTCGTGATTAACACGCGCCTGCCACTAGACTGAAGTAACTCTGCCAGCCAAAAAAGCAGACTGGTTTTCCCCCCTGCACCAACAACAGAAATGACTGCCGGAGCGTTCTGCACGCCTAAATCAATGAATAATGCTGATGGGTCAATTATACTTTTCACGAGTCTTCATAGACCTCTCTGGGATAAATTAGCCCTCAAATTCATTAACCAGGAAGTAACGCAATTTTCAGGCGTTATTAACCGATATAAATAATGGAATCACTATGTCATCTATCGACTGTATAATTACCGCTGCTGGATTATCATCAAGAATGGGACAATGGAAAATGATGTTACCCTGGCAACAGGAAACAATTCTTGATGCAAGTATCAAAAACGCGTTGCAGTTTTGTAGTCGAATTATTTTAGTTACGGGTTTTCGCGCTAATGAACTGCACCATCGCTACGAGAACACTGGCAATATTACTCTTATTTATAATCCAGATTATGAGCAGGGCTTACTGACCTCGGTGAAGGCTGCGGCTCCCGAAGTGCAAACTGAACATTGCTTTATTACTCATGGTGACATGCCAAGTCTTAATGCCAATATATTTAATAAAATCTGGAGGTTACGCAACAACGGTGCAATTCTCCCACTCCACAATGGTATCCCTGGCCATCCCATTTTAATCTCAAAATCGAGTCTGATGCAGGCTATCCAACGTCCCAACGTGACCAATATGCGTCAGGCATTGCAAATGGGTGAACATTATTCCGTCGAAATAGAAGATGAAGAAATAATTTTAGATATTGATACCCCCGAGGACTTTATTAATGCGCAAAAGTGGCATACTGAATTTTAGAAAATCAGGTTAAACGATTGCGTTCAAATATTCATTCCACTCAGTATCCTTTTATCATAATGATAAGGAGCCACTGATTTTGAGAAATGAGAAAAAATGATAAAACCCCTGGCAATAATAACTCTCGGTAGTGATTTTAATTCTCATTTAGCACCTGTGAGATCATTCACAAAAAACCATTAAGTTTCGAGGCGCCTCACATTTTTTTATATTTCCGAGCCAACCTGGCAATAGTGGTGCGATTGTTGCTCTGTCTCCTTAAACCACCGGATTTATCAATACCGGTCACTCAATGATATCTGTATAAGCTAAGGAGAGGGTTATGGGGGATATTATGCGTCCCATTCCGTTTGAGGAACTTTTGACGCGCATATTTGATGAATACCAACAACAACGCTCAATCTTTGGTATTCCTGAGCAACAGTTTTACTCACCCGTAAAAGGTAAAACTGTTAGCGTCTTCGGTGAAACCTGTGCCACCCCCGTCGGCCCTGCCGCTGGTCCGCACACGCAACTCGCGCAAAATATCGTCACTTCCTGGCTGACTGGCGGACGCTTTATCGAACTAAAAACCGTCCAAATTCTTGACCGCCTGGAGCTGGAAAAGCCCTGTATCGATGCCGAAGACGAATGCTTTAACACCGAATGGTCAACCGAATTTACCCTGCTTAAAGCCTGGGATGAATACCTCAAAGCCTGGTTTGCCCTGCATCTTCTCGAAGCCATGTTCCAGCCTTCTGATTCTGGTAAATCGTTTATCTTTAATATGAGCGTCGGTTACAACCTCGAAGGCATTAAGCAGCCGCCGATGCAGCAGTTCATCGACAATATGATGGACGCATCTGACCATCCGAAATTAGCTCAATACCGCGATACGCTGAATAAACTCCTCCACGATGACGCATTTTTAGCCCGCCACGGATTGCAGGAAAAACGTGAAAGCTTGCAGGCCTTAGCAGCCCGTATCCCCACCAGCATGGTACAAGGCGTTACCCTCTCCACCATGCACGGCTGCCCTCCGCATGAAATCGAAGCCATTTGCCGCTACATGCTGGAAGAAAAAGAGCTGAACACCTTTGTGAAACTCAACCCGACCTTACTGGGGTACGCGCGTGTTCGTGAGATTCTTGATGGATGTGGGTTCGATTACATCGGCTTAAAAGAAGAGTCATTTGATCACGACCTCAAGCTAACGCAGGCGCTGGAAATGCTGGAACGCCTGATGGCGCTGGCAAAAGAAAAATCACTCGGCTTTGGCGTCAAACTGACTAACACTCTCGGCACCATCAATAACAAAGGCGCACTGCCTGGTGAAGAGATGTATATGTCCGGCCGTGCACTGTTCCCGCTCTCTATCAATGTCGCGGCAGTTCTGTCCCGTGCCTTTGACGGCAAACTGCCAATTTCTTATTCCGGTGGTGCCAGCCAGCTGACTATCCGCGATATTTTCGATACTGGCATTCGCCCTATCACCATGGCAACCGACTTACTGAAACCCGGCGGCTATTTGCGTTTAAGTGCCTGTATGCGCGAGCTGGAAGGCTCCGACGCCTGGGGACTTGACCACGTTGACGTGGAACGACTGAGCAAGCTGGCCGCAGATGCGCTGACCATGGAGTACACCCAGAAACACTGGAAGCCAGAAGAGCGTATAGAAGTGGCAGAAGACCTGCCGCTGACCGACTGCTACGTTGCACCCTGTGTCACTGCCTGCGCCATCAAACAGGATATTCCGGAATACATTCGTCTGCTTGGCGAACATCGCTATGCCGACGCGCTGGAACTCATCTACCAACGTAATGCCCTGCCCGCCATTACTGGTCACATTTGCGATCACCAGTGCCAGTACAACTGTACCCGCCTGGATTACGACAGTGCGCTGAATATCCGCGAACTGAAAAAAGTCGCCCTGGAAAAAGGCTGGGATGAATATAAGCAACGCTGGCACAAACCAGCGGGTTCCGGTTCTCGCCATCCGGTTGCCGTCATTGGCGCAGGTCCGGCGGGTCTGGCAGCAGGCTACTTCCTTGCCAGAGCGGGCCATCCGGTGACGCTATTTGAACGCGAAGCTAACGCCGGCGGCGTGGTGAAAAATATCATTCCACAGTTCCGTATTCCTGCTGAGTTGATTCAGCACGATATCGATTTTGTTGCCGACCACGGCGTGAAATTTGAGTATGGCTGTTCACCGGATCTGACCGTCGAACAGTTAAAAAATCAGGGCTTCCACTATGTTCTGATTGCCACCGGCACCGATAAAAACAGCGGTGTGAAGCTGGCGGGCAACAACCAGAATGTCTGGAAATCGCTCCCCTTCCTGCGCGAGTACAACAAAGGCGCAGTGCTCAACTTGGGTAAACATGTGGTGATTGTCGGTGCGGGTAACACCGCAATGGACTGCGCCCGTGCGGCGTTACGCGTTCCGGGCGTTGAAAAAGCGACTGTCGTTTACCGTCGTTCACTACAAGAGATGCCAGCATGGCGCGAAGAGTATGAAGAAGCACGACACGATGGCGTAGAGTTCCGTTTCCTCAATAACCCAGAACGTTTCGATGCGGATGGCACCTTAACGTTGCGCGTCATGTCGCTTGGCGAACCCGATGAGAAAGGCCGTCGCCGTCCGGTTGAAACCAGCGAAACAGTAACGCTGCACGTAGACAGCCTGATCACCGCCATTGGCGAACAGCAGGATACCGAAGCCCTGAACGCAATGGGCGTGCCGCTGGACAAAAACGGCTGGCCTGATGTCGACCATAACGGCGAAACTCGTCTGACTGACGTCTTTATGATTGGTGACGTACAGCGCGGTCCGTCCTCTATTGTCGCGGCTGTCGGAACGGCTCGACGAGCCACCGATGCCATCCTTAGTCGAGAAAATATCCGCTCCCACCAGAGCGATAAATACTGGAACAACGTTAACCCGGCGGAAATCTACCAACGTAAAGGCGATATCTCTGTCACCCTGGTGAACAGTGACGATCGTGACGCGTTTGTCGCCCAGGAAGCCGCTCGCTGCCTTGAATGTAACTACGTTTGCAGCAAGTGTGTGGATGTCTGCCCGAACCGCGCCAACGTCTCAATTGCCGTCCCTGGCTTCCAGAACCGTTTCCAGACGCTGCACCTCGACGCTTACTGTAACGAATGCGGCAACTGCGCTCAGTTCTGCCCGTGGAACGGTAAACCGTACAAAGACAAAATCACCGTCTTTAGTCTGTCGCAAGACTTTGATAACAGCAGCAACCCAGGCTTCCTGGTGGAAGATGATCGTGTGCGTGTACGTCTGAATAACCAAAGCTGGGTGCTGAATATCAATAGCGAAGGTCAGTTCGACAACGTACCGCCAGAGCTGAACGATATGTGCCGCATCATTAGCCATGTCCACCAGCATCATCATTATCTGCTGAGCCGCGTGGAGGTGTAATCATGTTGATTCTGAAGAATGTCACCGCAGTACAGTTACACCCGGCAAAAGTGCAGGAAGGCGTCGATATCGCCATCGAAAATGATGTGATTGTCGCGATCGGCGATGCTCTGACGCAGCGTTATCCTGACGCCAGCTACAAAGAGATGCATGGCCGGATTGTGATGCCTGGGATTGTCTGCTCACACAACCATTTTTACTCGGGACTTTCGCGCGGAATTATGGCGAACATCGCTCCCTGCCCGGATTTCATCTCAACGCTGAAAAATCTTTGGTGGCGGCTCGATCGTGCCCTTGATGAAGAGTCGCTCTATTACAGCGGGCTGATTTGTTCACTCGAAGCAATCAAGAGCGGATGCACGTCGGTTATCGATCACCATGCGTCCCCGGCTTATATCGGCGGGTCGCTCTCGACGCTGCGCAACGCATTTTTAAAAGTTGGCCTGCGTGCGATGACCTGTTTTGAAACCACTGACCGTAACAACGGCATCACAGAGTTACAGGAAGGTGTAGAAGAAAACATCCGTTTCGCCCGTCAGATTGACGACGCAAAGAAAGTAGCTACCGAGCCATATCTGGTGGAAGCGCATATTGGTGCTCACGCGCCGTTTACCGTGCCGGATGCCGGTCTGGAAATGCTGCGCGAAGCCGTAAAAGCCACCGGGCGTGGTTTACACATTCACGCTGCTGAAGACCTTTACGACGTTTCTCACAGTCACCACTGGTACGGCAAAGATCTGCTGGCACGACTGGCGCAATTCGATCTTATCGACAGCAAAACGCTGGTCGCCCACGGCCTGTATCTGTCGAAAGAGGATATCGCCCTGCTTAATCAGCATGGCGCGTTCCTGGTACATAACGCCCGCTCCAACATGAATAACCATGTTGGTTACAACCATCATCTTAGCGATATCCGCAATCTGGCACTGGGAACCGACGGTATCGGTTCAGACATGTTTGAAGAGATGAAATTCGCCTTCTTTAAACATCGTGACGCTGGTGGTCCGCTGTGGCCTGACAGTTTTGCCAAAGCCCTGACTAACGGCAATGAACTAATGAGTCGCAACTTTGGTGCGAAATTCGGCCTGCTGGAAGCAGGTTATAAAGCCGATTTAACCATTTGCGATTACACCTCGCCAACGCCGTTGCTGGCGGACAATATCGCCGGTCATATCGCTTTCGGCATGGGTTCAGGCAGCGTTCACAGCGTGATGGTCAACGGTGTGATGGTCTATGAAGACCGTCAGTTTAACTTCGATTGCGATTCCATTTATGCGCAAGCCAGAAAAGCCGCAGCCGGTATGTGGCGTCGGATGGATGCGCTGGCATAAATGACAGATACCCTCTTCCTTCAAGGAAGAGGGTTAAATAAGGAAAGAAGATGATTGAACAATTTTTCAGACCCGACTCTGTCGAACAGGCGCTGGAACTGAAGCGCCGCTTCCAGGATGAAGCCGTCTGGTTCGCCGGGGGCAGCAAACTCAACGCTACACCAACCCGTACCGATAAAAAGATTGCCATTTCCTTACAGGATCTGGAACTGGACTGGGTTGACTGGGATAACGGTGCACTGCGGATTGGCGCAATGTCTCGCTTGCAGCCACTGCGTGATGCGCGATTTATTCCTGCAGCACTGCGTGAAGCCCTCGGTTTTGTTTACTCACGCCATGTTCGTAATCAGTCGACCATTGGTGGCGAAATCGCCGCCCGGCAGGAAGAGTCGGTGCTGCTTCCCGTCCTGCTGGCACTGGATGCTGAACTGGTTTTTGGCAACGGCGAAACGCTGTCAATTGAGGACTACCTGTCCTGCCCATGTGATCGTCTGCTGACAGAAATCATCATTAAAGATCCGTATCGCACCTGCGCGACTCGCAAAATTAGCCGTTCCCAGGCTGGGTTAACGGTGGTGACTGCGGCCGTTGCATTAACCGACCACGACGGTATGCGAATTGCGCTGGATGGCGTCGCCAGTAAAGCACTGCGTTTGCACGATGTCGAAAAACAAAATCTGGAAGGTAATGCACTGGAACAGGCCGTCGCCAACGCCATTTTCCCGCAGGAAGATTTGCGGGGCAGCGTGGCCTATAAACGCTATATCACAGGAGTTCTGGTAGCCGACCTGTATGCCGACTGCCAACAGGCTGGGGAGGAAGCCGTATGATTATCCACTTTACTTTAAATGGCGCGCCCCAGGCATTAACCGTTAATCCTGGCGAAAACGTGCAAAAGCTGTTGTTTAACATGGGAATGCACTCTGTACGCAACAGTGATGATGGTTTCGGTTTTGCCGGTTCTGACGCAATTATCTTTAACGGTAATATCGTCAACGCATCCCTGCTTATTGCCGCACAGTTAGAAAAAGCAGACATTCGTACCGCAGAATCGCTGGGCAAATGGAACGAGTTAAGTCTGGTTCAACAGGCAATGGTTGATGTCGGTGTTGTACAGTCCGGTTATAACGATCCGGCTGCGGCGCTGATTATCACCGATCTTCTCGATCGCATCGCTGCACCTACCCGCGAAGAGATCGACGACGCGCTTTCTGGTCTGTTCAGCCGCGATGCAGGCTGGCAGCAATACTACCAGGTCGTTGAACTGGCGGTTGCACGTAAAAATAACCCACAGGCCACGATTGATATCGCCCCGACTTTCCGCGACGACCTTGAAGTCATTGGTAAGCACTATCCTAAAACTGATGCAGCGAAAATGGTGCAGGCGAAACCCTGCTATGTTGAAGACCGCGTAACGGCTGACGCCTGCGTCATTAAAATGTTACGTAGCCCACACGCTCACGCACTGATTACCCATCTGGATGTCAGCAAAGCCGAGGCTTTACCGGGCGTTGTTCACGTTATTACTCACCTGAATTGCCCGGACATCTACTACACACCTGGTGGTCAGAGCGCGCCGGAACCGTCACCACTTGACCGCCGCATGTTCGGCAAGAAAATGCGTCATGTCGGCGATCGCGTTGCTGCAGTCGTTGCTGAAAGTGAAGAAATTGCGCTCGAAGCACTGAAGCTCATCGACGTTGAATATGAAGTGCTTAAACCGGTAATGTCGATCGACGAAGCAATGGCGGAAGATGCACCTGTCGTGCACGATGAACCGGTGGTGTATGTCGCTGGTGCGCCAGATACTCTGGAAGATGACAACAGTCATGCAGCCCAGCGCGGCGAGCATATGATCATTAACTTCCCTATCGGTTCTCGCCCACGCAAAAATATCGCCGCCAGTATTCATGGTCATATTGGCGATATGGATAAAGGCTTCGCCGATGCCGATGTGATCATTGAGCGAACCTATAACTCAACTCAGGCGCAGCAATGCCCGACTGAAACACATATCTGCTTTACCCGCATGGATGGCGATCGGCTGGTTATTCACGCCTCCACTCAAGTACCGTGGCACTTACGCCGCCAGGTTGCGCGCCTTGTAGGTATGAAACAACATAAAGTTCATGTCATTAAAGAACGCGTAGGCGGCGGTTTTGGTTCCAAACAGGACATCCTGCTGGAAGAAGTGTGCGCCTGGGCAACCTGCGTGACCGGGCGTCCGGTGCTGTTCCGCTACACCCGTGAAGAAGAGTTTATTGCTAACACTTCTCGTCACGTCGCGAAAGTCACCGTCAAACTGGGGGCGAAAAAAGATGGTCGCCTGACGGCAGTGAAGATGGATTTCCGCGCCAACACAGGTCCTTACGGCAACCATTCACTCACCGTACCGTGTAACGGGCCGGCTCTGTCGCTGCCGTTATATCCGTGCGATAACGTCGATTTCCAGGTCACCACCTACTACAGCAACATTTGTCCAAATGGTGCTTATCAGGGTTATGGCGCACCGAAAGGTAACTTCGCGATCACCATGGCATTAGCGGAACTGGCTGAACAGTTACAGATCGACCAACTGGAAATTATCGAACGTAACCGGGTACACGAAGGGCAAGAGCTGAAAATTCTCGGTGCAATCGGTGAAGGTAAAGCGCCGACCTCCGTTCCTTCCGCCGCCAGCTGCGCACTGGAAGAGATCCTGCGTCAGGGTCGCGAGATGATCCAATGGTCTTCACCGAAACCGCAAAATGGTGACTGGCGCATCGGTCGTGGCGTTGCCATTATCATGCAAAAATCGGGTATCCCGGATATCGATCAGGCTAACTGCATGATCAAACTGGAATCTGATGGCACCTTTATCGTTCACTCCGGTGGTGCGGATATCGGAACCGGCCTGGATACTGTGGTGACCAAACTGGCGGCAGAAGTGCTGCACTGCCCGCCGCAGGACGTGCATGTTATCTCCGGTGACACCGACCATGCGCTGTTTGATAAAGGCGCGTATGCCTCGTCCGGTACTTGTTTCTCAGGCAACGCGGCGCGTATGGCTGCGGAAAATCTGCGGGAGAAAATCCTGTTCCACGGTGCACAAATGTTGGGTGAGCCACTGGAAGATGTTCAACTGGCAACGCCGGGCGTCGTGCGCGGTAAGAAAGGCGAAGTGAGTTTCGGGGATATTGCCCATAAAGGCGAAACCGGTACTGGCTTTGGTTCGCTGGTGGGAACAGCCAGTTATATCACGCCTGATTTCGCCTTCCCGTATGGTGCAAACTTTGCTGAAGTTGCCGTCAACATGCGTACCGGTGAAATCCGCCTGGACAAATTCTACGCCCTGCTGGATTGCGGTACGCCGGTCAATCCGGAGTTAGCGTTGGGACAAATCTACGGCGCCACCCTGCGTGCTATCGGGCACAGTATGAGCGAAGAAATCATTTATGACGCCGAAGGTCACCCGTTAACCCGCGATTTACGCAGTTACGGCGCACCGAAAATTGGCGACATCCCACGTGATTTCCGTGCCGTACTGGTGCCGAGCGACGATAAAGTCGGCCCGTTCGGGGCGAAGTCCATCTCGGAAATTGGCGTAAATGGCGCAGCACCAGCAATTGCTACTGCAATTCACGATGCCTGCGGCATCTGGTTACGCGAATGGCATTTCACTCCGGAGAAAATACTCACCGCGCTGGAAAAAATATAAGTAATAAATGGCCGCTTCGGCGGCCTGGATTGCTGACAAATGCGAAATTGCCTGATGCGCTGCGCTTATCAGGCCTACATGTCGACTGCAATATATTGAGTTAGCATGATTTGGTAGGCGGATAAGGCGTTCACGCCGCATCCGGCATGAACAAAGCGCGATTTATCAACAATCTGTTACCGCTTCGGCGGCCTGTTTCTCTATTTGAACGATGACTAAATAGTAACTGCGAAAATGAGATAAGCCGTTCTCAAGGCGTCCTGCGCCCCAAATTCGTGGGTATTTATTTTACTGATTCAGATGATCAAATTTACTTTAAAAGGAGTGAAGGGATGTCTGATATAAACCATGCAGGTTCCGACCTTATATTTGAACTGGAGGATCGCCCTCCCTTTCATCAGGCTATTGTTGGCGCAATTACCCATCTGTTGGCAATTTTCGTTCCGATGGTGACTCCCGCATTAATTGTGGGTGCGGCCTTACAACTTTCCGCAGAAACGACCGCCTATCTGGTTTCAATGGCAATGATCGCCTCCGGCATTGGAACATGGTTACAGGTAAACCGTTATGGCATCGTAGGTTCCGGTTTACTCTCCATTCAGTCAGTCAATTTTTCATTTGTTACCGTCATGATTGCGCTGGGCAGCAGCATGAAAAGCGACGGTTTCCACGAAGAATTAATCATGTCGTCGCTGCTTGGCGTTTCCTTCGTTGGCGCATTTCTGGTTGTCGGTTCTTCTTTTATCCTGCCTTATCTACGTCGGGTTATCACCCCCACCGTCAGCGGCATTGTGGTGCTGATGATCGGCTTAAGCCTGATTAAAGTCGGCATTATCGATTTTGGCGGTGGATTTGCAGCCAAAAGCAGCGGTACGTTCGGCAATTACGAACATCTCGGCGTTGGTTTATTGGTTTTGATTGTGGTGATCGGCTTTAACTGCTGCCGTAGTCCGTTGCTACGCATGGGCGGGATCGCCATTGGGCTTTGCGTCGGCTATATCGCGTCGTTATGCCTTGGCATGGTGGATTTCAGCAGTATGCGCAACCTGCCGTTAATCACTATCCCACATCCGTTCAAATACGGGTTTAGTTTCAGCTTCCATCAGTTCCTGGTGGTCGGCACGATTTATCTACTTAGCGTGCTGGAGGCAGTAGGCGATATCACCGCCACGGCAATGGTTTCCCGCCGTCCTATTCAGGGAGACGAATATCAGTCACGGCTGAAAGGTGGCGTGCTGGCAGATGGTCTGGTCTCTGTTATCGCCTCCGCAGTCGGTTCATTACCATTAACCACCTTTGCGCAAAATAACGGTGTTATTCAGATGACCGGCGTCGCCTCACGTTATATCGGGCGAACCATCGCGGTTATGTTGGTTATCCTCGGGTTATTTCCGATGATCGGCGGCTTCTTCACCACTATCCCCTCGGCAGTTCTGGGGGGTGCAATGACGTTAATGTTTTCCATGATTGCCATTGCCGGTATCCGCATCATTATCACCAATGGCTTAAAACGCCGTGAAACACTTATCGTCGCCACCTCATTAGGTTTAGGTCTTGGTGTTTCCTACGATCCCGAAATTTTTAAAATATTGCCTGCCTCTATTTATGTATTAGTTGAAAACCCTATTTGTGCAGGCGGGTTAACTGCGATTTTATTAAATATTATTCTCCCTGGTGGCTACCGACAGGAAAACGTTCTGCCTGGTATTACCTCAGCGGAAGAGATGGATTAAAAGTAAAGGAGTCAATGATGTCAGGAGAACACACGTTAAAAGCAGTACGAGGCAGTTTTATTGATGTCACCCGTACAGTCGATAACCCGGAAGAAATCGCCTCTGCACTGCGTTTTATTGAGGATGGTTTACTACTCATTAAACAAGGGAAAGTGGAATGGTTTGGCAAATGGGAAGACGGAAAGCATCAAATTCCTGACACTATTCGCGTCCGTGATTATCGAGGCAAACTGATAGTTCCGGGCTTTGTCGATACACATATCCATTATCCGCAAAGTGAAATGGTCGGTGCCTACGGTGAGCAGTTGCTGGAATGGTTGAATAAACACACATTCCCCACAGAGCGTCGTTATGAGGATTTAGAATACGCCCGCGAAATGTCGGCGTTTTTCATCAAGCAGTTATTGCGCAACGGCACAACTACGGCGCTGGTGTTTGGGACTGTTCATCCGCAATCCGTTGATGCGCTGTTTGAAGCCGCCAGTCATATCAATATGCGTATGATTGCCGGCAAGGTGATGATGGATCGCAATGCGCCGGATTATCTGCTTGATACCGCAGAAAGCAGTTATCACCAAAGCAAAGAACTGATCGAACGCTGGCACAAAAATGGACGTCTGTTGTACGCCATTACACCGCGCTTCGCACCGACTTCATCTCCCGAACAGATGGCAATGGCGCAACGCCTGAAAGAAGAGTTTCCTGATACGTGGATACATACCCATCTGTGTGAAAACAAAGATGAAATTGCCTGGGTGAAAGAACTTTATCCTGAACATGATGGTTATCTGGATGTTTATCACCAGTATGGCCTGACCGGTAAAAACTGCGTCTTTGCTCACTGCGTCCATCTGGAAGAAAAAGAGTGGGATCGTCTCAGCGAAACTAAATCCAGCATCGCGTTTTGTCCAACCTCCAACCTTTATCTCGGTAGCGGCTTATTCAACTTGAAAAAAGCATGGAATAAGAAAGTCAAAGTCGGCATGGGGACTGACATTGGTGCCGGAACCACCTTCAACATGCTGCAAACACTGAACGAAGCCTACAAAGTGTTGCAGTTACAGGGCTATCGTCTCTCAGCATATGAAGCGTTTTACCTTGCCACGCTCGGTGGCGCGAAATCTCTGGGACTTGACGATCTGATCGGCAATTTTATACCAGGCAAAGAGGCTGATTTCGTGGTGATGGAGCCTACCGCCACGCCACTGCAGCAATTGCGCTATGACAACTCTGTTTCTTTAGTCGACAAATTGTTCGTGATGATGACGTTGGGCGATGACCGTTCTATCTATCGCACCTACGTTGATGGTCGTCTGGTGTACGAACGTAACTAATAATAAACCTCGTGAGGACATCATTATGTCTGGAGACATCCTACAAACACCGGACGCACCAAAGCCACAGGGCGCGCTGGATAATTATTTTAAAATTACCGCCAGAGGCAGCAGCGTTCGCCAGGAGGTACTGGCGGGTCTGACTACATTCCTCGCTATGGTTTACTCCGTTATCGTAGTGCCGGGAATGCTGGGTAAAGCAGGTTTTCCTCCCGCAGCGGTCTTCGTTGCCACCTGTCTGGTCGCAGGCTTCGGCTCTCTGCTGATGGGGTTATGGGCTAACCTGCCAATGGCGATTGGTTGCGCCATTTCCTTGACGGCGTTTACCGCATTCAGTCTGGTACTCGGGCAACAAATTAGCGTTCCTGTCGCACTGGGCGCGGTATTTCTGATGGGCGTCATCTTCACCGCCATTTCCGTAACCGGTGTGCGTACCTGGATCTTACGTAATTTGCCGATGGGTATCGCTCACGGTACAGGTATCGGTATCGGGCTGTTTCTGCTGCTGATTGCTGCTAACGGTGTGGGTATGGTTATCAAAAACCCGATTGAAGGCTTGCCAGTGGCGCTCGGTGCGTTTACCTCCTTCCCGGTGATGATGAGCTTGCTGGGGCTGGCGGTCATCTTCGGTCTGGAGAAGTGTCGCGTACCCGGCGGGATCTTGTTGGTGATTATTGCAATTTCGATCATCGGCTTAATCTTTGACCCAGCGGTGAAATACCACGGTCTGGTGGCGATGCCAAGCCTGACTGGCGAAGATGGTAAGTCTCTGATTTTCAGCCTCGATATTATGGGCGCACTCCAGCCAACTGTACTTCCGAGTGTACTGGCATTGGTGATGACCGCAGTGTTCGACGCTACTGGCACCATCCGTGCCGTCGCCGGTCAGGCGAATTTGTTGGATAAAGACAACCAGATCATCAACGGCGGCAAAGCCCTGACCAGTGACTCAGTAAGTTCAATATTCTCCGGTCTGGTGGGCGCAGCGCCCGCAGCGGTTTATATCGAATCAGCGGCAGGAACCGCCGCCGGGGGTAAAACAGGGTTGACCGCAACCGTAGTGGGGGCGTTATTCCTGCTGATTCTGTTCTTATCACCTCTGTCATTTTTGATCCCTGGTTACGCCACTGCACCCGCTCTGATGTACGTAGGTTTGCTGATGTTAAGTAACGTCTCGAAGCTCGATTTCAATGACTTTATTGATGCGATGGCAGGCCTGGTATGTGCGGTTTTCATCGTTCTGACCTGTAATATCGTCACCGGTATTATGCTGGGCTTTGTGACACTGGTCGTAGGCCGCGTCTTTGCACGCGAATGGCAAAAGCTGAATATTGGTACGGTTATCATTACCGCCGCACTGGTCGCGTTTTACGCAGGTGGTTGGGCAATCTAATAGACTCCCCGCGCCTTTCAGCGCGGAGATTTCTTTCAGAGAGGATTCTCACCGCTGGCAGCAAGACGCTGCTGGCGGACTTGCCTGAGTTCTCTCTCAGTCATCAACTGCAACGCCTGCGTTGGGCAGGACTCAACGCACGCAGGTCCCTCTTGCCGCTGTTCGCAAAGATCACATTTCACGATGAGTTGACGAGTATGACCGGGCAACGACTGAACAGTGATCATCCCAAACGGGCACGCACTGACGCAACTCTGACAGCCAATACAACGGGCAGAATTGGCCTGCACCACCTGCTCGCCTATCGTCAGCGCCCCCACAGGGCAAGCACCAACACAAGGGGCGTTTTCGCATTGATGGCACATCACCGGCGCACTAATGTTGTTCAGACGCTGCACTTTTAAACGTGGGAGAAAGAAACTAGCATTCAACTCCTGTTCTAACGGATGGGCGACCACGCAAGCCACTTCGCAAGTACGACAACCAATACAGTCAGTTGAATTAACGATAATTAACGATTTCATCGCGATGCCTTCGTATTAAACATGGCTAACATATCGTGTGCTGCCTGTCTTCCTGCGGCCATTGCAGTGACGACCAGATCCGCGCCATGAACAGCATCACCACCAGCAAAGACTTTTCTCAGATGCGTCTGGGTGGGTAAATACCCGACGTCGCCGGTTTGAATCAGCCCCCATTTATCGAGCTTAACGCCACTGCCCTGCAACCACGGCATGGCATGTGCCTGGAACCCAAAGGCCATAATCAGCACATCGGCGGGCAGTTCAAACTCAGATCCCGCCACCGGACGTGGACGACGGCGACCATCAGGTTCCGGCTCACCCATTGCGGTACGAATCAAACCCACTGCTTTTAAGCGCCCGTCATCATCAAGAGCGATATATTGCGGCTGAACATTGAACTGAAACTCAACGCCTTCTTCTCGCGCATTAACCACCTCTTTTCGCGAGCCGGGCATACTGACTTCATCACGCCGATAAGCACAGGTCACACTGGCGGCCTTCAGGCGAATGGATGTGCGCAGGCAATCCATTGTTGTATCGCCGCCCCCCAATACGACAACTCGCTTACCTTCTACATCCGTCAGCGGATACTCTGCAGACTCTGGCAGCCCCATCAACTGGCGGGTATGGGCGGTCAGGAACGGTAGCGCCTGAATGACACCGGGCGCATCTTCATGCGGCAGATCCGCTCGCATCATCCCGTAAGTCCCCACGCCGAGGAAAACGGCATCATATTCCGCCGTTAATTCGTTGAAAGAGATATCACGGCCAATTTCACAGTTGAGATGAAAGTCGATCCCCATCGCGGTGAATATCTCCCGCCGCTGGCTTAACACCGCTTTATCGAGCTTGAAAGGAGGAATACCAAAGGTCAACATGCCGCCAATTTCTGGATGGCGATCAAAGACATCAACATGAACGCCAGCGCGCACCAGAATATCGGCACACCCCAGCCCTGCTGGCCCTGCGCCAATCACCGCCACTCTTTCCATACGCGGAACGACCTGGCTGACATCGGGACGCCAGCCCATCGCCAGCGCGGTATCGGTGATGTAGCGTTCCAGATTACCGATAGAGACTGCGCCAGAGTGATCTTTCAAAGTACATGCACCTTCACAAAGACGGTCCTGTGGACATACCCTGCCGCAGATTTCTGGTAAGGAGCTGGTCTGGTGGCAGAGTTCTGCCGCTTCAATAATCTTCCCTTCCTGTACCAGACGGATGTAATCCGGAATGGCGTTATGCAGCGGGCAATGCCAGTTGCAGTTGGCTTTTTCGGCACAATAAACACAGCGGTCACTCTCATAAGTCGCTTGTTGCGGATCCAGTCCACAATAGATTTCGCCAAAGTGGGTTTTCCGCTCACTCGCTGAAATTTTATCTGCACCTTTACGCGGGTTAACGGGGAGCAACGCTGCACGGCGAGATGACTGAGCATCTGATGACACCTTTCCTTCTGCCGTTTTGCGCTGGCGGGTCATCTTTATCTGCTGTAACTCTTTATCATCCATCAGGCGTAATGCCTGCGTTGGGCAGACCTCAATACAGGCTTGAACGCCGGAACTGCGCTGGTTACAAAGGTCGCATTTCTGCGCAATAGAACCGACCATCTCGATTACGCCAAAGGGGCAAGCGATTGCGCATCTTTTACAACCAATACACTTTTGCTCGTCCAGTTGTACGCTATCAGGCTGGAAAGTCAGAGCATTTACCGGGCAAACCGTAACGCAGGGGGCATTATTGCAATGATGACAGGCCACTGGATTCGCGTGCAGGCCTTTCCCAACAACGTGAATACGGGGTTTAAAGTCACTGTGGCTCTGCGGCCAGTTTTCTTGGTTGTGTGCCGCCGCACAGGCAATTTCACAGGCATGACAGCCTATACATTCCGCAGCTTCAGCAGCGATAAACTTATTCATTTGCATCCCTTTCATTTGATGAGTTATGTCTTCTCAAATGTCGCAATGCAATAAACGGGCATATATTATAAAACGTGTCCGCTTTAATGATATTTTGCGACTGAGGTCAAATTATTACCCCTCAATCTGTGCCGCTTTCATTAATTAAACATCGTTGCTGAAAACAGAGTAATCCAACTCAAAAACATTAAATGCGAGAGTGCGATATGCCAGAATGATTAAAGACATATCAATATGAGAAAATTAAAGATAATTCCATTATCTGATTCTTTTCTCATTTTCTCGGTTTAACCACGATTATGTGATTGCCTCCGCAATTCCTGTCTCTAACTTCCCTTCCTCGTTAAAACTGGCATCCCACGAGCATGTAATTAAACAGTTTTATTAACGTAAACGGTTGCTTTTAACTCTGGCGAGCGAAAGGAGAATGACTGATGAGCGCCATAGATTCCCAACTTCCCTCATCTTCAGGGCAAGACCGCCCCACCGATGAGGTTGACCGCATATTATCACCAGGAAAGTTGATCATACTCGGTCTGCAACACGTACTTGTGATGTATGCAGGTGCAGTCGCTGTTCCACTGATGATTGGTGACAGACTCGGCCTTACCAAAGAGGCGATCGCGATGCTTATTAGCTCCGACCTCTTTTGCTGCGGTATCGTCACACTTTTGCAATGCATTGGCATCGGTCGTTTTATGGGGATTCGCCTGCCCGTTATTATGTCGGTGACCTTTGCTGCTGTAACGCCAATGATAGCTATCGGGATGAACCCGGATATCGGCCTGCTGGGGATTTTTGGCGCAACCATCGCAGCAGGATTTATCACCACATTATTAGCGCCGCTTATTGGTCGCTTAATGCCTTTGTTCCCACCGCTGGTTACCGGTGTGGTTATTACCTCTATCGGGCTGAGTATTATTCAGGTGGGCATTGATTGGGCTGCGGGAGGTAAAGGAAATCCGCAATATGGTAATCCCGTTTATTTAGGAATCTCCTTCGCAGTCTTAATTTTCATCTTGCTTATTACTCGCTATGCAAAAGGATTTATGTCCAATGTCGCCGTATTACTGGGGATTGTATTTGGCTTTTTACTTTCGTGGATGATGAATGAAGTCAATTTATCCGGGCTGCATGATGCTTCGTGGTTTGCGATTGTTACGCCGATGTCGTTTGGTATGCCGATTTTCGACCCCGTTTCTATTTTGACCATGACCGCAGTACTCATCATCGTATTTATTGAGTCGATGGGGATGTTCCTGGCACTGGGTGAAATAGTCGGTCGTAAGCTCTCTTCGCACGACATTATTCGCGGGCTGCGCGTGGATGGCGTAGGAACCATGATCGGCGGAACGTTTAACAGTTTTCCGCATACATCTTTTTCACAAAACGTCGGTCTGGTCAGCGTGACGCGCGTTCATAGCCGCTGGGTGTGTATTTCTTCGGGGATTATTTTAATTCTGTTCGGCATGGTGCCCAAAATGGCGGTGCTGGTGGCTTCCATTCCGCAATTTGTGCTGGGCGGCGCGGGGCTGGTGATGTTCGGCATGGTGCTGGCTACAGGGATTCGGATTCTGTCGCGCTGTAACTACACCACCAACCGTTACAACCTCTATATTGTGGCAATCAGTCTCGGCGTTGGCATGACTCCGACGCTTTCTCACGATTTTTTTTCTAAATTACCGGCCGTACTGCAACCGTTGCTGCATAGCGGCATTATGCTCGCAACCCTTAGCGCCGTTGTGCTGAACGTCTTCTTTAATGGCTATCAGCATCATGCTGACCTGGTAAAGGAATCCGTCTCTGATAAAGATCTAAAAGTCAGGACAGTACGTATGTGGCTTCTGATGCGCAAGCTGAAGAAAAATGAGCATGGAGAATAATATGAATCTTTTAATGCGCGCTATATTCAGTCTGTTATTACTCTTAATGATCTCCATTCCTGTCATTTCTGACTGCGTTGCAATGGCTATTGAAAGCCGCTTCAAATATATGATGTTGCTTTTTTAAATGGTCTTTCTCTGTCGGCATCCGCTCAAAACGGGCGGTTGTCGATAAACGCTCACTTGGTTAATCATTTAACACTTCTGTTATCTATAATGACGAGTGATTAGAATTACATGTGAGAAATTATGCAAACGGAACACGTCATTTTACTGAATGCACAGGGAGTCCCTTCGGGTACACTGGAAAAATATGCTGCACACACGGCAAATACCCCCTTACATCTCGCGTTCTCCAGTTGGCTGTTTAATGCCAAAGGGCAATTATTAGTTACCCGCCGCGCACTGAGCAAAAAAGCATGGCCGGGTGTGTGGACAAACTCGGTTTGTGGGCATCCACAATTGGGAGAAAGCAACGAAGACGCGGTGATCCGCCGTTGCCGCTTTGAACTGGGTGTGGAAATAACATCACCAGAACCGGTCTATCCTGACTTTCACTACCGCGTCACCGATCCGAGTGGCATTGTCGAAAATGAAGTGTGCCCGGTATTTGCCGCACGCGTGATCAGCGAGTTACAGCCCAACAATGATGAAGTGATGGATTATCAATGGTGTGATTTAGCAGATGTATTACGCGGTATTGATGCCACGCCGTGGGCATTCAGCCCGTGGATGGTGATGCAGGCAGCCAATAGCGAAGCCAGAAAACAATTGTCTGCATTTACACAGCTTAAATAAAAAACCCCGACGGTTGCCGGGGTTATGTGCTTACGCGTAATACTTATTTTACCGGACGCATCGCCGGGAACAGAATAACGTCGCGGATAGTATGGCTGTTGGTGAAAAGCATAACCATACGGTCGATACCAATTCCCAGACCTGCTGTCGGCGGCAGACCATGTTCCAGTGCAGTAACGTAATCTTCATCGTAGAACATTGCTTCATCGTCGCCTGCGTCTTTCGCCGCAACCTGATCCAGGAAACGCTGCGCCTGATCTTCTGCATCGTTCAGTTCGCTAAAGCCGTTACCAATCTCACGACCGCCAATAAAGAATTCAAAGCGATCGGTGATTTCCGGGTTGACGTCGTTACGACGCGCCAGCGGAGAAACTTCAGCCGGGTATTCAGTAATGAAGGTCGGCTGAATCAGATTCGCTTCTGCCACTTCGTCAAAGATCTCGGTCACAATACGACCCAGCCCCCAGCTCTTCTCAACGTGAATGCCGAGAGATTCAGCAATCGCTTTCGCAGAGTCAAAGTTATCCAGGTCTGCCATGTCGGTTTCCGGGCGATATTTCTTAATCGCTTCACGCATGGTCAGTTTTTCGAACGGCTTACCGAAGTCCAGTACCACATCACCGTAGGTTACTTCAGTCTTACCGAGAATATCCTGAGCCAGAGTGCGGAACAGCGATTCGGTCAGTTCGATCAGATCTTTGTAATCCGCGTAAGCCATATAGAGTTCCATCATGGTGAACTCTGGGTTATGGCGCACGGAGATACCTTCGTTACGGAAGTTACGGTTGATTTCGAACACGCGTTCAAAACCGCCAACCACCAGACGCTTGAGGTACAGTTCCGGCGCAATACGCAGGTACATGTCGAGATCCAGCGCGTTGTGATGGGTAATAAACGGACGTGCTGCCGCACCGCCCGGGATCACCTGCATCATCGGGGTTTCAACTTCCATAAAGCCGCGATTCACCATGAACTGGCGAATGCCAGAGAGGATCTGTGAACGCACTTTAAAGGTGTTGCGGGAATCATCGTTAGAGATGAGATCCAGATAACGCTGACGATAACGCGCTTCCTGATCTTGCAAGCCGTGGAATTTGTCTGGCAGCGGGCGCAGTGCTTTGGTCAGCAGACGCAGCTCGGTGCAGTGGATAGACAGCTCGCCGGTTTTGGTTTTAAACAGCTTACCTTTTGCGCCGATAATATCGCCAAGATCCCATTTCTTAAATTGATCGTTATAAACGCCTTCCGGCAGATCATCACGAGCTACATACAGCTGAATGCGACCACCGACGTCCTGCAGGGTAACGAAAGAGGCTTTACCCATAATTCGGCGAGTCATCATGCGACCAGCTACAGCAACTTCGATGTTCAACTCTTCCAGCTCTTCGTTCTCTTTACCGTCGAAGTCTGTATGCAGTTGGTCAGAAGTATGGTCGCGACGAAAATCATTCGGAAAGGCAATCCCCTGCTCGCGCAGGTTCGCCAGCTTTTCGCGACGAGTTTTCAGTTCATTGTTAAGATCGGTTACCGCGTCAGTGCCTTGTACGTGTTGTTCAGACATGTTGGTTCCTTATAACCCAGCTTTCAAACTTGCTTCGATAAATTGATCCAGGCTGCCATCCAGCACTGCCTGCGTGTTGCGGGTTTCAACCCCGGTGCGCAGATCTTTAATGCGGGAGTCATCAAGGACATAAGAACGAATCTGGCTGCCCCAGCCGATGTCAGATTTATTGTCTTCCATCGCCTGTTTCTCAGCATTCTTCTTCTGCATCTCCAGCTCATAAAGTTTTGCTTTCATCTGCTTCATGGCCTGGTCTTTGTTCTTGTGCTGGGAACGGTCGTTCTGGCACTGGGTCACAATCCCGGTCGGGATGTGAGTAATACGCACCGCAGATTCGGTACGGTTAACGTGCTGACCGCCCGCACCGGACGCGCGATAGACATCAATGCGCAGATCCGCTGGGTTGATTTCGATATCAATATCGTCATCCACTTCTGGGTAAACAAACGCGGAACTAAACGACGTGTGGCGACGACCGCCGGAGTCAAACGGGCTTTTACGCACCAGACGGTGAACACCGGTTTCTGTGCGCAGCCAACCATAAGCGTAATCGCCGGAGATCTTGATAGTCACGGATTTGATACCCGCTACTTCACCTTCCGACTCTTCGATAATTTCAGTTTTGAAACCGCGCGATTCTGCCCAGCGCAGATACATACGCTCAAGCATACTTGCCCAGTCCTGCGCTTCCGTACCGCCGGAACCAGCCTGGATATCAAGGTAGCAGTCGGCGCTGTCATATTCGCCGGAGAACATGCGGCGGAACTCAAGCTGCGCCAGTTTTTCTTCCAGTGCGTCGAGTTCAGCAACGGCTTCGTTAAAGGTTTCTTCGTCGTCAGCTTCTACAGCCAGTTCCAGCAGACCGGAAACATCTTCCAGCCCTTGTTTCATTTGGTCGAGGGTATCGACAACAGCCTCGAGGGAGGAACGCTCTTTACCCAGCGCCTGTGCGCGTTCGGGTTCGTTCCAGACATCCGGCTGTTCCAGCTCGGCGTTTACTTCTTCCAGACGCTCTTTCTTGGCGTCGTAGTCAAAGATACCCCCTAAGAACGTCGGAGCGTTCCGTGAGGTCCTGAATGCGATTATTTACCGGATTAATTTCAAACATGGTCTGATTTCTTTTATTGAGCTAGTCAAAATGCGGTGATAAGAGCGGGATTGTACCCAATCCACACTCTTTTTTATAGTGAGGACGATGCTAAAGTGGCCAGATATTATCGATGATAATCTGTAGACTGCGGTTGCCGCGAAACTCGTTGATATCCAGCTTGTAGGCCAGTTGTACTTCACGAACGCCGTTATCCGGCCAGAGGGCGGTATCGACATTAAAAGCAATACCATCCAGCAGCGGGCCGCCGCCGACCGGTTCAACCATAACCTTCAGATGGCGCTCTCCCACCAACCGCTGTTGCAGCAGGCGAAAATGACCGTCAAACAGCGGTTCCGGGAACATCTGCCCCCACGGACCGGCATCACGCAGCAGTTGCGCAACTTCCATGGTCATCTCCGCTGCACTTAACGGGCCGTCGGAAACTACTTCACCCTGTAATAATGCCGGATCCAGCCACTCGGTAACCAGTTCGCCAAAGCGTTGCTGAAAGAGTTCGAATTTGTCCTCTTCCAGCGACAATCCTGCCGCCATCGCATGACCGCCAAACTTGAGCATCATGCCAGGGTAGAGCGTGTCTAACCGCTCCAGCGCATCACGCATATGCAATCCCTGGATGGAGCGACCAGAACCTTTCAGCGTACCGTCGCCCGCAGGCGCAAAGGCGATAACCGGACGATGAAAACGCTCTTTGATGCGCGAAGCCAGAATACCAACGACGCCCTGATGCCATTCAGGGTGATACATTGCCAGCCCGCCAGGCAGCGTATCGCGGCTACGCTCCAGTTGCTCGCACAAGGTCAGTGCTTCGACCTGCATTCCCTGTTCAATCTCTTTTCGCGTCTGGTTTAGTGCATCAAGCTCATTAGCCAGAACGCGCGCTTCGCCGATGTTGTCGCAAAGTAACAGTGCCACGCCAACGGACATATCATCCAGTCGTCCGGCGGCATTGAGACGCGGCCCCAGCGCAAAACCTAAATCGCTGGCAGCGAGTTTTTGTGCATCGCGGTTTGCCACTTCCAGCAGGGCTTTAATCCCCGGGCGGCATTTCCCGGCACGAATGCGACTCATCCCCTGCCAGGTCAGAATGCGATTATTGGCGTCCAGCGGCACTACGTCCGCCACCGTACCCAGCGCCACCAGATCCAGCAATTCCGCCAGATTCGGTATTGCGATACCACGCTCATCGAACCACCCCCGATCGCGCAAAAAGGTGCGTAACGCCAGCATCAGATAAAACGCTACGCCAACGCCTGCCAGCGATTTCGACGGGAACTCGCAGTCACGCAGATTAGGATTAATAATGGCTTCCGCCGCAGGTAAAGTTTCGCCAGGCAAATGATGATCGGTAACAATAACCGGAATGCCCAACGAGCGAGCATGTTCAACTCCTGCGTGAGAAGAAATGCCGTTATCAACCGTTACAATCAACTGCGCACCACGCGCATGAGCTTGATCGACCACTTCAGGACTTAAGCCGTAACCGTCTTCGAAACGGTTCGGTACAAGGTAGTCGATGTTGTCACAGCCGAGAGAACGCATCGCCAGCACGCTAAGAGCTGTGCTGGTGGCACCGTCGGCATCGAAATCCCCGACCACAATAATCCGCGTTCCTTCGCGAAAAGCGTTGTAAAGGATCTCAACGGCCTTTTCGACACCGCTCAGTTGCTGCCAGGGCAGCATACCTTTAACGCTGCGCTCCAGTTCCTGCGCGCTGCGCACGCCCCGACTGGCGTATAAACGCCGCAGCAAGGGGGGCAAGTCAGCGGGCAAGTCTGCCGTTTCGTCGACTTCACGACGACGAAGTTGTATCTGTTGTTTCACGCGAATTATTTACCGCTGGTCATTTTTTGATGTTCGTCGAGGAATTCTTTCATCGCTTTCGGCGGCTGGTAACCCGGAACAAGTGTGCCATTGCTCAGCACAACTGCCGGAGTACCGCTAACGCCAAGCTGTACGCCAAGTGCGTAATGGTCGGCAATATCAATATCGCAACTTGCCGGAGTGGCAGCTTTACCTGCCATCACATCATCAAACGCTTTGTTTTTATCTTTTGCACACCAGATGGCTTTCATTTGTTGTTCAGCCTGGCTCTCCAGCCCCTGGCGCGGGAACGCGAGATAACGCACGGTGATCCCCAGCGCGTTGTAGTCAGCCATCTGCTCATGCATTTTGTGGCAGTAACCGCAGGTAATGTCGGTAAACACGGTGATGACGTGCTTTTCTTGCGGCGCTTTGTAGATAATCATCTCTTTTTCCAGCGCATTCAGTTGCTTTAACAGCATCTGGTTGGTGACGTTGATCGGTGCCGCGCCGCTAACGTCATACATTGGCCCCTGAATGATGTGTTTACCATCATCGGTGATGTACAACACACCGCTGTTAGTCAGAACTGTCTTCATGCCTGCCACGGGTGCTGGCTGAATATCGCTGCTTTTAATGCCCATTTTGGCTAGCGTTTGTTGAATTGCCGTGTCATCAGCCTGAGCAAAGCCAGAAAACGCCGTCAACAAAGTAAACAACATAAAACCTTTCTTCATAAGTCATCCCGTTCTTTTCAGCTATCACGCCCGAGGGTGATGCTGTTGATGAAGTTGCCGCAGACGCTCAGTAGCGACATGCGTATAAATTTGCGTGGTGGAAAGATCGCTGTGGCCCAGTAGCATCTGTACCACGCGTAAATCCGCACCATGATTTAATAAATGAGTGGCAAAAGCGTGACGCAACACATGCGGTGACAGCTTTTCGCTGTCGATCCCCGCCAGCACGGCATAATGTTTAATGCGATGCCAGAAGGTTTGTCTCGTCATCTGCTGCGCACGCTGGCTGGGAAACAGTACATCAATCGACACACCGTTTAGCAACCACGGTCGCCCGTGTTCCAGATAGGTTTCCAGCCAGTAGACTGCCTCTTCACCTAACGGCACCAGGCGTTCTTTATTGCCTTTACCGATTACCCGCACCACGCCCTGACGCAAGCTGATATCGCTCATCGTCAACCCTACAAGTTCAGAGACACGCAATCCGGTAGCATACAGCACTTCGAGCATCGCTTTGTCGCGTAGCTCCAGAGGCTGATCAACCAACGGTGCCTGCAATAACCTTTCGACTTGCGCTTCACTTAAATCTTTCGGTAGACGCTGGGGTAATTTCGGCGAAGCAAGATGCGCACTGGGATCGTCTTCACGAAACTTTTCGCGATAAAGATACTGGAACAATCGGCGCACCGCACTCAGCAAACGAGCGGAACTGGTGGCTTTATACCCGCCTTCCAGCCGTTCTGCCAGTAATGCCTGTAAGTCGCCGCTTTGCGCCGTTGCCAGCGTCAATCCACGATGATGCAACCACTCCACCATCATTGACAGATCGCGACGATATGCGTTCAACGTATTTTCTGCCAGATTTTTCTCCAGCCACAGGGCATCAAGAAACTGCTCGATGCATGCCAGATCCTGTTTCACTTGCGCCCCTTATCGTTACTCGTTTGATCCATTATGCCTTATTGTGCCGTGACTAAAGCGATTCTGATACACTAGCCGCAAAAGCCACAGCAGAATCGAGAAGCTTACGTTATGAATATGGGTCTTTTTTACGGTTCCAGCACCTGTTACACCGAAATGGCGGCAGAAAAAATCCGCGATATTATCGGCCCAGAACTGGTGACCTTACATAACCTCAAGGACGACTCCCCGAAATTAATGGAGCAGTACGATGTGCTCATTCTGGGTATCCCGACCTGGGATTTTGGCGAAATCCAGGAAGACTGGGAAGCCGTCTGGGATCAGCTCGACGACCTGAATCTCAAAGGTAAAATTGTTGCGCTATATGGATTAGGCGATCAACTGGGATATGGTGAGTGGTTCCTCGATGCACTCGGTATGCTGCATGACAAACTCTCGACCAAAGGCGTGAAGTTCGTCGGCTACTGGCCAACGGAAGGATATGAGTTTACCAGCCCGAAACCGGTGATTGCTGACGGACAACTGTTCGTGGGTCTGGCGCTGGACGAAACTAACCAGTATGACCTTAGCGACGAGCGTATTCAGAGCTGGTGTGAGCAAATCCTCAACGAAATGGCAGAGCATTACGCCTGAGATTACTGACGGCATAGCGCACTCGCTTTGCCGTCGCCATTATCTTTGCGTCTCCTGCTGTAACAAAATCCGCCGCAAATCCCGCCATTCGGCTTCATCCATGCTGTCTGCTGCCAGCCACAGATGCTGACGTTTGCCGCTATCAGAACGTAGACGCAACATCATGCCGCTTTTAATCATCCACGGCGCTTTGACGATGCTCCACTCCTGCCCCTGCCAGCGCAAACGCCCATCCATCAGCAGACGAATCTCTCCCTGGCGAGCATTAATGCGCCGCTGGCTGCGGACGCAATCAAACACCACCAGCGAAAGCAACACCAGCCATAACGGGGTGTAACTAAGCGGCCAGGGCATGAGCAAAATAACAGCGGCAACCAGCCCATGAATCAGCAAGGAAAGCCACTGCGCGCGCCAGGAGACGCGCAAATCAGATTGCCACAGGACCACGTTCCCGGTTCCGTGTCTGGATGAGTCGGACCATCATTTCCAGTTCTGCATCGGCCGGTTTACCGTGATTCATCAGCCAGTTGAACAAATCGGGATCGTCACATTCCAGCAGACGAATAAAGATGCGTTTTTCGTCATCGCTTAAGCTGTCGTACTCATGTTCGAAAAACGGCATGATTGAAATATCGAGTTCGCGCATACCACGGCGGCATGCCCAATGAATGCGGGCTTTGTTGTTAATGTCCATCTTCTTCCTGTCTCACGAAAATCCAGTACCTGGCTATTGTAACGTGTTTTTCGACTTCTTTTGCGGGAATATCGGTAAACACAATCACGATCGCGAAATTAATCCACAACAATTCAAAGGCTTCATTTTTTTGGAAGTCACCTCGCAAAGCCTGACTGAAGGCACAGATCGCGTAGTGAAAGCACTTGCAATGCCCCATAGCTCTTTTACCATTAGTCATTAATTACGCCGTTTGTAAAACAGGACTCCATTATGGCTTTTACACCTTTTCCTCCCCGTCAGCCTACGGCTTCTGCCCGTTTACCGTTGACGCTGATGACGCTTGATGACTGGGCGCTGGCCACCATTACTGGCGCGGACAGCGAAAAATATATGCAGGGTCAGGTGACAGCAGATGTCAGCCAGATGACAGAAGATCAGCACCTGCTCGCCGCACATTGCGATGCTAAAGGTAAGATGTGGAGCAATTTGCGTCTGTTCCACGATGGCGACGGTTTCGCATGGATTGAACGGCGCAGCGTGCGTGAATCGCAACTGACTGAACTGAAAAAATATGCGGTATTTTCTAAAGTGACCATCGCGCCAGACGACGAGCGTGTGCTTCTCGGTGTTGCCGGTTTTCAGGCTCGCGCCGCGCTGGCAAATCTCTTTAGCGAACTGCCTTCGAAGGAAAAACAGGCGGTCAGAGAAGGTGTGACGACACTGCTTTGGTTTGAACACCCAGCAGAACGTTTTCTGATCGTGACCGATGAAACTACCGCCAGTGTGCTGACCGACAAGCTTCGCGGCGAAGCGGAACTGAATAATAGCCAACAGTGGCTGGCATTAAACATTGAAGCGGGTTTCCCGGTGATTGATGCGCCTAACAGCGGGCAGTTTATCCCCCAGGCGACCAACCTCCAGGCGCTGGGCGGCATCAGCTTTAAGAAAGGCTGCTATACCGGGCAAGAGATGGTAGCGCGAGCAAAATTCCGTGGTGCCAACAAACGCGCGCTCTGGTTGCTGGCAGGTAGCGCCAGCCGGCTGCCGGAAGCTGGTGAAGATTTAGAACTGAAAATGGGCGAAAACTGGCGTCGTACCGGAACCGTGCTGGCGGCGGTCAAACTGGAAGATGGGCAGGTCGTAGTGCAGGTCGTCATGAATAACGACATGGAACCGGACAGCGTTTTCCGCGTTCGTGACGATGCGAATACATTGCATATCGAGCCGCTGCCGTATTCGCTGGAAGAGTAAATTTCTGTATCGCTTCGGGAATCTATTGCCTGATGCGACGCTACCGCGCCTTATCAGGCCTGGGATTTGGTGCCTTTATCACAACAGGGACGTAGCCCGTAGGCCGGATAAGGCGTTCACGCCGCATCCGGCAGTTGCGCTCTGATGCCTGATGCGACGCTGGTGTGTCTTTTCATTCCTACAAAGGCATACCAATTACGCCTGCCCAATATACAAATAGATCGCCAGAAAATGGCACACGCTACCGCCGAGCACAAAGCCGTGCCAGATGGCGTGGTTGTAGGGAATGCGTTTGCAGACGTAGAAAACCACGCCAAGCGAGTAAACCACGCCACCGACCGCCAGTAAGGTAACGCTGCCCGCCGCGAGCTTAACTGCCATTTCATAAATCACCACCAGCGACAGCCAGCCCATCGCCAGATAGGTCACCAGAGATAAGATTTTAAATCGGTGCGCGATGGTCAGTTTGAACAGAATCCCCAGCAATGCCAGGCTCCAGATAACAATCATCAGCCCGCGCGCTAACGGAGAATCCAGCCCCACCAGCAAAAACGGCGTGTAGGTTCCGGCAATCAACAGATAAATGGCGCAGTGGTCAAATTTCTTCAGCCACATTTTTGCCCGTTGATGAGGAATGGCATGATAAAGCGTCGAAGCGAGGAACAGCAGGATCATACTGCCGCCATAGAGGCTGTAACTGGTTATCGCCGTGGCGCTGGCATTGAGATCCACCGCCTGAACCAGTAGCAATACCAACCCGACGATACCAAACACCAGTCCAATACCGTGACTGACGCTGTTGGCAATTTCCTCTGCCAGCGAATATCCCTGCTTAATGAGAGGCTTCTGAACCATAACTTACTCCGGAGAAACGTACACGCACGTGTATACATCTCCAGCGTAACTGAGAATAGTTCCAGTGAACACCTGTTAGCTAAAATAAATTCTGATTTGAGATTAATCTCCGAAAAATCATGAAATTAAATGCAAAATTTCAACTAACAGGCGTGAGTTCAATTTAAAGACATTTAAATTCAATCACATAAAACTGTGTCTGATCGGGATAGATGTCGGCAATGACCTTTTTCAATTCAGCCAGGGTCATATTTTCCTGTTGTGCGTGTTTTTCTGTGAGAGTATCCAGCGTCACCGTTGAGGTTGCAGTGACTTCAATGGTGCAAAAATAGCCGTCATCTTCAAAGCGCCCGACACGAAGCACATCGCCAGCTTTAAAGTGCGATTCAGACTCGTCACGGATTGTGATGGTTTTACGCCCAGCCAGAATGTCATCCTGGAATCGTTGAAAAAAAGTGATGTCGTTTGGCTGCATGGTACTATTTCCTGTAAGAATTGACTCATCTGGAGCCTATGATAGTGAAAAAACTCACCTTACCGAAAGATTTCTTATGGGGCGGCGCAGTTGCCGCTCATCAGGTCGAAGGCGGCTGGAACAAAGGCGGCAAAGGGCCGAGTATTTGTGACGTACTGACCGGTGGCGCACACGGCGTGCCGCGCGAAATCACCAAAGAAGTCTTGCCGGGTAAATACTATCCGAACCATGAAGCGGTAGATTTTTACGGTCACTACAAGGAAGACATCAAGCTCTTCGCAGAAATGGGCTTCAAATGTTTTCGTACTTCCATCGCCTGGACGCGCATTTTCCCCAAAGGCGATGAAGCTCAGCCAAACGAAGAAGGGCTGAAGTTTTACGACGATATGTTCGATGAACTGCTGAAATACAATATCGAACCGGTGATCACCCTATCCCACTTTGAAATGCCGCTGCATCTGGTGCAGCAATACGGTAGCTGGACCAACCGTAAAGTGGTTGATTTCTTTGTCCGTTTCGCGGAAGTGGTATTTGAACGCTATAAGCACAAAGTCAAATACTGGATGACCTTCAACGAAATTAACAACCAGCGTAACTGGCGTGCGCCGCTGTTCGGTTACTGCTGCTCCGGCGTGGTGTATACCGAACATGAAAACCCGGAAGAGACGATGTATCAGGTGCTGCATCACCAGTTTGTCGCCAGCGCCCTGGCAGTGAAAGCTGCGCGTCGCATTAACCCGGAGATGAAAGTCGGCTGTATGCTGGCGATGGTGCCGCTCTATCCTTACTCCTGTAACCCGGACGATGTAATGTTTGCCCAGGAGTCGATGCGCGAACGTTACGTCTTTACCGATGTCCAGCTACGCGGCTATTACCCTTCTTATGTATTGAACGAGTGGGAACGTCGCGGATTTAACATCAAAATGGAAGACGGCGATCTGGATGTGCTGCGCGAAGGCACCTGCGATTATCTTGGCTTCAGCTATTACATGACCAACGCGGTGAAGGCCGAAGGCGGCACCGGCGATGCAATTTCTGGTTTCGAAGGCAGCGTACCGAACCCGTATGTTAAAGCGTCTGACTGGGGCTGGCAGATTGATCCGGTAGGTCTGCGTTACGCGCTTTGCGAATTGTATGAGCGTTACCAGAAGCCGCTGTTTATTGTCGAAAACGGTTTTGGCGCTTACGACAAAGTGGAAGAAGATGGCAGCATCAACGACGACTACCGCATTGACTACCTGCGCGCCCATATTGACGAGATGAAAAAAGCGGTGACTTACGATGGTGTGGATCTGATGGGCTACACGCCGTGGGGCTGCATCGACTGTGTATCGTTCACCACCGGGCAGTACAGCAAACGCTACGGTTTTATCTATGTGAATAAACATGACGACGGTACTGGTGATATGTCGCGTTCACGTAAGAAGAGCTTTAACTGGTACAAAGAAGTGATTGCCAGCAACGGCGAGAAACTTTAAGTAGATGAAGTACCGGATGCAATGCTTGTTGCGTTGCATCCGGTCAGACAACTCTCCTGCTTTATTTCCCACCAGCCAAATCGATAAAACTTCCCGTGACATAAGAGGCTTTATCGCTTAACAGCCAGACAATGGCCTGCGCGACCTCTTCCGCCTGTCCGCCGCGCTGCATGGGGATGTTCGACTTAACGCGATCGACGCGTCCAGGTTCGCCACCGCTGGCGTGCATTTCGGTATAAATAAACCCAGGCCGCACGCCGTTAACGCGAATTCCCTGCGCGGCGACTTCCAGCGATAATCCGGTGGTTAACGTATCAATCGCCCCTTTCGATGCCGCATAATCAACGTATTCTCCGGGTGATCCCAGCCTGGCTGCTACCGAAGAAACATTGACGATAGCGCCGCCACTGCCGCCGTTTTTCAGCGCCATGCGTTTTACCGCCTCGCGGCAGCAGAGAAAATAACCCGTCACGTTGGTGGAAAGTACTTGGTTGATTCGCTCTGCGGTGAGATTTTCCACTGTGCATTGGGTAAACAATATTCCTGCGTTATTGACCAGCGCGGCTAACGGTTCATCACGCTGATCGATTGCTGTAAACATTGCGATGACCTGATTTTCGTCGCTGATATCCGCCTGGAGCACAAATGCCTTGCCACCGGCTTGCGTTATTAAGTTCACCACTTCCTGCGCCGCGTGGAGGTTTTGCTGATAATTAACCGCCACCGTATACCCTTCTTTTGCCAGCAGCAGCGCAATTGCCCGCCCAATGCCGCGACTACCACCGGTCACAAGTGCTATAGCCATTTGTTTTCCCCAAAAATAAAGGCGCCGAAGCGCCTTTAGAAGATAGTCGAATCAGTGAATTACTGGTATTCGCTAATCGGTACGCAGGAGCAGAACAGGTTACGGTCTCCGTAAACATCATCCAGACGTTTCACCGTCGGCCAGTATTTGTCTGCCACGCCTGCCGGGAATACCGCAACTTCGCGGCTGTACGGATGCGTCCACTCGGCAACCAGTTCGCTCTGAATGTGCGGCGCGTTCACCAGCGGGTTATCTTCCAGCGGCCAGACACCGGCTTTCACCTGGTCAATTTCTGCGCGGATAGCCAGCATCGCGTCGATAAAGCGATCCAGTTCCACTTTGCTTTCAGATTCGGTCGGTTCAACCATCAGCGTCCCCGCCACCGGGAACGACATCGTCGGCGCGTGGAAACCGTAGTCGATCAGGCGCTTGGCAATATCCAGTTCGCTGATGCCGGTTTCTTCTTTCAGCGGACGAATATCGAGAATACATTCGTGCGCCACGCGACCGTCGCGACCGGTATACAGCACCGGGAAAGCATCCTGCAGGCGGCTGGCAATATAGTTAGCGTTGAGGATTGCCACCTGGCTTGCTTTTTTCAGCCCTTCTGCGCCCATCATGCGAATGTACATCCAGCTGATTGGCAGAATGGATGCGCTACCGAACGGTGCCGCAGAAACCGCGCCCTGACGGGTTAACATGCCTTCGATTTGCACCACGCTATGACCCGGTACAAACGGCGCCAGATGCGCTTTCACGCCGATCGGTCCCATACCTGGGCCGCCACCGCCGTGCGGAATGCAGAAGGTTTTATGCAGGTTGAGGTGCGAAACGTCCGCGCCAATAAACCCCGGCGAGGTGATGCCAACCTGGGCGTTCATGTTCGCGCCATCAAGGTAAACCTGACCGCCGAACTGGTGTACAACTTCACACACTTCACGGATCGTTTCTTCATACACACCGTGAGTGGAAGGATAGGTCACCATGATGCAGGAGAGATTATCGCCCGCCTGTTCCGCTTTCGCGCGCAGGTCAGCCAAATCGATATTGCCGTTTTTATCACACGCCACAACCACCACTTGCATCCCCGCCATATGCGCGGAAGCGGGGTTAGTGCCGTGGGCAGATGCCGGGATCAGGCAGATATCGCGATACCCTTCGTTGCGGCTTTCGTGATAATGACGAATCGCCAGCAGACCCGCATATTCGCCCTGTGCGCCAGAGTTCGGCTGCATACAGACGGCGTCGTAGTCGGTCAGTTTCACCAGCCACTCAGCCAGTTGTGCGATCATCTGCTGATAACCTTCGGCCTGTTCTGGCGGGCAGAACGGGTGCAGTTCAGCAAATTCCGGCCAGGTGATCGGGATCATCTCAGCGGCGGCGTTCAGTTTCATGGTGCAGGAACCCAGCGGGATCATCGCCTGATTCAGCGCCAGATCTTTACGCTCCAGCGAGTGCATATAGCGCATCATTTCGGTTTCGCTGTGGTAGCGATTAAACACCGGATGGGTGAGGATTTCGTCGTCGCGCAGCATCGCAGGCTGAATAGAGCGGCTGTCGTGAGCCACGTCTTTGTCCAGCGTGTCGATGTCCAGTCCGTGGTTATCGCCCAGCAGCACGCTGAAAAGCTGCATCACGTTTTCACGCGTGGTGGTTTCATCAAGGGTGATCCCAACCGCGTTCAGGATATCGCTACGCAGGTTGATTTCAGCCGCTTCGGCACGCGTCAGTACACCCGCTTTGTCTGCCACTTCCACACAAAGGGTGTCGAAATAGTGCACATGGCGCAGCTTCAGACCTTTTTGTTGCAGCCCCGCAGCCAGAATATCGGTCAGACGATGAATACGGTTAGCGATACGTTTCAGACCAACCGGACCGTGATAAACGGCATACAGACTGGCGATGTTTGCCAGCAGAACCTGGGAAGTACAAATGTTGGAGTTCGCTTTCTCGCGACGAATATGTTGTTCGCGAGTCTGCATTGCCATGCGTAGCGCAGTATTACCAGCCGCATCTTTCGATACGCCGATAATGCGCCCCGGCATGGAGCGTTTGTATTCATCTTTCGCCGCAAAGAATGCTGCGTGTGGGCCACCGTAGCCCATCGGTACGCCAAAGCGTTGCGCCGAACCAAAGACAATATCCGCGCCCTGTTTACCCGGCGCGGTTAACAGCACCAGCGCCATAATATCGGCGGCAACGCTGACCACAATTTTGCGTGATTTCAGTTCGCTGATGAGCGCAGTGTAGTCGTGAATTTCACCAGTAGTACCGACCTGCTGTAACAGCACGCCGAAGACTTCCTGATGATCGAGCACTTTTTGCGCGTCATCGACAATGATTTCAAAACCAAAGGTTGCTGCACGGGTGCGAACCACATCCAGCGTTTGCGGATGAACGTCAGAAGCAACGAAGAAGCGATTGGCATTTTTCAGTTTGCTGACGCGTTTAGCCATCGCCATTGCTTCGGCGGCAGCGGTAGCTTCGTCCAGCAGAGACGCCGAAGCCATATCCAGCCCGGTCAGATCCAGCGTTACCTGCTGGAAGTTGAGTAGTGCTTCAAGGCGCCCCTGAGAAACTTCAGGTTGATACGGGGTATACGCGGTATACCAGCCCGGATTTTCCAGCATGTTACGCAGGATAACCGGCGGTAACTGCACGGCGGTGTAACCCATGCCGATGTAAGACGTGAAGCGTTTATTGCGACTGGCAATAGCCTTGAGTTCTGCCAGTGCGGCGTATTCGGTCGCCGGTGCGCCAACCTGCGGCGGAGTCGCAAGCTGAATATCTTTCGGCACAATCTGGCCGGTCAGCGCGTTTAACGATTGTGCACCAACGGCATTCAGCATTTCTTGCTGTTGCGCGGCGTCCGGTCCGATATGGCGTTCAATAAAAGCGCCGCTGTTTTCAAGCTGGCTTAACGTCTGTGTCATGAGCGATGGTTCCTGAAACGTGCAGTGAATTGTGAACCTCTCTCCTTGCGAAGAGAGTGAGGGTGAGGCGTAAATTTCCTCACCCTGATCCTCTCCCGCAGAAGAGGAATAAAGCCGTTACTCGTCTTCTAACAATGCTTCGTATGCGGTCGCATCCAGCAGTGAATCCAGTTCGCTTTCATCGCTGGCTTTGATTTTAAAGATCCAACCGCCTGCATACGGTTCGCTGTTCACCAGTTCCGGGGAATCGCTCAGTGCGTCGTTTACCGCCACGATTTCACCGCTTACTGGCGCATAAATGTCTGACGCCGCTTTTACTGATTCGGCAACCGCGCAGTCATCGCCCGCGCTAACCGTTGCGCCCACTTCCGGCAGGTCAACAAACACCATATCGCCTAACAGCTCCTGAGCGTGTTCGGTGATGCCAACGGTGTAAGTGCCGTCGGCTTCTTTACGCAGCCATTCGTGTTCTTTGCTGTATTTCAGTTCTGCTGGTACGTTGCTCATCAATCAATCTCCAAAAAAGTAAATCACGCGACGGCTTTGCCGTTACGCACAAAAACAGGTTTCGTCACTTTAACCGGCATTTCACGGTTGCGAATTTGCACAATCGCTGTTTCACCAATACCTTCCGGCACGCGCGCCAGCGCAATGCTGTAACCCAGCGTCGGGGAGAAAGTACCGCTGGTGATAATGCCTTCATGCTGGTTGCCCTGCGCGTCAGTAAAACGTACCGGCAGTTCATTACGCAGCACGCCTTTTTCGGTCATCACCAGACCAACCAGTTTTTCTGTGCCATGCTCACGCTGCACTTCCAGAGCTTCACGACCGATGAAGTCACGATCTGCCGGTTCCCAGGCGATAGTCCAGCCCATATTGGCGGCTAAAGGAGAAATAGTTTCGTCCATCTCCTGACCATAAAGATTCATACCCGCTTCCAGACGCAGTGTGTCACGCGCGCCCAGGCCACAGGGTTTAACACCCGCTTCCACTAGCGCGCGCCAGAAATCGGCCGCTTTTTCATTGGGCAGCGCAATTTCATAACCCGCTTCACCGGTGTAACCGGTGGTGGCAATAAACAGATCGCCCGCCTGCACGCCAAAGAACGGTTTCATCCCTTCCACCGCCTGACGCTGGGCGTCATTAAACAGTGTGGCAGCTTTTGCCTGAGCATTAGGCCCTTGTACGGCGATCATGGAAAGGTCATCACGAACGGTAATGTCGATGCCGAAAGGTTCAGCGTGTTGGGTAATCCAGGAGAGGTCTTTTTCGCGGGTAGCGGAGTTAACAACGAGGCGGAAGAAATCTTCAGTAAAGTAGTAGACGATGAGATCATCTATCACACCACCAGAGGCATTCAACATCCCGGAGTAGAGGGCTTTACCGCTTTTGGTGAGTTTCGCCACATCGTTCGCCAATAGATAACGCAGAAACTCCCTGGTGCGGCTGCCGCGAAGATCGACGATGGTCATATGCGACACATCAAACATTCCGGCATCGGTACGTACCGCATGATGTTCGTCGATTTGCGAACCGTAATGCAGCGGCATCATCCAGCCGTGGAAATCCACCATGCGAGCGCCGCAAAGCGTGTGTTGTTCGTACAAAGGAGTCTGTTGTGCCATCTTGTCCTCATTGAATAAGCGGGGCTGACAACTTTTCATGGTGAAATTATCACCACGAAACCCAGCATCGGAGCCACTCCCGGTCCCCAACGCAATCGTTCTCTTTTGCCTGAACTTACCACCGAAACAGACTGTTAACCATAAGGTAAAATTGATCATCACATTAGCTTATGGTTAAAAAACACAAAAATCTCAACAGAATAAAAAACCAAAAATTTATTTTATTTTTATACAAATATGATGCTTTCAGGAATGCGATTTGGATAAACCAATATTAAGAACTGAAAATATGCCAAAAATCACTCAATAAAAAAATCGTAACATTAGAAAATATAATGCGAAATTGATGGTGAAATTAGTTTATTTCAAATGAGCAAAATCTCCCGGCGAAAAAACCGGGAGAAGAAAGTGTGATGGGTATCAAATAAACAGTTGAGGAGAAATTTTTTAACGCAGCCATTCAGGCAAATCATTTAATCCCATAGCCTGACGGATCAGTTGTGGTTTAACGCCAGGAAGCGTATCGGCCAGTTTCAGGCCAATATCACGCAGCAGTTTTTTCGCCGGATTGCCCCCGGAAAACAGATCGCGAAAGCCTTGCATACCAGCCAGCATCAGCGCCGCACTGTGCTTGCGGCTACGCTCATAGCGACGCAGGTAAATATACTGTCCGATGTCTTTGCCCTGGCGATGCAACCGTTTCAGTTCAGCAATCAGTTCTGCGGCATCCATAAAGCCGAGATTAACGCCCTGCCCCGCCAGCGGATGAATGGTATGCGCGGCGTCGCCCACCAGCGCCAGACGGTGCGCGGCAAACTGGCGCGCATAACGCCCCGTCAGCGGGAACACCTGACGCTCGCTCTCAACCCTGCATAAGCCCAGGCGATTATCAAAAGCGATATTTAACGCGCGATTAAATTCGTCTTCCCCTGCCTGCTGCATCCTCTGCGCTTCCTCTGGCGACAGTGACCAGACAATCGAGCAAAGATGCGGATCGCTAAGCGGTAAAAAGGCCAGAATCCCTTCGCCGTGGAAAACCTGCCGCGCCACCGCACCATGCGGTTCTTCCGTGCGAATGGTCGCCACCAGCGCGTGATGCTGATAATCCCAGAAAGTCAGCGGAATATCGGCTTTGTTGCGCAACCAGGAATTAGCGCCGTCCGCACCAATTACCAGACGCGCCGTTAACATGCTGCCATCTTTCAGCGTCAGGAAGGTTTCGTTCTCTCCCCAGGCGACCTGCTGTAATTCTGCGGGGGCTAGCAGGGTGATATCTGACGACTGCTGCACTTTGTTCCACAGCGCATAGTGAATAACTGAATTTTCAACAATATGCCCAAGATGGCTATAGCCCATGCTCTGATCGTCAAACGAGATGTGACCAAAGCTGTCTTTGTCCCACACTTCCATGCCGTGATAGCAACTGGCTCTACGGGAGAGAATGTCCTGCCAGACGCCAAGACGGGTAAGTAATTTTTCGCTGGCGGCATTGATAGCCGAAACGCGCAATTGTGGTGGTGCATCCGCCGCCAGAGGTTCAGGTACGCGCTGTTCCAGTACGGCAACACGTAAGCCGCTACCCTGTAAGCCGCAGGCAACCGCCAGCCCCACCATGCCGCCGCCAACAATGGCTACATCAACACTTTGCATTGTTTATTCCTTAAAACCGCCTTCAACGCGCGACCCAACCAAGGGTGCGCTGCGCCAGCACATCACGTGCCGGAGTGAATAATTCCATTGCCATCAGCCCGATGTTGCGCCCAACAACCAGCGGCGCCCAGCGGTTGGCAAAAATATGAACAAGGCTGTCTGTTACACCAATAGTCGCTTCGCGATCGCTCTGCCGACGCTGATGGTAACGGCACAAAATGCCGTAATCACCGATATCCTCTCCGCGTTCCTGCGCCTGAGTCAGAGTTTCAGCAAGGCTCATGACATCACGCATACCGAGATTAAATCCTTGCCCGGCAATCGGGTGCAGGGTTTGCGCCGCATTGCCCACCAGCACGGTGCGGTGGGTAATAGGTTTGGCGGCGCGGGTTAACGCCAGCGGATAAGCACTGCGTTTTCCGGCATGAGTAATTTGCCCCAGTCGCCAGCCAAACGCAGACTGGAGTTCACGGCAGAACTCATCATCACTCCACGCCAGTACCTCTTCGCGCCGTTCCAGTGGATGACACCAGACCAGCGAACAGCGTCCGTCAGACATCGGCAACATCGCCAACGGGCCATGTTTCGTGAAGCGTTCAAAAGCGCGTCCTTCGTGCGCAACGGAGGTCGCAACGTTGGCAATCACCGCCAGTTGCTCGTAAGGCTCCTGCTGCCAGTCAACGCCGCACGCGGTGGCTAACGCTGAATGGGTGCCGTCAGCGGCTACCAGCACACGCCCCGTCAGCGTCTCACCACTCTTCAGTTTCACCTCAACGTTACTCTGAGTACGAGCAACGTTAGCAACGCGATCCGGACAGTGCAGCGTTACGCCAGGCGCTTTGCGCAACAGCGCAAACAGTCGTTGTCCGACATTGTGCAACTCGACAACCTGCCCCAGCGCCGCCAGTTGATAATCTTCTGCGGCGAGGGTGACGAATCCGGCATGACCGCGATCGCTGACATGCACGGTAGTGATGGCGGTTGCGCAATCAGCCAAAGATTGCCAGACGCCGATACGTGCCAGTTGCTGGCAGGTGCCCGCCGCCAGCGCAATAGCCCGGCCATCAAAGCCCGGATGGGCATGTGACTCTGGCGCAGTCGCTTCAATCAAATGTACCGGCAGCGCCCCGTGACTTAACCGGGAAATAGCCAGCGCCAGCGTCGCGCCAGCCATGCCGCCACCGACGATGATTACGCTCATTGCTTTCTCGCAGCTGCCATCAACGCTTCGATTTCTTCCGGCTTTTTCACCACGCTGGCGGTGAGGTTTTCGTTGCCAGTTTCGGTAATCACAATGTCGTCTTCAATACGAATGCCGATACCGCGATATTGTTCTGGCACATCCGCATCCGGCGCGATATACAGCCCTGGCTCTACGGTCAGTACCATGCCCGGTTCAAGAATGCGCGAGCGATCCTGGCCATAAACACCTACGTCATGGACATCCAGCCCTAACCAATGGCTAAGGCCATGCATAAAGAAAGGACGATGTGCGTTTTGAGCGATCAGTTCATCAACATCACCTTTCAGGATGCCCAGTTTTACCAGGCCGCTAATCATGATACGCACCACTTCCCCGGTGACTTCCTGAATGGAAGTTCCCGGACGATACAAGCGCAAGCTGGTTTCGAGAGACTCCAGCACAATGTCGTAGATTTCACGCTGAGCCTGAGTGAATTTGCCGTTGACCGGGAAGGTGCGGGTAATATCGCCAGCGTAGCCTTTGTATTCACAGCCCGCGTCAATCAACACCAGATCACCGTCACGCAGTTCACACTCGTTTTCGGTGTAGTGCAGAATGCAGCCGTTTTCACCGCTGCCGACAATGGTGTTATAGGAAGGATAGCGCGCGCCGTGGCGGTTAAATTCGTGGTGAATTTCGCCTTCCAGATGGTACTCGAACATTCCCGGACGACATTTTTCCATCGCCCGTGTATGCGCCAGTGCGGTGATTTCACCCGCGCGGCGAAGTACGGCAATCTCTTCCGGCGATTTGAACAGGCGCATTTCATGAACAATGGGACGCCAGTCGATCATCGTTGCTGGCGCGGTGAGATTTTGCCGCGAGCCTTTACGCAGTTTTTCCAGCGCGCTGTTCACGATTTCATCAGCATAGGTATATTCGCCCTGAGCGTGATAAACCACATCCAGGCCATTAAGCAGTTGATAAAGTTGCTGATTGATTTCGCTGAACGCCAGTGCACGGTCAACGCCCAGTTTCTCTGGCGCGGCATCCTGACCTAAGCGACGACCAAACCAGATCTCCGCCGTCAGATCGCGCACACGGTTAAACAGAACGCTGTGGTTATGAGTGTCATCGCTTTTAATCAGCACCAGCACCGCTTCCGGTTCGTTAAAGCCGGTGAAGTACCAGAAGTCACTGTTTTGACGATACGGATATTCGCTGTCGGCGCTACGGGTCACTTCCGGGGCGGCAAAAATCAGCGCGGCGCTGCCGGGTTGCATTTGCTCCACCAGAGCCTGACGGCGACGCTGAAATTCTTGCGGGGATATATCACTCATAACACTCTCCTTACGTTTTTTGTTTTTAGTGTAGAGTCGGTTTTTGTACTTCTGGCGCGGTCGGTTGCGGATGAGTAAAGGTGTCGTGGCATAACAGCGCGGCAACACGGACGTACTCGATGATCTCTTCAAGCGACATTTCCAGCTCTTCCTGATCTTCGTCTTCGTCATATCCCAGTTGCGCGATGTTACGCAGATCGTCGATGGCTTCACCGGTTTCGCCAGTCACTTTATCCAGCTTCGGCTGAGTCACGCCAAGACCAAGCAGGAAGTGATTTACCCAGCCTGCCAGCGCATCAGCGCGATCGAAAACGCTGACATCATCGCCATCAGGCAGATAAAGCTGAAAAAGGAAGCCGTCATCCTGCAGGGCATCGCTGGTGGCTGAGTGCATTTTGCGCAATGCCTGTGCCAGCTCATGACCGAAAGCCATGCCTTCGTTCGTCAGGTCGTGAAGCAGCGGCAACCATGAACTGTCATCATTGCCACCGCAAATCATCCCGCTGATTAAACCGTGCATCTCAGCAGGGGTCAGACCCGTCCCTTGTTGGTTCAGATACTGGTTCATTTCGTTGTAACCAGGCATTTCGTTCTGTATAGACATAAGCATTCGTCATCAAAGGGAGGAAGATTCATGATATGCTACCACTTTGGACCCTGGTGAACCAGAAAAGGGCTTGTCTCTTCTCATCAGGGTAGCTATAGTTCGCCCCTTCGCAGACCATGAGTCTGAAGACGAAGGAAGCGCAGTCAATCAGCAGGAAGGTGGCATGTCTGCACAACCCGTCGATATCCAAATTTTTGGCCGTTCACTGCGTGTGAACTGCCCGCCTGACCAAAGGGATGCGTTGAATCAGGCCGCAGACGATCTGAATCAGCGGTTGCAAGATCTGAAAGAACGCACTAGAGTCACAAATACTGAACAGTTGGTCTTCATTGCTGCATTGAATATCAGCTATGAGTTAGCGCAAGAAAAAGCGAAGACTCGTGACTACGCGGCAAGTATGGAACAGCGTATTCGGATGCTGCAACAGACCATAGAACAAGCGTTACTTGAACAAGGTCGCATCACCGAAAAAACGAACCAAAACTTTGAATGACACTTTTCGGTTTACTGTGGTAGAGTAACCGTGAAGACAAAATTTCTCTGAGATGTTCGCAAGCGGGCCAGTCCCCTGAGCCGATATTTCATACCACAAGAATGTGGCGCTCCGTGGTTGGTGAGCATGCTCGGTTCGTCCGAGAAGCCTTAAAACTGCGACGACACATTCACCTTGAACCAAGGGTTCAAGGGTTACAGCCTGCGGCGGCATCTCGGAGATTCCCTTCTTACCTGGCACCAGCCATGACGCAACTACCAGAACTCCCACTGACATTATCCCGACAAGAAATCCGTAAAATGATTCGGCAACGTCGTCGTGCGTTAACGCCGGAACAACAGCAAGAAATGGGTCAACAAGCCGCTACCCGGATGATGACTTATCCCCCGGTGGTGATGGCGCATACGGTCGCTGTATTCCTCTCTTTTGATGGCGAGCTCGACACCCAACCGCTCATAGAACAACTGTGGCGTGCCGGTAAGCGCGTGTATCTTCCAGTTTTACACCCTTTTAGTGCTGGTAACTTACTGTTCCTGAATTACCATCCGCAAAGCGAATTGGTGATGAACAGATTGAAGATCCACGAGCCGAAACTGGACGTGCGCGATGTGCTTCCCCTTTCCCGGTTAGATGTGCTGGTCACGCCGCTGGTAGCCTTTGATGAGTACGGTCAACGCCTGGGAATGGGCGGCGGTTTTTATGATCGGACATTGCAAAACTGGCAGCACTACAAAATGCAGCCGGTAGGTTATGCGCATGATTGCCAGTTAGTAGAAAAACTGCCGGTTGAAGAGTGGGATATCCCACTGCCTGCGGTGGTTACACCGTCGAAAGTCTGGGAGTGGTGAGGGCGATACACCTGCATCGCCCTGATTGACATCGTTGATTCTTTGACCTAATTTAGTGAGTAAGGGTAAGGGAGGATTACTCCTCCCTGTGACTGACTGTTAATAAGCTCCGAAACTTATCAGTAACAGTACAATCAGTATGATGACAAGTCGCATCATAACCCTTCTCCTTTAAGCCCTCGCTTCGGTGAGGGCTTTACCGTTACAGCCCCATGCTGCCCTGCCATCGTAAACTCTCTTTAAATAACCACAACGCTTTGATCTGGCTTTAAATCTTTTCTTCGAGCGCACTCGTAAAACGTCATGTAAGGCAGACATACATTGCAGGGATAAGGGATTAATTACGGCAGTTAACGCGGGCGATGAAGTGGCTATCCAAAAGATCGGTTCAGGGCGATGCACCCCGCATCGCCCTGATTGACATCGTTGATTCTTTAACCTAATTTAGTGAGTAAGGGTAAGGGAGGATTGCTCCTCCCCTGAGACTGACTGTTAATAAGCTGGGAAACTTATGAGTAACAGTACAATCAGTATGATGACAAGTCGCATCATAACCCTTCTCCTTCAAGCCCTCGCTTCGGTGAGGGCTTTACCGTTACAGCCCTGTGCTGTCCCGCCATCGTAAATCCTCTTCGAATAAAGGCAACGCATTGATCTGGCTTTGATTTATTTCTTCGAGCAGACTCGCAAAGGCGATTGCAGCACACTGCAAATGCAGTGATAAGCGCGGGAAAAGGGATAAAAAAACGGGCAAGTCAGCGACCTGCCCGTTGTTTGTCAGAGAAGGGAAATCAGTACAGCAGACGGGCGCGAATGGTGCCCGGAATCGCTTTCATTGCCTGTAATGCTTTTTCAGCAACGTCTTCATCTGCTTCAATATCAATAACTACGTAGCCCATCTGAGCAGACGTTTGCAGATACTGCGCGGCGATGTTAACGCCCTGCTCGGCAAAAATTTTGTTCAGCGCAGTCAGCACGCCCGGACGGTTTTCGTGGATGTGCATCAGACGGCGGCCACCGTGCAGCGGCAGCGAGACTTCCGGGAAGTTCACCGCAGAGAGCGTGGAGCCATTGTCAGAGTACTTGATCAATTTACCCGCAACTTCCAGGCCGATATTCTCCTGCGCTTCCTGAGTCGAACCGCCAATGTGCGGCGTCAGCAGGACGTTGTCGAATTCGCACAGCGGAGAAGTAAACGGATCGCTGTTGGTCGCTGGTTCTGTTGGGAATACATCGATTGCCGCGCCAGCCAGATGTTTGCTCGCCAGTGCGTCACACAGCGCCGGAATATCGACCACAGTACCGCGCGAAGCGTTAATCAGCAGCGAGCCGGGCTTCATCAGTGAGATCTCTTTCGCGCCCATCATGTTTTTGGTAGACGGGTTTTCAGGCACATGCAGGCTCACCACGTCGCTCATATTCAGCAAGTCGGAAAGATGTTGCACCTGCGTCGCGTTACCCAGCGGCAGTTTGTTTTCAATATCATAGAAGTAAACATACATCCCCAGCGACTCCGCCAGAATGCCAAGCTGCGTACCGATATGACCATAACCAATGATACCCAGCTTTTTGCCGCGCGCTTCAAAAGACCCCGCCGCCAGTTTGTTCCACACGCCACGGTGCGCTTTGGCGTTGGCTTCCGGCACTCCGCGCAATAGCAGCAGAAGTTCACCAATCACCAGCTCAGCGACAGAACGCGTATTCGAAAACGGTGCGTTAAATACCGGAATCCCGCGTTTTGCCGCAGCATTTAAATCAACCTGGTTTGTGCCTATGCAAAAACAGCCAATAGCGACCAGCTTTTCTGCGGCATTGATCACTTCTTCGGTCAGATGGGTTCGGGATCGCAGGCCGATGAAGTGGGCATCGCGGATGGATTCTTTTAATTGTTCATCATCCAGCGCGCCTTTATGAAATTCGATGTTGGTGTAACCTGCCGCGCGAAGACTTTCCAGCGCCTTTTGGTGCACGCCTTCTACCAGCAGAAACTTAATCTTGTCTTTCTCCAGCGATACCTTTGCCATTTACCCAATCCTGTCTTTGAAATGTTGTGTGTGGATTTACATCCGCCTTTCAACATATCAAAAAATAATATTGCGGCAATATGAACGTTTGCGTCGCGATGTTGAGGAAATATCACGAGAGGTTGATTAACAGAAGAAAATGCTGAAGATGAGACGTTCTTTAGCGTGTTAGGCAAAAGTGAGTTAAAAACGTGATAGATGTCACCAAATTTAACAATGCAAAAAATTTTTAACGGGGGACGAACTCCCCCGTCAGATCATTTCACAATGGTTTTAACGCCGTCAGGCGTGCCAATCAGCGCGACGTCCGCGCCACGGTTGGCAAACAGACCAACAGTAACCACACCCGGAATCGCGTTAATCGCATTTTCCATCGCCACCGGATCAAGGATTTCCATACCGTGGACGTCGAGGATCACGTTGCCGTTATCAGTCACCACGCCCTGACGATATTCCGGACGACCGCCAAGTTTCACCAGTTGACGAGCCACTGCACTACGCGCCATCGGAATCACTTCCACCGGCAACGGGAATTTGCCCAGAATATCGACCTGCTTGGAGGCGTCCGCGATGCAGATAAATTTCTCTGCAACCGAGGCAATGATTTTTTCACGCGTCAGCGCCGCGCCGCCGCCTTTGATCATCTGCATATGGCCGTTGATTTCATCTGCACCGTCAACGTAGATGCCGAGGCTGTCAACTTCATTGAGGTCAAACACATGAATGCCAAGGCTTTTTAGTTTTTCAGTGGATGCATCCGAGCTGGAAACTGCCCCTTCAATCTGACCTTTCATCGTGCCGAGTGCATCAATAAAGTGTGCGGCGGTGGAACCTGTACCAACACCAACAATGGTTCCGGGCTGAACATACTGAAGTGCCGCCCATCCTACTGCTTTTTTCAATTCATCCTGCGTCATGATCGTTTCGCCTGTGGTATGAAATTTCAGACGCATTATATACAAAAAAAGCGATTCAGACCCCGTCAGCAAGTCGTGCGGATAACTCATCCATGAAATAACAGGCAATGGCGGGCATCCTCTTTCACCCCGGCAAATCTGGGTATCAGGAGGCATCAGGATTACCCTTCTATCCCCCAGTCTGCATATCTGAAACTACGCCGATAAAGGTGAAGCTCTGTAATACAATTAATTGATAATATTACCAATAAAAATCACATCCAGTGCCAGTAACTCGCCCACAGAATGTTGCCTTTACGCTCTACAAAGACTAAAAAAACACGGTATTGTCAGTCAAAATTTCCATTATGGCTGCTTTTGTATACGTTAAATGCTCTGTACCCAAAGCAAAATTATGTCATAGTTCGGCATAAGAAAATTTGAGGAGCAGGTTAAAGCAATGAAACGCCCGGACTACAGAACATTACAGGCACTGGATGCGGTAATACGTGAACGAGGATTTGAGCGCGCGGCACAGAAATTGTGCATTACGCAATCAGCCGTCTCACAGCGCATTAAGCAGCTGGAAAATATGTTCGGGCAGCCGTTATTAGTGCGTACTGTCCCGCCGCGACCTACAGAACAAGGGCAAAAACTGCTGGCACTGCTTCGCCAGGTGGAATTGCTGGAAGAAGAGTGGCTGGGGGATGAACAAACCGGTTCAACCCCGCTGCTGCTTTCACTGGCGGTCAACGCTGACAGTCTGGCAACCTGGCTGCTACCGGCGCTGGCTCCGGTGCTGGCTGATTCGCCTATTCGTCTGAACTTGCAGGTGGAAGATGAAACCCGCACCCAGGAACGCCTGCGTCGCGGTGAAGTAGTTGGCGCGGTGAGTATTCAACATCAGGCGCTGCCCAGTTGTCTTGTCGATAAACTTGGCGCGCTTGACTATCTGTTCGTCAGCTCCAGACCATTTGCTGAGAAATACTTCCCTAACGGAGTAAGCCGCTCCGCGCTGCTCAAGGCACCGGTGGTGGCGTTTGACCATCTTGACGATATGCACCAGGCATTTTTGCAGCAAAACTTCGATCTGCCGCCAGGTAGCGTACCGTGCCATATCGTTAACTCGTCTGAAGCCTTCGTTCAACTCGCTCGCCAGGGAACAACCTGCTGTATGATCCCACACCTGCAAATTGAGAAAGAACTGGCGAGCGGCGAGCTGATCGACCTTACGCCAGGGCTGTTTCAACGGCGAATGCTCTACTGGCACCGCTTTGCCCCAGAAAGCCGCATGATGCGTAAAGTCACTGATGCTTTACTAGACTATGGTCACAAAGTACTTCGTCAGGATTAATCAATCACTTAATGCCTGATAGCACATATCAGGCATTTTCCTTTTTTCTTTTTATCTTCTTTGAACAACGTCACGAAACAGACAAATCTCACGCGGCAAAAAACGACGTCCCAATGCATTTTTTTTGCTGGCGACAACCCCGTGTAAAAAGCTCACCGTAAGCGCATCCCACCAATTTGATTGCGTTTTATGGAGCAAATAATGTCTAACGTGCAGGAATGGCAACAACTTGCCAACAAGGAATTGAGCCGTCGGGAGGAAAACGTCGACTCACTGGTACGGCAAACGGCGGAAGGGATAGCCATCAAGCCGCTGTATACCGAAGCCGATCTCGACAATCTGGAAGTAACCGGCACCCTTCCAGGCTTGCCGCCCTACGTTCGTGGTCCACGTGCCACCATGTATACCGCTCAACCGTGGACTATTCGTCAGTATGCCGGTTTCTCCACGGCAAAAGAATCTAACGCCTTTTATCGCCGTAACCTCGCTGCCGGGCAAAAGGGTCTTTCCGTTGCTTTTGACCTCGCCACCCACCGTGGTTACGACTCTGACAATCCGCGCGTTTCAGGCGACGTCGGTAAAGCAGGCGTCGCTATCGACACCGTTGAAGATATGAAGGTGCTATTCGACCAGATCCCGCTGGATCAAATGTCGGTTTCGATGACTATGAACGGGGCAGTCCTGCCAGTACTGGCGTTTTATATTGTGGCCGCTGAAGAGCAAGGCGTTACACCCGATAAACTCACAGGCACCATCCAGAACGACATTCTGAAAGAGTACCTCTGCCGCAATACTTACATTTATCCGCCAAAACCGTCGATGCGTATTATCGCTGACATCATCGCCTGGTGTTCCGGCAATATGCCGCGCTTTAATACCATCAGTATTAGCGGTTACCACATGGGCGAAGCGGGAGCCAACTGCGTGCAGCAGGTGGCGTTTACTCTCGCTGATGGAATTGAGTACATCAAAGCTGCACTTTCTGCTGGCCTGAAAATTGACGACTTTGCCCCGCGCCTGTCGTTCTTCTTTGGCATCGGTATGGATCTTTTCATGAACGTCGCCATGCTGCGCGCCGCACGTTATCTCTGGAGTGAGGCGGTAAGTGGATTTGGAGCCAAAGATCCGAAATCACTGGCACTGCGCACCCACTGTCAGACCTCAGGCTGGAGTCTCACCGAGCAAGATCCCTATAACAACGTTATCCGCACCACCATTGAAGCGTTGGGCGCCACACTTGGTGGTACACAATCACTGCATACCAACGCTTTTGATGAGGCACTTGGACTGCCAACCGACTTCTCGGCACGTATAGCCCGTAATACTCAGATAATCATTCAGGAAGAGTCAGAAATCTGCCGCACCGTCGATCCGCTGGCCGGCTCTTATTACGTTGAGTCGTTGACCGATCAGATCGTCAAACAGGCTCGATCCATCATCGCTCAGATCGACGAAGCCGGGGGTATGGCGAAAGCGATCGAAGCGGGTTTGCCAAAACGCATGATCGAAGAAGCGTCTGCGCGTGAGCAGTCACTGATCGATCAGGGCAAACGCGTGATTGTTGGCGTTAACAAGTACAAGCTGGATCACGAAGACGAAACCGATGTCCTTGAGATAGACAACGTGATGGTACGTAACGAGCAGATTGCTTCACTGGAGCGCATTCGCGCCACCCGCGATGATGCTGCCGTAACCGCCGCACTGAATGCTCTGATTAATGCGGCACTGCAAAACGGAAACCTGCTGGCTGCTGCTATTAATGCGGCACGCGTTCGCGCGACATTGGGTGAAATCTCCGATGCGCTGGAAGCCGCTTTTGACCGTTATCTGGTGCCGAGCCAGTGTGTTACCGGCGTGATTGCGCAAAGCTATCATCAGTCGGAAAAATCAGCTTGCGAATTTGATGCCATTGTTGCGCAAACGGAACAGTTCCTCGCGGATAACGGCCGTCGCCCGCGCATCCTGATCGCCAAAATGGGGCAGGATGGGCACGATCGCGGGGCCAAAGTCATTGCCAGCGCCTATTCCGATCTTGGATTTGACGTTGATTTAAGTCCGATGTTCTCGACACCAGAAGAGATCTCCCGCCTGGCGGTAGAAAACGACGTTCATGTGGTGGGCGCGTCCTCACTCGCTGCCGGGCATAAAACGCTGATCCCGGAACTGGTAGAAGCCCTCAAAAAATGGGGACGCGAAGATATTTGCGTAGTTGCTGGCGGCGTTATTCCACCGCAGGATTATGCCTTCCTGCAAGAACGCGGCGTGGCGGCGATTTATGGTCCGGGTACGCCCATGCTCGACAGCGTACGTGATGTACTGAATCGGATTAGCCAGCGTCATGATTAACGAAGCCACGCTGGCAGACAACATTCGGCGCTTACGTCAGGGTGAGCGTGCCACACTCGCCCAGGCGATGACGCTGGTAGAAAGCCGTCATCCACGTCATCTGGAACTAAGCACTCAGTTGCTCGACGCCATCATGCCGTTTTGTGGTAATGCCCTGCGACTGGGCGTTACCGGTACACCTGGCGCGGGGAAAAGTACCTTTCTTGAAGCCTTCGGTATGTTGCTGATTCGCCAGGGGCTGAAAGTCGCGGTGATTGCCGTCGATCCCAGCAGCCCAGTGACCGGTGGCAGCATTCTTGGCGATAAGACTCGGATGACCGAACTGGCGCGTGCCGATGCGGCATTTATTCGCCCGGTTCCGTCATCCGGTCATCTGGGCGGCGCCAGCCAGCGGGCGCGGGAGTTAATGCTGTTATGCGAGGCGGCAGGTTATGACGTGGTGATCGTTGAAACCGTCGGCGTCGGGCAGTCGGAAACCGAAGTCGCCCGCATGGTGGACTGTTTTATCTCACTACAAATCGCCGGTGGTGGTGATGATCTCCAGGGCATTAAAAAGGGACTGATGGAGATGGCAGATCTGATTGTCATTAACAAAGACGATGGCGATAACCACGCGAATGTCGCCATTGCCCGCCACATGTACGAGGGCGCTCTGCATATTCTGCGTCGCAAATATGACGAATGGCAGCCGCAGGTTCTCACCTGTAGCGCGCTGGAAAAATGCGGTATCGATGAGATTTGGCGCGCAATTATCGATTTCAAAACCGCACTTACCGCCAGCGGTCGTTTGCAACAAATGCGGCAACAACAATCGGTGGAATGGCTGCGTAAACAAACCGAAGAAGAAGTGCTGCACCACCTGTTCGCGAATGAAGATTTCGATCGTTATTACCGCCAGACGCTATTAGCAGTCAAAAACAATACTCTCTCGCCGCGCACTGGCTTGCGGCAGCTCAGTGAATTTATCCAGACTCAATATTTTGAATAAAGGAATTTTTATGTCTTATCAGTATGTTAATGTCATTATCATCAACAAAGTTGCGGTCATTGAGTTTAACTATGGCCGCAAACTCAATGCATTGAGTAAAGTCTTTATTGACGACCTGATCCAGGCACTAAGCGATCTCAACCGACCGGAAATTCGTTGTATCATTCTGCGTGCTCCGAGTGGTTCCAAAGTCTTCTCCGCAGGCCACGACATCCATGAACTGCCATCAGGCGGTCGCGATCCTCTCTCTTACGATGATCCGCTACGGCAAATTACCCGTATGATCCAAAAATGCCCCAAACCGATCATTTCGATGGTCGAAGGTAGCGTCTGGGGAGGTGCTTTTGAAATGATCATGAGTTCCGATCTGATCATCGCTGCCAGCACGTCGACCTTCTCAATGACCCCAGTTAACCTTGGCGTACCGTATAACCTGGTGGGCATCCACAACCTGACCCGCGACGCGGGCTTCCACATCGTCAAAGAACTGATTTTTACCGCTTCGCCAGTCACCGCCCAACGCGCGCTGGCTGTTGGCATTCTCAACCACGTTGTTGACATCAGCGAGCTGGAAGATTTCACCCTGCAAATGGCGCACCACATTTCCGAAAAAGCACCGCTGGCGATCGCGGTAATCAAGGAAGAACTGCGCGTACTGGGCGAGGCGCACACGATGAATTCAGACGAATTTGAACGTATTCAGGGGATGCGCCGAGCGGTTTATGACAGCGAGGATTATCAGGAAGGTATGAATGCTTTCCTGGAAAAACGTAAACCTAATTTCGTCGGTCATTAATGCTCAGCGAATGAAGGAGTAAAAGATGAATATGATCTGGGCAAGGATGACCGCCGATGAAGCGGCGGAAATTATCCAGCACAATGATATGGTAGCATTCAGCGGCTTTACCCCTGCGGGTTCACCTAAAGCTCTACCTGTCGCTATTGCTCATCGTGCCAACGAACAACATGAGGCGAAAAAACCGTACCAGATTCGCCTGCTAACCGGCGCGTCAATTAGCGCCGCCGCCGATGACGTGCTCTCTGAAGCTAACGCCGTTTCATGGCGCGCTCCGTATCAAACATCATCTGGGTTACGCCAAAAGATCAATCAGGGGGCAGTCAGTTTTGTTGATCTACACTTGAGCGAAGTCGCGCAAATGGTTAACTACGGCTTCTTCGGCGACATTGATGTTGCGGTAATTGAAGCCTCAGCCATCGAGCCGGATGGACGTGTCTGGTTAACCAGTGGGATCGGTAACGCTCCGACCTGGTTACTGCGGGCCAAGAAAGTAATCATTGAACTCAATCACTATCATGATCCGCGCGTTGCGGAACTGGCGGATATTGTGATTCCTGGCGCACCACCGCGACGCAATAGCGTTTCGATCTTCCATGCGATGGATCGCGTCGGTACTCGTTATGTGCAAATTGATCCGAAAAAGATTGTTGCGGTCGTGGAAACCAACTTACCTGATGCAGGTAAGCTGCTGGATAAGCAAAATCCCATGTGCCAACAGATCGCCGACAATGTGGTTACCTTCTTATTACGTGAAATGGCACAGGGGCGCATTCCGCCGGAATTTCTGCCACTGCAAAGTGGGGTAGGCAACATCAATAATGCGGTAATGGCGCGTCTCGGGGATAACCCGGATATTCCACCGTTTATGATGTATTCGGAAGTGCTACAGGAATCAGTAGTTCATCTTCTGGAAACCGGAAAAATCACCGGAGCCAGCGCCTCCAGTCTGACTATCTCCGCCGATTCACTGCGCAAGATTTATGACAATATGGACTATTTCTCCTGTCGGATTGTGTTACGTCCGCAGGAGATTTCCAATAACCCGGAAATTATCCGCCGCCTTGGTGTTATCGCTCTGAACGTCGGCCTGGAGTTTGATATTTACGGGCACGCCAACTCAACGCATGTTGCCGGAGTTAATTTAATGAACGGTATCGGCGGCAGCGGTGATTTTGAACGCAATGCTTATCTGTCAATCTTTATGGCGCCGTCGATCGCCAAAGAAGGAAAAATATCAACCATCGTGCCGATGTGTAGTCATGTTGATCACAGCGAGCACAGCGTGAAAGTGATCATCACTGAACAAGGGATCGCCGACCTGCGCGGCCTCTCTCCACTTCAACGCGCACGCGCTATCATCGATAATTGCGCCCATCCCATGTACCGTGACTATTTGCATCGCTATCTGGAAAATGCCCCAGGAGGGCATATTCACCACGATCTTAGCCACGTTTTCGATCTGCATCGTAACTTGATCGAAACGGGTTCAATGTTGGGTTAATTGCTCGTACCATCACGATCTTCAGCAATTTGCTGTAGTATCGTGGCGGTATAGCGATGATTTTTCAGTGAATAGAGGTATTCCTGCATATACATTGGCGTATGCGGCGCATCGAAATATTTCAGCGTTGCCGGATTCACCAGTCGCCAGGCAAAATGTGGAATGACTGTCAGAAAATGTCCGCGCTCAACGGCGCTGATTTTGGCCATAAAACTGTAGGGGCGATAAATGATTGTTGGATTGATCCCACAAGGGCGCATGTTCGCATCAATCATCGCTTCATAGTTAGCGCGGTTCTGAAAGCGCATCTGTAACCACGGTAACTCCTGTAATAACTCCTGCTCCTGACGTTCTTCAAAACGGCGGGAAACAAGAAACCCCAGTCGCAGCGGCGACAGCTCGCTGATAGTTAGATTTTCCAGCCCCTTAACACGGGCGGATACATGCTGCGGAGAGATAATAAAATCAAACTGGCGGTAGAAGAGATTATCGATAACCCCATTTTCGCTAAACTCAACCGGCTGGGCAGTCACCCCTTCATATTTATCACCAAGACTGATTAGCTGATCAAAAATAATCGTCGGATAAGTATTATCGATGCCAATGACAATTTCATGAGAATGACGCCCGGAATTATGAATTTCATTATCAATAGCAGAAAGTCGTTGGTAAACCGGAAATAGTTTTTGATAAAGTTCCTGTCCGGCTTTATTGAGACTAATGTTGTTATCTTTACGGGTAAACAGCGTATAACCAATTTGTTCCTCCAGCGCGGCAATACTTTTGCCAAACGGTGAAGCCGTCATATGTATTTTTTCTGCTGCCCTGGCAATATTATTGGTTTGCGCTAATAAAATAAAATTGCGCATCTTTTTTGAAATAAAAATATCCATACCCTCTCCCCAAACATCACTGTCCGCTTAACCGTTTCAGTTATTCAATCTTTGATGATATCGCGAGCAAAGATAGGTAATTGCATCATGGTTTTACAGAAAATTACAGAAAAAGGAGACGATATAAGGTGAAGACATTAGCCCGACAAATGAGTCGGGCTAAATGTATTATTGTGCGGTAGGTGTTTTTGCCGGTTGCTGATCAACGGGTTCTAACTGGAAGACCACATCCACCTGGTCATCAAACTGAATAGCGGCCTGCTCGTAAGTTTCCTGAGTAGAAACCGGCGCGGCATCAGCTTTCATCATCCGAACCATCGGGCTGGGCTGATAGTTGGAAACATGGTAGCGCACGCTATACACCGGTCCCAGTTTGCGATTAAAGCCATTCGCCAACTCCTGCGCCTGATGAATCGCGTTATCAATCGCGGCCTTACGCGCTTTATCTTTATAGGCATCCGGTTGCGCTACTCCCAGCGAAACAGAACGAATTTCATTAAGACCAGCCTTCAGCGCGCCATCCAGCAAAGAATTCAGCTTGTCTAACTGACGAACTGTTACCTCTACCGTTCTCACTGCCCGGTAGCCTTTCAGAATACTTTTGCCATCCTGGTAATCGTAATCTGGCTGGGTACGTAAATTCGCAGAACTGATATCTTTTTTCGCGATCTGATTGAGTTCAAGGAAAGAGATATATTGCGCCACGCGCTCATCCGCTTGTTTTTTGGCGGTAGCAGCATCCTTCGCGGCCACATTAACTTCAATAGCAAGAGTGGCAATGTCTGGCACCGCATCTACGCTTGCCGTTCCTGAAGTGACAATGTGCGGACCATCCGGTAGTTCATTGGCCTGTACTGCCATCCCGCTGAAACCCATCAATGCCGCCAGGGCGATAACTTTGAACTTCACGTTAGTCTCTCCGTGTTTATTTACTTGCCCAAAATTCAAAACCTCTGTAGGCAAGCTTAGCGTCTCTGTTTTTATTTTCCATCAGATAGCGCCTAACTGAACAAGGCTTGTGCATGGGCAATACCATCTCTCGCCAGCTGTAGGGCGATAAACCACATTACGCCACCAACAATAATGTTAATAATACGCTGCGCTTTGGCGGTACGCAGACGCGGTGCCAACCAGGCTGCGAGAAGAGCCAGACCAAAGAACCACAAGAAAGAGGCGCTAATCGTCCCAAGCGCAAACCAGCGTTTTGGTTCAACATCGAGCTGCCCGCCGAGGCTCCCCAATACCACAAAGGTATCCAGATAAACATGGGGATTCAGCCAGGTCACTGCCAGCATGGTGGCAATAATTTTCCAGCGTCCCTGTTTCATGACTTCAGCACTAACCAGCTCAATATTACTGCTCATCGCCGTTTTAAAAGCGCCAAAACCATACCACAGCAAGAAGGCAACGCCGCCCCAGGTGACCAGCGCCAGCAACCACGGTGACTGCATCAGTAACGCGCTACCGCCAAAAATCCCGGCGCAAATCAGAACCAAATCGCTGATTGCACAAAGTAAGGCAATCATAATGTGGTACTGGCGGCGAATACCCTGATTCATCACAAAAGCATTTTGTGGACCGAGCGGCAGGATCATAGCCGCCCCAAGCGCAAGACCTTGAAAGTAATAAGAAAACACGTTGGATATTCCGAATTAAGTATCTGATGCAGAGACTATAGCGCGGGAATGTTATTAGTGGAAATTGATATTATTAATTGGCAATCAGAATAACTAATAAGAGAGAGGCCAGATAAATTATCTGGCCTCAGCGTTGATTATGCAGCTTTGTCCTCTTTCACCCGCTTAAAATTCACATCCATTTGCGGATACGGGAAGCTGATACCAGCGGCATCAAACTCGCGTTTAATACGCTCCAGCACATCCCAGTAAACGTTTTGCAGATCGCCGCTGTTACTCCAGACGCGGACCACGAAATTAATCGAGGATGCGCCAAGCTCGTTCAGACGCACGGTCATTTCGCGATCTTTTAAAATGCGATCGTCAGACTGGATAATATCGGTCAGGATCTGCTTCACCTGATCGATATCGGAATCATACGCCACACCAATGATAAATTCGTTACGGCGCGCAGGCTCGCGAGAGAAGTTAATAATATTACCGGCAATAATTTTACCGTTCGGAATAACGATAATTTTACCGTCTGCGGTGCGCATAGTCGTAGAGAAAATCTGCACACTCTGCACTGTACCGGCAACACCGCCGAGGTCGACATATTCACCGGCACGGAACGGACGGAACAGTACCAGCAACACACCAGCGGCCAGGTTAGACAGAGAACCCTGCAACGCCAAACCTACAGCTAAACCTGCGGCACCCAGCACGGCGATAACCGATGCAGTTTGTACCCCCACACGACCTAACGCTGCGATCAGCGTAAAAGCAATAATCGCATATCGGGCTAATGCAGAGATAAAATCAGCAACGGTGGCATCTATGTTACGGGAGATCATCAGGCGATTCACCGCGTTGGAGATCATCCGCGCGATAATCAAACCAATGATGATGATCGCGAGAGCCGCCACGATGTTTACAGCATAACTCAGCAACAGCGCCTGGTTGTTCACCAACCACGAACCTGCACCGTGTATGCTATCGACAACATTCAAATCTTCCATTCAATATTCCTTTTTAACTGACTCAAAATGGAGAAATACACTCCGCTGCCTTATGACGGGCAGTCTGACAAGGGTAAACAATAAAGCATAATTTTGCCAAATAGATCACAGATTTCTCCTGTCCATCACCTTGCTTTTGGCGAAAAAAAAGACCCGCAGAGCGGGTCTTGAGATAAGCAGAAAGGAATATCTTACAGAACGTCGATCGCGTTCAGTTCCTTGAATGCTTTTTCCAGACGAGCGATCATCGAAGTCTGACCGGCACGCAGCCATACGCGCGGATCGTAGTATTTCTTGTTCGGCTGATCTTCGCCTTTCGGGTTGCCCAGCTGACCCTGCAGGTAAGCTTCGTTTTCTTTGTAGTAGTTCAGAACACCTTCCCAGGTTGCCCATTGGGTATCGGTATCGATGTTCATTTTCACTACGCCGTAGCTTACGGAGTCTTTGATTTCCTGAGCAGTAGAACCGGAACCGCCGTGGAATACGAAGTTCAGGCTGTTGTGCGGCAGGTTGTGTTTCTTAGAAACATATTCCTGAGAGTCGCGCAGGATAGTCGGAGTCAGAACCACGTTACCCGGCTTGTAAACGCCGTGTACGTTACCAAAGGACGCTGCGATGGTGAAACGCGGGCTGATTTTGCTCAGCTCGGTGTATGCGTAATCAACGTCTTCTGGCTGGGTGTACAGTGCAGAAGCGTCCATGTGGCTGTTGTCCACGCCATCTTCTTCACCACCGGTGCAACCCAGTTCGATTTCCAGAGTCATGCCGATTTTGGACATGCGCTCCAGGTATTTAGAGCAGATTTCGATGTTCTCTTGCAGAGATTCTTCAGACAGGTCGATCATGTGGGAAGAGAACAGCGGCTTGCCGGTAGCAGCGAAGTGTTTTTCACCCGCGTCCAGCAGACCGTCGATCCACGGCAGCAGTTTCTTCGCGCAGTGGTCGGTATGCAGAATAACCGGAACACCATAATGTTCAGCCATCTGGTGAACGTGATGCGCACCAGAGATCGCGCCCAGGATAGCAGCACCCTGCGGAACGTCAGATTTCACGCCTTTACCAGCGATAAAGGAAGCACCACCGTTGGAGAACTGAACGATAACCGGCGCTTTAACTTTAGCAGCGGTTTCCAGTACGGCGTTGATGGAGTCAGTACCGACGCAGTTTACTGCTGGCAGTGCGAAGTTGTTTTCTTTTGCTACCTGGAAAACTTTCTGTACGTCATCACCAGTGATTACGCCAGGTTTTACGAAATCAAAAATCTTAGACATGTCTCTTGTCCTGTATCGTCGGGCCTTATACTCGTCATACTTCAAGTTGCATGTGCTGCGTCTGCGTTCGCTCACCCCAGTCACTTACTTATGTAAGCTCCTGGGGATTCACTCTCTTGTCGCCTTCCTGCAACTCGAATTATTTAGAGTATGAAAAAATGCGTGCTCTAAAAGCGCGCTGAAACAAGGGCAGGTTTCCCTGCCCTGTGATTTTTTACTTCTTAGCGCGCTCTTCGAGCATCGCTACTGCAGGCAGTACTTTACCTTCCACGAATTCGAGGAATGCGCCGCCGCCAGTGGAGATGTAGGAGATTTTGTCAGCGATGCCGAACAGGTCGATTGCTGCCAGAGTGTCGCCGCCACCAGCAATGGAGAACGCTTCGCTGTCTGCGATAGCGTTAGCCACGATTTCAGTACCTTTGCGGAAGTTCGGGAATTCGAACACGCCAACCGGGCCGTTCCAAAGAATGGTTTTCGCATTCTTCAGGATTTCAGCCAGTTCTTGCGCAGAAGCGTCGCCGATATCCAGGATCTGCTCGTCAGCTTTCACGTCGTTAACAGATTTCAGAGTAGCTGGAGCAGTTTCAGAGAACTCAGTTGCTACGCGAACATCAGACGGAACCGGGATGTTGCAGGTGGTCAGCAGACGTTTAGCTTCGTCAACCAGGTCAGCTTCATACAGGGATTTACCCACATCGTGGCCTTGTGCCGCGATAAAGGTGTTAGCGATACCACCACCAACGATCAGCTGGTCAGCGATTTTAGACAGGGAGTCCAGAACGGTCAGTTTGGTAGAAACTTTGGAACCACCAACGATAGCCACCATCGGGCGAGCTGGTTCTTTCAGTGCTTTACCCAGCGCGTCCAATTCAGCCGCCAGCAGCGGACCTGCGCACGCAACGTCAGCGAATTTACCGATACCGTGAGTAGAAGCTTGCGCGCGGTGAGCAGTACCGAATGCGTCCATTACGAATACGTCGCACAGTGCAGCGTATTTTTTGGACAGGGTTTCGTCGTCTTTCTTCTCGCCTTTGTTGAAGCGAACGTTTTCCAGAACAACCAGTTCACCTTCAGCAACATCAACGCCGTCGAGGTAATCTTTAACCAGACGAACCGGGTTAGACAGTTTGTCTTTCAGGTAGTTAACAACCGGCAGCAGAGAGAATTCTTCGTTGTACTCGCCTTCGGTAGGACGACCCAGGTGGGAAGTTACCATCACTTTAGCGCCTTGTTTCAGAGCCAGTTCGATGGTCGGCAGAGAAGCACGGATACGTGCGTCGCTGGTTACTTTCCCGTCTTTTACTGGTACGTTCAGATCCGCACGGATAAATACACGTTTCCCAGCAAGATCCAGATCGGTCATCTTAATTACAGACATGGTGAATCCTCTCGTTGATTCTAAAAGTTTTGCAGACGCTGCTTGCGTCTTACCTGAAAGCAACAGTAGCCATAACTAACGTCGTGTCGAGCATTCGGTTAGCAAAGCCCCATTCGTTATCGCACCAGACCAACGTTTTGATCAGGTGTGCACCACTGACCCGGGTTTGGGTGCCATCGACAATGGCACTGTGCGGATCGTGGTTAAAATCTACAGAGACCAACGGCAATTCCGTATAGTCAACTATACCATGAAATGCACCTTGTGCTGCTTTTTGCAGCAACAGGTTGACTTCATTGGCTTTTACAGGTTTCTTCACCGTCACGCTTAAATCGATTGCCGTCACATTTATGGTTGGCACACGTACCGCAATCGCTTCAAAGCGATCGTTAAATTGCGGAAAAAATCGTGTGATACCGGCGGCCAGTTTAGTATCGACCGGAATGATCGACTGGCTGGCTGCCCGGGTGCGACGCAGGTCAGGATGGTATGCATCAATAACCTGTTGATCGTGCATGGCGGAGTGAATTGTGGTCACAGTGCCGGACTCAATACCGTACGCATCATCTAACAATTTGATGACGGGAATTATGCAATTCGTGGTACAGGAAGCGTTAGAAACGATGCGGTGTTCCGCACGAAGTTGATCCTGATTGACGCCGTAAACAACGGTCGCGTCGAGATCGTTACTGCCAGGATGTGAAAAGAGCACTTTTTTAGCCCCGGCGGCAATGTGCGCTTCGCCATGCTCGCGGGAGCCATATACGCCGGTGCAGTCGAGGACTACATCAACGCCAAGTTCACGCCAGGGGAGCGATTGCAGTGAACGTTCATGCAATACGCGGATGGCGTCATCACCAACAAAAAGTTGATCGCGTTCCTGACGTACTTCCCATGCAAAACGGCCATGACTGGTGTCATATTTCAACAAATGCGCCATGCCCGCAGCATCCGCCAGTTCGTTGATTGCCACCACGGTAATTTCCGCCCGGCGTCCGGATTCATACAAAGCACGAACCACATTACGCCCGATGCGACCGAAGCCATTTATCGCTACGCGTACGGTCATAGATCTCCTGCAAGGTTTTCCCTGAGCAAATTTGCCAGACAGAGTAATCCAGCAAATCGTCCGGGGAAACCTTACCTGTCGCAAACTGCGACTGATTGGTTAATTGTCGAACATTTAATCGACTGAAACGCTTCAGCTAGGATAAGCGAAACGTGGAATAAAAGGAATGATTGTCCAGTCAAAGAAGACAATTATCTGACTTACGTCACGTTTTCAGCCCCGCCCCTGTGGAATTTATTCCACTTTGCAGAATCACGAATAAGCGTAGCAAAATCTTTTCGTTGTGCCGTCACAAACCCTGACTTATATCAGAATATGACTGATGCAGCGTCGATATTATCCGCAATACGTCCGAGTTTCGGAGTACTCCAATGATGACATTGCCCTACCCATATTCTTCCTCCGCACGCTTTTACGCGCTGCGCCTGCTCCCCGGGCAGGAAGTTCTCTCCCAATTGCGCGTCTTCGCGCAGCAACAACAACTCCACGCCGCGTGGATTGCAGGTTGTACCGGCAGTCTGACTGATGTCGCTTTGCGCTATGCCGGGCAAGAAAACACCACCCTTCTAAGCGGTAAGTTTGAAGTCATCGCACTGAACGGCACGCTGGAACAGAGTGGTGAGCATCTTCATCTCTGCGTTTCCGATCCACACGGCGCGATGCTTGGCGGTCATATGATGCCCGGCTGTACCGTGCGCACCACGCTTGAACTGGTGATCGGCTGCCTTGAGGAACTGGCGTTTAGCCGCCAGTCTTGCGCGCTTTCTGGTTACGACGAGTTGCATATTTCCCCCGTTAAATAACTACTTTCAGAGAGGTTTTCTTATGGCGCGTCGCCGCTTTTCCAGTCAGGCACTGGTGTTGATCGTTATCTCTATCGCCATCAATATGATCGGCGGGCAACTGGCCAGCATGGTCAAATTACCTATATTTCTCGACTCCATCGGCACACTTATTAGCGCGGTACTGCTTGGTCCGGTGATCGGGATGCTGACCGGCTTACTGACCAATTTACTCTGGGGATTGCTGACCGACCCGATCGCCGCCGCATTTGCGCCCGTCGCGATGGTCATCGGCCTGGTCGCCGGTTGGCTGGCGCGAGCGGGTTGGTTTCGCACCCTGCCGAAAGTCGTTGTCAGCGGCGTGATTATTACGCTTGCGGTCACTGTCGTTGCTGTACCGTTACGTACTGCTCTGTTCGGCGGTGTCACCGGTAGCGGAGCCGATTTGTTCGTTGCCTGGATGCACTCTATGGGGCAAAACCTGGTGGAGTCGGTGGCGATTACGGTGATAGGCGCAAACCTGGTCGATAAAATTCTTACAGCGGTGATTGTCTGGCTTTTACTGCGCCAGCTGCCGATTCGCACCACGCGTCATTTTCCGGCAATGGCTGCCGTGCGCTAAATGCATCCGTTTACCTCATTAACGCTGTGGGCGCTGGCAGCCTGCACCACGCTAATCCTGCCCGCGCAGACCATTTTGCCAGTCTATAGCGCGGCGACCTTTCTCTGCCTTATTGCGTTAAAGGCCACGCGGCGGCGAGCAAAATATGTCGCCTGGCTGATGTTTTCGCTGGGGGGCGGCCTGTGGCTGGTGCACGGTGGCTGGCTGACAGAATGGATAAGCGGAACACCGCGCAACCCAGAACGTTGGGCATTTGCTATTACGCTCTGGCTGCGCATTCTGGCGATTGTTTCCACTTCGCAGTTGTGGATGCAGTACGTCCCCGTGCAACGATTTATCCGCGCTTTGTTTGCTTCTCGCCTGCCGCCGGGCGTCGCTTATCTGTTTGCCGGACCGCTGCTGGTCGTTGAGCAGTTAAAACGGCAATTAGCGATTATTCATGAAGCACAGCGTGCGCGTGGCGTGCCGCTGGATGAAAGCTGGTATCAACGCTTATGTGCGATGCCGGCGTTAATCATACCATTAACCCATAATGCGCTTAACGATCTGGCGATCCGTGGTGCGGCGCTGGATATGCGGGCATTTCGCTTACATAACCGGCGCACTACGCTATGGGCACCACCTGACAGTAAATTACAAAAAGTGGCTCGTTACACCATGATATTGCTGATGCTGGCAGAACCGGGAGTGTGGCTATGGTTACGTTAGAACAGTTTCGCTATTGCCCGACGCACTCAACGCACTCTCCATTCTGTTATGACTTTCACTATGACAACCCGGGGATGGTCGCCATCTTTGGAGACAACGGCAGCGGCAAAAGCACGCTGGCGCAACTGATGGCGGGTTGGTATCCGGACTTCCTGCCGGGTGACATCGCTGGCACGGGAATGCTCCTCAATACGCCCATTGGGCAACTCTCGCTAAGCGAACAAGCCGCTACCATTCAACTCGTCCAGCAATCTCCCTATTTGCAGCTTTCCGGCTGTACCTTTAGCGTGGAAGAAGAGGTTGCCTTTGGGCCAGAAAATCTGTGTCTTGATGAAGCAAAGGTTATGGCGCGCATTGACGCTGCCCTGACCCTGACCGAGTGCCAGCCGTTGCGTCATCGCCATCCGGCAACACTCTCCGGTGGAGAAACCCAACGCGTGGTTATCGCCTGTGCCATCGCTATGCAACCAAAACTATTAATTCTTGATGAAGCCTTTAGCCGCCTGACATCACAAGCCAGCGAAATTCTGTTGCAGCGTTTGCAGCACTGGGCGATGGAATGCGGTTCGCTGGTTATTCTGTTTGAACGTCATCCCACACCTTTTCTGAACTATTGCCAGCATTCCTGGCGGTTACATGACGGAGTACTCCAGCCATTATGTTAACGTTAAATCAGGTGACTTATCGCTGGCCTGGCGCGGCAACAGATTGTCTTTGCAACATTTCGCTGCAACTTAAACAAGGTGAATGGCTGGCGCTGACCGGCGACAACGGCGCGGGAAAATCGACACTGTTACGCATCATGGCGGGTCTTCTTCCCCCATCTTCCGGTACAGTAATATTGCAACAACAGGCATTACATACGCTTAAGAACCGCCAGCGCGCGGCAAAAATTGGCGTACTGTTTCAGGAAGCGGAAAACCAGTTGTTTCATAGCACCGTCGCCGAAGAGGTCGCCTTTGGTCTGAAATTACAAAAATTCTCACCCGCAGACATCGCAAAACGCACCGAATACGCCCTGCAATGTTGTCAGTTAGCAGACGTTGCCAGCGCGCATCCGTTAGACCTGCATAGCGCACAGCGACGGATGGTCGCCGTCGCCAGTCTGGAAGCTCTCGCCCCGTCACTGTTGTTGCTGGATGAACCCAGTCGGGATTTTGACGAAAACTGGCTGGGCGTGTTTGAGTGCTGGCTGGAAAAATGCCGCCAACAAGGCGCGAGTGTCGTGGCAATCAGTCATGACGCCGCATTTACCCGGCGTCATTTTTCCCGTGTTATCCGTCTGGAAGACGGCACTGTGAAAGAGGTCAATCTGCCAGACGATATTCGCCGCTAGCCGTCATCATTAAGGTCAAATTTGCGGGCAGACTCTGTTCAAGCACCCGGCGAACATTTGGGCCGTCGGTACGTTCATAAAAGGCTTCAGCGTCTGCCAGCGATAACCCTCCCGCCAGCTTGCGCCCCACCAGCCGTTCCCGTAACGCAGCTGCGGGCGCGTTGATAAAGATCGAGAAATCACAAAATTGCGCAAGCATGCGCCATTTCTCGTCATCCAATAACAGCCAATTTCCTTCTACGATAATGATCGGTGCAGTAACGTGTAATGCATCTTCTATGGGATCATGCTTTTGTCGATCGTACTGCGGCCACGTACAATCCCCTTCCACTGCCCGGCGCAGATTTTCCGCCAGTTTCGCCACGTCGAACGTCTGCGGTGCGCCTTTATAAGAGCGAAGCTGATGCTCATCCAGCCAGATGTTGTAATGGTGAAAACCATCCATCGGGAGCGTCTGAATAGCGGGTAGTTCCGGGTCTTGTTGCGCGAGATATTCCCAGAAGGTGGTTAGGGTAGATTTACCCGTCCCCGGCGGAGCGCAAAGAAATACCACCGCACGCCGCTGTGGATTTACCGTCTGTAAGGCCGCCAACATGCGCAGCAACGGTTTATGTACATTTTTTATCTCATCATCATGGTACTGCGCCTGTACCTTCAGCCCATTCACCGTTAATTCAATTTTCACGGCGTTAATTCCTTTAAGGTGGTCGTTACTGCCAGCGTCAGCGCCGTTTTGACCATCCCGCTAAAACGCACCTCTGACCAGACGGCGAAATCGGCGAACTTCATCGCCTTTAACGCATCATAGAGCGTCGCATTGCGGGTTATACTATTGACGTTGCTGATAAAATCCCAGGTTATGTCATCGGCAAATCCTGGGGGGGCATCCTGTTCGTTCAGGTAATGCCAGAACTGGGAAAAATGCGTGATATCGGCGTACAGCCATTTATCCATTTTCCCCAGCGCATAAATCAAACGCAGCGCAACATCAATATCGTCAAGCGGGCCGCTTTGGGCGAGTAACGGTTTCACTGCATATTCGACGATCTCTTCATCGTTATCGACAAATAGCGACGGCAGAAACTGGCGTATCCCCTGGAGCAAAATAGAATGCGCAGTTTTCATAAATGAATATAAATTGTCCTGTGCGTCCAGTTGCTCAAGCACATCATCTTCTGTCAGCGTCGCCATTCGTCTTCCGATAGATCACCATCAATGCAGGGAATCAATTATATTACACGTTTGGTCCGCGCCGCCGATCAGTAATGTCTGCGTCCGCACTCCATTCGCCGTCTGTTGTATACCGTTCACCAGCTCTCCACCCGTGACGCCCGTGGCACTAAAGAGGATGTCTTTTCCCCTCACCAGTTCGTCGAGTGAGTACACACGGTTAACGTCAACTCCCATTTCCTTACACCGCTTGCGCTCCTGCTCTGCAATTTGCCGATTTTCGGTGTAGTCACCTTTGGCCTGGCAAAAATCGATTAATTCCGCCTGCATATCCCCGCCTAATGCTTTAACAGCACAGGCAGAGATAACGCCTTCCGGCGCGCCGCCGATGGTGTACATCACGTCGTAAGGATTATCCTGCCAGCAGGTCAGTACACTGGCGGCGACATCGCCATCCGGCAGGGCAAAAACCTTCACGCCAAGCTGCGTCGCTTCCTCAATCGCGGCACTCAGACGCGGTTTATCCAGCGTAACCATACGTAACCGATCCAGTGGTTTACCTAACGCTTTCGCCACGTTGCGCAAGTTTTCAGTAAGGGGCAAAGACAGATCGATTGCCCCGGTAGCCAGTCGATTAACGACCAGTTTTTTCATATACATATCGGGCGCGTGAAGCAAGCTGTCTCGTGGGGCGAAGGCCATGACCGCCAGCGCATTGCTCTGCCCCATCGCCACCATCCGCGTGCCTTCAATCGGGTCAACCGCGATATCGACTTCTGGCCCATCGCCTTTGCCCACCTCTTCGCCAATCCACAGCATCGGCGCATGGTCAATTTCTCCCTCGCCGATAACCACTCGCCCACGAAAAGCGACGTCGTTTAATGCCTGGCGCATCGCAGTGACCGCCAGGCCATCAATTTTATTTTTATCGCCACATCCGGTTTGCGGCCAGGCAGCCAACGCTGCCTGTTCCGTAACGCGAAATAATGGCCACGCCAGGGATATCATTGCGCGGCCTCCCCGATATCAACGCCAAATTGCGCCAGCAGATATTTCTCGGCCTGTTCATTCCAGATGCCGTGCGTTTCCTCAACCAGCCGCGCCAGCTCTTTAAACAGCGGATCGGTTTTGCCTTTTTCGGCAAAATCGGCAATGGCAGTGAGCGGCATGGTGACGCCGTTATAAATGAGTTTTTTACCGCCGGGGATATCCGGCAGATTGAGCACGGTTTCTGGCACCGCATCCAGCCCACCAATATGGGTCACCATAAACGACGGTTGCAACTGCCCCGTGGCGCTAAGGGCAATCGCCTCTTTCATGTCGTCCGTTGAACCGCCGGATGTACCGACGACGTGCGTGCTGTTGTAATGGACGTTGTAGAAGTTAAACGGCACTTTGAAGTTTTTATCCGTCGGGCCGGCAAAGAAGTTCAGGCAGCCGTCTTCTGCCAGCAACTCATCAGCCATCTCAACGACCGAAGACACCGCCGCATAGACAAACACGTCATCGAACCCGGCATCTCCTGTCAGCGTCCGCAGCGTCTGGACTGGATCGCTCATCCCTTTGGTATTCACATACACCAGCTCAATGCCTTTACTGGCCGCCAGTTCTACCGGCAGCAACTTCTGCACCTGTGCCAGGCGTTTTTCGTCGATATCGACCACCACTACCCGCGACGGTTGTATGCCGCCGTTAATGGCGTAATCGATAGCGCCAATTCCCATCGGGCCAGCACAGGCCAGCAGCGCAATATTGCCGCCAGGTTTGACGCCCATGCGGTGCTCATAAACATATTGCGTGGTGTGATAATTGGCATGATAAGCGCCAATTATGCAACACATCGGCTCCGCGAGCGACGCCGCTGCAAAATAAGAACCGTGATAAGGTAATACACAGCCCAGGTTAATGGCGATTTCGGGAATAATCATATAGGTGGCATTACCGCCGAAATATTCGTAGCTGTATCCGGCTGAATATCCACTGGGTAATCCCATTGCCGGTTGCAATACAAAACGCTGGCCTTTTTTATATTTGCCAGTGAGATTTTTACCCACTTCGACAATAACCCCGGCACATTCATGCCCGGTAATGACCGGATGATTTTCTAAATCGTCGGGTACGCGTTTATGTTCACTACCGAGTAACGCCGCTTTCCAGGTCGATAAACAGACGCTGTCAGAAATTACACTCACTAACAGTTCATTATCGGTAATTTCTGGCAGTTCAAATTCGCGCAGACGGACATCCCGCTTGCCATAAATAGCAGCAACTTTGGTTTTCATTTTTTATCTCTGTAATCAGTGTTTATGTTCGGCGGTTAATTGATTAAATAAGGTGTCGAGTTTTGGATCACCAATGTAGTTATTAATCAATATCAGTGGTTTGTCCGTCACACGTTTCACGCGCCCTTCCAGACTGGCGTGTGTGACCACAATATCGGCATCCGCAGGCACGTTTTCTATCGCGTAATGTTTTACTTCTATTGCCAGCCCCGCTTTTTCCAGGCGCTTACGGAAGGTGGTTGCGCCCATCGCGCTGGAGCCCATCCCCGCATCGCAAACAAAGGCAATACGCTTAACCCGGCTTAACGAGAATGCACCTTCTTGTTTCATCGCTTTAACCGCATTGGCTGACTGAGCAAACTCATCTTCGCTCTCCGTTTCCACCGTTTTTTCCATCTTCAGTATCAGGGAAGTGATGGCAAAGGACACCAGAGTACCGAGTGTAACACCGGCGATTGTCGCCAGGAACGAACCTTTCGGCGTCAGTGCCAGGTAGGCAAAGATAGACCCCGGACTTGGGCCTGCCACCAGACCACCGTCCAGCAAATTAAACATCCAGGTGCCAGACATACCGCCCGCAATCATGGCGATAATGGTCAGCGGCTTCATCAACACATACGGGAAATACAGTTCGTGGATGCCGCCAAGAAAGTGAATAATCATCGCCCCGGGCGCAGAACGTTTACTCATCCCTTTACCAAACAAGGTAAACGCCAGCAGCAACCCCAACCCTGGCCCCGGATTCGACGCCACCATAAAGAAGATGGATTTGCCGTTAACCGAAGCCTGTTGCATCCCCAACGGGTAATAGACGCCCTGATCTATCGCGTTATTGAGGAAAAGCACTTTCGCGGGTTCATTGATAACAGACAGCAGAGGCAGATATCCCGCATGAACCAGCGCCTCAATACACTCTTTGACGAAAGTATTGGCAATTAACACCGCTGGACCGATAACTTCAAAACCTAGCAGGCAGAGAGCCATCCCGGCGATACCTAATGAGAAGTTATTGATAACCATCTCAAAACCAGCGGGGATGCGTTTTTCCAGTGCCTTATCGATATATTTAATCATCAGGCCGCCAAGCGGTCCCATAATCATCGAACCCAGGAACATGGGGATTTCAGCACCCACAATTACGCCAATCGTCCCTATTCCCCCCATCACCGCACCGCGTTTACCGCCGACCAGGTGACCACCGGTAGAACCAATCATCACCGGTAATAAATAGGTAATCATTGGGCCGACAATTTTGGCGAAATGTTCGTTAGGCAGCCAGCCGGTAGGAATAAATAATGCAGTAATAAAACCCCAGGCAATAAAAGCACCGATATTGGGAATGACCATAGCGGTCAAAAAGCCCCCAAAAGCCTGAACCTTTGCACGAGCAGACTTGTTTTCCATAATATTATCCTGTAGAGGAGAGAGTTATTATTCGCGGCTGATAATGTCCGCTAATTGTTTTTCTGATGATGCTGTTAAGAGTTGTTCAAGTATTTCTTCTTCGCACAGTAATTCACTTAACGCCTGAATAGCGCCAATGTGCGAATCGGCATCGGCAGCAGAAAGCCCGATGAGTAATTTAATCGGTTCGTCATTCCCAGGGAAATAAACACCTTGTTTAAGTAACGTCAAAGACATTCCGGTTTTGAGCGCCCCACATTCTGGTCGCGCATGAGGCATTGCTACGCCTGCTGCGAGAATATAATAAGATCCGTTGTTAATGGTGGAATCTTTAATAGCCTGAATGTAATTCTCGTTGATATAATTTTTTGTTAATAATGATGCCATCGAAAAATCAATAGCCTCCTGCCAGTCTTTAGCTGCATGTATCACTGAGATTGATGATTCTGGAAAATAATCAATAAGCCGCATAAATTATCCCTATTTTTAGAGTACCGACTGTCGGTGAAAATAAAATACGCGCGCAAAAAATTGAAAGCAATTGGGCTAAAAAGGCGAACCACCAGAAGAGGAAAAGTAAACAAACCATAAATAACAATAAGTTGCGATTAACAATTATAAAGTCAACTTTCTGTTTGTGAGTTGGATTGCAAATAAGACAAATTTATGATTGTTGTGTTTGTGATCATGTTCACCATTTATAGCTTGAAAGTCCGAAAACAGATAAAATTAAATCTTACAGCCCCTTCTTTATAGATTCTTAATTGTTCGAGGTTGACTGTTATTCTCACATCAGGGGGGCATATTCCTTGCTTTGCTCAATTTCTGACGCTTATGAGAAGTCGATTGAAGATCGAATGAAAGCGGAGACTATTGCGTAAGAAGTGCGGCTGAAGCCGAAACTATTCGCCTGCGGGGTGAAGCTCTGCGGGACAATCCCGGTCTTGTGCCCTTACCACTGCTGAGCGTTGGGATGGCAAATTACCCGATACCATGAACCCCGGCAGTACCGTTCCGTTTATCTCGACCAAGTAAAAAGAGCCGCGTTTGCGGCTCTTGAGACTGATGGCAAAGGCTAAACTGCCTGATGCGCTACGCTTATCAGGCCTACACAGTCCCTGCAATTTATTGAATTTGCATGATTTTGTAGGCCGAATAAGGCGTTCACGCCGCATCCGGTATGAACAACACGCACTTTGCCAACAATATGAAGGGCTGCTTTCGCGACCCTTCTCACAAAGCATCTTACCGATTACAGCAGTTCTTTTGCTTTCGCTACCACGTTTTCAACGGTGAAGCCGAACTCTTCAAACAGTTGCTCTGCCGGTGCAGATTCACCGAAGGTGGTCATGCCGACGATAGCACCGTTCAGACCAACATACTTGTACCAGTAGTCAGCAATACCCGCTTCTACTGCAACGCGTGCAGTAACCGCTTTCGGCAGTACAGACTCACGGTAAGCAGCGTCCTGCTTGTCGAATGCGTCGGTAGACGGCATGGAAACCACGCGCGCTTTCACGCCTTCGGCAGTCAGTTTTTCGTAAGCGGCAACAGCCAGCTCAACTTCAGAACCAGTAGCAATAAAGATCAGTTCCGGCTGACCGGCACAGTCTTTCAGCACATAACCACCGCGCGCGATGTTTGCCAGCTGCTCTTCAGTACGTTCCTGCTGCGCCAGGTTCTGACGGGAGAGGATCAGGGCGGTCGGGCCGTCCTGACGCTCAACGCCGTATTTCCACGCTACAGCGGATTCAACCTGGTCACACGGACGCCATGTAGACATGTTCGGGGTCACGCGCAGAGAAGCAACCTGCTCAACCGGCTGGTGAGTTGGGCCATCTTCGCCCAGACCGATGGAGTCGTGGGTGTAAACCATCACCTGACGCTGTTTCATCAGCGCAGCCATACGTACCGCATTACGTGCGTATTCTACGAACATCAGGAAGGTGGAGGTGTACGGCAGGAAGCCGCCATGCAGGGAGATACCGTTAGCAATCGCGGTCATACCGAACTCGCGAACACCGTAGTGGATGTAGTTACCGGCAGCATCTTCGTTGATTGCTTTAGAACCAGACCACAGGGTCAGGTTAGACGGAGCCAGGTCAGCGGAGCCGCCGAGGAATTCCGGCAACAGCGGACCGAACGCTTCGATGGCATTCTGAGACGCTTTACGGCTGGCGATTTTCGCCGGATTAGCCTGCAACTTCGCGATAAACTCTTTCGCTTTCGCGTCGAAGTCAGACGGCATTTCGCCTTTCATACGACGGGTAAATTCAGCGGCTTCCTGCGGATAAGCTTTCGCATAAGCAGCGAATTTCTCGTTCCATGCGGATTCTTTCGCCTGGCCTGCTTCTTTCGCATCCCACTGAGCATAGATTTCAGACGGGATTTCGAACGGTGCATATTTCCAGCCCAGTTGCTCGCGGGTCAGGGCAATTTCAGCGTCACCCAGCGGCGCACCGTGGGAGTCGTGCGTACCGGCTTTGTTCGGCGAACCGAAACCGATGATAGTTTTGCACATCAGCAGGGACGGTTTGTCAGTCACTGCACGCGCTTCTTCTACTGCGCGTTTGATAGATGCCGCGTCATGACCGTCGATATCACGAATAACGTGCCAGCCGTAGGCTTCGAAACGCATTGCGGTATCGTCGGTGAACCAACCTTCAACGTGACCATCGATAGAAATCCCGTTGTCATCGTAGAACGCAATCAGTTTGCCCAGCTTCAGCGTGCCCGCCAGAGAGCAAACTTCGTGGGAAATGCCTTCCATCATGCAGCCATCGCCCATGAAGGCGTAGGTGTAGTGGTCGACAATGTCGTGACCCGGACGGTTAAACTGCGCCGCCAGCGTTTTTTCTGCAATCGCCATACCGACTGCGTTCGCAATACCCTGCCCCAGCGGACCAGTGGTGGTTTCTACACCTGCGGTGTAGCCCACTTCCGGGTGGCCCGGAGTTTTGGAGTGCAGCTGACGGAAGTTTTTCAGTTCTTCCATCGGCAGATCGTAACCAGTGAGGTGCAGCAGGCTGTAAATCAGCATGGAGCCGTGGCCGTTGGACAGCACAAAGCGGTCACGGTCAGCCCAGGACGGATTCTGCGGGTTGTGTTTCAGGAAATCACGCCACAGGACTTCGGCAATGTCAGCCATACCCATCGGGGCGCCCGGGTGACCGGATTTGGCTTTCTGTACTGCGTCCATGCTCAGCGCACGAATAGCATTGGCAAGCTCTTTACGTGAGGACATTTTGACTCCAGATCGGATGATGAAGGGCACGCCCTTAACGACTTGACGACAGCGCGTTTTGGGCTACGCCGGAAAATTTGCCAACAATTTACCGCAAGCCGCGCGTCATGTACATGGAACATCCTTTTGCCGCTTCAGAAATCTCTGGATCATGCTCGCATGTTGCGCAATCTGCTCGCCCGTCCGCTGCGCTTTTCCTTATACTGAGACTGAGCGTCGATTCACCTGCAAACGGCGCATTTTTAGAATAATCCTGACCTTGTGCGGAAGAGAAAACATGAAAATTCGCGCCTTATTGGTAGCAATGAGCGTGGCAACGGTACTGACCGGTTGCCAGAATATGGACTCCAGTGGACTGCTCTCATCAGGAGCGGAAGCTTTTCAGGCTTACAGTTTGAGTGACGCCCAGGTGAAAGCCCTGAGCGATCAGGCATGTCAGGAGATGGACAGCAAGGCGACGATTGCGCCAGCCAATAGTGAATATGCTAAGCGTCTGACCACCATAGCCAACGCGCTAGGCAACAATATCAACGGTCAGCCGGTGAATTACAAAGTGTATATGGCGAAAGATGTAAACGCCTTTGCAATGGCCAACGGCTGTATCCGCGTCTATAGCGGGCTGATGGATATGATGACGGATAACGAAGTTGAAGCGGTGATCGGTCACGAAATGGGGCACGTGGCGTTAGGCCATGTGAAGAAAGGGATGCAGGTGGCACTTGGTACAAACGCCGTGCGAGTAGCTGCGGCCTCTGCGGGCGGGATTGTCGGCAGTTTATCGCAATCACAACTTGGTGACCTGGGCGAAAAGCTAGTCAATTCGCAATTCTCTCAACGCCAGGAAGCGGAAGCGGATGATTATTCCTACGATTTGTTGCGCCAACGCGGCATCAGCCCGGCAGGTCTCGCCACCAGCTTTGAAAAACTGGCGAAACTGGAAGAAGGTCGCCAAAGCTCAATGTTTGACGACCATCCGGCATCCGCCGAACGCGCCCAGCATATTCGCGATCGTATGAGCGCGGATGGGATTAAGTAAGGTCCGGTAGTACCGAACGTAGGTCAGATAAGGCGTTCACGCCGCATCTGACATTAATGGCACATTTGTCACCCCGCGCGCATTGCCGGATGCGATGCTGACGCATCTTATCCGGCCTACGGGTGCCGAACGTAGGTCGGATAAGGCGTTTACGCCGCATCCGACATTAATGGCACATTTGTTACACCGTGCGCATCTTATCCGGCGCTTACTCGCCCTTTTTCGCCGCCTGAATATACAGCATCTCCAGCGCCAGCGTCGCTGCTGCCAGAGCGGTGATTTCCGACTGATCGTATGCCGGAGCCACTTCCACAACGTCCATCCCAACAATGTTGAGATCTTTCAGGCCGCGTACCAGTTTAATGGCGCGATCGGAGGTCAGGCCGCCAATCACTGGCGTACCGGTTCCTGGCGCGAATGCCGGATCAAGACAGTCGATATCAAAAGTCAGATAAACCGGCATATCACCCACAATCTGTTTCACCTGGGCGATAACATCATCCACGCTGCGATCGTTCACCTGGCAGGCGTCCAGCACGGTAAAGCCGTTGTCTTTATCAAACTCGGTACGAATACCAATCTGCACGGAATGATTCGGGTCAATCAGACCTTCTTTTGGCGCGGTATAGAACATCGTGCCGTGGTCAAATTCACAACCGTTCGCATAGGTATCGGTGTGGGCGTCAAAGTGCACCAGCGCCATTTTGCCGAAATGCTTTGCATGGGCGCGCAGCAGCGGCAGCGTAACAAAGTGGTCACCACCGAAGGAGAGCATACGCTTACCGGCAGCCAGCAGTTTCTCTGCGTGCGCCTGCAATTTCTCGCTCATCTCACGAGCATCGCCGAAGGCATATACCAGATCGCCGCAGTCCACGACGTTCAGGCGCTCGCGCATGTCGAAATTCCACGGGAAACGGTTGTGTTCCCAGGCCAGGTTAGTTGATACCTGACGGATAGCCGCCGGACCGTGACGACCACCCGCACGACCAGAAGTGGCCATATCGAACGGTACGCCGGTAATCACCCAGTCAGCATCGCTGTCATACGGCTGGAAGTTCATCGGCAGGCGTAAAAAACCAAAGGCGTTGGAAACCAGTGAGTTATCGTATTGATGCCCTAAGGTGCTCATGGATGGACTCCTATTACAAAGTCGATATAAAAAAACCCTTCCGCGTCGTTAGGCCCGACGAGGAAGGGTTGGATTTGCGAAACACAAGTTTGCGCTAATTATCGCCTTAAATGGGCGAGGCATCAAGCGAGGTTGCTATTTACGACACGGTGGCGGCGCATAGCCATTGTTGTCTGCCGGAAAGGCTTGTCCAGAGCACGGCGGCAGCGCGTTTTTCGCCGGGCCTTGCAATTCAAAGGCGGCAAAGCCGATCACCCCGGTATTACGCACATCGCCTTGCGCCGAATTGGCGGCGTAGGAATCTGCAACATTGGCGAACTGAAAAGCCGCTTCGGTATGTTTATCTTTGCGGAATCCTTTAATCGCTAACGAATCACCGGCATTCACAATATAGCCATTGTTATTCAACGAACCTTGTTTACCATTCAGAACATCCAGGCCATCAACCGTAGCAACGATCTCGTAATTGGTGTTCCGGCTGTAGTTACGGACATATAATTGATAATTCATCCCCACTCTGGCATGAACAATATATCGCGGTTCATTATTTGATGAATCATAAACTCGCGTAATAGGTAGAGAATTAAAATTCGCATCACGAATAGCATATTCCAGTTCGTTAATACGAATACTATAAACACGGTCGTAGCCGGAAGGAATATTTGTCGAATAATTAATAACGATCATCTCTGCCGGATCGCGCCAGGCGCGTTCAGCAGATACGCCCTGAACCGTTGAGTGCACATCTCCACCCCAGGCAGTGCCGACATTGCCCGATGCACTGCTATTATACTGCGCATTACTTGAGCAACCAGCCAACAACACGACTAATGCCACCAACGCGCTACGTACTTTCCATTTTTTCATTACCGTTCCCTCTATTTAATTAATACAGCGATTGTAGGGGGATTATTTAATAATAAAAGCAGCCAAATTATTTTTAAGAATATATAAAAAGAAAGCGGGCCAATTTACGTAAATAAATCGACCCGCCAGCGGAATAATCTTAATTATTCATCTTCAAGATAGGTATATCCGTACAACCCTGCCTCGAACTCTTCCAGGAACTGTTGTTGCAGCTCAGCATCCAGATCGGTTTTCTTCACTTGATCACGGAACTGGGTTAACAGCGTTTTCGGATCGAGCTGTACATATTGCAACATGTCCGCAACGGTATCACCTTCATCAGACAGCTCCACTTCTACGCTGCCGTCAGGGAAGACGAACACATCAACCGCTTCGGTATCACCGAACAGGTTGTGCATGTTGCCGAGGATCTCCTGATAGGCACCGACCATAAAGAAACCGAGCATCGGCGGATTCTCTGGATCGTACTCCGGCATTGGCATTGTCGTGGCAATACCGTCACCATCAATATAGTGGTCGATAGCACCGTCAGAGTCACAGGTGATATCCAGCAGCACAGCGCGACGTTCCGGCACTTGATCCAGCCCTTCCAGCGGCAGAACCGGGAACAACTGGTCGATCCCCCATGCGTCCGGCATTGACTGGAACAGCGAGAAGTTGACGTACATTTTGTCCGCCATACGTTCCTGCAGTTCGTCGATTATCGGACGATGAGCGCGATTTTGCGGATCCAGCTGCTTCTGCACTTCATGGCACATGCTCAGATAGAGCTGTTCAGCCCATGCACGTTCTTGCAGATTGTAAGTGCCCGAAGAGTATCCGATATGAATATCGTGCAGATCCATCTGGCTGTCATGCAGCCACTCACGCAGAGAACGGCGAGTCCCCGGTTCGTGCATTTCCTGCCAGGTTTCCCACATGCTTTGCAGGGCGCGCGGTGCGTCTTCTGCAGGTGCGGTCGGCACTGTGTATTCGTTACGTTCCACGCCGATGATATTTGACACCAGCACGGTGTGATGCGCAGTCACCGCACGACCCGACTCGGTGATTACCGTCGGATGCGGCAGACCATTTTCTTCACACGCATCACCAATCGCCCAGATGATGTTGTTAGCGTATTCATTGAGGCCGTAGTTCACCGAACAGTCGGACTGCGAACGGGTGCCTTCATAATCCACGCCCAGGCCGCCGCCGACGTCGAAGCACTGAATATTGACGCCCAGCTTGTGCAGTTCCACATAGAAACGCGCGGATTCACGAACGCCTGTCGCGATATCGCGAATATTCGCCATCTGCGAACCGAGGTGGAAGTGCAGCAGTTGCAGACTGTCGAGACGCCCGGCTTCACGCAGCGTTTCAACCAGTTGCAGTACCTGAGTCGCAGCCAGGCCGAACTTCGATTTTTCCCCGCCGGAGGACTGCCATTTACCGGAGCCCTGCGAAGCCAGACGTGCACGCACGCCCAGACGAGGAACGACATTCAGACGTTCTGCTTCATCCAGCACAATGGCAATTTCTGACATCTTCTCAATGACCAGATAGACCTTGTGGCCCATCTTCTCGCCAATTAATGCCAGGCGGATATATTCGCGGTCCTTATAACCGTTGCAAACGATGACGCTACGGGTCATGCCAGCATGTGCCAGCACCGCCATCAACTCCGCTTTGGAACCGGCTTCCAGGCCCAGCGGTTCGCCCGAATGAATCAGGGACTCAATCACGCGGCGGTGCTGGTTAACTTTGATCGGATAAACGAGGAAGTAATCGCCGTTATAGCCGTAGGATTCCCGCGCACGTTTGAACGCGGCGTTAATAGAACGCAAACGGTGCTGCAGGATCTGTGGGAAACAGAACAGTGCAGGCAGACGCTGGCCCTGTGCTTCACGAGTTTTCACTAACTGCGCGAGATCGACGCGAGCTTCCGGGACGTCCGGGTCCGGGCACACGCTAATGTGGCCCAGCTCGTTAACGTCATAGTAGTTATTGCCCCACCAGGCAATATTGTAAGTACGCAGCATCTTGCTGGCTTCCTGGGAGCTCATTGCAACCTCCTGCATGGAGCGTAGTACACCGTGTTCGCCCGCTGACGAAGGCAAACTCATAGACATGTCGTCAGACATAGCGAACCTCAAATTATTTTATTAAGTGTAAAACAGTTAACCACTATCGCAGCCTGAAACTGCGATAACAACCCATAAGCACACGGATTTTCCAGCAGCGTATGCTGACGCTCCGACTGCGCAACCGGTTTCTTTTTCATAACATTATTAAACACATAACCGAACGTAAGTGTGACAGTTCGGCGAAACCACGAGAAAACTCTTGTTTTTTTACAAGAGCGCCCTTGTTCAGTCTTCAGTAACTGTTGCCAGCTCTTGAATCCTGAGAAGCGCCGAGATGGGTATAACATCGGCAGGTATGCAATGCAGAGATGCAGAATGCGGGGAACGAATCTACACCAGAACGGTGCGACAGATTAAGCAGCAGACAACGATTCATTATTTCGTATCACCTCCACGGCCGCCTGCGAAGACGAACCAACAAGCTAAAACACTGATTTCAACCCGGCTGGAAGTGGCAACACGAAAGAAACGTCGTGTGCTTTTTATTTAAGCCGCGCGCCGCGTTTTATACCCCACAATGGCAGAAAATTGCAAAAGATAAATACGCAGAATGCCAGCATTGTCAGGAAAAATTTCCAGCTACGTTTTTAGCAGAATGAGACACGATTCAAAAAAAAGTGGAAATTGGGTGAAGAAGTGACCTAAAATAGCCGTCCAGATGTTAATCCATCCATACTGATTAACACTCAGACTGCCAGTGTTTTTAATCTGCAGAGTCGTGGTAGGATCCGCTACCACAGAAAATCCACACAACAGTTTGAGCTAACTAAATTCTCTTTTGGTGATATTAAATATGGCAAAACACCTTTTTACGTCCGAGTCCGTCTCTGAAGGGCATCCTGACAAAATTGCTGACCAAATCTCTGATGCTGTTTTAGATGCGATCCTCGAACAGGATCCGAAAGCACGCGTTGCTTGCGAAACCTACGTAAAAACCGGCATGGTCTTAGTTGGCGGTGAAATCACCACCAGCGCCTGGGTAGACATCGAAGAGATCACCCGTAACACCGTTCGTGAAATTGGCTATGTGCATTCCGACATGGGCTTTGACGCTAACTCCTGTGCGGTTCTGAGCGCCATCGGCAAACAATCTCCTGACATCAACCAGGGCGTTGACCGTGCCGATCCGCTGGAACAGGGCGCGGGTGACCAGGGTCTGATGTTTGGCTACGCGACCAATGAAACCGACGTGCTGATGCCAGCACCAATCACCTATGCACACCGTTTGGTACAGCGTCAGGCTGAAGTGCGTAAAAACGGCACTCTGCCGTGGCTACGCCCGGACGCGAAAAGCCAGGTGACTTTCCAGTATGACGACGGCAAAATCGTCGGCATCGATGCTGTAGTGCTTTCCACCCAGCATTCTGAAGAGATCGACCAGAAATCCCTGCAAGAAGCGGTGATGGAAGAGATCATCAAGCCGATTCTGCCCGCTGAATGGCTGACTTCCGCAACCAAATTCTTCATCAACCCGACCGGACGTTTTGTTATCGGCGGCCCGATGGGTGACTGCGGTCTGACTGGTCGTAAAATCATCGTTGATACCTACGGCGGCATGGCTCGCCACGGTGGCGGTGCGTTCTCTGGTAAAGATCCATCAAAAGTGGACCGCTCCGCAGCCTACGCGGCACGTTATGTAGCGAAAAACATCGTTGCTGCAGGTCTGGCCGACCGTTGTGAAATTCAGGTTTCCTACGCGATCGGCGTGGCAGAACCGACCTCCATCATGGTCGAAACTTTCGGTACTGAGAAAGTGCCTTCTGAACAGCTGACCCTGCTGGTACGCGAGTTCTTCGACCTGCGTCCATACGGTCTGATTCAGATGCTGGATCTGCTGCACCCGATCTACAAAGAGACTGCGGCATACGGTCACTTTGGTCGCGAACATTTCCCATGGGAAAAAACCGACAAAGCGCAACTGCTGCGCGATGCAGCCGGTCTGAAATAATCTTTTATCCCTGCTTTCAAAGGCCAGCCTCGTGCTGGCCTTTTTCTTTTACCTCACCGAGGTGGATAGGCGTTCACGCCGCATCCGGCAAAAAGCTGCCCGCACAATAACATCATTCTTCCTGAACACGTTTTACCGCAAATTATCACCACTACTGAAACCGATTACACCCACCACACCAACAAAATATTTATACTATTTTCACTATATTATTCAGTTTTCACAGCTGTTACATTTCTTTTCAGTAAAGTCTTAATTGCAGATAACTGCGTTTAATCTATGATGATATAACTCAATTATTTTCATGCACTTAAATCATAACTAAGATGAATGTTAGTGTAAGCGATTACACCAATGTGATTTGCCTCACATCTTTTTACGTCGTACTCACCTATCTTAATTCACAATAAAAAATAACATATTGGAGGGCATCATGCCTGACGCTAAAAAACAGGGGCGGTCAAACAAGGCAATGACGTTTTTTGTCTGCTTCCTTGCCGCTCTGGCGGGATTACTCTTTGGCCTGGATATCGGTGTAATTGCTGGCGCATTGCCGTTTATTGCAGATGAATTCCAGATAACCTCGCACACGCAAGAATGGGTCGTAAGCTCCATGATGTTTGGTGCGGCAGTCGGTGCGGTAGGCAGTGGCTGGCTCTCTTTTAAACTCGGGCGCAAAAAGAGCCTGATGATCGGCGCAATCCTGTTTGTTGCCGGTTCGCTGTTTTCTGCGGCTGCGCCGAACGTTGAAGTGCTGATTCTTTCCCGCGTTCTGCTGGGGCTGGCGGTGGGTGTTGCCTCTTATACCGCGCCGCTTTACCTCTCTGAAATTGCACCGGAAAAAATTCGCGGCAGTATGATTTCGATGTATCAGCTGATGATTACCATCGGCATCCTCGGTGCTTATCTTTCTGATACCGCCTTCAGCTACACCGGCGCATGGCGCTGGATGCTGGGTGTGATTATCATCCCGGCAATTTTGCTGCTGATTGGTGTCTTCTTCCTGCCAGACAGCCCACGTTGGTTTGCCGCCAAACGCCGTTTTGTTGATGCCGAACGCGTGCTGCTACGCCTGCGTGACACCAGCGCGGAAGCGAAACGCGAACTGGATGAAATCCGTGAAAGTTTGCAGGTTAAACAGAGTGGCTGGGCGCTGTTTAAAGAGAACAGTAACTTCCGCCGCGCGGTGTTCCTTGGCGTACTGTTGCAGGTGATGCAGCAGTTCACCGGCATGAACGTCATCATGTATTACGCGCCGAAAATCTTCGAACTGGCGGGTTATACTAACACCACAGAGCAAATGTGGGGGACGGTGATCGTCGGCCTGACCAACGTACTCGCCACCTTTATCGCTATCGGCCTTGTTGACCGCTGGGGACGTAAACCAACGCTGACGCTGGGTTTCCTCGTCATGGCTGCGGGCATGGGCGTGCTGGGTACAATGATGCATATCGGTATTCACTCACCGTCGGCGCAGTATTTCGCTATCGCCATGTTGCTGATGTTTATTGTCGGTTTTGCGATGAGCGCCGGTCCGCTGATTTGGGTACTGTGCTCCGAAATTCAGCCGCTGAAAGGCCGCGATTTTGGCATCACCTGCTCCACCGCCACCAACTGGATTGCCAACATGATCGTCGGCGCAACGTTCCTGACCATGCTCAACACGCTGGGCAACGCCAACACCTTCTGGGTGTATGCGGCTCTGAACGTGCTGTTTATCCTGCTGACGCTGTGGCTGGTGCCGGAAACCAAACACGTTTCGCTGGAACATATTGAACGTAATCTGATGAAAGGTCGAAAACTGCGCGAAATCGGCGCTCACGATTAATCTCCTCAGGCTTCCTCCCGTCGCGGAGGAAGCCGCCTCTTGCAGTCATCTTTTCTTCGCTTTATCCTCAGCCGCTATGAAAACTTCCCGTCTCCCTATCGCCATCCAACAGGCCGTTATGCTTCGCCTGCGGGAAAAACTCGCCCAGGCCAACCTGAAGCTGGGGCGTAATTACCCGGAGCCAAAAATTTCGTACACCCAGCGTGGTACATCCGCCGGAACAGCATGGCTGGACAGCTATGAAATTCGCCTCAATCCGGTGCTGCTGATGGAAAACAGCGAGGCTTTTATAGAAGAAGTGGTGCCGCACGAACTGGCGCATCTGTTGGTCTGGAAACACTTCGGTCGTGTGGCGCCGCACGGCAAAGAATGGAAGTGGATGATGGAAAGCGTGCTGGGCGTTCCCGCCCGCCGCACGCATCAGTTTGAGCTACAATCCGTGCGCCGCAACACCTTCCCTTACCGCTGTAAATGCCAGGAGCATCAGCTTACCGTGCGCCGCCATAACCGCGTGGTGCGTGGAGAGGCCGTCTATCGCTGCGTTCACTGCGGTGAACAACTGGTTGCCCAATAACCAGTAGAACTATCAGGAATTTTACTGATCTGGCTGATTGCATACCAAAACAACTTTCGCTACGTTGCTCGCTCGTTTTAACACGGAGTAAGTGATGTACCGTAATTTGTCTGTGGCTGCGGTGGTACTGAGCGCAGCATTTTCCGGCCCTGCATTGGCCGAAGGCATCAATAGTTTTTCCCAGGCGAAAACAGCAGCGGTAAAAGTCTACGCTGATGTGCCGGGAACATTTTACTGCGGATGTAAAATCAACTGGCAGGGTAAAAAAGGCATCGTGGATCTGGAGTCGTGCGGATACCAGGTGCGCAAAAATGAAAACCGCGCCAGCCGCGTAGAGTGGGAACATGTGGTTCCTGCCTGGCAGTTCGGTCACCAGCGTCAGTGCTGGCAAGACGGTGGACGTAAAAACTGCGCCAAAGATCCGGTTTATCGCAAAATGGAAAGCGATATGCATAACCTTCAGCCCGCAATAGGCGAAGTGAACGGCGATCGCGGCAATTTTATGTATAGTCAGTGGAACGGCGGCGAAGGGCAGTACGGGCAGTGTGCCATGAAGGTGGATTTCAAAGAAAAAGTGGCTGAACCACCCGCTCATACGCGAGGCATCATTGCACGAACTTATTTCTACATGCGTGACCAGTACAACCTGACACTCTCACGCCAACAAACGCAGCTTTTTAACGCCTGGAACAAGATGTATCCGGTGACCGACTGGGAGTGTGAGCGCGACGAACGTATTGCAAAGATTCAAGGCAATCATAACCCGTATGTGCAACGCGCTTGCCAGGCGCGAAAGAGCTAACCTACACTAGCGGGATTCTTTTTGTTAACCCCTACCCCACGCGGACAACCGCGTGGGGAGACGACGCGGATTTTTAACCATGCGTATCCCCCGCATTTATCATCCAGAACCACTTATCAGCAACTCTCACATCGCGCTTTGCGAAGATGCCGCCAACCATATCGGACGTGTGCTGCGTATGGGACCTGGACAGGCGTTACAATTGTTTGACGGCAGCAACCAGGTCTTTGACGCAGAAATTACCAGCGCCAGCAAAAAAAGTGTCGAAGTAAAAGTGCTGGAAGGTCAGCTCGACGATCGTGAATCCCCGTTGCATATTCATCTCGGTCAGGTGATGTCGCGCGGTGAAAAAATGGAATTTACTATCCAGAAATCGATCGAACTTGGAGTAAGTCTCATTACGCCACTTTTTTCTGAACGCTGCGGCGTTAAACTGGATAGCGAACGTCTGAACAAGAAGCTCCAGCAGTGGCAGAAGATTGCAATTGCTGCCTGTGAGCAGTGTGGTCGTAACCGGGTGCCGGAAATCCGTCCAGCGATGGATCTGGAAGCCTGGTGTGCAGAGCAGGATGAAGGGCTGAAACTGAATCTTCACCCACGCGCCAGTAACAGCATCAATACGTTGCCGTTACCGGTTGAACGCGTCCGCCTGCTGATTGGCCCGGAAGGCGGTTTATCGGCAGATGAAATTGCCATGACTGCCCGCTATCAATTTACTGATATCCTGTTGGGACCTCGCGTTTTGCGTACAGAGACAACTGCGCTCACCGCCATTACCGCGCTACAAGTACGATTTGGCGATTTGGGCTAACGGAGAAGAATAATGATCAAGCTCGGCATCGTGATGGACCCCATCGCAAACATCAACATCAAGAAAGATTCCAGCTTCGCTATGTTGCTGGAAGCACAACGTCGTGGTTACGAACTTCACTATATGGAGATGGCCGATCTCTATTTGATTAACGGTGAAGCCCGTGCTCATACGCGTACTCTGAGCGTTGAACAAAACTACGATAAATGGTACGAGTTTACGGGGGAGCAAGATCTGCCACTGGCCGATCTCGACGTGATCCTGATGCGTAAAGATCCGCCGTTTGATACCGAGTTTATCTACGCCACTTACATTCTGGAACGTGCCGAAGAGAAAGGTACGCTGATCGTTAACAAGCCGCAGAGCCTGCGCGACTGTAACGAAAAACTGTTTACCGCCTGGTTCTCTGACTTAACACCAGAAACGCTGGTCACGCGCAATAAAGCACAGTTAAAAGCGTTCTGGGAAAAACACACCGACATCATCCTTAAGCCGCTGGACGGTATGGGCGGTGCGTCTATTTTCCGGGTGAAAGAAGGCGATCCGAACCTCGGCGTAATAGCCGAAACCCTGACTGAACACGGCACGCGCTACTGCATGGCGCAGAATTATCTGCCTGCCATTAAAGATGGCGACAAGCGCGTGCTGGTCGTCGATGGCGAGCCGGTGCCGTACTGTCTGGCACGTATTCCGCAGGGTGGCGAAACCCGTGGCAATCTGGCTGCCGGTGGTCGTGGCGAACCTCGTCCGCTAACTGAAAGTGACTGGAAAATCGCCCGCCAGGTTGGGCCGACGCTGAAAGAAAAAGGGCTGATTTTTGTTGGCCTGGATATTATCGGCGACCGTCTGACTGAAATTAACGTCACCAGTCCAACCTGTATTCGTGAGATTGAAGCAGAGTTTCCGGTCTCGATCACCGGAATGTTAATGGATGCCATAGAAGCACGTTTACAGCAGCAATAACCCAGTTTAACGAGAGGGATCTCGTTGAGACTCTGAGTGACAGCGCCCTTCTTTCCACGCATACTGGGCGCTGTTGCTTTTTTGAACCAGGAAACAGAACCTCTGACAATGAATTTACAGCATCACTTTCTTATTGCCATGCCTGCTCTCCAGGATCCGATTTTCCGTCGTTCCGTGGTCTACATTTGCGAACATAATACCAATGGCGCAATGGGGATTATCATTAATAAGCCACTGGAAAATCTCAAAATTGAAGGGATTCTGGAAAAGCTGAAGATCACGCCGGAGCCGCGTGATGAATCAATCCGTCTGGACAAACCGGTTATGCTCGGTGGCCCGCTAGCTGAAGATCGCGGGTTTATTTTGCATACTCCACCATCAAATTTTGCTTCCAGTATTCGCATTTCAGACAACACGGTGATGACCACCTCCCGCGATGTACTTGAAACGCTCGGCACCGATAAACAACCGTCTGACGTATTGGTGGCGTTGGGTTACGCCTCCTGGGATAAAGGCCAGCTGGAACAAGAGATTCTCGACAACGCCTGGCTAACCGCCCCGGCAGATCTGAATATTCTGTTCAAAACGCCGATTGCCGACCGCTGGCGCGATGCGGCAAGACTGATTGGTGTTGATATTCTCACTATGCCTGGTGTGGCGGGGCACGCCTGATGAGCGGAACCTTACTCGCCTTCGATTTCGGCACTAAAAGCATTGGCGTGGCGGTAGGTCAACGCATTACCGGCACCGCTCGCCCTTTGCCTGCAATTAAAGCGCAGGACGGTACGCCGGACTGGAACCTTATTGAACGTTTACTGAAAGAGTGGCAGCCGGACGAAATCATCGTCGGTTTGCCGCTGAATATGGACGGCACTGAACAGCCATTAACCGCCAGGGCGCGTAAATTCGCCAACCGTATTCATGGTCGTTTCGGTGTTGAAGTAAAGCTACATGACGAGCGTCTTAGCACCGTGGAGGCACGTTCCGGTCTGTTTGAACAGGGCGGCTATCGGGCGCTCAACAAAGGCAAAGTCGACTCTGCCTCTGCAGTTATTATTCTCGAAAGTTATTTCGAGCAGGGTTATTAAGGCGATTTATAAGCCTGGCGAATTGTCATTACCGTCATCTTGCCGGATGCGGCGTAAACGCCTTATTCAGCCTACATATGGCAGCGGCTGTAGGTCTGATAAGACGCGTTAGCGTCGCATCAGACGTTTATTGCCGGATGCTGCGTTTGTATGCCTGATAAGCGTAGCGAATCAGGCATATTTACGAAGCAAATCAACCAATTTCGCCTCACAAACGCCCTTCCCCCACCCGCTGCTGATAACTCTGCTGAAACGTTATCATCCCCACCTGCTGCCCGGTTTGAATAACATGTGGCAACTGGTGGGTTTTCCCTTCGCGAATCAAATTCCCCACTGCGGGTGTGTTAATCAGTAATTCAAACAGCGCCACGCGCCCTTCCTGCTTATCCACTTCCAGCTTTTGTGACAACACCGCCCGTAAACTCCCCGCCAGTTGATTACGCACGGGATCTTTTTCCTGCGCCGGAAATGAATCCACCAGCCGCTCAACGGCCTGCGCCGCACCGCGCGTATGTAAGGTCGCCAGCACCAGATGTCCAGTTTCTGCCGCCGTCAGCGCCAGACGTATTGTCTCGCTGTCACGCAGCTCTCCGAGCAATATCACATCGGGATCTTCCCGCAATGCAGCACGCAATCCCGATGCGAACGTCATACAGTGCAAACCGATTTCTCGCTGCTGGATCAAACATCGCTGGCTGGCATAGAGATATTCAACAGGATCTTCCAGCGTCAGAATATGCGCATCGACATGTTGATTGAGATAGCCAACCATCGCCGCCAGCGTGGTAGATTTGCCGCTCCCCGTCGCTCCCGTCACCAGAATCAGGCCATTCTCGCTCTTAAGCAATTCCGGCAATACCGGTGGTGCGCCAAGCTGTTCGAGCCGTGGACAGTGCGAAGGTAACAACCGTAATGCCAGAGAAATACCTTGCCGTTGCGCGAACGCACTGCCGCGCAACCGCTGGTTTTCCGCCAGCGATACGGCAAAATCAAGCTGACCATTTTCAAGCAATATCGCCCTCTGCTCGTCATCCAGCCACTCCCGCAGTAGCTCTTCCACGTCCGGTGCGTCAAACGGTGCAGCTTCCATTCTGCCGCGAATGCGCCATCGTGCGGGCCAGGCGCTGCACAGGTGTAGATCCGAGACGTTATGCTTTACACTAAGGGCCACAATTTCTTCCATATTCATACTAAGATCCTCGGAAAATGAACGATATTGCGCATAACCTGGCACAGGTCCGGGACAAAATCTCAGCGGCTGCAACGCGTTGCGGCCGTTCTCCAGAAGAAATTACGCTGCTTGCAGTCAGTAAAACAAAACCTGCGAGCGCCATCGCAGAAGCCATTGATGCCGGGCAGCGTCAATTTGGTGAAAACTACGTTCAGGAAGGGGTAGATAAAATTCGCCACTTTCAGGAGCTGGGCGTAACAGGATTAGAATGGCATTTTATTGGTCCGCTACAGTCCAACAAAAGTCGCCTGGTGGCAGAGCATTTCGACTGGTGTCATACCATCGACCGTTTGCGTATCGCTACCCGCCTGAACGACCAGCGACCGGCAGAACTCCCCCCTCTTAACGTACTGATTCAAATTAATATTAGTGATGAAAACAGTAAGTCCGGGATTCAACTGGCAGAACTGGACGAACTGGCAGCGGCGGTCGCTGAACTACCGCGTCTACGCCTGCGCGGGCTGATGGCTATCCCGGCGCCTGAGTCAGAATATGTAAGGCAGTTTGAAGTTGCACGCCAAATGGCTGTAGCATTTGCCGGACTGAAAACGCGCTACCCGCATGTCGATACGCTCTCTCTGGGGATGTCGGACGATATGGAAGCCGCCATTGCGGCAGGTAGCACAATGGTTCGCATCGGCACAGCCATCTTTGGTGCGCGTGATTACTCTAAAAAATAAGGAATTAAAGGAACGCCATGAATACGTTGACTTTCCTGCTTTCAACGGTCATTGAGCTGTATACCATGGTGCTGTTATTACGCATCTGGATGCAGTGGGCTCATTGTGATTTTTATAACCCTTTCTCACAGTTTGTGGTGAAAGTGACACAGCCAATTATCGGGCCACTGCGCCGCGTTATTCCGGCAATGGGACCCATTGACAGCGCCTCGCTGCTGGTTGCCTATATTCTCAGTTTCATCAAAGCCATTGTGCTGTTTAAAGTGGTGACCTTCCTGCCAATCATCTGGATTGCTGGTTTACTGATTCTGCTGAAAACCATCGGCCTGCTGATTTTCTGGGTCCTGCTGGTGATGGCGATTATGAGCTGGGTAAGCCAGGGTCGTAGCCCGATTGAATACGTGCTGATTCAGCTTGCCGATCCGCTGCTGCGTCCAATTCGCCGCCTGCTGCCGGCAATGGGTGGGATTGATTTCTCGCCGATGATCCTCGTTCTGCTGCTGTATGTCATCAATATGGGTGTCGCAGAAGTATTACAGGCGACAGGAAACATGCTGCTGCCGGGGCTGTGGATGGCGTTATGAGTGCCGTAACAGTTAACGATGACGGTCTGGTTTTGCGGCTTTATATTCAGCCAAAAGCCAGCCGTGATTCTATTGTCGGTTTACATGGCGACGAGGTAAAAGTCGCCATTACCGCGCCGCCGGTTGACGGCCAGGCCAACAGCCATCTGGTGAAATTTCTCGGTAAGCAATTCCGGGTAGCCAAAAGCCAGGTGGTGATAGAAAAAGGCGAACTTGGCCGCCACAAACAAATTAAAATCATTAATCCGCAACAAATCCCGCCAGAAATCGCGGCGTTAATTAATTAGGTATCCTATGCAAAAAGTTGTCCTCGCAACCGGCAATGCCGGTAAAGTGCGTGAGCTGGCGTCGCTGCTTAGCGACTTCGGTCTTGATATCGTGGCTCAAACGGAGCTTGGCGTTGATTCCGCCGAAGAAACCGGCCTGACCTTTATCGAAAACGCGATTCTGAAAGCGCGCCACGCGGCAAAAGCGACCGGTTTACCGGCGATTGCCGACGACTCCGGTCTGGCGGTAGATGCGCTGGGTGGCGCGCCAGGGATTTACTCCGCGCGTTATTCCGGTGAAGACGCGACCGATCAAAAGAATCTGCAAAAACTGCTGGAAACACTGAAAGACGTACCGGACGACCAACGTCAGGCTCGCTTCCACTGTGTGCTGGTGTATCTGCGTCACGCGGAAGATCCCACTCCGCTGGTATGTCACGGCAGCTGGCCGGGCGTGATTACCCGTGAACCTTCCGGTACTGGCGGCTTTGGTTATGATCCAATTTTCTTCGTGCCTTCCGAAGGCAAAACCGCTGCCGAACTGACCCGCGAAGAAAAGAGCGCCATTTCCCATCGTGGTCAGGCATTGAAACTGCTGCTGGACGCTTTACGTAATGGTTAAATTACCGCCGCTGAGTCTTTACATTCACATCCCGTGGTGCGTGCAGAAATGCCCGTACTGCGATTTCAACTCTCACGCGTTGAAAGGGGAAGTGCCGCACGACGATTATGTTCAGCATCTGCTTAGCGATCTGGACAACGATGTCGTTTACGCACAGAACCGTGAAGTAAAGACAATCTTTATTGGCGGTGGTACGCCGAGCCTGCTTTCCGGCTCGGCGATGCAAACGCTGCTGGACGGCGTGCGTGCGCGTTTGCCGCTGGCAGCGGATGCAGAAATTACCATGGAAGCGAACCCCGGTACGGTAGAAGCCGATCGCTTTGTTGATTATCAGCGTGCCGGTGTAAATCGTATCTCTATTGGGGTACAGAGTTTTAGCGAAGAAAAGCTGAAACGGCTGGGACGTATTCATGGCCCGCAAGAAGCGAAGCGTGCTGCAAAACTGGCAAGCGAGCTGGGGCTGCGTAGCTTTAACCTTGATTTAATGCATGGGCTGCCGGATCAATCGCTGGAAGAGGCGCTTGGCGATCTACGCCAGGCCATTGAACTGAATCCGCCGCATCTTTCCTGGTATCAACTGACCATCGAACCCAATACGCTGTTTGGTTCGCGACCACCGGTGCTGCCGGACGACGATGCGTTGTGGGATATATTCGAACAGGGGCATCAGTTATTAACCGCAGCGGGCTATCAGCAGTATGAAACATCCGCTTACGCCAAACCGGGTTATCAGTGCCAGCACAATCTTAACTACTGGCGATTTGGTGACTACATCGGTATTGGCTGCGGCGCGCACGGCAAAGTGACCTTCCCTGATGGGCGCATTCTGCGTACCACCAAAACGCGTCATCCGCGTGGTTTTATGCAGGGAAGGTATCTGGAAAGCCAGCGCGATGTTGAAACCGCAGATAAGCCATTCGAGTTCTTTATGAATCGCTTCCGTTTGCTGGAAGCCGCACCGCGCGTGGAGTTTAGCCAGTACACAGGTCTTTCTGAAGAGGTGATTCGCCAACAGTTAGACGAGGCTATCGCTCAGGGTTATCTCACTGAGTGTGCAGATTACTGGCAGATAACGGAACATGGGAAGTTGTTTTTAAATTCGCTGCTGGAGCTTTTTCTGGCGGAGTAAACTTGTAGCCGGATGCGGCGTGAACGCAGCATCCGGCTACAGGTCATACGTCATCGCAATAATTACTTAATCACCCCATTACGTCGTAATTGTTCGGTATCTTTTTTCCAGCGATCGCTCGCCTGATTGATATCGTCAATCTTCATTAATATCGCGACTTTTTTACTGTTTATTTCTGAAACTTTCATCGTTAACGGATATTGCCCTTTCTCGAGCGTTATCCAGTCATCCTGCAATTTACGGCTAAGTTTTTGTGATTGCAGAAAAGTCTGTCGCCGCTGTTCGTTGATATCGAAATCCCGTTTCTGCTGAATCGGCACTTCATAACACTCTTCACTCTGTTTATGACATGCCGCAATCGCCGGTTGATAAACCTCTTTGTCATATTTAACCGCGAACGCCTCGCTATCATTCTGTTTATTAAACTCATCACGCTGTTGGTGAATTTTTTTGAAGGCGTCTTCGCGGGTCATTTGCTTGCCGTTTGCATCTTTTCCCCAATATGCATCCGCTGCTTTCTGCGCCGCCGCCATTTGCTTATCAAGCTCTTTCACTTCCTTTTCCAGCGCAGGAATCGAGTTCTTCTGGGTATTCAACGCTGACTCAAGCTGACTAAAGCGATAATTGAAATCTTCGCTATTCACGATCAGATACTTATTATTCGTTTTGATATCGTCGACCACCCGCCCACGATCGCTGGCTGCCGCCTGAAAAGAGTAAAAGTTCACCGTCCAGCCAGACGCAGGTGTTCCTTTACTGGTTAACATCGCCGAAAATTTTACGGACTTATCTTTCGTCCAGGTCTGTTCCAGCAGTTGGTAGTCTGCCAGTTGACCAACCCAGGTATAGAGATCATCACTGGAAGAAACATCGCCTTCCGCTGACCAGGTGGCCTGATTACCTTTCGCATCAAGGTTTTTTAAACTGATGGCATCAAGCTTGAGAATACCGTGATACTGCTTGTTGAATTGATCTTTTAAGACATTTTCAGTTGGCGGTTCGCCATCGGCCCAGCCATTACCAGACATCAACACAAACAGCGCCGTGCCTACAATCCATTGCTTTTTCACCAGAAAACCCTCGCGAGGAATAATTTATTCCAGTGATTATCATCAGGGTAATAACAATTGGCAATGGACGTGAGTCTGAAGTGAAAAAGCCCCGGCACGATACCGGGGCGAGGCGATTAGTACTGATTGAAAATCTGTTGGATCTGCTGTGGATCTTTAGTTTGCGTCAGCGCCAGTTGCAGCAGAACGCGCGCTTTTTGCGGGTTCAGCGTGCCAGAGGCGACGAAACCGTATTTTGCATCATCCACTTCGGCATCCTGAGTGGTTGCGCCCGTCGGTACGCGGGAAGAACGCACTACCGCAGTGCCGTTTTTCGCAGCGGTCGCCAGGGTGTCGAACACGGTTTTATACAGATTGCCGTTACCCACACCGGCGCTAACGATACCGTCGTAGCCTGCATCTACCAGTGCTTTTACCGGAAGATCGGATGCGTTGGCGTAGTTATAAACGATGCCGACTTTCGGCAGTTCATTCAGCTTAGAGACATCGAACGGCGTGTCGCTGGTGTGCTTACGTGCCGGAGTACGCTGGTAGTCAATCTTACCGTTGTGAATGTAACCCAACGGACCGTAGTTAACAGATTTGAAGGTCGCTACATCGGTGGTATTAGTTTTGGTGACATCACGGCCATCAAGCACGGTGTCGTTCATCACCACCAGCACACCACGGTTGGCGGAGGCTTTATCGGCTGCGGTCACTACCGCGTTATACAGATTAAATGGGCCGTCTGCGCTCATGGAAGTGGACGGGCGCATTGCGCCTACCATCACTACAGGCTTGTCACATTTCACCGTCAGGTCGAGGAAGTAAGCGGTTTCTTCCATCGTGTCAGTACCGTGGGTAATAACGAAGCCGTCGGTTTTATCGCAGTCGGTGTTAATTTTTTTCGCCAGCGTCAGCCAGACATTATCATTCATGTCCTGGGAGCCAATGTTAACTACCTGCTCGCCTTTAACGTTCGCAATGTCCTTCAGTTGCGGCACCGCATTGACCAGATTTTCTACGCCAACTTTACCCGCTGTGTAGTTAGATTTGGTTGCGGAGTCACCACCACCGGCAATCGTCCCGCCGGTCGCTAAAATGGTGATATTCGGTAATGCTAATGCTGCACTACTAAAACCCATAACCAGTGCGGCAAGTGCCGTCTTTTTGAAAAACTCCATTTCATTCCTCCAGTTACGTGAACGCTACGTATTATCCCTTAGCTTTGTATGGGAAATTTGACGTTAAACAATTTACAACGTGAATGAATTTTGGAGATCTATAAAGTTAGAGGCAGGTAACAAAACGAAGAATTAAACGGCATAAAAAAGTATTATGCCGTCTTAGAATAGAGGATTATTTCAAATTCCCGACCAGGGCTTTGCGGCTGTCTTCCAGTTTCACGACACGGCTACAGACATCTTTGCCAAACTGCTGGAAATCTTTTTCCTGCTTTTTCCATTCGGTTTGGATTGAGGATTGCAGCCCCCCCAGGCTTCCCAGCACGTTCTGTAATGGGTTACCGCCGCTTTTCAGCACCGCTTTCGCGCCCATTTCATTAATGCTGTCCTGCAAAATACCGCCCATTGCCTGATTCACTAACTGCTGGCCTTCGGCGCGAACCTGATCGATAGCTTTATAGTGGAACGTCAGGCCATCACTGCGCGTTTCGATAATGCGGTTCATCTGCTCTTTTAATTGCGCATCCAGTTTGGTCAGACGGCTGCGCATTTTGCTGCTTTCGCCCATCTCCTGAACGATAATTTTATCCAGCGCGACGCGAGCTTTCTCGACGCGGCTTTTCGCGCCTTCATCAATCCACGGCAGGGTGCTACGTAGTTCAGCCTGATAATCCTTCGCCTGCTCGCGCTGGGCGGCATTCAGGGAATATTGCTTACCGTTATACATCACGTTGCCGTCTGGCGTGATCACCAGATTGCCGTTTTCGCCCTTCACCTGCACGGTTTGCGGGCTGACAATCACATCGTCACGCGGCGTGACGCTGCACTGGTAGTCGGCGTGAGCGGTCATTGCCGTCACTGAAAGTGCTGCCGCCAGCAGCATTTTGCGCATCATAATCTTCCCTCAAGAACAAATCAGGCCAGCATTTGCTGGCCCAGATTGATAACAAAGTGCGCGTTGTCCATGCCGGATGCGGCGTAAACGCCTTATCCGGCCTACTCGATCGTGCATCTTTGTAGACCTGATAAGCGTAGCGCATCAGGCAGTTTTGCATTTGTCATCGCCCGTATGTTTTCTTAGTCCCACCAAACGTCGAAAAGTTCGCTGGTGCGTACCTCATCCAGTTTGCGCTCTTCCAGCCACTTACGCACAATCGCCTGATGTTCTTCAGTGCATTTGCCGATTTCCTGCATACAGATCAGACCTTCCCAGGCCAGATAGCCGCTGCCGTCAAAGGCCAGTTTGTTCGGTTCGATAACCTCGTTAATAAAGTCATCAACGGTTTTATCAATTTGTTCTTCCGATGTACCTTCCGGGAATCGCCATGCCACCGAAAATCCTAATTCCTGGAATTCGTCGATGTGCATTTTTTTACGCAGACGACGGCTACGGTTCTTTGCCATTATTTCACCCTCTCGAACATTAAGTCCCATACTCCGTGACCAAGACGATGACCACGTTGTTCAAATTTCGTCACCGGACGTGATGCCGGGCGCGGTACGTAATCGTTGCTCTCTGACAGGTTTTTATAACCGTCAATGGAAGACATCACTTCAAGCATATGTTCCGCATAAGGTTCCCAGTCAGTCGCCATATGGAATACGCCCCCCAGTTTCAGTTTGCTTTTTACCAGCTCAGCAAACGGCACCTGAACGATACGGCGTTTATTATGGCGCGCTTTGTGCCACGGGTCAGGGAAAAAGAGCTGAACCATGCTCAATGAATTGTCAGGAATCATTTTATGCAGCACTTCGACTGCGTCATGGCACATCACACGCAGGTTATCTAACCCTTCTTCATGCGCGGAAGCCAGACAAGCGCCAACGCCCGGCGAATGCACTTCAATGCCGAGGAAGTCCTGCTCCGGGCGCTCTTTAGCCATTGCCACCAGCGAAGCGCCCATGCCGAAACCAATCTCAAGCGTCACTGGCGCTTCACGGCCAAAAAGCGCAGGGAAATCCAGCATATCTTCGCTGAACTCAACGCCCATCACCGGCCAGTAGTTTTCCAGCGCATGTTCCTGGCCTTTGGTCAGTCGCCCCTGGCGGCGCACAAAACTACGGATACGGCGCAATGGGCGGCCGTTTTCATCAAATTCCGGTGAGATGACGTCGTTTTTCATAAAGATTTAGTCGCTTGTGAAAGTGTTCTGAAAACGGGCATTATCCAAAGTTAGTTGCCGGATGCAAGCATGATAAGGCCGTGGCTGCGGAAAGTTCCGGTTTACACCCTGCCGTCGCTGTGCTGCAATCTTGCCCCCAACAACAATGAATTCGGTGACCATGCAAGCGTCGCAATTTTCAGCCCTGGTTCTGGACTGGTACGATAAATACGGGCGAAAAACTCTGCCCTGGCAAATTGACAAGACGCCCTACAAAGTATGGCTCTCAGAAGTGATGTTGCAACAAACCCAGGTTGCGACCGTTATCCCCTATTTTGAACGCTTTATGTCGCGCTTCCCGACGGTGACCGATCTCGCCAACGCGCCGCTGGACGAAGTTCTCCACTTGTGGACCGGGCTTGGCTATTACGCCCGCGCGCGCAATCTGCATAAAGCGGCACAGCAAGTTGCCACCTTACACGACGGTAAATTCCCGGAAACCTTTGAGGAAGTCGCCGCGCTGCCGGGCGTCGGACGCTCCACCGCAGGCGCAATACTCTCGCTTTCTCTGGGTAAGCACTTTCCGATTCTCGACGGTAACGTCAAACGCGTGCTGGCTCGCTGCTATGCTGTAAGCGGCTGGCCAGGGAAAAAAGAGGTCGAAAATAAACTGTGGAGTTTAAGCGAGCAGGTTACGCCCGCCGTCGGCGTGGAGCGGTTTAATCAGGCGATGATGGATTTAGGCGCGATGATTTGTACGCGCTCGAAGCCGAAGTGTTCGCTCTGCCCGCTACAAAACGGGTGTATTGCCGCCGCCAACAATAGCTGGTCGCTTTATCCGGGCAAAAAACCGAAACAGACATTACCGGAGCGCACCGGCTACTTTTTGCTGTTACAGCACGAAGATGAAGTATTTCTGGCGCAGCGTCCGCCGAGCGGATTGTGGGGCGGTTTATACTGTTTCCCGCAGTTTGCCGACGAAGAAAGTTTGCGGCAGTGGCTGGCGCAACGGCAGATTGCTACTGATAACCTGACGCAACTCACCGCGTTTCGGCATACCTTCAGCCATTTCCATTTAGATATTGTGCCTATGTGGCTTCCCGTGTCGTCATTCACCGGTTGCATGGATGAAGGCAATGCGCTCTGGTATAACTTAGCGCAACCGCCGTCAGTTGGTCTGGCGGCTCCCGTGGAGCGTTTGTTACAGCAGTTACGCACTGGCGCGCCGGTTTAGCGCGTGAGTCGATAAAGAGGATGATTTATGAGCAGAACGATTTTTTGTACTTTCCTGCAGCGTGAAGCAGAAGGTCAGGATTTTCAGCTATACCCCGGCGAACTGGGAAAACGCATCTACAACGAGATTTCCAAAGAAGCCTGGGCGCAGTGGCAGCACAAACAAACCATGCTGATTAACGAAAAGAAACTCAACATGATGAATGCCGAGCACCGCAAGCTGCTGGAGCAGGAGATGGTCAACTTCCTGTTCGAGGGTAAAGAGGTGCATATCGAGGGCTATACGCCGGAAGATAAAAAATAAAAACAGAGCCGGAGTACGCCTCCGGCAACTTGCATAAAAACAAACACAACACGCACCCGGAATGATGAAAAAATATCTCGCGCTGGCTTTGATTGCGCCGTTGCTCATCTCCTGTTCGACGACCAAAAAAGGCGATACCTATAATGAAGCCTGGGTCAAAGATACCAACGGTTTTGATATTCTGATGGGGCAATTTGCCCACAATATTGAGAACATCTGGGGATTCAAAGAGGTGGTGATCGCCGGTCCTAAGGACTACGTGAAATACACCGATCAATACCAGACCCGCAGCCACATCAACTTTGATGACGGTACGATCACTATCGAAACCATCGCCGGGACAGAACCTGCCGCACATCTGCGTCGGGCAATTATCAAAACGTTACTGATGGGGGATGATCCGAGTTCGGTCGATCTCTATTCCGACGTTGATGATATTACGATTTCGAAAGAACCTTTTCTTTACGGTCAGGTGGTGGACAACACCGGGCAGCCGATTCGCTGGGAAGGTCGCGCAAGCAACTTCGCGGATTATCTGCTGAAAAACCGTCTGAAAAGCCGCAGCAACGGGCTGCGTATCATCTACAGCGTCACCATTAACATGGTGCCGAACCACCTTGATAAACGTGCGCACAAATATCTCGGCATGGTCCGCCAGGCGTCACGGAAATATGGCGTTGATGAGTCGCTGATTCTGGCGATTATGCAGACCGAATCTTCCTTTAACCCGTATGCGGTCAGCCGTTCCGATGCGCTGGGATTAATGCAGGTGGTACAACATACTGCCGGGAAAGATGTGTTCCGCTCGCAGGGGAAATCCGGCACGCCGAGCCGCAGTTTCTTGTTTGATCCTGCCAGCAATATTGATACCGGCACTGCATATCTGGCGATGCTGAACAATGTTTATCTTGGCGGCATTGATAACCCAACGTCGCGGCGTTATGCCGTCATCACCGCTTATAACGGTGGTGCAGGCAGCGTGTTACGCGTTTTCTCTAACGATAAGATTCAAGCTGCTAATATTATTAATACCATGACCCCGGGCGATGTTTATCAGACGCTAACGACCCGCCATCCTTCTGCGGAATCTCGCCGCTATCTTTATAAAGTGAACACGGCGCAAAAATCTTACCGTCGCCGATAATTGCACTTATCGCCCCTTGACGATGTCCTGGGGCAAAAGTGTTATCCACATCACAATTATGTTTTGCAAAACGATATTATTTGCAATTATTTGCCACGGGTAACAAAAAAACAGTCAGTGAAGTTGATAGAATCGCATCATCTTGCACGGTCAAATGTGCTTTTTGAAACACTCATCCGCATCATGATGTGAGGAAATTAACATGAATCTTAAGCTGCAGCTGAAAATTCTCTCTTTTCTGCAGTTCTGCCTGTGGGGAAGTTGGCTGACGACCCTCGGCTCCTATATGTTTGTTACCCTGAAGTTCGACGGTGCTTCTATCGGCGCAGTTTATAGTTCACTGGGTATCGCCGCTGTCTTTATGCCTGCGTTGCTGGGGATTGTGGCCGACAAATGGTTAAGTGCGAAATGGGTTTACGCCATTTGTCACACTATCGGCGCGATCACGCTCTTCATGGCGGCGCAAGTCACCACGCCGGAGGCGATGTTCCTTGTGATATTGATTAACTCGTTTGCTTATATGCCAACGCTTGGGTTAATCAACACAATCTCCTACTATCGCCTGCAAAATGCCGGGCTGGATATTGTGACGGATTTCCCGCCAATCCGTATCTGGGGCACCATCGGCTTTATTATGGCGATGTGGGTGGTGAGCCTGTCTGGCTTCGAATTAAGCCACATGCAGCTGTATATTGGCGCAGCTCTCTCCGCCGTTCTGGTGCTATTTACCTTTACGCTGCCGCATATTCCGGTTGCTAAACAGCAAGCGAATCAGAGCTGGACGACTTTGCTGGGGCTTGATGCATTCGCGCTGTTTAAAAACAAGCGTATGGCGATTTTCTTCATCTTCTCGATGTTGCTGGGTGCGGAACTGCAGATTACCAACATGTTCGGTAATACTTTCCTGCACAGCTTCGACAAAGATCCGATGTTTGCCAGCAGCTTCATCGTGCAACATGCGTCGATCATCATGTCGATTTCGCAGATCTCGGAAACTCTGTTCATTCTGACCATCCCGTTCTTCTTAAGCCGCTACGGTATTAAGAACGTAATGATGATCAGTATTGTGGCGTGGATCCTGCGTTTTGCGCTGTTTGCTTATGGCGACCCGACTCCGTTCGGTACTGTACTGCTGGTGCTGTCAATGATTGTCTACGGCTGCGCATTCGACTTCTTCAACATCTCTGGTTCAGTGTTTGTCGAAAAAGAAGTCAGCCCGGCAATTCGTGCCAGTGCGCAGGGGATGTTCCTGATGATGACCAACGGCTTCGGCTGTATCCTCGGCGGTATTGTGAGCGGTAAAGTGGTTGAGATGTACACCCAAAACGGCATTACCGACTGGCAGACCGTATGGCTGATTTTCGCAGGTTACTCTGTGGTTCTGGCCTTCGCGTTCATGGCGATGTTTAAATACAAACACGTTCGTGTCCCTGCGGGCACACAGACTGTTAGCCACTAATTACGCAAAGAGAAACGGGTCGCCAGAAGGTGACCCGTTTTTTATTCTCACTTCAACACATAACCGTACAACCGTTTCATGCCATCCGCATCGGTTTCGCTATAGACACCTTGTAGCTCCGGCGAAAACCCCGGCAGCAAATTCACGCCCTCTTCCAGCGCAAGGAAATAACGCTGAACCGCTCCACCCCAGACTTCCCCCGGCACCACGCAAAGCACGCCAGGTGGATAAGGCAACGCCCCTTCTGCCGCAATTCGCCCTTCGGCATCACGAATCCGCACCAATTCCACTTCACCGCGAATATAGGCGCTATGCGCATCCTGCGGATTCATCACCACTGACGGGAAACTCTGCTGGCGGAACATCGCTTTTTGCAGGTCTTTGACGTCGAAGCTGACATACAAATCGTGCATCTCCTGACACAACTGGCGCAAAGTGTAGTCGCGGTAGCGTACCGGATATTTGTTATAAACACTCGGTAGCACCTCAGCCAGCGGCGAATCATCCTCAATATGCTGTTCAAACTGCGCCAGCATCGACACCAGTTGCGCCAGCTTCTCGTGACTTTCAGCCGGCGTTAATAAGAACAGAATGGAGTTGAGATCGCATTTTTCCGGCACAATGCCGTTCTCACGCAGATAATGCGCCAGAATCGTCGCCGGTACGCCAAAATCGCTATATTCACCGGTTTCGGCATTGATTCCCGGCGTGGTCAGTAACAGCTTGCACGGATCAACAAAATACTGGTCTGCGGCATATCCCTCAAAGCCGTGCCACTTTGCTCCTGGCTCAAAGCTGAAGAAACGGCGGTCACTGGCCAACACTGACGTCGGATAATCCTGCCACAATTTGCCATCGACAACGGGCGGAATAAACGGACGGAACAGCTTACAGCGCGCAAGAATCGCCTTGCGCGCTTCAATCCCCAACTCAACGCACTCAGCCCATAGCCGACGCCCACTCTCCCCTTCATGGATTTTGGCATTGACGTCCAGCGCGGCAAATAGCGGATAGAACGGACTGGTGGAAGCATGGAGCATAAAGGCATTATTCAACCGCTTATGTGGGCAAAAACGCGCCTGCCCGCGAATATGGTTATCTTTTTTATGGATCTGCGACGTCTGCGAGAATCCCGCCTGCTGTTTATGCACCGACTGGGTAACAAAGATCCCCGGATCGTTTTCGTTAAGTTCTAACAGCAGCGGCGAGCTATCCGCCATCATCGGGATAAACTGTTCATAACCAACCCATGCGGAATCAAACAGAATGTAATCGCACAGATGCCCAATGGTATCGATCACCTGACGGGCGTTGTAGACAGTGCCGTCATAGGTCCCTAACTGAATGATCGCCAGGCGAAACGGGCGCGATTGCTCGGCTTTTTCTGGCGCAACGTCGCGAATTTGCTGGCGCAGATACTCTTCATTAAAACAGTGCGCATCAATACCGCCGATAAAACCGAACGGGTTACGTGAAGCTTCCAGATAGACCGGCGTCGCCCCCGCCTGAATCAGCGCGCCGTGATGATTCGACTTATGGTTGTTACGGTCGAAGAGCACCAGATCGCCACGCGTTAACAGCGCATTCGTCACCACTTTATTCGCTGCCGATGTGCCGTTCAGGACAAAATAGGTTTTATCGGCATGAAAGACTTTGGCTGCGAATTTCTGCGCATCCTTCGCCGATCCTTCATGAATAAGCAGATCGCCCAATTTTACGTCAGCATTACACATATCGGCGCGAAAGACGTTCTCACCAAAGAAATCGTAAAAATGGCGTCCAGCTGGATGCTTCTTAAAGAACGCGCCATGCTGATGTCCAGGGCAAGCAAAGGTGCTATTGCCCATCTCAACGTACTGCGTCAGCGTGTCATAAAACGGTGGCAGCAAATTCTCTTCATACTGGCAAGCAGCAGACTCCAGCACCAGCCACTGCTGCTCGTTACCGTTGATAATCGCCGTAACGCCCGCAGGCACTTCAACAGCATTGTCAGAATACAAAAATACCGGCAGATGAAAACCGGTTCGCTTAAGTAACGCAAGAATGCCACTACGACTATCCGCAGCGGTAATGACGACTGCCGCGACGTCCGTAAAATCAGTATCTTCCAGCGCCACCACGCGACGATGGGTAGAAAGTCGGGAAACCAGTTCATTACTGGCGGCAATACTCATTGATTTCATAAACGCAAACCCGTTTCGGGGAGGTAAGAATATCGGACAAGGTGAAAAACCTTGCCCCATGAGATGGGGGTCAAACTGGTCACCAGCTCCGACCGCCAGACATCAGTAAAAGCAGAAACGCTCTGATTTTACTGTTGTCCTGCAGTGAGCGTGCGTTAACTTCACCGCATGAGCAGTAACATGGAAAGGGAATATTTTCGCGCAAAACGGCGAGGAGCGAGAGAATGTAAGGAGGTGGCATGCATCAGGCAAACTCCGTACAGAGAGGAGAAAATTCGCGCAATCATGGCACCTTTCGCTAAAGCGTGCAAGCCAGGACTTTGCGTCCAGGCAAGCTATAAACGGGGCAAAAAGTTCATAATAAAAAAATCAAACAATACAGTTAACAGGAACTCTTGTGGTCATCGGCCCTTTTATCAACGCGAGTGCAGTATTACTGGGTGGCATTCTCGGCGCACTGCTTAGCCAACGTTTACCGGAACGTATCCGCGTCTCAATGACATCGATTTTTGGTCTGGCATCGTTGGGGATTGGTATTTTACTGGTGGTGAAATGCGCCAACCTTCCGGCGATGGTTTTAGCAACGCTACTTGGCGCTCTAATCGGCGAAATGTGTTTGCTGGAGAAAGGAGTCAATACAGCGGTTGCCAGAGCGCAAAATCTGTTTCGCCACTCGCACAAGAAGCCAGCGCATGAATCATTTATTCAAAATTTTGTTGCGATTATCGTCCTGTTTTGTGCCAGCGGTACAGGGATCTTCGGCGCGATGAATGAAGGAATGACCGGCGATCCGAGTATTTTAATCGCCAAGTCATTTCTTGATTTCTTTACGGCGATGATCTTCGCCTGCTCTCTGGGGATTGCGGTATCAGTGATTAGCATTCCATTGCTCATCATCCAGTTAACACTGGCCTGGGGAGCCGCGCTGATATTACCGCTAACGACACCGGCGATGATGGCGGACTTTAGCGCCGTAGGCGGTTTATTGCTTCTGGCGACCGGTTTGCGCATCTGTGGCATTAAAATGTTCCCGGTAGTCAACATGCTTCCAGCACTGCTTCTGGCAATGCCTCTTTCCGCCGCCTGGACCGCCTGGTTTGCCTGAAATGTGTGTAATAGCGGCAAAGTGATGATAGATTGTGCAGTCTGCCGTAAATTGAAGAAATTTGATTGACGAGACGAGGCGAATCAGGTTTAATGCGCCCCGTTGCCCGGATAGCTCAGTCGGTAGAGCAGGGGATTGAAAATCCCCGTGTCCTTGGTTCGATTCCGAGTCCGGGCACCACTATTCAAAGCCGGTTGGTCAGATTTGCAAGATGCAATCCTGACGGACACGAAGGCGAGCCAGTAAAAACACGATGTAACGTTGTTACCGTAGTTGAAAGAAAATCTCTTGAAGAACAGACTTGTTGACGCAAGTCTGTTTTTTTTCGTCCGTAATATTTACAGTTCTTCGTTGCGAATATCAAATTGTGTCAACGCCATATTCATCAGGCCACTACATCAACTCTGTTTCCAGTATATCCCGCAGACTATCAACACTTTCATCAATGGATTCCAGCGTTGATGTGATGCTGACATGGCTCAGCAATTTCCTGCACACAATGACATTAATCATACCCAACAGCGCCCGGAAACCACCGTCTCAAACAGATGATTGCCGACCAGAACCTGAAGAACCGAGCCTGAAAGACGTTATCGAAACAAACTTTAAAACCAGCCTTTAAGCGTGAGCTGCTCACTCATCTGATAACGTCGTTCAGACTCAGTATTCGTCAGGCCTGCTGGAGTCTGAACCTGAGCAGAACGGTTTATCATTATCGTCCGGATACCACGCGTGACGAACCCGTTATTGTCGTCTTGCAGGCGATGGAAGAGCGATATCCACGATACAGTTTTCCGACACTTTTCTGCGGCGAGAGGGATATTTGTGGAATCACAATGGCTGAATGGACAGAGAAACATGCAGTAAAACTGGAGTTTATTCAGCTGGATAAGCCGACACAGAACGCTTTCATTGAGCGTTATAAACGGACATACCGTCCGATTTTTATCTGTTCAGAACACGGAATGAAGTGCGGAAAATCACGGAAAAATGGTTGTCAGAATATAACGGTAAACGCCCGCATGAATCACTGAACAATATGATGCAGGAGGAATCTCGACAACACCATTATTTGGCCGGCAGTTCAAAAATGCCTGGAACTAAAAAGGGTCTATTTACAGTTGTGTCTGGCTCTTATTTTATTTCACATTACCCACTAAAGATAACTTATGGCTTCAGACAGCGGACATGCCGGACAACAATATCATTGATAATTTTAGGCATGAAACGACCATCTTATTAGCTCCAGATATTACTAATCAGGCATGAACTAAATCCCCTAACGTCACCATCAGCATCATCGGATCCACCGGCGACGGCTCAAACCCCACCCGCAAGTAAAATTCCCGGGCTTCATACGACAGAGCGTGAACCAGCATCCCGCGAATGCCGATGGTCTCCGCCACCTGGATTACCCGTAGTCCTGCATCCCGCATCAGCGCCCGACCTACGCCTTGCCCATGTAGAGACTGATCCACCGCCAGACGACCCAACACTACAACAGGGATCGGCTCAGGCATATTGCGGCGAAAGCGACCGGGAGCTGTATTTGTCGTCACAGCGCTGGACGCCAGCGAGTAATATGCCAGTACCTTAGAATTGTTGTCACAGCAAACAAAGGTACGCGATGCACCAGTAACCTGATTTTTCATCGCCCGCTGTTTCAGCCAGTTATCCATAGAATCCACGCCGCAGCAAAATGAAGTCAACACATGCACGGCGTGGAGAGGCTCAGGGGCGGAGATCATTTATTCTGTTCCCACGGCGCAGGTGTTTGCATGGTTTTACGCAGTGCTGCATTAGGCGCTGGAGCTTGATCCAAACGAGCCAGAAATTCCTGATAAGCCTGCGGATCGGCCATAATGATGCGCTGTTCGATCAACGCTTCCTCGGCGGCAGCGCGGGCGGCCTCCAGCACAAAGTCAGTGCGGTTTTTTCCTCTGGCTTTCGCCGCCCGATCGATAAGATCGCGCTCGGCGGCTCTGATGCGCAGATTCAGGGTTTCGCGTTTCATCGCCATACTGTTTGCGGCTGGCATGGTGTTGTCCTCTTGTGTTTCTGTGGATATTAAGTATACAACACGTGTAACGCAGATGTCATTACGATATATTTAAAAGGAATCGAACTAAATTATCGAACCGACTGCACTTTAAAACGTGCGAGCTCATTATTCTGGTTTAAAAGCAAAAATACGGGGCACTCTCTGGCACTCTCCCTGATTGTGCAGCAATCTCCGCAGCAGACATTTCGATAACAAGCTGAGTCATTCATAACCATTCACACCTTTTAACTTCGAAGCATTCTGTTTAATATCGGCATACTTGGCGATAAGTTGTTTCAGGCGCATCTCTGCCTGAGCCCCTGCGGCAGGAGGGAGTGGCTGCCCTACCGGCGATTGTGCCAGTATCCGCAGTTGTTCTTCAGCCGGTATGGATTGGTTAAATAGCTGCATAGCGGAATACACCACAGATTTCAGTTCACTGACCGTCATATATTTCCCTTTATGCTCATCCAGTCCGTTCAGTCGTTCACTCAGTTTCTGTAGCGTCATCATTCCCTGATGCCAGCCATTCAGGTTTCCTGTCGGCAATGCGGCAACATTAAGTTGTTGCTGCCACTGTTGCATCAGAGGTTTTGCCTGCTCCGGCCAAATCGCCCGGGCTTGTTCGACAAGCTGCCATCCTCGGGTAATGAGCCAGTCCGGTGGTAGCTTGTCCAGAAGTGCAAGCTGCTGCTGTGTTTGCGTTATTAAAGTTTGTGGCAAGGGAGATTGCTGCCGCAATATATCCAGTTGTTCAGGCGTGAGTATTGCGGGTAATGGAGTTAAAGAGGCAGTAAGCTGGGCTTGTAATGGATCCGACCGGTGAAAATATTGCCAGCCCCATACCATTGCTGCACTTATCATCAGCATGGAACACATCCCAGCAACAAAAGATTTCCACCTTTTTACTGGCGCGGGTATTGCCGGGAGCACCTCTACGTTCGGTTGTGTAACATACACCCACTTCACCGTACCGCCTGGCCTTCGGGGATCTTCAAACAGGCTTTCAGCATGGGAACCTATTGATATATCGGTTCTATTTATTACTGTGGCAGGCGACACGATACCAGACTGAATTGTCGTCCCTGTGCTGGTTGTACCATCGCTGCTTTCCAGGCTGACAGCGTTGTTGTGTATCAGGGCACGCAAAGTATCCAGTTGGCTGAGATGCCTAAGCTCCAGACGCTGTAATACTTCCCCCAGACGGGTAAGCAGTTGTTCTGCCCGATACAACTGACCAAGGTCGCTGTATATCAGCGGCAGCGAGCGTATACGTTGCTGCAAACGCTGACTCAGATTACTCAGGATCTCCATTCGAACGTGAACAGGCTGCGGCCAGAGCCCCCCCCACTCATGACTTATCAGAGCCTCCAGTATTGCCAGACCTTCATTGAGACCGAATAATCCAGCCAGTTGCGTACGAGCCAGCGTATACCAGGCTGCCGTCTGCAGCTCTACACCATTTTGATCAAACAGTGAAAGACAAAGTTTCTCGACATAATGCCAGTTCACATCCGGACGCGCCGGATGTGTAAGCTTATTCAGTTCATCGCGCAGGGCAGCATAATCCGGTAGCGTGCGCGGGTCACCGCCGGTTTTGATTTTACGTGGGGTAATGTCATTCATGACCTGTTGTCCATCTGACGTGCTTGCGGTTATAGAAGACTATCGTTTCTGCGGCATATTCAGAGCGTTGCCGAATTAAGGAAGAAACATTACATACGGGTTGTCGTGTCGAGATACTGTTGTTGCTTCAAATGCCTCAACAGAACCCGACCTTCGGGTACAAATTCGGTGCTATAACGCACCAGGCCAATACCTTTAAGTTCAGCATCAATGGCATAGCACAGCTCACCGGGAATCTCTTGTTCCAGCAAAACAACGGTTATTTTTTGCAGGCGTGGCTCATATTTGAGCAGTACAGCAGATAATGCCCCCATAAGTTCATGCGCCATACCCGGCATTCCCTGAAGGATTTTGGTCATATCCGGCAGACCGTAGTCAGGTAAATGCGCCAGCGTACCGGCACGACAGTTAAGAATGCGCTGCATATTGTCCAGCACTGAGAGGATCGTCTGGTTCTGCTCGCTAACCTGATGCAGATCCAGCCCTCCGGTAAAATTCCCAAACAGGATCTCATACAATGACGGATGGGGAGTGTCATTCATCTTTCAGCACCTTCAGAGTCAGTTGGTTGCTTCCTGCTTCAATGATTCTGGCTTTATCCGGGTCAAGATCGTCGCGGCTTAACACCACCCGCCAGCTGTTACTCACCTGATCCGGCGACATAAACATGCCCGCCACCGCCACATACTGCGCACTTTCCTCCATCGGCATATCAACCATCACTGCCCCACCCGGCTGCAGGCGGATATCTTTCTCCGCCACCAGATCAGCCTTAATAGCCTGACTGTCAGACTTAAACAGCGAAGGGTAATCCGTGCTGTCGAAGGTTTTGCGATCCTTGAGCTGGTAAATGCGCACCACTATGGACAGCGCCACTTCACTGGCATTGAGGTTCAGCGCCTCGCGTGCCCGAATATCCAGATGCAGGGTTTTCACCTGTTTATAAAAAATCGATTTTGTCACGGCGACAGTGCCGTCCGTAATGCTCTGGGTCAGGCCACACCCAGCCAGCATCAGTGTGATGCCCGTAGTCAGCGCAACCAGGGGAAATTTACCAGCGATAATCGCCATCTTCATCGGTCTCCCTGCGGTGAATATTTTCCTGTACCCGCTCATAGCGGCCAAGATTGATGGTTATTGTTTTACTGTATGTAGCAGTGTCCGCCACACTCAGTGGACGCATTACGGCTGTACGCCCTAATTGCACTGCACCGACTTTAGGCTTGCTGTTCATTGTGGCATCCGGTAGCAGGCTACGGTCGACACACAACTGCAGGCGGACATCAAGGCGTGAGCCAAGATAGACATGCAGCAGAGCCATTAAATCTGTATGAAGCTCACTACCGGGTAACCAGCCCTGCACTTCAGCCGGGTCCGTCGTGGTAAGGCGCATCAACACCCGGCTGTTAACGTCAGTGGCATAGTTGCCCATCACTGGGCGATTTATCAGAGTGGAGGGATTACTCACGCTCATGGTCAGCGTTTTTTTCAGTGGCACCCGGTGTTTGTCGTGATGCCAGATTTTCGCCTGTGTATTGGGTGCCAACAAACGCACCAGAGAGGCCATACCTTCCGCAGTACGCCCCGGCAGCAACATCACCGGCAGCAGCGCCAGAAAGCGTGAGGCGGGAGCGGCGATACTGTCGGTGCAGCCGTCAATCCCAAGCCCAGCCAACCCCAGCAGATACTGCGATATTTTGTCCTTACCGCCTTCTTTAAAAGTGGCCGGGTACGAGTATTTACGCCAGATGCGGTAGTATTGGGCAATCAGCCGATGGTTGAAGATATCGAGGAAATCGCTGGTGGCTTCGTACCCTTCGCGGCGTTGGGTGATGTCATCGATATAGTGCGTCGGCAATGGAGATTCCACGCCGTAAAGCCCCATAAATGTGATGCGTACCGTTGGGGGTAAGTGCGGATACTCAGGTAATTCCACACCTTTGATTTCAGAGGCCGGAAACCCCATCCCCGGATGCGGGCGAAAGCGCACCTGTTCATGTCGTACCTGCCAGGTACTACCGGTGACCGGTTGATCCGGTTGGCTTTGCTCCAGCAACTGGCAGAAGCGGTAAAAATTCATATACGACAGCCGGTCACCCCACTGTGCAATTAACCGGGCAGGCGCGGGCTGTGGTTCTCTTTCCACCGGATGCATTTTCCTTCTGGCTGGATAATGAGGGTAAGCTGGTTAAATTGGTTCATATCGGCATAGAGCGCAAAGAAACGGTTAAGCATCTCACCAAACAAATGAATATCGCCCTCGCCCGTAAACCCGTTGTTGTCGAGCATCACTTCAATATCCAGCCCTCGTAACAGGAAGCCCTGTTCGAACCGCTGCAGACGATGATGAGCCACATGCTGAATCGCCTCCAGACGCCGGATGTTCAGTTCATCATCTTGCCAGTTGTACAGCGCAAGCGTTCCACGCAGCACTTCAGCGGTACTCATCATGTTGAGGAACCCTGATCCCAGGTGGCTCAGTACTCGCCAGTGGAAACGGTCTTCAGCGGGCGGGTAAACCGGCAGCGTTGGCTTGCAGAGGTTGCGCACTGAAAGCTGCGTATCCACGACCTGCTCACAGCGGTCAAGCAGTGTACTCTGCAGCGCCCGGCGCGGCAGTTGACCGTTCGTGCCGGTGATTTGCAGCGACACAACTTCACGCTCGACAAGTCGATCATCTTCCCACTGATGCCCCCCAAGAATTAACCAGGTGTCATACAGTCCGGTCACGCTGCGCTTAACGCGCGTATGGTAATAGCGCGGAGGCGCATGGCGACGCATCATCCCCCCTTTGTGGCGGAAGCTGCTGAACGGAACATACTCTGCGTCATTGGTTCGGTTTGAACCGGTAACCGAATCCACAGCATAAATCTCGGTATGCCCGTCCTGCAGCCGTTTAGGACGCAGCAGATATTCACTTTCAAGTCCGGTGATGATGAGCGGATCAGCCTCCAGGGTAAACAGGTTAATCACCGGTACGCAGTGGAGGCGAATGGCATCATCGGTGACTGGCAGATCAGGCGGCCACGGTGTACTGAGCACCACTTCAATGTCGAAATACTCCGCCCCGGCAGGAGGTGTGATCCCCTCCAGGCCGTTGAGATGGACGAACATAAACTTATCCCGGAAGGTAAAGTATTCCAGCAGCAACTGATAGCCGCTGAAAGCACTATCGCCTTTCGGCCACAGACGGTCTTCTTCGGCAAACCCGCCCGGCGAGAAATACCCGTCAAGGCGGATACGATCAGTCTGACCGGGCAGGCGCATATACAACGCCGCCTGGCGTTTCGTTAGCATCAGGTGCAATTGGCTACTGACCGGAGCATCAGCCCCAAGATACAGGCTCAGGCAACTAAGATCAGCATTCGACCAGTCCGCCTGACTGCTGCAGGCAAAGCGTATCCGTAGCAGCGAGCGACCGTCAGGTTCGGTGGTCATAGTGATGCCTGAAACACTGAGGGGATTGAGCATCACATCCTGCGTGGTACGGTAACGACAAACGGTGTTCTTCGGTCCTACTGGTCGGGAATACACTTCAAGACCTGCAGGCACTACTTCCGCCATTTTCATGGCGTGTAGCGCCGGGGTGAGTGCCACGACTGAAAGTGAAGGAATAGTGCGCAGATAGTGTGGCCAGAGCATACTGACCAGCCCTTCAGTAAGCTCTGGCAGGTCGTCGTCAATTTTTTCACGCAGCCGCCCCATCGAAAAGGCAAAGCCTTCAAACAGACGTTCGACATACGGGTCCGGTGTACCGGCTTTATCCATGTCCAACATCGCAGCCCGATCAGGATGAGTTTGTGCGAACTCTTTCGCCGCCTCACGAAGGTAGCGCATTTCCGCATCAAAATAGCGTAGTGTTAGATCTTTCATAAAAGAATGGCTCAATATATAGAAAAGAATGTTCTCTTCCCTAAAAGGGAAAGCTCTCTCACCACTTTGAGGGGAGTGAGAAAAATGGGTTTTATCTTCTCATTTAACATTTCAAATCCGGCAGATATTTTTCTGAACATATTCCCCACCCAATATCTTAAAGCCAGCTCAAAATATATATTTCCGCCGACCGCCAGACATATTTCTGGGATAAATAGCGATATCTGACCATCGATAACCTTCAGTATTGAGAGCACAAAAACAGACAATTCCATCAGATGAACTAACCTTAACCTCCTCTTCTGGCATGATTCCATCTCCAGAACCAGGACAACCCGTAAGGATGAATAAACAGATATCAATAAAAGATGTATAAGCCAGAGATTTTTATTCGCTCTGTAAATTAAAGGGAAGACAACTACTGCAATGAACTCATATTTTGTTATATGGAGTGATTGACATAAATATTGCGCTAGTCAGTGAAATTTCACCCAAATTTAACCTCCGTAATGTTCCTTCTTTTTTATGAGCCATTCCGATTCATCCTCCTGATAAATAAATTTTTATCCAGTTAATAACATTCTCTAACTACACAACACTGCGGCTCGCGCCGGATCGAGCTGAATCAGCCCGCCGAGCAATTTTTCCATGACTGGTCCGAGCCGAACCTTGTCTGCCTCACTTCGACCGGCTTTCAGCCGCAGGAGTTTCAGATGGCGAGCCTGAACTTCAAACAACAGTTCAGGTTCCCAGTCGCTAAGAACCACTTCTCTGGCACGCTCACCCAACTCAGCAAACAGGTGCACCGCCAGATCATTTTTACCGTACTGTTCAGCAATGCGCCCCATCAACAGGCGCAACAGCCACTTCTGGCGAACTGTCGTTATGCCGGGCTGGGTCTGTAACCATCCCAATGCAGCCTCCGGGCCTTCATTATCAGCCAGTGCCACGGCTTCAGGTTCCAGCGCCAGAATGTCATCATTACTGGCTATTAGCGGGGCAGATGATGTGTCATTGCTCCATCCCCCCGTCGTATCCAGCACACTCTGTTGGAGCCAGTTCAGCGTTACTTCATCGGCAAACGGCGTTCCGTCACTGAACGCCAGCGTCTCCAGCCCGGATAACCGCTTCAGCAGCCCTTTCAGGTCAGCGGCAATGATGGCGGCCAGAGTGTCTTTACCGGACTTCGTCAGTGCCTGATGGATATACCACTGCAGATCCAGCCACAAATGATTAGCACCACGGGAAAAAGTGCTGTCTGCCGTTTCCAGCATTTCCGCCCAGTTTTGTTGCAGGTAAAGGCGCTTGAGCAGTGCTCGCTGGTCAGCCCTGGGAGGCTCGATACGTGTGCGTCCCTGCGCATCCGGAGCCGGAATAGCCCGCAGGGTGTCGTGACGCAGACTTTTCATCAGATGGTGCGCTGACAACCAACCGTCGGGCTGTTCTCGCAGGTATTCACTGAGTGTGCGTGCCTGCGCCAGCAAATCCTGGCCGGAAGTGATCCGCCCGATAGCCGGAGCATCGCTGTGGCTCGCCGTGGACGGTATCTCGGTGCCGCTGGCGTTCTGTGGTACAACCGCATCCACGCCACCCGCTTTCTGCAGGCGGTTTTCCAGTGCGCCATACAGCGCATTCAGTTCAGGACGGGTTTCATCCGATTCGTTTTCGGTTAGCTGAGCTATCAGAAGCAGCGCACCGGTGGTACGCAACGCATCTTCCCTGACCACTTCCGGATACAGTGAAAGGGAATCAGTCATACGTGAGCCAGCCAGCCACTCCAGTGCTGCCTTACGGCTGCGGTCACGCTGCGGATGCAGCTGCGTGCCGAAGCGGTCTATCAGACCGGCCAGCAGCTCAAGACCTTCTGCCAGCCCCTGCTCGCCTTCACGATGCAGCCTGGCCCAGCAGTAATACGTCGCCACACGGATATCTTTGGCGGTGGTGGTGAGCAACTTCTCCGCCAGTCGGCAAATGAGTTCGGTATCTGCCCCGGAGAGTTTATTGACCTCCTCGCGCATTTGCTGGAAGTCATCGTCATACCCCGGGTCTTCCCCTACAGATGATGTCCCTGATAACGGCAGCAACCAGTTGTTCCACTGCACCACACGCTCACCAGTAGCGCCTAGCAGTATCGCCTGCTCTGTCTGGCAAGCTCTAAATAAAGTATCCAGCGTACTCATCAGTCAACCGCCTCTGCATTACTGGTCGCGCTGGCAAGCTGGTTTGACGCTGCCACTCTGACCGTGTTGAAGATGGTTCCCGGCAGACGAAAGTTACGCAGTTTCAACAGTGCCAGCGGCCCCTCTCCCGCCTCGGAACGCAAGGTATAATTGAGCAGGCGTCCATCCTGAGCTTTCCAGCTCAGTGTGTAGCTACTGCCGACGCCTGGATAAGCACTGATCTCAGCCTTATCAAGCAGGCGTATCCAGCCCCACGTTCCGGGAATATCCGCATACTGACGGGTGCCAGCCTGGGTACTTATCCAGCTCAGGCTCACGCCAGGCGCTTCTGTGTCCGCAGGCCAGGTGAAGCTCCTCCACGCCGGCATCTGATTCACATAGGTCAGTTTTTGGCTGTCGATAATCATGTCGGTTTGCATCACGCCATCAGAAGTGCCAGGGCGCAGTTCGAACTTCATCCCGGCATTACCTTCGGTAAAGGCAACATCCGAGATATAGCTCAATGTGTTGATAGCGTTGAGAAACGCCGGGTTAAAAGCCAGCCCTTGCGAATTGATACTGTCCGGCACCCAATTATTCCCATTCTTGTGCAGTACGCCTTTCAGGCGTGTCTGCAAAAACTGCGAAATACGACCGGAATCGACATTGAGGTATTTGGCAAGCAGCGGCAAAGATACATCGCTGCTTGCGTTGTTGAACGGATAACTCCCGCCAAAGGCGGAGTTCCACTCGGCAACCACCGCTTGCTGCCACTGGGCATTAAGACTGTCCGCCGCAGGGGTCAGAACCAACTGCCAGGCCTGCTCCATCGGATTTACAAACACCGCGCGCCCAAAGCCACTCCACTCCTGACCAAGCCCGGCGGCAATCAGGCTACCGTAGTCACGAGTATCGGTTAGATCTACAGCTTTGCCCTGGAATACCGTCTGAGCAATTGTTTGGGTCATCGCCTGCGGATCGGCGGCATTAGTCACCTGTTGCAGGCGCAGGCGCACCTGCGTCACACGAGTCAGGTACGACTGCAGACTCTGCTCCTGTGCCCCCGTGCGGCTCTTGTCCATCAACTCCAGCACCGGGCCGAATGTTGCATCCAGCGGTCCATGTACACCTACGCTCTGGTCAATAGCATCCTTGTTGGCATCGCCCAGCAGATTTTTGGCTGATTTCACCAATGAATCTGAAATTGCTTCACCGGTCTGCCCGGTGCGCCCCTGCACGTTCAGGGTGTTCATCAACGCCACCAGAGGTGACTGACGCACGTCAGCCATCAGGGTCAACTGGTCAATGGAGTCCGACAGCGTAGCGGCCTGGTTCCAGCTCAGGCTATTAAGGAACTCCAGCCAGGCTCCGCCAAAGTCTGCGAAATAGCGATCCGTCAGGCGATTTTTCAGCGCCTCAGGGGAGGTCTCGTCCGATTTATTCGCCTGACGCTTACTGTCCGTGAGTACCCAATCGAGCTCGTCCCGCCGCGCCTTCACTACTTTCTCGATGGCAGGCTGTACCGTCTGCTCCCATGCCTGACGGGTGAACATCCCCGGCACAATTTCGGTAGTACTGAACAGGCGGGCAGCATCGGTATCACCGGTCATATCCTCCAGGCGCATATCGACATACAAGTGCGCCACCTGCGAAAGCATCTTCTGATAGAGGCTCGACTCACTGTTACGCACCCCCATCAACCGAACCAACAGCGAGCGAGCCTGGCTGACCATGCTTTCATCAGCATGGATCTTCCACTCAGGATGCGTGACCAACTGCGCAGCATAGAACGACAACAATGATGGAGCCATTCCTTGCCAGACACCGTCTTTCACACCGTGACGTTTCGGCCAGTTGTTCAGCAAAGCAGATCTGAACCAGGCGGCGTCCATATGTTCAGGACGCGCCAGCATCAGGTAGAGCTTAAGCTGTTCCCAGGTGCTTTTTGCCCTTTGCTCCCGCAGCGGGCTACCTGGTGGCAGCGCATTAAAGGCGCTGACCTGCTTTTGTAGGTGATCTGCAGCCGCATCCCGCAACAGCGGCAGTGCGATTTCCTGATAACGAGGCCAGAGTGCCGTCAGCAACGCATTGTTCTGACTTAATCCCGCCTTTTCATACCAGGGCACACCATGCTCAGAGCGATACTGCAGACGAGCCAACGTTTTTTGCAGTTCAAACAGTGCGTACAAGCGTTGCTCCAGTGGCTGGTTTTGTCGGGAAGCCATCGCTGCCTGGGTATTTGCAGTATTAATCTGACCACGATTAGTCCTCCAGGAGACGCCCATCCAGCTTCCCCAACCCACCATCACCAGGGCAATAACAGACGCTATAACCTTCTGCCATGGAATGCCCGGCCTGACGGGACGCAGTGCGGCAGGAAGCATCCGAACAGATTCAGGCAGAGCATCCCAGCATTTGTCCATTCCCCATTGATGCGGCACGGCACGTTCACCGCTGGCAGAGGGTTGACTGAACACCAGCCCAGCCAGGGGCAGCGGACGGTATGGATTAAGCATCGCCGACAGCGGTGCGGTCACGCTCTCCGGTTTACGGATAAGCTGGTCGGCAAGCCTCAGCAAAAAGTTATGTTTCACCTCACCGCAGGTCTGTTGTAGCCCCTGTAAAGTCAGTTCCGGCGTCAGGATAGCCAATTGTTTAGCTAACCCTTCGGTACAACACCCGGCGGGCAGTTGGCAGCCAGCAGCCTGCACAACACGTCCTTCAGGCTTACCCGCTCGCGGATGCAATGACCAGATATACAGGGGAATCTTCCAGCCCAGCGCCTCCATGCGGCTGCTTATGGCATGAGAAAGAGAGTCCATTGCGCTTTCAGAAGGCACGGGCAACGGCTGTTCCAGACCAGGAACAGACAGCTGGTCGAAAGCCGAGGTGACCCACACCAGACCATCCACCGGGCGGCGGCGCAGTTTGCGTAGAGCAGTCAACCAGATATTGTCGGCTGGCGTATTGAGATCACCGCCCCACAAAAGCAGAGTGCCACGATCTTCTTGCCAGAATTGAGCGGTCAGTTTAGGGGTCAGCAGCTCAACATCTGAGGGTGTACCGGTTATCAACAGGATGCGGGTTTTACGTCCCCAGCGACGACCGTAGAGATTACGCATGGCGAGACGGATGGTGTCGACGGTGACATTGTGGGGTGCTGATTGAACAAGTCGAGACTCGCCTTTTGGCAACTTATTGCTACACATTGCCCGGATGCGAGCCCAGCTCTGGTGAACAAGCAGCCCAGCAGTTTTACCATGGAGGACAAACATCAGGATAATTATCGCGCCAGCTAAGGCCAGACATTTCATTCCTGTGTTATGCAACCCCACATCATCCCCAAAATGCCAGATGAGCCAGGCGATTCCAGCCCCCCAGAACACGGTTGCGCCCAATTTCCCCCAGTTCCCACGCCAAAATGAACTATTCATTTCATCTGGTTCCCTGTTGTCACTGTATTAATAAAACTTTGCTCTCCCTCAGAGGAAAGCATCAGGCTATCAACATGCTGCATATTTACGATATCGCTGACCACAGCAGCCATAACCCACGACGAAAATGGTCCGCAGATTCCGGCATACTTTTCCAGCCAGTGTGTCTGCTCGACTTTCCAGATATCGCCATATGCTTTTGCGCAGTCCAGTAAAGTGGCAAACAAAGCCCCCCATACAGCCTTATCACCCACGATACTTTTGGTAGCACAGGCCTGAGTCTGCGTAGAAAAAAAGATATCCAGCTCATCTTTTGCTTTCACAATGTCCAGCGACATGGGTCGCAGAAGGCAAGCACCATGATGAAGCTGGTATTTGGTCGCAACATCGTCGGAGGTCAGCAGCAACGAGGCCAGAACATCGCTGTACTTATCCTGTCCCTCAGCCTGCTGAACCAGAATCAGGTCAATATCAGCCGTCGGAGACTGCAGGCGCTCAACCAGCCAAAGAAAAGACTTTGAATGCAGGATGTGCAGTACAGAAGTGGGGCGAGGGGGAACAATATATTGCTGCCATGCACTCGCAAACGCAGCCCTCAGGGCATCCTCGTCTTCAGATGAATCTGTCAGGAGCGTCACGCTAAATGGCAAATCAATCGGAACCCGCACCAGCGCATGGTTTACGCCTGTGAGAAAGACAGAAAATAGATCGCTCCCCTCAGGCAGAGATAGACGACGCGCCTGAAAGGTGTGCTGCTCCAGCTCAGCAGGAGCTTGCATGAAAAGGCGTGACGTGAGTGCATCAGGAAATATAACGGTGCTGTGTAACACAGCAATATTTCTTCCGGCCCATGCAGTCCACTGTTGTTGGGCATATTCGGCTTCATCCCTTTCAAACTGGTGCTTTTCACACAGGCTATTGTATCGCCATCCCCGCAGACAGATGAACATAACCCAGACCACCAGAGGGCAGGCAGCCACACACCAAAGATTAAATTGCTGCAGAGGGCCAACCAGCCCATTCACGTGCAAAACAAAAAGCAGCACACCTGTGATGAGAGCCACAATACCAATAACCAGCCATAAGAGCAGTGGAGGTTCTTCCGGCATGGGTGATACCGTTGATTTCTGACGTTCCCAGCTCATTACTTATCCTGTTACACAATCCGGGGCACTGGAGAGAACCTGGCAGCCACATACACAATGGCAGCCATCGACAACAATGGCTTTGCCATCGGAAGACCATTCAGGCGATCCTTCAATAATGGCGTTAATACCATGCCCTATTATCGGACAGCTGATTTTGTCCCCAATAAGTGCAACATTTTTACCGTTAACAATCATGGTTGAAGAAACTGAGATCACTGCACCACCATGCGTGGTTTTATCGCCAAGTAACACAACACCTTTAGACATGATCAGCTCGCCTTAATCTGAGTATCTTGAGTGCATTTTTATTTCCGATAAAGAATAACAGCATAGAAATTGCACCAATCAGAGTGCCCACGTGCCATGCAGGCAGTAAACATACATCGAAAGCAATTTGCACCTTGATGTTATTTTTAATTACACCATATAACCCAACCACGGAAATAAAAACGATAACAACCGGTAGTGCGGCGACCAATGCCGCAAAACCAGCCATCCCAGGAAAGAAAGAAGAAGCTATTCCGCTGAGAGCAAAGCAAAGTAAACCAAGTAGTATTCCCAACACAGATGTCAGGCCATTAATAATACGAGCAATAGAATTCATGGCATCCCCTTAAAAAATTTAATTAAATACAGAGGCTATAACAAAAACAGTCGTAAATTTATTACGCAACGATCTGGCCATTTATCAAGAGGGTAAATATATATGATAGATGCCTTCTGTTTTTCCATATCCCACTCAAACACCGGATTATCAACAATAGCTCCGGCTATAACTTTGCTATGATTTTCGTCACCATATCTTCATGTAATACAACACAAAAATGAACAATCGGGGGAGGATTTTCACCTACAAGAAATAAGCATTTTACGATAAGCAATATAATTATCACCCAATACCGCACAGAAATTAATTAAGCCGACGAAACTGAATCCATCCCTTTTTAATTTCCTGGACAACATCATCATCGAGAAATGTAGCACATATACCGAGCTCGTCATGTACAAAAACTGTAGCTGTATAAGCAACCTCGATCCCCTCCTGCCCTTGTGGGTCTGGCTCATCATAAGAAGGGATACCATTCTCCCGATAACCATTAGCCTTTAAATATTGATTACAATCAACTTCAAAAATGTCGTCATTAATCACTTTAAAAGGAACTATTTCATCACGTTCCAATCTCACTATTTTTCCTGAGAACTTATCCCCAACAACAACACGATCTTTTGTATCTTCCGTTACCATCCTGATAGTATTTTTTCCGATAGAGATGTTATTTGAATTAATTTTAACATCAGCCCACCCAATTGTATTAAAGTCAGAAACAGCATTCGCATGATAATAATAAACCACAGATTTACTACCTTTAACTTGCATATAAACCTCATCATCGGCAGTATACTTAGGAGTTGGAGTCAAAATATACTCACCATTTTCTTTTTTTGGGTTATCAGCCAATACCCCGTACTCTTTTAACACTCCTCTATCTTTATAAACCCAGTAACCATAATACAGACCATCTTTTATTTTGATGGCATTACTGAATGCAGCAACAGGAATAAACAGTGCCAAAAAGCACATTAGCCTCAACATAAAACAACCTCCGATAAAATGACAGATGTATAATCACATGAAATACAAATCAACCAATTCGTTTAAAAAGCATCCACCCATTTAAAAGTTCAATCTTGTTGTGCTTATTTACTATGTAATTACACAACCCGTTATAATTTAATAAAACACTACCGCTATAGATACGCGCGGGATCATTTCTTTCATCTCCACTGCCATAACCTTTGTTTAATTTGAAATATTCATTACAATCGACCTTGAAGGCATCATTTTTTAGCATTTCTACAGGGACAATCTCAATAGTATTTTTAAATTTAGCTCCAGAAAATTTAACACCTACTTTATATTTTATGGTTAAAGCACTATCACCAAAAGTAGTATCATAAAAATCTTTTATGGTTGGATTATTAATTATTAACATTTTTTTATTTGCATGGATATTTGCCCATCCAATAGTTGGCCCGCCTTCAGTTTCGTCGTGCTCATAAAAAACAATACTGGAATCATTACCTATTACTATATAAACTGCATCATTAGACTGAAAATTAGTTATATTTTTTAAGTAAAAAGCCCCATCAATTTTATGAACATCCCCTACAGCACCTGGTACAATTTTATAATTGTCATTGGGACCATATGCCCATTCAAGATGGTACACACCGGGAGCTAAAGAAAGATCATTTGCACTCGAACAAAAAGGCACAAGAAACAGAAAAATCACTAAAAATGCTTTCATTGTATAATCTCCACATGGAATGCTGGTTCACCATGATATTTGAATGGACTTATGTATTTCATTTTATTTGGGTTATCTTTAACATATTTTTCAAGTGCTTTATCAAAAGCACGCTGTAAACTTTCTAGTAGTGATTTTTTACTTATATCAAATACATTGTGCCGTGCATAAAACTCAAGAGATACACAGTGCCTTGAAACAAAATGACCATTATTTTGTAAAGATTTAACTTTATCGATCATCGCATTCTTAACTTGGTCTTTTTTGGCAACATCTATCCCACCTGCATTTACTCCGGCCTGAATGACGTCCTTCCCAGGTTGACGATAATAATCAAGCTGTGATTTTATACCTTTATCGTGCATATTGTCATACATAGCATTCACCTGTTTTTCAACAGTGCGTAATGTACTTGTAATCGTAATATAATGTACCCCTGCAGACCTCATTATTCCTTTTATAATATCAATAGAATACTTAGAAACTAATTTCTTTAAACTTTCCTCCATATTTGGATCAAATTTAACCACTGGTTCAAAATCATTAATAACAGATATTTTTTTTGCTCCCCCTCCAGAAGAAGTCTGATGCTTCTCTGGAGCATGTTTAATCCTACTGACAACAGACTTGTCCGTTGACGTTGTTTTAATATGAATTATATTACTTTTCTTTTCAGAGTCTGCTGACTTGCTTCCCTTTGGTAATACTATATGGCTTCTCGAATATTCAATTGCCGCTTTAACATTGGCATTCTCTATCCCAACACTTCTCATAATCTCTTTTTTGGTCTGCTCTGTAATATATCTGCTAATATAACCATGATTATGGTCACCATCTGGAATTTTTAGTTTCACTCCGACTCTTAACATGTTCACGTTATGAATTTTATTAATCCTTGCCAGTTTCTCCACTGACACGCCACAATACTTTGCTATTGCAGATAAGGTGTCACCTTTTTTAACGAGATACGTTTGAACTTCAGGCGTTTCATTTGTATTTTTAACGCCAGCCACTTTAGCTAATTGTTTATAATTATCTGAAAGGATAGTGAACACAATTTCTGAACCTGCTATAGCATTCACGGACTCAGTCATTCCATCCGCATCAGTTACCCCTTTTATAAAAACAAGAGACTTCTCATCGTCTGACACTAAGTTTGGGCATATTGAACAGGGAAATGGAGAAATTGCAGCAATATAATGTTTATTTTTAAAAGGTGTATTACCCACAGTTGACAACTTAAATTTAGTATTGACCTCACTATCTTTAAGTAATCCTTCAACAACTGATAAATGGTCCATTATATAAATAGCCCATTTCTGCCCATCTTTACTTTTCTTTCCGATACCCGCATTATATTGATCTAATTTATGAGCACCATCATGATGTAGCAAATAAAGCCATTCCCAGTATTCACTTTGATCTGATGTGTAGTACTTCATCACCTTAGACTTGTTAAATAAAAAAGAATAAATTAGTGCATAACACCCCTTCTCAGCATCAAAGACATCTGTATCTTTAATAACGAGCTGAAAACCGAGAATGTCTATAGAGTGTTTTGACAAGTCCTTTAAAAAATCATGCGTTCCTTGTGCCAGACCAGCAGCACTCGTGGTCCCTGCTGCCGCATCCGGGTTAAATCCACATTCAACTTTAGCCGTTAATAATATATATGATATCTCTTTATAATTTAATCTATAGCGAACAGCTATAGTAATTATCATATCTATAATAGCATCCTGGACTTCTTTATCAGCATCACCTGTTATACGACTATTCCCTCTTAGTTTTCGCGATGTTTCAATATATGGGTAGCGTAATATTAAAGAGTTTTCTTTAATCTGACTATCCAAATATGCTTTTCCTTTTCTGGTGTTTAAATACGCATATAAATCAGACATATTACACCTCAGGGATTGCTAATAAAATCTAAATATGTAAAGTCGTTTTGCCCTGTAAGTTCTCGCTTTCTGAGCTCAGAAAGTTTTCGGCCTGTAATAAACCGCCCTGTAAGATCAAAAAATGGCGCGTCGACATAGGACAACAATGAGCCATTTACAGTCTCTTCTTCGGTCAAACCAAGCTGATATCCGATAACGATGCTTTCATTGTCATAGCAGCTCATTGTAAATGGAGCCCAATCACCAGGCTCAACTACATTGTTAAAAGTATAGCCCTGTTTCTCCAGGAGCTTTTTCTGGTCATCTGGAATGTATGGCAAATGAAACACTTTATTATCCCTACCATTTTTTATTTCCAGTTGATAATTTTTGCATCTGTTGTCATCTGTAAAGATAGGTTCTGCCTGGCACTGAGCACTGACCGTTATCAGAGCAGGGCCACACTGCATTTGAGCTGTTTTGTTACTCCATTCATCACCAGCAAAACAACTAAACGGGATCAACCAAATCAATAATAAGAATCTGAACTTATAATTAACGTTACTCATTTTTATTTCCCTCACAATCAATGCACTGACAACCAACGTCATGGAATGACATATCTGAAAATGTTGAACAATGAATTCTGTCTACAATATTCTCACTATCGTACCAATAATCACTTTGGATCATTTCAAATTCAAAGGACTCATTCGGATTTGATGAATAAACCGGGACTGTTTCACCATTCTCGTCTGTTCTACCAAATAATTTTTGGCCATTACTCAATGTGAGCAAATACGCTGCAGCTGCTACAGGTGCCCCAGAATCAGAAGAGGCTTTAAACTTTCCACTATATCCAGATGGAAACTGAGGCATAACACTACTCATGCTTACGCTCCCCATTTTCTGAGCATTAACACATTTCCACAGAATATTACCTTCACAGCCCAGAATAATATTTTTACCCTGCAACTGAATGAACGACCCGTCCAGATTTTTCAGCACGACATCTTTCGCGGCGGTGATTTCAACCCCTCCCTCTGTACTGGTCACGGTCACATCTTTTTTCGCTGCCGCTTCCAGCGCATCATCCTGCGCCTGGATTTCAACCTTTCCCTTCGCGGCGAACAGTTTCATCCCCGTCTTACAGGCCAGCATACTGATGGCTTCACCCGCTGCCACCGTAAAACGTTTCAGTGCACTGATATCCGTATTCTGTCGGGACATTATCCCCACGCTGGCACTGCCCGAGGAAACGCGCACACTTTCCGGACTGCTGATGCTGATGCCTTGCGGTGCATTCAGGACCATCCCCGGCTGTGCCAGGTCCGTCAGGGCATCCGTCAGCATTTTCTGACTCCGGATATCCGCCGGATACGCCTGCGCTGTTTCTGCCGCATCTGACAGACTCCGGGCAATACTCAGGGCATTTTCCAGCTGGGCAATTGCCTCCTGCATTGACAGCATCCTGTCGCCGGCAAATGCCTGTTTATCGGCGGTGATAAATACCCCTGCCCCACCACGAATGGATATATGCCTGTCCGTGCGCAGCTCTGCCCCTTCCCCGCGCAGTTCACGGGAGGCATCCACGTTATGCCCCAGATTCAGCTGCGTCTTTCCCCCGTACTCCGTACTGAGCTTGATATGCTCCTCACCGCACCTGTCCTCCATCCGCAGTTTGTTCAGGCCGGCTGTGCGGATTACATTGCGCGTGTTGTTGGCTTCGGTGACGGGGTCTGCGTGGCGCGAGTCGTGCAGCGCATGGGCGATATACGGCCGGTCCGGGTCGCCTTCATGGAACGCGATGGCAACCTCCGTCCCCTGTATCAGCGGGAAGTGAAAACCGTATTTATCCCCGCCGTACGGTCTGGCAAAGCGCACCGGCATACTTTCCATGCCCTGACCTTTGTCGTCACGGTCGGCATCGAACTTCACCCGGTACATCCCCGACGCATCCTGCCACGCGTGGATATCGTTGTCCCTGGCGCTGGTCACCCGCGCCGTCATTGTCCCGCTCACCACCGGCCGTTTTTTAGCCGCCGGGCGCCAGCAGCGGTTTTCGTAATACGGCATCCCTTCCCACGTCACGGTCAGGGCATCCTTACGGCTCGCACTGTAAACCGTGCGGATAATCACAATACCGTTGTCCGTTTCTGACGGCAGGGTCGGCGGAACAGCCCGTTCACTGATGGTCAGCACCTGAGCCGGGGAAAGCCGGGCATCATTACTGCTGCCGCTGACCATTGTCTGCCCGGACAGAAAGCGTTCATGCTCAAGCCGCGCCCAGAAATTGCCGGTTTCCGCCGCCGGGGTGATTTTGTCGCCCCGTTCAAGATGACGCGGCAGGTAATGGTACACATCACCGTAGGTGTTCCCTTCCCCGTCGCCACGGGTCATGTCCGCCGGCACCGACGTCAGGATGTTCTGCGCTTCACGGTGATTGTAATCATCCGCCGTCACCGAACGCGCCACCACATGATGCCGGACGTTAATCCCCCACACCGAATCCGCGCCATTGTCACTCATCCCCGACGGACTGCTGAGCGCCAGCGTTTTACCGAAGGTCCAGGCGCTCTGCCTGTCGGCAAAGTGCACCACTTCCGTCAGGGTGTCCGGCTGCAGGGTGAAAAAATAAAATATCCCCACTTCAGCCAGCAGGCGCTCAATAAACGCCAGGTCACTTTCCCGGTACTGGTTTATCTGCTCACGCTTCGGATAACCGGCTTTAAGAGTGAACTCATACTCCCAGCCTTTAAGACCATGCTCCTGCAGGACGACGGTGACCACTTCCGGTACAGATTTATTGACGAAAAAACGGTGGGTGCGGTACTGCCTGCCCAGCAGGGACAGAAACGGCTCAATAATTATCCGGTACGTCGCCTGGTCACGTGAACCGCTGACACGACTGAAATCTGTCACCACCCCGTGCACCACTTTCTGCCCGCTCAGCCCCGTCAGTGGCCCGGTTCCCATGGTCAGCGTCGCCGGTTTACTCAGTAACTGCGATGCACTGATGTTCAGGTCTCTGCTGGTAAACAGAACGGTGTACTGATACAGCCCGCTCATGCACTCCTCACCCCTGAAGGACTCCACATCCGGCGATGCGGTACAGGACGGAATATCCAGACGGTAGCGGTTCAGCCCGCCTTCAGTTAATGCAGACAGGGCGTTATTCAGCGTATCTGTCAGACTCATAATATTGACTCCATGAGATAACCCGTTGTCCATGACGCTGTTACCGGCGGGCAGGTTGCGGGATTAAATAAGGGATTCAGCCGGTAAGAAAAAGAGTGATTATGGCTCCAGCCCAACGGCACTAATAATGACCTTTAATAACAACAGTCTCATTTCAAAATACCCAAATTTTTGCAGTACAAAATTATCAGCAATAATCCGTGCCTACTGTTCCATCGGATAATCACTTAGCTCCTTTAGCCAGGTTTAAACTCCAGTCCAATCCCTTCATCATCATTCCAGCCCAGCGTCAGCGAAATCGGCTTTTGTTTCGCCGCCATATGAACCAGCAATTGCTGACTCAGTACCGGCAAAATTTGCTGGTTGAGCAGGTTGTCGATATTGCGCGCTCCGGTGTCCGGTAGCAGGCAGGCACTGGTCAAAGCGTCATACAGACCCTCATTAACATATGTGGTCAGGCCATAGTGACGATGCAAGCGCGTGCTGACCTGCAAGAGTTTCATTGCCACGATGGCACGCATCGCCGCTTCCGTTAGCGGTCGATAAATCACTGTCTGGAAGCGGGCAAGCAGCGCAGGCTGGAAGTGTTCGCGCAGGATCGGGCGCAGCAGTTCGTGCAGGTCGCCTTCACTGGCATCAGGCTGTTCATCAAGCAACTGCATCACATAGTCACTGCCAAGGTTTGAGGTCATCAGAATGACCGTATTGCGAAAATCGATTTCACGGCCTTCGCCATCGCGCATAAAGCCCCGATCAAAAACCTGATAGAACAGATTCATCACGTCACGATGCGCTTTTTCGACTTCATCGAGCAGCACCACGCTGTACGGGCGCTTGCGCACCGCTTCGGTGAGGATGCCCCCCTGCCCGTAGCCGACGTAGCCCGGAGGAGAGCCTTTCAGTTGGGAGACGGTGTGCGGCTCCTGATACTCGGACAGGTTGATGGTAATCAGTGATTTTTCACCGCCGTACATGACGTCAGCCAGCGCCAGCGCCGTTTCGGTTTTCCCTACACCACTTGGGCCAACCAGCAGGAACACACCCTGTGGGCCATTCTCAGATGTGAGGCCTGTTTTCGCGGCACGCAGGCGCCGGGAGATGGCTTCAAGCGCCACATTCTGCCCGACTACGCGTTTGCCGATTTCGTTTTCCAGCGTCAGCAGTTCGATCTGCTCGTCTTTCATCAGCGACGACAGCGGGACGCCCGTCCAGTCAGCAATCACGGTAGCAACGGTACGCACATCCACATCGACTGAAAGTAACGGGTTGTTGTGCTGCATACCGTTCAACTCCTGTTGCAGGGAGTACGTTTTACTCTGACGGGAAATGTCCTGGCGGCTTTCCAGCAGTTGTTCGGTAAGTTTCAGCTCCTGACCGTACCGGGTTTCCAGTTCGTTGAGTTCAACGCTGAAGGTGTTCTTTTCCTGTTCTATTGCCGTCAGGCGTTCACCGTAGTTTTGACTACCGACAGCCATGTCTTCCTGTAGTGCCTGCCTCTCCATTTCAAGAGCGGTGATCCGGGAACGGATACGGGTCAGTTGTTCAGGCACGGTGTCGAGACTCATGCGCACACGGGCGCTTGCGGTGTCGAGCAGGTCAACGGCTTTGTCCGGTAGCTGGCGGCCTGTGAGATAACGTCGGGAAAGCGTAACGGCAGCGCGAACCGCATCGTCGGTGATATGCACATTATGGTGTCCGGCGTAGCGAGATTTCAGGCCACGCAGCATCAGGCAGGCGGTGTCATCGTCGGGCTCGTCCACTTTCACCATCTGAAAGCGGCGCTCAAGTGCGGCATCGCGTTCGAAAAATTGTTTGTATTCAGACCAGGTTGTAGCGGCGATGGTTCGTAATTCACCACGCGCCAGTGCCGGTTTCAACAGGTTGGCGGCATCCGCACCACCAGCCTGGTTACCCGCGCCAATGATAGTGTGCGCTTCATCGATAAACAGCAAAACTGGTACTGGTGACTGCTGCACTGCATCAATCACGTTTTTCAGACGCTGTTCAAATTCCCCCTTCACACCCGCTCCTGCCTGCAGCAGACCGAGATCAAGAGTGCGTAGCACGACAGGTTTGAGCGACTCCGGCACATTGCCTTCAGCGATTCTGAGCGCCAGCCCTTCTACCAGTGCCGTTTTACCGACACCCGGCTCACCGACCAGAATCGGGTTATTTTTTCGGCGGCGAGAAAGAATATCCACCATCTGGCGGATTTCAGTATCACGCCCAAATACTGGATCGATTTTGCCTTCGCGGGCTTTGGCAGTGACGTCGAGGGTAAACTTATCCAACACGTTTTGCAGTGCCGGACTGAGTTCTCCCTCTTTTATCTCCGCGACAACGGGACTTCCAACAAACGCCAGCTCCGCTTCCTGTTGCACTTCAGGACGCTCGTCTGACTGAGCATCCAGTAACGGACGCAGGCGTTCCAACTGACTCAGACCCAGGGTCAATAATGGCCACAGACCATCGCAACGCACCAGGTTCTGCTTATCAACCAGTGCCATCATCAGGTGATGACTTCGGATCTGTGCCTCACCCGCCAGTGAGGCAATCAGCCAGGCTTCTTGCATCAGCGTCTGGATGTTTTCTGAAAGCTGCGGACGACGGCGCACTGAGCGCGGTTGTTTGTCGAGCCAGCCAAGCAAATCCTGCCAGAGGCTGTCCATGTCCCACTCGTAGCGACGAGCCAGCACAGTGAGATCGCCCTCGCCCTGCTCCAGCAATTTCAGCAGCCAGTGCTCCGGCAGAATTTCCGTATGCGCACGGGTCTGGCAGAGCGAAGCCGCCCCTTCCATCGCACGGGCACAGTAAGGGTTCAAACGTCGCAGCAGGATGGCTGGATTTTCCATGAATTTCTCTCTTTGTCGGTTCCTGGACACGCTACCGCCCCTCGCTGTTTCCCAGGAAGGAGACCAAAGCGCATACGGTCAGGCTGGCAGATTGTGGGTTCTTTGCTGAAAGCCCGTTGACTTCAGACGTTCAGCAAAAACGAAAAAGCGGACAGAGAAACTCTGTCCGCTCGTGACTTACGCGGTCGCGCGTTCGTTCCATGAATCGGAATGAATGATGTTGCCGTCTTTGTAGGTCCAGGTGATTTTTTCGTAGCGCAGTTCGATCTGCTCAAGGTGGTTGTGCTTCTCGAAAGAAGGATCTTTGATGTCGTGCATTACAGGGTTCACCTTCACCACTTTCACGTTCTCAAGTTTGGTGTTGAAGTACTCGACCTCCTGACCCGCATCGTTAATTTTGTACCACTTGAATTCTGCAGACTTGAGGGTCTGTCCGGTGGTCACCGCCTTGTACAGATATGGGCTGGAGGAATCGATTTCCTTGGTAAACAGGAACGGAGTGTGGATTCGGGTGCCGGTCAGCTTGCCTGTGTTGTTATCGGTCGGGATGTACAGGTTGTGTTCCTGAGCCACCACTTCGATGCTGCCTTCACGATCCTGAACGTCCACAGACCCTTTGATGTCCGCGCCGCCATCGTCCTTCAGCCAAAGATAAACAGGAATTGCCATGGAATTACTCTCTATTATGTTGTGATGCGCCATCATCCTGCGATGACGCCAGGGTGTGACCCGGTATCTGACAGGCATTAGCCTGTGATACCAGACTGATTTCGACACGGCGGTTTAGCGCACGGCCTTCCGGGGTGTCATTGGTTGCGAGCGGGCGACTTGCACCATAGCCCTGCACCGCAAAACAGCTTTCCGGCACGTCACCGGTGTCATGCATCCAGTCGCGCACCGCTTCGGCACGTTTCTGAGAAAGCGTCTGATTTCGTTGTGCGTTGCCGGTGTTATCTGTGTGACCGGCGACCACAATCAGCCAGCCAGGCCTTGCCTTGACGCCCACCAGCGAATTAACCAGCATTTTGGTGGACCCGGCTTTCAGCGCCGATTTGCCGGAATCGAACAGCGACATGCTGTCAAGGCGGATAGTCTTCGGCTCCTGTACGATTTTTTTGATAACCGTCTGCGGTGACGGTGATAGTGATGGTGGTAGCGGCAAGTCATTCACGGCGGCTTCAACAGCAGGTATCAGACGCCCCCCCTGATACAACCCGAGGCGATAACGCAGAGGTTCACCGCGCCGCTGCCAGTCTTCCAGCAGTGCGCCATCAGCGCGCAGACGCTGCTGTGCCTGGAGTTTAGGCGTGAGAGGGGCGTCGGAGAGACGGTGGTATAAGGCAAGATGGTCGCCGACATTGCGGATCAGACGCTGATTGTTAACCCAGGACGCCAGCATCGCCAGTGCAAGAAAAATGCCCCCCAGCAGCCCGGCATAGCGCCAGAACACCATCCGACGACTGACGCCACGACGACGCGGCAGCGCCGACAGCAGTAGTTCAGGCAACGGCAAAAGCTCACCGCTCTCCAACGTATCAGGCGGCAGCGCAGTAACAGAGGCAATGTGTTGTTGCCAGAGATTGCCGGCGAGACCGCTCACGGGAGCCATGCACAGCCCTTGTATACAGGGCTTCAGAGCTGGCAGTTCTCCCTGACGCTCCGACAGCAGACTGTTAACTGCGGTATTCAGCCAGGCAAGTCCACTGTCCAGCCATAGCACCTGGCTCAGGCGGGACAGCCACTCACCCGAAGTTGTTTCTTGAGCACAGTCGGTCAGTGACAAATTCCCCTGACCGGGTTGATATACCTGGAGTCCTGCCCGTTGGCTGACAGTAGTAAACCAGACCGGCTCAGCTTCAACACAAGCGACTGGCGGTGACAGCCAGATAACGATCCACTGCGGCGGGAGTTGACCAAGTGAGATATGGCATTGCGCAACAGCACGCTGCCAGCCACGCAGACTCTGGGTTAACTCCGCATCCGAGGTGTGGCGTTCGGGTAAGATCGCCAACAATATCGAGATCTGTGACACCAGAGCCGGACGAATCTGACTCAGGTGTTGAGCCAACAATGGCAACTGCTCTGCATCTTTTACCCACAGATACCAGCCCTGACGGGTTTCACGATGCCGTGTCCCCGCAGCAAATAATGCGCTGTTATCGCCACACACCAGAATGACTGCACCCTGAAAATCTTCCGGTGGCAGAGACTCACCCACAATATCCCTGAGCGCCGGTGCCCGTATCAGTGATGTCCGATACTGACGCCAGAGCATTCCCCCACAGACCAAAATAATTAGCAGGCTGAATGCCACACGGCTCCCGACCGACGGTGACCAGAATCCCAGGATAAGCCACAGTGCCAGTACGCCCGCCAGGACGGTTAACAGACTCCGGTAAACATCACGCATCCTTTACCCCGGCCTGACCGTCTGACTCACCAGTTCGGTGAGGGAGGAAGAGAAGAAGTACCACAGCGCAGCCAGTACTGCCGCCCCGATAATCCAGGAAAGCCAGTACAGTCGGCGACCGCTGCGCAGACTGGATACCCTGGCGACAATCGGCGCATCCTGAGCAAGCGTAAAAGCGGGCACTCGTTCCCCCAGCGCACGCACCACGTCTTCACGACGTTCGTCATTCTGCGCCCGGTACTGTCCGACAAATCCCAGTTGTAAAGTACGGTACATACAGGTCAGCACGGCCATGTCCGGTGCGGACTCTTTCAACAGGTTGCGGATACGCTCCCATAACACCTCACCTGCGTTCAAAGTACCGAAGAAATGCGCCTGCAACGGATCACGGCGCCAGGCCAGATAACCATCGTCAGAAGTGCCCCGATTGAGAACGCTTTCATCCAGCAAGGCGCACAGCGCGTATACCATGTGCTCCTGGCTGCTATCACTGTAGCCCGCATCCGAAAGCGATTTGCGCGCTTCCTGAACCAGACGACAGGCCCGGCGATAAAGCCCGTCCCCGTCCCGAACTTCTTGCCCGCCGCGTAGCTGGCTGGCCATCAACCAGCCTGGATAGAAAATCTGTTCAATCTGGCTGAGACTGGAATTATTCATGCGCGTAACACCGCAAACAGTTCAAGTTTCACCTCCCCCAGTGAGCACGGGGTGTAAAAGGTACAGCTACCCGCCTCCAGCATCGCCCGCGCCGCATCGGTACTCAGATCCAGAGAGAAGAACTGGTTTTCAAGGCGCAGAGGGATCGCCGCAGGCACATGGCTGAGTGGTTTTATAACCATGCCACTCAGCGCCACGTTCACGACATCTGAGACGTCATTGAGACTGCCCGCCTTACAAAGCTGCGGGAATTTCACTTGCAGCTCGTGATTCGGCATGGAGGAGCGAACGGAAAGATAGAAATCAGCCCCTTCACGCAAGCGGGCATCATGCAGCGATCCTTTCCAGAACTGATCGGCATGATCCAGTTGAATACTGATAACCCGGGAGGGCAGACTGGCTTCCAGCAATTTATCGAGCAGAGCCAGCAACGGCGGGAACACTCGTTCAGGCGTATCATGCTGATAAACAGGAATATCACTGGCATCGTGCTCCAGTGAAAACGTCAGCAGGCTGCCTGCCAGGCGGGTCAATTCACGGTAGAGCAACTCCGGGTGGCGTCCCGGAGTCTGCATCAGTTCGGTCAGCACGGGCTCGGCGCTATTCAGGGCATTGAGTAGCCAGAACAGAGAAACATCAGCCACCGCAAAATCGGCCAGACGCTCGTTGCTTTCGCGACGCATCGCCATCAGACGCTTACGTCGTGCCTGCAGACGAACCAACAGATCGCTCAGTTCAGCCACAAGCAAAGGGCTTGCCGCAATCGAGAGCATCGGCGGGATAAAAGGCGGATCACGATTCCACTGTCCCTGCGCATTACGTGCCAGACGAGCCACCGGACAAGTCAGGTAAGCGGTATTTTCCTGCGTAGATAAACGAAGCGTGACGGCATTACGCAAAATGGCCAGTTCACCACTTTCATGCCCGGCAAGCTCCTGAACCACTACGCGTTCAGATTTCCAGCGACGCGGGCGCTCACTGTCCTGACCATTATCCAGATTGCCACCACTGGCACTCAGCAAAGGCAGCGCCACAACGACTTCAACAACCTCAGAATCGTTTGCGACGGATAAATCACAGACCGGTGGAAGATTATCCGCCAGGTCAGTATCAACCATCGTGCCGTCCTGAAAACGTACCACCAGACGGGTAGCATTCAGGCGTGACAATACAAGGGCTGCGGTATCGAATTCAGCATTCACCACGCCCCAGGGATGGGAAATTCCCATTCCTGCAACAGTGTCGGCAATATGTTCGTCCCAGCGAGCCTGCTGCTGGAACTGTTGTGGGGCCAGCGCGGCCCCATCCTCCCAAAGTGGGCGAAAAATTTTCATCCCTGATTTCCCCTCGCCTTACGACTTGGCTTTCGGCATCTGGGAAACCAGTGAGAGATTGATGTCCATCCCTTCCACCTGAAAGTGCGGTACGGCGTAGAGTTTCACGCGGAAGAAGCCCGGATTATCATCAATGTCTTCCACCACAACTTTCGCATCACGCAGCGGGTGAGATGCCTGCAACTCATCACCCGGGTCGGTCATTTCAGTCACAAGACCACGAACCCAGGTGTTAAGCTCCAGTTCCAGCAACCGGCGATCCTTGGTGGTGCCAATGTTTTCACGTTGAATCAGCTTCAGGTAATGAGCGATGCGCGACAGCAGGAAGATGTAAGGCAGACGCGCATTGATGCGGCTGTTGGCAGTAGCATCCGCAGTATCGTAGAGAGCGGGTTTTTGCGTGGAGTTCGCCGAGAAGAAACACGCATAATCGCGATTTTTGTAGTACGACAGGGGAATGAAACCAAGATTCGCGAACTCGAACTCACGGGTTTCCGGGATCATCACCTCTGAGGGGATTTTTACCTGGTTGCCGGTGCCAAGATCATACAGGTGAATTGGCAGATCCTGCACCGCACCACCCGCCTGTGGACCACGGATTTGTACACACCAACCGTTATTGATGAAGCTTTTCACCATGTTGGCTGCAAAAGCAAAGGTGGCATTGGTCCACAGGTATTTATCGTGATCCGGGCCTTTCACCTCTTCAACATAATTAAAACTACGCACCGGTACAGTGTCCGGGCCATACGGCAGGCGACCCAGCACGCGTGGCATAACCAGCCCCAGATAACGGGAATCGTCCGTATCCCTGAAACTTTTCCATTTAATGTACTCGGCGCGGTCAAAGTAGTTACCGATATCTTTGATGGCCGCAACGTCTTCCATTGACTCTTTCAGGAAAAATTTCGGACCTGCAGAACCGATAAATGGCATATGAGCCGCTGCGGACACTTTCGATAAATTACGCATCAGCGCCACATCCTGCGCAGATGCATCAAACTCATAAGCGGAAATCAGCGCGGCAATTGGCTCGCCACCCGGCGTGTCATACTCATCAATGTAGGTATGTTTGTACAAACCACTCTGGATAATTTCCGGGCTATCTTCAAAGTCCTGACGCAGGTCTTCTTTAGATATATCCAGCAGTTCAATTTTCACGTTCTGGCGGAAATCTGTTTTATCGACCAGCGATTTCACGCCGCGCCACAGACTTTCTACCGCCTGAAAGTCCTCATGATGCATAACGGCATCAAGCTGACGGCTGATCTGGTAATCCAGTTCAGCGATATGGTGGTCAATCAGATTTTTGTCGAGCTTTTCGACTTTCGATCCCGATTTTGTCAGACACTCCAGGAACACCTGCATCCCGGCCGTTAAACGTTCATCCGCAGTGGCATCCGACATCGCCTGTGCGTCCTGCCAGATATCCAGAGAACTCAGCTCAGAGACCGGGTTGAGATTAATTTTTTCAAACAGGGAAGCATAAACTCCAGCGGCAGCAGGATGTTCAAGCACCACACTCTCGCCACCAGCGGCATTCTCATTTTTTACAGACATCAACATTTTCCTTATTAATCCGTTAAATCGTCATGACCGTTACGGCTGTTTAGGTGCCAGAGCGGAAAGTTCTGCTCTGAGTTCTGCACTTAATGCCGGGTCCAGCAAAATGTTTTCCAGTTCTTTACGGAAAGTCTGGTTATCCAGAAGGTTCGCTTTTAAATCACGAAGTAAATTACGCATGGAAAGCATGGCTTTTAGCTGTGGTATTTGTCGGGAGACCTGTTCCGGGGAGAAATCCTTTATGCTCTGGAATGTCAACCTGATGCTGTCTTCACTACCGTCATCAGCAAGTGTGTTATTAACGATAAGATTTACTTTTGGGGAATATTCAGAAAGGACTGCATCAAAATTATTTTTGTTAAGATTAACTTTTTTACGTTCAGATAATGGCGCGGATTCCTGACCATTACTAAAATCACCCGCAACCAGTAACTTCAGGGGTAATTCTGTTTTCTTACTTGCTCCCCCAGTGTGCAGATCTAATTTCAGATTAATACGGGCCTTCGGTATCTCCCGCTGGAAGCTGTCACTCATAGTTCCCTCTCGTAATTCAATTAAAGTCAAATTAATCACAATACTTCATTAACTCGATGCTAAGGCAATATGGAAATCAAAAAAGCAATGCAGATCAACATATTGAGAATAAAAAATAATGGGAAAATTGCCTGACAATAAAAATAATCGCAGCCATATCAATTGATTAAAAACGTCTTTATAAATATTCTTAATTATATTTTTATTATGTTATTTTGTTTTTTATTTACCACAGTATCTGTTAATAGACAGGTTATACATAGTGTAAAACACTGACTTACCCGCACCTATGCCACAGATACTGTTATCTGATAGTTATGCCCATGTTGCCTAAGTAATTCATAAGTATTCGCCGTGTACTGACATTAAATTCTTGTCCGACAATCAGGTCATACCCGTATCCACAGGTCTCAATATTGGAAAAGAGATTTTATTTTAGGCAAGCTGAAATTTGCATTACAGCATATTCAGGCCTACACCCGAATGACCTTATTAACCATAAAAAATTGATGCAGCGCAGCATGTTAATTATTCCTGGATCTTACATTGTCATTGCACAGTAAATGTAGAAACTTATGCGTAACGGAGTATTTATGAGTTTTAAACGTTTGGTTATAATTACCGCAATATCCTGTATGTATACCGGATTTGCATTTGCAGCGAACGTCACATTGAACCCTGCCCAGGTAGAACACCTGAATAACGTCATTAATCACGAGGTAAAAGGGAAAGATGACCGTAATTTTGTCTATACCAACTGGACAGAAGCTCAACGTGTGGCCGAATTTATTTGCCGACCACTCGCACTGAAAGAACTACAGAAGCGGTATACCGACGTAGATAAGGTTATTTTCGATCAGGGAAAACATAATATGCAGCGTCTGATCTCACCTGCACTGCTGACAGGTAATGGTCAGTACCGTAGGGGGATTAACTGGACGACCTTTCACTTCGCCTGTGAACTGTCAGTGAAAACCGGAGAGGCGATGGCTTTCAGGTTGTTGAGAAATAAAACCCTGACCATGGCTCCGGGGCCCGTTATTCGCTCCGGGGAGATCGGCCAGTGAAAAATATTCTTACCGCGTTTCTCATCATCACTCTCCCTGCTTTCTCCGCCACGGCAGCCAGTTTTGACTGCCGCCAGTCCCGCAGTGCGGATGAAAAAGCAATTTGCTCATCACATAGCCTGAACGATTTGGATGTGGAGATGAGTGTTAAGTATCAGTTTCTTCATGGGCTTTACGCGATGGGAGCCGCCGGGGAACTGCATGACTCACAGGTACTATGGCTGGCTGAACGTCGCCAGTGTGGTGGCGATACAACCTGCCTGACGAAAGCATACAAGCAGCGCCTGAAAACGTTGAACCATCTTTATGACGCGATTAATAAACCACTCTGAGTCTGGAGTGAACTGGTGGTTGTCGGAGACGCCTTCATACAAGGCACCTCCTTACCGGCGCGTGTAACGCAAAAAGAGCCTGATGATTGTTCTTCCATCGGCTCTTTCTCTGAAGTGAAAGAAGGCCCAGGACGGACGTACTCGCTGGCATATGTGGCTCCAGCCCAACCAATAATAATCACTATCGTTATTTTTTATTTAATAATAATCTCCTGAAAAATAGATATAGCCAAAATTCAATCCTGCCTGGTTTAATTCCGCATCCATCATCAGAAATAATCAACCCTATAACTATCATGTCATTTAATAGTCACCGCTAAAATTTTATTATTTTCTTCTGCTTTACAGGGAAATTGTCAATCTGTTTATTATGTCCAGTTTAAATAGTTAATCACAAAACATCATCGCCATTGCTGACGTGTTTTATTCATTGATAACAGTGCCATACGTTCTTTTTTTACAAAAAAACAATCAATTGCTAAATTGTTTTTTGGGTTAATAGTTAAGCGCGAAACATTTTAATAAATGATAAAAATCCTAAATTCCTTGTTCATAATGTAGGGGTGTGTTAAATAGGTGGGCAAAATTTGGTTCCCCCTTCTCGCCTGTAATATTGCAGCATCTTCGCACTCCCATGAGACATTGCGACTTAATAAGAAGGTGATAAGCCCTGCATAAGCGCATGGGCTGACCATGGTTTTATATTCATAAAAATATTTCGTTATAACCCATTGATTTAATATCAATAATTTATTGTGGGTTCGGGTTTGTTGTGACTGTGGCATTATTTCCGTGCAAAGGAGCTGATATGTCTGAAAGACATTTACCTGATGACCAGAGCAGTACTATCGATCCATATTTAATTACCTCTGTTCGCCAGACCCTGGCAGAACAAGGCGCAGCATTACAAAACTTGTCTAAACAACTTGATTCCGGGCAGTACCAGCGTGTCCTTAATTTGATAATGAACTGTAAAGGGCACGTTATTCTTTCGGGAATGGGTAAATCGGGGCATGTCGGTCGTAAAATGTCAGCGACGCTGGCCTCTACCGGTACACCGAGTTTCTTTATTCATCCGGCAGAAGCATTCCATGGCGATCTGGGTATGATTACGCCCTACGATCTCCTGATCCTTATTTCCGCCAGCGGTGAAACGGATGAAATCCTCAAGCTGGTTCCTTCACTGAAAAATTTCGGCAACCGAATTATCGCCATTACCAATAATGGAAATTCCACGCTGGCGAAAAATGCTGATGCTGTGCTGGAACTCCATATGGCGAATGAAACCTGCCCGAATAATCTTGCACCAACAACGTCCACCACGCTGACCATGGCGATCGGCGATGCGCTGGCTATTGCCATGATCCATCAGCGCAAATTTATGCCAAATGATTTTGCACGTTATCACCCGGGTGGCTCATTAGGCCGTCGCCTGCTGACCCGCGTTGCGGATGTCATGCAGCATGATGTTCCTGCGGTGCAGCTGGATGCGTCATTTAAAACCGTGATTCAACGTATCACCAGCGGATGCCAGGGAATGGTGATGGTAGAAGACGCAGAAGGCGGACTGGCGGGCATTATCACCGACGGTGACCTGCGTCGCTTTATGGAAAAAGAGGATTCTCTGACGTCCGCCACGGCGGCTCAGATGATGACGCGTGAACCGCTGACGCTACCGGAAGACACCATGATCATTGAAGCGGAAGAAAAAATGCAAAAGCACCGCGTCTCAACGTTATTGGTGACCAACAAGGCAAATAAAGTCACTGGCCTTGTGCGCATTTTCGACTAATTAAGCAACGGGGTGCGAGAGTTTAGTCTCTCATTGAGTTTGCGCCCCACTGAAACTTTGATAATCGTTACATGTTGATAAAAGTGAAGTCTGCCGTATCCTGGATGCGTGCTCGTCTGTCTGCCATCTCACTGGCAGATATCCAAAAACACCTGGCGAAAATCATCATTCTGGCACCGATGGCGGTGCTGCTGATCTATCTGGCCATCTTCAGCCAGCCTCGCTATATGAGCGAGTCGAAAGTCGCCATTAAACGCTCAGATGATTTAAACAGCGGCAGCCTGAATTTTGGTCTGCTTCTGGGCGCCTCTAACCCCAGTTCCGCAGAAGATGCGCTGTATCTGAAAGAGTACATCAACTCGCCGGATATGCTGGCGGCGCTGGATAAGCAACTGAATTTTCGTGAAGCGTTTAGCCACAGCGGGCTCGATTTTCTTAATCATCTTAGCAAGGATGAAACCGCAGAAGGCTTCCTCAAGTACTACAAGGATCGTATCAACGTTTCGTATGACGATAAGACCGGATTGCTGAATATTCAGACGCAGGGCTTTAGCCCGGAGTTTGCGCTTAAATTTAACCAGACCGTGTTGAAAGAGTCAGAACGCTTTATCAATGAGATGTCGCATCGCATTGCGCGCGATCAGCTTGCCTTTGCAGAAAGCGAGATGGAAAAAGCGCGCCAGCGTCTGGATGCCAGCAAAGCAGAACTGCTCTCTTATCAGGACAGCAACAACGTCCTGGATCCACAAGCCCAGGCGGAGGCGGCGAGCACATTAGTCAATACGCTGATGGGTCAGAAGATCCAGATGGAAGCGGATCTGCGTAACTTGCTGACATATCTGCGTGAAGATGCACCACAAGTGGTGAGTGCGCGTAATGCGATTCAGTCATTGCAGGCACAAATCGACGAAGAAAAAAGCAAAATCACGGCGCCACAAGGTGACAAATTAAACCGCATGGCAGTGGATTTTGAAGAAATCAAATCAAAAGTAGAGTTCAACAGCGAGCTGTACAAACTGACCCTGACCTCCATTGAAAAGACCCGTGTAGAAGCGGCTCGTAAGCTCAAGGTGCTGTCGGTTATCAGTTCGCCACAGTTGCCGCAGGAATCGTCTTTTCCAAACATCCCTTATTTGATCGCCTGTTGGTTACTGGTGTGCTGCCTGCTGTTCGGTACCCTGAAACTGTTGCTGGCTGTTATTGAAGATCACCGAGATTAACGCTGTCGCTGAATGAGTTTGTGATGAAATTATTTAAATCAATTTTACTGATTGCCGCCTGTCACGCGGCGCAGGCCAGCGCGGCCATTGATATTAACGCTGACCCAAACCTGACAGGAGCAGCGCCACTCCCCGGTATTCTGAGCGGACAGAAGTCGGATACGCAAAACATGAGCGGCTTCGACAATACCCCACCGCCAGCGCCGCCGGTGGTGATGAGCCGTATGTTTGGTGCTCAACTTTTCAACGGCACCAGCGCGGATAGCGGTGCGACAGTGGGATTCAACCCTGACTATATTCTGAATCCGGGCGATAGCATTCAGGTTCGTTTATGGGGTGCGTTCACCTTTGATGGTGCCTTACAGATTGATCCCAAAGGCAATATTTTTCTGCCAAACGTTGGTCCAGTGAAAGTTGCCGGGGTTAGCAATAGTCAGTTGAACACTCTGGTTACATCCAAAGTGAAGGAAGTGTACCAGTCCAACGTCAACGTCTACGCCTCCTTATTACAGGCGCAGCCAGTAAAAGTGTACGTGACCGGATTTGTGCGTAATCCTGGTCTGTACGGCGGCGTGACGTCCGATTCGTTACTCAATTATCTGATCAAGGCTGGCGGCGTTGATCCAGAGCGTGGGAGCTACGTTGATATTGTGGTCAAGCGCGGCAACCGCGTGCGCTCCAACGTCAACCTGTACGACTTCCTGCTGAACGGTAAGCTGGGGCTTTCACAGTTCGCCGATGGTGACACTATCATCGTTGGGCCTCGTCAACATACGTTCAGCGTTCAGGGCGATGTCTTTAACAGCTACGACTTTGAGTTCCGTGAAAGCAGCATTCCCGTAACGGAAGCATTGAGCTGGGCGCGCCCTAAACCTGGTGCGACGCACATTACGATTATGCGTAAACAGGGGCTGCAAAAACGTAGCGAATACTATCCGATCAGTTCTGCGCCAGGCCGTATGTTGCAGAACGGCGATACCTTAATTGTGAGCACTGACCGCTATGCCGGCACCATTCAGGTGCGGGTTGAAGGCGCGCACTCCGGTGAACACGCCATGGTGCTGCCTTATGGTTCAACCATGCGTGCGGTTCTGGAAAAAGTCCGCCCGAACAGCATGTCGCAGATGAATGCGGTTCAGCTTTATCGCCCATCAGTGGCTCAGCGTCAGAAAGAGATGCTGAATCTCTCGCTGCAAAAGCTGGAGGAAGCGTCACTTTCTGCCCAGTCCTCCACCAAAGAAGAAGCCAGCCTGCGAATGCAGGAAGCGCAACTGATCAGCCGCTTTGTGGCGAAAGCGCGCACCGTGGTTCCGAAAGGTGAAGTGATCCTCAACGAATCCAATATTGACTCTGTTCTGCTGGAAGATGGCGACGTCATCAATATTCCGGAGAAAACATCGCTGGTTATGGTTCATGGCGAGGTGCTGTTCCCGAACGCGGTGAGCTGGCAGAAGGGGATGACCACCGAGGATTACATCGAGAAATGTGGTGGCCTGACGCAGAAATCGGGTAACGCCAGAATTATCGTCATTCGTCAGAACGGTGCAGCCGTCAACGCGGAAGATGTGGATTCACTCAAACCGGGCGATGAGATTATGGTTCTGCCGAAGTATGAATCGAAAAACATTGAAGTTACCCGTGGTATTTCCACCATCCTCTATCAGCTGGCGGTGGGTGCAAAAGTAATTCTGTCATTGTAAGGAGTTGAAATGAGCAAAGCAGTTATTGTCATTCCGGCTCGTTATGGCTCATCGCGCCTGCCGGGTAAGCCGCTACTTGATATTGTTGGCAAACCGATGATCCAGCATGTCTACGAGCGTGCGTTACAGGTGGCGGGCGTCGCAGAAGTTTGGGTGGCAACTGACGACCCGCGTGTTGAACAGGCCGTACAGGCGTTTGGCGGGAAAGCCATTATGACGCGTACCGATCATGAATCCGGCACCGATCGGCTGGTCGAAGTGATGCATAAAGTCGAGGCAGATATCTACATTAACCTGCAGGGCGACGAACCCATGATTCGTCCGCAGGATGTAGAAACGCTGCTGCAAGGAATGCGTGACGATCCCGAGTTGCCGGTGGCAACGCTATGCCACGCGATATCTGCCGAAGAAGCGACTGAACCCAGCACGGTAAAAGTGGTGGTGAATACCCGCCACGATGCACTTTATTTCAGCCGTTCGCCGATTCCCTATCCGCGCAATGCTGAAAAAGCGCGCTACCTGAAACACGTTGGTATTTACGCTTATCGTCGCGATGTGCTGCAAAACTACAGTCAGTTACCGGAGTCCATGCCGGAGCAGGCGGAATCACTGGAGCAGCTACGGTTAATGAACGCGGGAATCAACATTCGCACGTTTGAGGTTGCCGCAACCGGTCCGGGCGTTGACACCCCTGCATGTCTTGAAAAAGTGCGCGCCCTGATGGCACAGGAACTGGCTGAAAACGCATGATTGGCATTTTCTCGTCCGGCATCTGGCGTATTCCAAATCTGGAGAAATTTCTGGCGCAACCGTGCCAGAAACTTTCTCTGCTGCGCCCTGTTCCGCAAGAAGTTGATGCTATCGCCGTGTGGGGACATCGCCCCAGCGCGGCGAAACCAGTCACCATCGCCAAAGCAGCGGGAAAACCGGTCATCCGTCTGGAAGATGGATTTGTGCGCTCGCTGGATCTTGGCGTCAATGGTGCGCCGCCGCTTTCTCTGGTGGTGGATGATTGCGGCATTTACTACGATGCCAGCAAGCCTTCGGCGCTGGAGAAACTGGTACAGGATAAAGCCGGAAATGCGGCATTGGCAGATCAGGCCAGAGAAGCGATGCACACCATCGTGACCGAAGATTTGTCGAAATATAACCTGGCGCCTGCGTTTGTGGCTGATAAGTCAGAACATTCAGACATCGTTCTGGTTGTCGATCAGACATTTAATGATATGTCAGTGACGTATGGTAATGCGAGTCAGAATGAGTTTGCAGCCATGCTGGAAGCCGCGATGGCGGAAAATCCTCAAGCCGAAATTTGGGTGAAGGTGCATCCGGATGTACTGGAAGGAAAGAAAACAGGTTATTTCGCCGATCTGCGCGCCACGCAACGAGTACGTTTGATTGCCGAGAATGTCAGCCCGCAGTCGCTGTTGCGACACGTTTCCCGGGTTTACGTCGTGACCTCCCAATACGGCTTTGAAGCCTTGCTGGCAGGAAAACCAGTGACATGCTTCGGCCAGCCCTGGTATGCAGGCTGGGGCTTAACGGACGATCGCCATCCGCAGTCGCCGTTGTTATCTGCCCGACGCGGTTCTGCCACGCTGGAAGAACTTTTTGCCGCAGCATACCTGCGTTACTGTCGCTATATCGACCCGCTAACGGGGGCCGCAAGCGATCTGTTTACCGTGCTGCAATGGCTGCAATTACAGCGCAACCATCAGCAACAGCGTAATGGCTATTTATGGGCGCCAGGCTTAACGCTGTGGAAGTCGGCGATCCTGAAACCTTTCTTGCGAACGCCAACAAACCGACTGAGTTTTTCACGTCGCTGTACTGCGGCGAGCGCCTGCGTGGTATGGGGTGTAAAGGGGGAACAGCAATGGCGAGCCGAAGCGCAGCGAAAATCACTGCCATTATGGCGAATGGAAGATGGTTTTCTGCGTTCATCCGGACTTGGCTCTGACCTGCTGCCGCCGTTATCGCTGGTGCTGGATAAACGCGGTATTTACTATGACGCCACGCGCCCCAGCGATCTGGAAGTGCTGCTGAATCATAGCCAGCTAACGCTGGCGCAGAAGATACGAGCTGAAAAATTACGCCAGCGACTGGTTGAAAGCAAACTGAGCAAGTACAACCTGGGAGCCGATTTCTCTCTACCAGCCGAAGCCAAAGATAAAAAAGTTATCCTGGTGCCGGGTCAGGTAGAGGACGATGCCTCTATTAAAACAGGCACTGCCTCGATTAAGAGCAACCTTGAGTTATTACGCACAGTACGCGAGCGTAATCCGCACGCCTACATTATTTATAAACCGCACCCGGATGTACTGGTGGGGAATCGCAAGGGCGATATTCCGGCAGAACAGATTGCTGAACTTGCTGATTATCAGGCACTGGACGCAGATATTATTCAATGCATCCAACGCGCAGATGAAGTGCATACCATGACGTCGCTGTCGGGGTTTGAAGCGTTATTACATGGCAAGCGCGTACATTGTTACGGCCTGCCCTTCTATGCCGGTTGGGGTTTAACCGTTGATGAACATCGCTGCCCGCGTCGCGAGCGAAAATTAACGTTAGCGGATCTGCTATATCAGGCGCTAATTGTTTATCCAACCTATATCCACCCAACACGGCTACAACCTATTACGGTTGAAGAGGCGGCGGAATATTTGATCCAGACTCCGCGCAAGCCGATGTTTATTACCAGAAAAAAAGCGGGGCGAGTAATACGCTATTACCGCAAATTAATTATGTTCTGCAAGGTCAGATTTGGCTAAACAATTTCACAGTTGACTATTACACAAATTATTTATGCAAGGTAATGCACTAACCGTTTTATTATCCGGTAAAAAATATCTGCTATTGCAGGGGCCAATGGGACCCTTTTTCAGTGATGTCGCCGAGTGGCTAGAGTCATTAGGCCGTAACGCTGTGAATGTTGTATTCAACGGCGGGGATCGTTTTTACTGCCGCCATCGACATTATCTGGCTTACTACCAGACACCGAAAGAGTTTCCCGCATGGTTGCGAGATCTCCACCGGCAATATGACTTTGACACTATCCTCTGCTTTGGCGACTGCCGCCCATTGCATAAAGAAGCAAAACGCTGGGCAAAGTCGAAAGGTATCCGTTTTCTGGCATTTGAAGAAGGATATTTACGCCCGCAATTTATAACCGTTGAAGAAGGCGGAGTGAACGCATATTCATCGCTACCGCGCGATCCGGATTTTTATCGTAAGTTACCAGATATGCCTGCGCCGCATGTTGAGAACTTAACACCTTCAACGATGAAACGTATAGGCCATGCGATGTGGTATTACCTGATGGGCTGGCATTACCGTCATGAGTTTCCTCGCTACCGCCACCACAAATCGTTTTCTCCCTGGTATGAGGCTCGTTGCTGGGTTCGTGCGTACTGGCGCAAGCAACTTTACAAGGTAACACAGCGTAAGGTATTACCGAGGTTAATGAACGAGCTGGATCAGCGTTATTATCTTGCCGTTTTGCAGGTATATAACGATAGCCAGATTCGTAACCACAGCAATTATAACGATGTGCGTGACTATATTAATGAAGTCATGTACTCATTTTCGCGTAAAGCGCCGAAAGAAAGTTATTTGGTGATCAAACATCATCCGATGGATCGTGGTCACAGACTCTATCGACCATTAATTAAACGGTTGAGTAAGGAATATGGCTTAGGTGAGCGAGTCATATACGTGCACGATCTCCCGATGCCGGAATTATTACGCCACGCAAAAGCGGTGGTGACGATTAACAGTACGGCGGGGATCTCTGCGCTGATTCATAACAAACCACTTAAAGTGATGGGCAATGCCCTGTACGATATCAAGGGCTTGACGTATCAAGGGCATTTGCACCAGTTCTGGCAGGCCGATTTTAAACCGGATATGAAACTGTTTAAGAAGTTTCGGTGGTATTTATTGGTGAAGACGCAGGTTAATGGGGTTTATTATGGGGTTCTGAACATAAGTCGGCATGGGGAACATAAGTGCTATTCATAGAGTTTTTTCAATATAATTGAAATATTATTATTGCATATAAAAAAGTCAGGGTAATGACTCTAACTTATTGATAGTGTTTTATGTTCAGATAATGCCCGATGACTTTGTCATGCAGCTCCACCGATTTTGAAAACGACAGCGACTTCCGTCCCAGCCGTGCCAGGTGCTGCCTCAGATTCAGGTTATGCCGCTCAATTCGCTGCGTATATCGCTTGCTGATTACGTGCAGCTTTCCCTTCAGGCGGCATTCATACAGCGGCCAGCCATCCGTCATCCATATCACCACGTCAAAGGGTGACAGCAGGCTCATAAGACGCCCCAGCGTCGCCATAGTGCGTTCACCGAATACGTGCGCAACAACCGTCTTCCGGAGCCTGTCATACGCGTAAAACAGCCAGCGCTGGCGCGATTTAGCCCCGACATAGCCCCACTGTTCGTCCATTTCCGCGCAGACGATGACGTCACTGCCCGGCTGTATGCGCGAGGTTACCGACTGCGGCCTGAGTTTTTTAAGTGACGTAAAATCGTGTTGAGGCCAACGCCCATAATGCGGGCGGTTGCCCGGCATCCAACGCCATTCATGGCCATATCAATGATTTTCTGGTGCGTACCGGGTTGAGAAGCGGTGTAAGTGAACTGCAGTTGCCATGTTTTACGGCAGTGAGAGCAGAGATAGCGCTGATGTCCGGCGGTGCTTTTGCCGTTACGCACCACCCCGTCAGTAGCTGAACAGGAGGGACAGCTGATAGAAACAGAAGCCACTGGAGCACCTCAAAAACACCATCATACACTAAATCAGTAAGTTGGCAGCATTACCATCTGCAAGATGATAATTAACGACGATAATAATAGACATACAGAAAATTTTATTTCTGCATAATAAGCCTATCATATTCTAATCTATATTTATTTTCAGGAATCATTTTTATACCTAAAGAGATTTTTTCTAACATTTGCTCTGCTGCCGCCTCTGGCTCTTGGAAATTTATGTCTTTTAGATATTTAATGTCATATTTCCACCATTGTGACAATTGAATTTTTTCAATTACTTTTTGGTCAAATCTATAACGTAAAATTTTTGCAGGAACACCTCCAACAATAGCAAATGGAGGAACGTCTTTTGTAACGACAGCACCCGCAGCAACAATTGCACCATCACCGATCTTAACACCGCGCAGAATAACGACTCGAGTACCTATCCAAACGTCATTTCCTATTATTGGAGCTCGTTTTGAAATGCTAAGCGGAAGCCTCTTAGTGTTGTTAAAACCTTCAGCATTAAGCCAATCATTAAAAGCAGAGCGACCATATTGAAAAGGATGTGTACTTAACCAGTTGACGGGATGCTCCCCATCTCCAATGGATACATCCGGTGCTATACTACAATAATTTCCAATATCAGCACAAAGCCTTCCTCCACGCATAAAAGAATAGGCTCCAACACTGATATTTCCTCGAATTTCTGTTTTTACAAGATGAATGGGGGGAGAGAAGGTTAATGATAAACCTTTTGGTACTCCTGTGTGGTCTAATTTAAGACCAATAGGTTTAAATATTTCCGCTCTTTGCGCGATTGTCTTTCCTGATATGTCAATTATCGTCATCTTTAATATACCTTTAATTAAAAAACAAGAGAATCACAAACAAGTTACATTATATATTTGTAACGGTAAATAGTTATAATCATTAAACAAATATGAATGGAGATATAAATACATATAATAAACTTAACATTTATATTTAATACTATAGCAAATTAATATGCGCCTTATTAGGAATAAAACTTACATAATGTTATGGACAAGGCGCTTTTTAAAATACGTTAGAACTTACTTCCTATTATTTTATAATAATGCGAAATAAACTTATTATTAGAGTCTTTGAAAAACATACTCCGATCCCTGAGATATTTATTTTTTTTCTTACCTTTTAAAAACAATTCGAATATTACTCGTTCAATTACAGCAACTCTATTTTGCTTGCATTCAATTGGTTTGGCTTTTACCTTATCATTTTTATTTTGTTTAGTACTTATTGTATTATTTATATTCTTAACTGGGGGTTCAGGTTTTATTTGAACATTTTGAGACGGCGTTGAATTTATAAATAGACCTGCAGCTTCTTTCCAAATCATATTATCAATGGTTTTTTTATCATTTTTATATTCATCTGGGACAAATAGATATCGACGAATGTTAGGACCTGTTGCATCTTCAAATAGAACCCCCTTAAACATTTCCGCATCATTTTCATTCGGTGTTTTTAAGAATGAATCGAAAAGAAAACTTCCTAAACTAGGATCAATATATCCATTTAACACACTGCTTGAATAATTTTCTGCGAGATCGTGCGCCAAAGCTAAAACACCAGAATGTATTTCTTTTACAACGGTTTGTCTTGTGGAATCATCAAATTTACTTTTAACGATTTCAAATCCATTATTAGTTTTAATAGGTTTAATAAAACTATTGTCTGCATCACAAAAAATTGTTTCATAGAAGAATCTATGGCTACATATTCCATATTTTGGAGATGACGGATTTTCAAGATGCACACTATACCCATGCAAGAGAGAACTATCTGAAACATTTTTCAATGCACTATTAAATGTTGCATAATATATACCATGAATATTTTCTTTATTAAGTATTTTTTGATATGCAGATTGCATTGATGCAGCATAACCGATATCAACTACCGCAATATTTTCATTAGTGTCCATGCCGTGGGAAGATAGATAATCAATTAAGTTTATTCTTTCTTGCTTAGCATTTTCCAAAATTATATCAGAAAGCTCACAAACTAATTGAGAAAGTTTGTCCTTACTGAACTTACCGCCAATAGGATGATCGTAATCCTTTAGACTATATTTTTGTAATACTTCAACAGAATATTGATCTTTAGTTATACCAAAACGATTTTCTAGCCATGCAGATATGGTTGTTGAATATATTGTTTTATATACTTCCACTAATAAATCTTTTTTTGACTTAAATAATGGAATACTTACAGAACGACGTGATGAGTAAATATAATGTGATTCTATATTTATATCTGGATAAAGGATATTGAAACAATCATATGCCACCTTGGTATCACGCGATAGAAAATATAATTTCTTGATGTTATTTTCTATTGCTATTTTTTTTATCCATGATGTGAACCCAATAATAACAGGACCAAAGGCTTGATATCCAAATTTAAATTTATCAGCACCGTAAGGCGATGATTTCTCTTGGCTTTCATTATCGTAATAACGATTTGATATCGTTGTTACCACAGCATCAAGTAATGGTGTTTTATTTAAGGAAACTGTATCAACCCAGTTTTTCATCTCTGGGGTATAAAATTTCGCAATATCAATAGCCCTTGGTATATGATAGGTATTAATCCCCATGCCACTTGGTACTCGAACATCTCCTTCTATATTATCTCCAATATGTAATACTTCATTATTGCTTACTCCATTATCATTTATTACATACTTAAATAAATCCCCTGTTTTTTTCTTTAATCCTATTTCAGAAGATAAATATATTTTATCGTAGCCTGTTATTTTATTCTTCTGTAAGATTACTTCTATTACATCAGATTTCAAGTACATATCTGAAGTTAATACTATTTTTTTGTCTAATTTTTTTGCATATTCAAATATATCAACTCCCCTTCTGCGAGGAATGATATTTTTTATTTCTTGCTCTATCTCAATTTTTTTTAAGCAAGAACATTCTTTATCTGTTAGAAAAAGAATTTCCTTAAGGCAATTATATATTTCATCAAGTGTACATTCTTGTTTTCCATTTTTAATGGCTTTTTCTAATGCTCTGTTTTCAGCAAGAATACGAAATTGTTTAAATTCTTTTAAATTTGACTCATTATTTTTATTGTATTCATTTTCAACCAGATTAAACAAATCTCTTGGGGAATAAAACTTCCTGGTAATCAGAGTATCGAAAATATCAAAAGATATTACTTTTTTTTCTTTTATTCTATCAAACAACCCAGATTTACTTTTTTTGTTTTTTGGCTGCGGGTTCTTTGGTGCATTAATTTCTCGAGTTTTATTCCAAAGCGTCGAAACTGTTTGCTTTACACTTTCCACTTTATCTATATTCCTATACCCCCAATAAAAGGATAAGGCATCTCGAGTTTTGTCTTTTCCTGAAAAATAGCTGACAACCGGAACATTATTAACATTTATTAATGGGGACAATATTGAAGCCCAAAAATGCCCATAGAAAATTTCGTGCATCACCGACGTATAATCTTTCTTATGATCTCCGATTGTTATAACTGGTTTGTATAAAAATTCCACATCCTTGCCAAAGTATTTTGCTTCATGAACAACAGATGAGGAAATGGAAAAAACATATTCAATTTCTTTGGACGCCAAGAGATGATAAGTTGGGTCATCATTAAGAGTGACGTTTTTAAATTTTTTCAAATAGTTTATTATTTCTTCATCTCCATCTTTAACAAATGGATGCCGGCTATAATAAACATGATTGTATTTCTTAACTACTTTTTCAAAAACATTTTTGAAATCAAGTAAATTTAGCATTTTTCCATTATGGAAAACTGCTTTATCGTTTAGTGTTTGGCCCACAAACAATGCAGAATTATCTTTTAAAAAAGATTTATTTTTCCTATAACCTCGATAGTTTTGAACTTTTAAACGATCTGCATATAAATAATACGTCTCACTTGGTATATTGAAAGTGTAAAGTTTGTTATTTATTTCTTCATTGTTTGACTTTAAACCAAACAATACATCATCCATATATCTTATTGGATGCAACCAAATGTCAATATATGTTACTTTTATTTTATCGAGAATTTTTCTTGTTTGCTCTGATAATTCATATCCTATAAGGATAATATCATTACTTATTATACTTTTAATGTATTTAATGGATGCTGATTTTATATCCTTCTCATCATAATAGAACTGTTTATCCTCAACATATTCTATGTTTGATAATGCAAAAAAATGTTTTCTGTCAAAATTTAAAACATTCCATTTTTTAGTTGAAAAACATTTCGCATCAAAAGATGTCGCTATTTCTATAGGTCGACTTATAAAGTCATATACCCAGCGAATATTATTATCCTGCTCATCTCCGCTAGTCATAAGGAAGTCAGAAGTTACATATATACGTTTCATCAATCAGCTCCGGCATGGTATCAATGAATACCATTATTTTACATCATATACACAAATTAAACTCAAAATATCAACGTCACACATTCGATATTGATTATTTGTTATAAATAGAGAGTATAAAATTATTTCAGATTTATATAAATAAATGCTATTTGCGGCTTTGTTCTGCTCGATATTTTTCTACCCCCTCCTGAACATTCTCATGAAAACTAACCCTATTATCGTTTTTAAAAACAATCGCCACATCACAAAACTCTTTCAATGAATTCAAACTATGTGAAACCATTAAAAAGCTAGACTCTTTATGCCTTTCTTTAAATAAATGAGCGCACTTCTCTTTAAACCTGGCATCACCGACTGCGGTTACTTCATCGACGATATAATAATCAAACTTAAAGGCCATGCTTAAACCAAAGCCTAAACGCGATCGCATACCAGATGAGTAAGTTTTGATCGGCATATCAAAGTACTTACCAAGTTCGGCAAATTCTTCAACAAACTCTATTTTCTCTTTCAGTTCTTCTTGCTTCGCGTATAACCGCGCAACAAATTTTACGTTTTCGCGTCCGGTTAAACTTCCCTGGAATCCACCGGCGAGGCCGACTGGCCATGATATCGTTTTATTGGTGATGATCTTTCCGCTATCGGGGCGGTCGATGCCGCCAATCATTCTCAGCAACGTTGATTTACCTGCGCCGTTGCGACCAATAAAGGCAACGCTTTTTCCTGAAGGGATTTCGATGTTTAAATCCTTAAACACATAGTGTCGCCCCGTTGGCGTGCGATATGACTTCGTCAAATTCTCAATCTTAATCATGATGTCAGCATTGCCTCCTCACGAGTTCGGTATAACGCCAGACCAATGAACAGGGTTATCAATGTGAACATTGCCAGGTAGTTCAGACTCACACCTTCGCTTATATAGCCAGGCATGACGGCCTCGCGGCTTAGCTCCACCACATGTACTAACGGGTTCCAGAGAAGATAAGACCAATATTGCTTAGGAATTGAGTGCAGAGGGAACATGATGCAGGAGATGAAATAAAGAGGCTTAAGAAGTATCGGTAGAACCTTTTGCATTTCGGGGAAGGTTTTACCAACGACCATGAATATTAAGCCAATGCTGCATGAAAGTATGATCAGCAGACTCCAGGTAGCCACAAGTTGTAAAAAATTTGTTATCTCGAAATATTCGCCTGCCATCCTGACAATGAGCATAAGCAGAATATAAACAGCAACGTAAATCAGTGTCTCAAGCAGTGCACGTGCAATGATCGTATCGATGGGTTTTACTGGACGATAATTAAACAGCCCCTGGTTCGCTTCAATAGCGCCGACAGAACGTTTGCTGATACTGCTAAAGATAAAAAAGGGAATCAGGCCATTAAGTAAGAACACCGGGAACGAGATATCTGGCATCGTGCGGTGCATAATGTAACCAAAAATGCCCAACAGTATCAGCAAATGCGCAGAGGGTTCGAGAATCGCCCACAAATACCCCAGACGAAACTTACCAAAACGTGTTCGTATTTCTCGTAGAAATAATGCCTCTACGGTGACTTTCTGGACTTCAAATCCACTTCTTGCCATTTGATGATGTGATCCTAATCTCTTCAGGTACGCTACCGCCCTTGGCTTAACAGCTACCAATACACTGGAGGTAATACTTGTTTGTAATTGGATAAAATACGTTCAGACGGTTTGACTTTTTAATAACCGCAAACAATTTCAGCAGAAATTATTTCCGCAGGGATAAATTGATCTATTTCCGTCTCATTTTTTCTAATCCATTCTTCAGGCATGAATGTATTCGGTCTTCTGGTAATTTCAGAAAACTGGCCGTTTTAGAATGTAGAGTTAATTTCTCAGGAAATTATGCGTAACTCTTTTTGCTTAGCCTGTATGGGTAAAAAAGATGTAAAGCACCATGCATTCTGGATTACTCCGGAACACACTTATTCAAAATGAGCTTTTAATTTCGCAAGAAATTATTTTTGCTTTTACTGTTAACTACTGGATTATAACACCACCTATAAATTTTATGCGTAGCAACACCTGCAATCTGTTTCACACCAGAACGCACGAATTTATTACCAATCAATTGTTTACCGAGAAACTATTTCCCTATTTAAAATTCACTCATGTACTTCTTATTTATATCTTCAGTCCCCTCTTTGCGGTCATATTTGTGATATTCATCACATTTAAACAATGTTATTTAAGTCGCAGGAATAATTCCGGCAGCAATTATTGTTGTCGATTAAAATATATGTCTTGATTATTTAGCGCGTTTATTTTAACCAGTGTTACAGCCAGCACTATCCCTCAGTAGATATACCTGAGCAGACATTGTTTCAAATCGACGGATAGTTTCTGTGGAAATTATTTTACTTACTTAAAATTTCCTTTCTGATTGTCTCCAGGAATTTTAGTAATTTCCAGGCTACACAAAATACAGATCACACAAGAATTATCCTATATGTTTTGACCTATCAATTGCCACCCAATGATTCATTACATCTATTAATGGTCATGATGTATTGCCACACTTAAGCATATTTATAGGACGCTGGGCTGTTTCAGGAGAGAACTCGTATCTGTTGTTTTGCAGAACATTCAGTGATGAGAGGAATGGGATATTTATTATTGCAAAAATATTCAATTCGGTGAGTGGATAAGAAGATTATACACTCACCTTTCGGGCTGAATTTCACAGGGAATTTACTGGAACACTTATCCTCTTATCAACTCCAGTCGCTGCACATTCACCATCCCTGGCTTCTCACCTGCGCTGACATCAATTTGTGTCACCCGCAGCGCATACTTTTCATCCAGCGCGTTTAACCAGTTCAGCAGGTCATTAAACACCACAGGATCTATCCAGACCTGAATATTCTCCCCGCGCTCAGCTATCCGCTTAATGACCACTGAATGCGCCGAAGCACTGTCACTAATGACCCGCGATACCTGCGCAGGCGTTGTTGTGGCGGATTTTCGCGCTGCGATAATATCCGGCGCGGCGCTCTTCAGTCGGGTATTCATCGCCACCAGCTGCTGCAACATCGTCTCCTGTTGCTCAATCCGTTCGCTCAAAGGTTGCCAGATGAGGACGTAATATCCGGCGCTAAACAGAAACACCGCCGCAGCCAGTAACATGCCCTTTTCGCGCGGCGAACGCCCCGCGAGATGTTGAGCCAGCCAGTGTTCGCCACGGCTTAACTGGCGTTCACGCCATTGCTGAAAATAGTGAATAAATTTATCGCGTAACATGATATTTCCTCCGCAACGTTACGCCGCCGGAAACCGCATCACCCTCTTTCTGTAACGCGTCCTGTTGCACAACATAATCAGTTGCCAGTGCGCTACGCAGTTTGTCGAAACTGGCAAAGTTTGCTGCCCGCAACTGAAGGTGGAACGTCTGGCGTTTTTGATCAAAGGTGAAACCACGCATTTCGATGTCGGTAAGTGACGCTGATTTCAGGGTACTGGCGATCGCTGACAATTCTGCGAGCAGCCGGGTATCGTCGGCCTGTGGGCGATATTTTTTCAGCGCCATCGTCACCTGAGAGCGTAAATTCACAATCCGCTTCTGCTCCGGGAATAGCGTTAAGAACTGTTTCTCCGCCTGGGTGCGGCTTTGCGCCACCTGTTCGCTGACGCTCCATAACGTCACGCCCCGTTCCACTACCAGCGCAACCAGAATCAGCAATATCGGCAGAATCATCACCCGCCAGCGCGCCCACTGTTTTCGGTAGCTGACGCGAGGCTGCCACTGGCCGCTTAGCAAGTTCCCTTCTGGTTCTCCGAATGTGGTAATGGCTGGTAGTGCCGTGATTGTCAGGCGTTCTGCGTCCGCATCAGCCCATGTAGATAGCTCTTCCGGCGCAATACCGACCACGGTCAACGAAAGCGGTAAATCCTGCTCATTGAGCTGTGCGCGTAACATGACCGGAGCCAGCGCCCGCCCGGCGCTCCATCCCCGGCACTCATTGATGCGGCAGATAACTCGTTGCGCATCGCCAGCCATATAGCCACAAGGAATGGACATCCAGTCCGGCGCGACGGTAGCGCGGGTGATGCCGTTTTCCTGCAACCACTGCGCAATGTTGCGCATATGCTGTTGGTGAATCACTGCCACGGTTGCCAGTTGCTGGTCGATTTTCAACGGGGCGAAATGCAGTTCATCGATATCCTGGTTCAGCTCTTCTTCCAGTAAGGCGGGCAGAATAGTCGGTATCTGCTTACGGGCGACATCAGGCAGTTCAACCTGCCAGACGCTGCTCCATTCGCCGGGAATGTAGAGCCGAATCGCATCAGTTTGCAGCCATTGTTGGAGACGTTCGTCAGCAACGTCAGGCCAGATACCGTGCTCCACGTCGGGTGTACGGCGCTGCCAACGGACGGTATCGGAGGCGCAAAGCGGGAAAAAAATCTCAAGGATGGAACTCACTCACTTTCTCCTGTCTGATGCCAGAGAACCGAAAAGTGTTGTGGCCCCATGCGGACAATTAACGAGTTCATCGTCAGTTCAATCTCATTCACGGTGATATCCGAACGCAGCCAGAAGTAATTGCTGTCCACGCTCAGGACGGTTTTTAGCTGTTTTTTAGTACGCTCATCGACGTCAGCAAGTAGCGGCTGCGCAAGAAACTGATCGACATCTTCCCACCCCTTCGCCGGACGTTGTTGTAATAACGCCCGCGCCTGAACAGGGCTTAACCACGGGTCAAACAGCGCCTCAAGAATCACGCTTTGCGTGACGTCTAATGTGTTGATGTTGATTTGCTGGCGGGTCATCGGCAGCGCACAAACCAGCGGTTTCAGTTTTTGATAAAGTCCGGCGTCCATTCCCTGCACCACGCGCATCTCGCTAATATCAGCCAGCGGTTGATTAGCGGCATAGAACGGCACCGAGCGGGCGAGATACTCGCTGTCTTCACGCCCCAGCCGCGTCTGCACGCTGCGATCCTCGTCAATAAACTCCCACAGGCTTTCGGCTATCAGTTCAGCTCGATAAGCTGGCACATCCAGGCGCGAGATCAGGGCAATCAACTGTTGTACCGCGAGCGGACGCGATGCCGTCGTCGGCTGAGCGAGGGCATTCAGGTTAAAGCAGGCCTGTGCGTCGCGCAGGGTGACGGCAATTTGCCCCTGCGGCAGAGGGAAGAAACGAGGGCCGGAAGCCCACGGCTGTGCCAGATGCACGCGTTGTTCATTTTTTAGGCTCAGACTGAGCGCGCTCAGCGCCAGGCTTTCAGCACTGGCGCTGTACCACAGCGCCTGCTGGTACTCCTGCTGGCTGCGCGTTCGCCCAAGTTGTTGCTGCATCCGCCCGGAAAGCGTGATGGTTACCAGCATTATGACCGCCAGCAATATCAGCACCACGACCAGTGCCATTCCGCGTTTTGGTGGTGAGGTGATCATGATAATTGCGGCCCGCGTAACAACCAGATGCGTTCAATCTCGCCCCATTGTGGCGAATGCAGGGTCATGCGCACCGCCACAGGGATCGCCTGCACTGACGACCAACTCTCCTGCCAGCGCGTGCCGTCGTAGAATTGCAAACGGAGCGAATCTGCCGGGATTAATTTTTGCGTTGTTGGCTTCACGCTGCCTGCTGCATCGGTCAGCGGCCAGGACAATCGTTCAAGATAACCGTCATGAATGCGGTAACCGACGGTAAGCAGATTACTGCGCGGCAGGCGCATCAACGGATTAACCACACCACCACGCACAAAGCGTATCCCTTCACTCTCAGACGCCAGCACGCCAGCGCCAGCCAGTAACGCCGGTTCCCGCTGCCCCTGCTCGCCTCTTACCGGGCGTGGCATCATTTGTGTCAGATCGTGGGTCAGAAAACTCATCGTTTGCTGCATGAGGTTTAGTTTTTGATCGTGTTCGGCGACGGCGCTATTCACGCGCGTGACGCCGTTTGTCACCTGCTGCGCCATCAGTGCCAGCGAGGCAAAAATGGCGATTGCCACCAGCATTTCCAGTAATGTGAAACCAGCGCGAGTCCTTCTCACTGTTGGCCTCCCACGGCGCTAAACCAGGCGCGTCGTGACTGGATCACCGACGAAAAGTCTTCATGACGGCTGACTTCAATATCCACCGCCTGGAGCAGCGCGTTACCGGTATTCAGCGGTGTAGTTCGCCAGTACCAGCGGCTTCCTGCCATATCGCTCTCGCCCTGATGCCTGACCGCCCGTTGTTCGCGGGTCATCAGGTAGAGCAGTGCGGTCTGGTTTTCAGCTACCCAGCCCGCTACCGTTTTCTCCTCAAGAACCTGCTGATTACTCAGCGCACCGCTGGCAATCTGTAGTACCGCCGTGGCAGCTAGCGCAAAAATCGCCAGCGCGAGCATCACTTCCAGCAACGTAAATCCGCGCTTCATGGCATCCTCTCATCACATTGATTGAGGGATAACGCGCCATCGTGCGCCAGCTTTACCGCCCAACATGCGTTTTGCGCCGCCGAGTAGAAGCGCAGCGTAAACGGCGTGGCGGGTTCAAAAGGCGAGAAGCGGATCTGCGGAGTCTTCTTTTTCGCCTCTTTTTGCAGTTCCAGTTCAATATCATGCAGCGTCAGGCGACGACGTTGCAGCTCCAGCGCATACTCTTTCTGCCAGATATCACTTCCGGGTTGTAACAGCATCTGCACCTGTTTCGACACCGTAACCTGTGCCGATAACCGGGTCGCAGAAACGGGCAACCACTGCCCCTGACGACGCTGCATAAACTGATAGCCTGGCGGGTCGATTAACACACCGAGTGTTTTCCCTTCGATCACTGCCCTGTCCTTAAACTGCGCAAAGCGAGTCAGAAAATCCTGCGCCGCTTTTTTCGCAGGCGATTCAGAATCGGTCGCAAAAGTCTGTACCACGCCCACACTGGCAAGGCCGATAAGGAAAATCACCAGCATGATTTCCAGAAGAGTGAATCCGCGTCCAGGCACTGATTACTGAAACTCCTGCAAATTCCAGTTACCGATATCTGCGCCAGCGCCTTCCCCGTTTTCCTGACCATCCGCCCCTAAGGTGTAAACATCAAACATCCCTTTTTCACCGGGGCTGAGATACTGATAATCATTGCCCCACGGATCTTTTGGCAGTCGTTTAATGTATCCACCTGGACGGTAGTTGCGGGAATCCGCCATATTGGCCGGTTGCTGGATCAGCGCCTCAAGCCCCTGCTCGGTGGTCGGATAACGCCCGTTATCCAGTCGGTACATATCCAGCGCGTTTTCCAGTGCCACGATATCGCTGATGGCTTTTTGCCTGTCCGCTTTTTCTTTGTTGCCCAGCAGGTTAGGCACCACCAGGCTTGCCAGAACGCCAAGAATAACAATCACCACCATCACTTCCAGCAGGGTAAAACCTGCCCGTGGTTTTTGTGTGCGGGATAATGAATTCATGTGATAACTCCGTAAATTACATTCCAACCATATTGTTCAGTTGCAGCATCGGCTCGAGGATGGCGATGACGATAAACAGCACCACGCCCGCCATCATCACCACCAGAGCAGGCTCAAACAGCCCCAACGCCAGCCCCACCTGGGTATCAAACTCCCGCTCCTGGTTGACTGCGGCCTGTTCAAGCATGGTTTCCAGCTCGCCGCTCTGTTCACCGGAGGCGATCATGTACAACATCATCGGCGGGAACAGGCGAAGCTCCGCCAGCGCGGCGCGCAGACTGCTTCCTTCGCGAACGCGATCTGCCGCCAGCAGCAGTTGTTGCTCGACATAACGATTTGCCGACACGGCGGCAGCGGTCTGAATGCCTTCCAGTAGCGGAACACTGCTGGCGGTGAGGATGCTTAACGTGCGGGAAAAACGCGCTGTATTCAGCCCGCGCGCAACACGCCCAGTCACGGGCAAACGCAGCAAGGTTTTATCCCAGCGCAGGCGCATGGCAGGATTTTTGAGTAACCGTTGCCCCAGCACCAGAAGCCCCAGCAAACCTACCAGCCAGTAAACGCCGCTGGTCTGTAACGTGTCGCTCATGGCGATGAGCATTCGGGTGGAGGCAGGCAGCGCGTGTCCGAGATGATCAAACTGTTCGATGATTTTCGGCACCACTGCCGTCAGCAAAATAGTGACCACGCCCGTTGCCACCACCAGCAGTACCAGCGGATAGAGCATGGCCTGCAGCAGGCGTGATTTCAGGCGCTGCCGCTGTTCGGTGTAATCCGCCAGGCGATTGAGCACCACATCGAGATGCCCGGATTTTTCTCCGGCAGCCACCATCGAACAAAACAGAGAATCAAAGACGCGGGGATGTTCGCGCAGGCTGTCCGACAGGGTATAACCTTCCTGAATCCGGCTGCGTAGCGCCATACCGAGGCTTTTTACATGCAGTTTTTCACTTTGCTCACTGACAGCCTGTAAGCAGGTTTCCAGCGGCATTGCTGCCTGCACCAGCGTTGCCAGTTGACGAGTGAACAGCGCCAGATCTGCCGCCGCCACGCGACGATGTGCGTGTCGCCGACGCTGCAACATTCCCCCTGACGAAGCATTCAGCCGGGCTTCAATGTGCACGGGGATAAGCTCTTTACCGCGCAACAACTGGCGGGCATGACGCGCGGAATCCGCCTCAATCATGCCTTTGGTTTTGCGACCATTACGCTCCAGCGCCTGATAGTAAAACAGTGCCATTACGCCTCCATGGTTACCCGCAGCACTTCATCGAGAGAGGTTTCTCCGGCGAGCACTTTCTCAATGCCGTTGCTGCGGATACCCGCAGAGTGTTGCCGGACATAACGTTCCAGCTCCAGTTCCCCGGCCTGACGGTGGATCAAATCACGCAATGTGGCGTCCACCACGATCAACTCATGGATGGCAGTACGCCCGCGAAAACCTTTGTGATTACAGGCGGGACAGCCCTGCGGATGGTACAGAGTGACGGTACGCGCATCGGTAATCCCCAACAGGCGTTTTTCTTCGTCAGTGGCAGGCGCGGGCTGGCGGCAGTCGGGGCACAGCGTGCGAACCAGTCGCTGCGCCATCACGCCCGTCAGACTGGAAGAGAGCAGGAAAGGCTCCACGCCCATATCCTGCAAACGTGTGATCGCCCCCACCGCCGTGTTGGTATGCAGGGTTGACAGTACCAAGTGTCCGGTCAATGACGCCTGGACGGCGATTTCTGCGGTTTCGGTATCGCGGATTTCACCCACCATCACCACATCCGGATCCTGACGCAAAATCGCGCGCAGGCCACGGGCGAAGGTCATCCCGACGCGGGTGTTGACCTGCGTCTGACCGATCCCTTCAATCATGTATTCGATGGGGTCTTCAACCGTGAGAATGTTGCGCGAGTGGTTGTTCAACTCCTGCAATCCGGCGTACAGCGTAGTGCTTTTGCCGGAACCCGTCGGCCCCGTCACCAGAAAAATACCGTGCGGTTTGTGCAGTAGCTGGCGCAATTGCGCGGTCAGTTCATGACTTAAACCCAGACGTTCCAGCGTCAGGCGAGCCTGGTTTTTGTCCAGCAGTCGCAGTACCACGCGCTCGCCCCAGGCGGAAGGCATGGTGGAGACACGCACGTCAATCGCCCGACCGCCCAGCAGCAGCGCAATACGTCCATCCTGCGGTACGCGTTTTTCGGCAATATCCAGCCGCGCCATCACCTTGATACGCGATACCAGCAACGAGGCCAGTTTGCGCCCCGGTCGCAGCATTTCATGTAATGTGCCGTCAACGCGAAAACGGATCACCAGACTCTTTTCAAACGTCTCGATGTGGATATCCGAAGCGCCTTCTTTAATCGCCTCTGCCAGCATGGCGTTGATCAGTTTGATGATCGGCGCATCGTCGTCACTTTCCAGCAGATCTTCCGTTTCCGGCAGCTCTTCTGCGAGGGTAAAAAAGTCCTCAGCAGAACCGAGATCTTCCATCAGCTGGCGAGCCTCGGAAGAGTCCCGCTGCCAGACCGCATTCAGTCGCTGTTCAAATTCGGCTTCGTCGATTTGCCGCAGCGTAAAGGGCGCGTTCAGCCCCCGTTGCAGCTCCTGCAAAACAGAGAGCGACAACGGGTGGACGTGGAGGATCTCCAGCGACGATTCGCACCATGCCACCAGGCTAAACCGACGGCTGAAACTGTAGGGCAGACGCACGGTGTTAGCGATGTTTTCCTGTGCTACAGGCACCATTAACGCGTTCTCCCGGCATTAAGGAATGCGCGTACTTCCGGCGGTAAGGCCTGGTTTTGCGCTGGCAGTACCGGCTGCGCGGTGTGCGGCATCAGGCTTAAGCCTTGCTCATCGCGATAGATCTGCTCGGCACGCATATAGTTATATTTGCGCTGCGACACGCCGTCTGCCGCCATACCGTCACGCAGAATCGTCGGGCGGATAAACACCATCAGGTTACGTTTTTCTTTTTTATCTGCCGTCGATTTAAACAGGTTACCAATCAACGGGATATCGCCCAGCAACGGCACTTTCGCCACACTTTCTCCCGCCTGGTCATCCATCAGACCGCCAAGCACGATCAGCTCACCGTCGTTAGCCAGCACGGTGGTCTTCAGTTTGCGCTCACCAAACACGACGTCGAGGCTGGTCTGCCCTTCCACCTTCGAGACTTCCTGCTCAATCACCATCTGTACCGCGTTACCTTCGTTAATCTGCGGCGTGACTTTCAGCATGATGCCGACTTTTTTCCTTTCTACCGTGTTGAAAGGATTGCTGTTATTGGAGCCAACGGTAGATCCAGTTAATACCGGAACGTCCTGGCCCACCATGAAGAAGGCTTCCTGGTTGTCCAGCGTGGTGATGCTCGGCGTGGAAAGGACGTTCGAGCTGGAGTCGTTTTTAACCGCCTGTACCAGCGCCATCCAGTCGCCTTTCACCACGCCAACCGCCGTACCGCTAAAGCCGGAAAGTAGCTGGGCGAGCGTGGAGAGATCGCCGTTGGTATCCGGGTTAATGGTGGTGGCACCGTTTTCGCTGATCACCGTGGAGCCTTTCTGCGGTTTTGCCTGAGAAATCGCCGCCCCCAGCGTGCCAATAGGGATCTGCGTACCGTTAGCAAACTGCATTAATCCGGCATCTTTCGACGCCCACTGCACGCCGAAGTTGATATTGCTGCCTTCGGCAACTTCCACGATCAACGCCTCGACATGCACCTGAGCACGGCGAATATCCAGTTGTTCAATCACGCTTTGCAGCGACTGCATGATGTCCTGCGGCGCGGTAACAATCAGGGCATTACTGTGTTTGCTGGCTGCGATGGAGACAACCTCACGCCCGCTACCGACCGTGCCTTCCGCCTCTTCTTTGGCGGCGGTGAGTGTGCCGCTGACCTGTTTCAGAACATCGACCAGATCTTCGGCTTTGCTGTATTTGAGATAGAACACCTGGCTGTTGCCGCTGCGCTCCATTTCTGAGTCCAGACGACGGATCAGGCGGCGCATTTTGTCCCGCGTGGCAGGGTCACCACTGACAATCACGCTGTTGGTGCGTTCATCGGCGACAATCTGTGATTTCAGCGTCGCTGGCTGGTTCTCGCCGCTGTTTTTAGTCAGGCTTTCCAGCACGCGAGCAATTTCCGAAGCCGAGGCGTTATCCAGCGGGATCACCTCTTCGGTGCGGTTTCCCGCATGATCCACGCGCTGGATCACTTCCGTCAGCCGTTCCACGACCGAGGCACGTCCGGTAAGCATAATCACGTTGGAGGGATCGTAATTAACAACATTGCCTGAGCCTGCGCTGTCGATCATCTGGCGCAGAATCGGTGCCAGCTCGCGTACCGACACATTGCGTACCGGCACCACTTTAGTGACCATTTCATCACCCGCGTAGTTGTCGCTACCTTCACCGACCAGCGGCAGCGGCTCGACTTTCGCGGCACTGGATTTCACCACCTTCAGCACGTCGTTTTCCATCGGTACGACGGCATACCCCTGTGCTTCCAGCAGGTTAAGGAATAGCTGGTAATACTGGCGTTCATTGAGCGGGGTCATGGTACGAATACTCACTTTCCCCTGCACGCCCGGCCCCATAATGATGGTTTTATTAAGGTTAGCGCCGACGGTTTCGATGAACGATTTCAGGTCGGTATCTTTAAAATTGGCGGTGAAGGTGGCTTCTTCCGCCCAGACCGGTGAACTACATAATGCCGCTGCCAGCACCAGCGGCAGTAAACGCTTTTTTGTTTTGAGGCCAGTTGTCTTCTTACGCCAGACCGACAACGTAATATCACGCCAAAACACGATGAATGATTCTCCTGGATTAAATGCGGTTAGCGCAGCGCGATGGAAATATCGTAGCGCGCACCCTTGCGTAAAACCGTAAGTTGAATGGAATCCATTGAAGGTAACTGCCGCATCAGAGCAATCATTGCTCGCGGATCAGTAAAATCCTGCTGATTTAGCGCAATGGCGATATCGCCGTCCTTGAAACCGCTGGCATCGAACAGAGAACGATCTACCCCCGGTTTCACTGCATAACCGACAATCCCCTCCTTACGCACGGGCGTAAGCTGGATATAGTTAAAAATTTTCTGCGGATCTTTCGCCAGCGCCTGACGCACGGCAACCGGGATCTCAACTGGCGCACTGGCAGTAGGTTCGGCAACAGCTTGCTTTACTTCGTCACTGACGGCTTTTTTGTTGGTCACGGCTACGGTGGAACGCTCCTCTTCTGCCAGACTCAGGCGCTCCATTTTTCCCTGATAGCGCAGCATCACATGGTCGCGATTGATTTCCTCAATCACCGCGTTGTGAGAGCCAAGCCGTTCCCCCTGTAAATAGACCTGCTGTTTGCCGCCTTCTTCAATAACCGCGCCGGGTCTGGCACCAAAGGCGATCCCGCGCAGCACCACGTTAAGACGCGTTTCTGCCACAGGCACAGGTTCGGGTTGTTTTACCGGCGCGGCGACGGGCTGATATTTGCCAAACCAGTTTTGCTGGCTGATTAATTGCACGTCTTTTTGCTCAAACGTTTTTGCATCCGCACGTGCCGGTTTATTCGCCGATGGAGAAGGCGATGTATATTCCGCAGAAAAGGAGATATAGCGCCAGAGTGAATACGCCATTTTTGCAGAAATAATAAGCAGCATCAGCCAGAACATCGCGCGTACAATTTTTCGCAGATGCTCTTTGTCTGTATTAAGAGATTGTCTCTGGCTAAGAGTGTGACGAATTTTAGTCAGCCATTGAATGAGATAAATTCGTGCGTCACGAAAAACAACCCGCGCCAATTTATATACCCGACGTTATGCTTTGACTATTCCACAGGTGGTACGATCCAGTTTTCTCTGATACTGGTTACCTGTACGTGTATCATTAATCGTTATGCTGTAATTAATTCCCTCAGTGATCATTAATTTCACCGTCGGGTCAGCGCACATTTGTCGTTGATAGCTGGTTAAAAAGGCGTCAGGCGTCTGCGTTGTTTGTGTACCCGCTTCGCTGATAATGGTCATTTTTACCGTCGCACCGCTACTTTGCGCCAGCACTAAGGTATATCCCGCAGATTTAATTGGCAGGTTTTGACTGATATTTTGCGCCTGTTTTTTCGCCAGTAAACTGGCGTTTTCATTATGGCTGGCGCAGCCACTTAATAATCCTGTAACGCTCAACAATAGCGATATTAATACCCTCCCTGGCATCTGTTTTATCGACATAGTAAATAATCTCTAAGGTTATTAATAAGAGTAAAAATGTCACTTTGATAATGACGTGGTTATCATTAAAACAATGCCTGTAGATAAAGTGTTGCTATACCGCCCAGACTTAAACACGGTCCAAAAGGCAGTGTGGTTGATCCTCTTTTTGTAATAACGGCATATATCAGGCCGCAGCATGAGGCGATTAAAGCAACATTGGGCAGTGATAACGGCCCCACCCAACTACCTAAAGCGGCGAACAATAATACATCGCCCATGCCTAATGCTTCTTTACGCAGAACTATTCCGGCTATCCAGCGCAGGGAGTAAAAAGTGATAAATCCCCCCAGGACGCCGGTAACTGCGTCTTGTAGCGTGAGCGGACTCTGCTGCGCCCATGCCGCAATCAGCCCGGTCCACAATACGCCCTGAGTAAAAACATCGGGCAGCCATTGGTGATCGAGGTCGATGATGCTCGCGGCAATCAGCCAGGCGGATAATATCATCACCGCCAGCCCCCATCCACTTTCCGGCCAGACCAGACTCGCCAGCAAAAAAGCGAGTGCCGTCAATAACTCCACCAGCGGATAACGCTTGCTGATTTTCGCCTGACAGTCGCGGCAGCGCCCTTTGAGCATCAGCCAGGAGAACAGCGGAATATTGTCACGAACGCGGATGGTCTGCTGGCAATGCGGACAGTGCGAACGTGGCAGCGCCAGGCTTATTTTTGACTGCGCACTCGGCGTTTCACCGTGAAACTCCGCCATTTGTTGGCGAAGCATGATGGGGTAACGCCAAATCACCACATTCAAAAAACTGCCGATGATTAATCCTCCAACGGTTGCCAGAATGGGCATCACCGCTGGATATTGCTGAAAAACATCAAAATGCATGGTTAAAGGTTGTTTGTTGTAATTTGCCGGATGCGGCGTAAAACGCCTTATCCGGCTTACAGGAGTCTGCCAACGCAAGTAATCGCGGCTTTTCCTGTAGCTCCGATAAGTTGGCACATCGGGCATATGTGTTAACCCGATGCGCCTTATATCATGCCGGATGCGGCGTAAACGCCTTATCCGGCATACAGGCTTACTCGGCAGACATCTTATGCTCGGTAACCTTGTTAATGGTTTCCGGCCCTTGCTGCGGTTTCGGCAGACCAAGCGCCGCGAGCGTGTTGTAAGCCGACTGGCTCACGCCACCCTCGAAGCTCATCTCGCTCGCCCCCGGAAGCTGGTAAGCATTCGCGCCCGGATTCCATTTCTTAAAGAACTCCGAAAGATCCGCCTGTGCGACCCAGGAGGCACACAGCATCAGCGTGTCCGCAGCGTTACCGTTGGATTCGGCACAGTAATTTTTTTCGCCAAACTTAGTTTTACCAACATCATCGCCGCGCGCTTTACGGTGCATCAACTGGAACAGGTTCCAGCCTTTCATCCCTTCACGATCGCTGTAGAACGCTGGCAGTTGCCCCTCTGGATACCACTTCGTGATATCAAAGTTTTTCTCTGCCCATTCCTTCAACTGTGCGTACATCAGCAGACGGTCACCCGCACCGCCGCGCGCCCATGCCTGACCGTTGCTCTCGTTCAGATATTCCGGCGCAACGGTAATATCGTCAGCGACACGGTTCATCTTGCCGAGATAGCGATCCTGCATGTACAGCGCCAGCACGTTGTTCGCTACTTCAGTTGCGCCCGGTACAGTCAGCGGCGTTTCTGCGGCGTTGTGCCCCACTTCATGCCAGATCAACCAGTCGTTCAGCGGCGTCGTCGGCAGCGTGGTGCTGTTCGTCGAGAAGCTGCTGTTCATCACCGGATAACCAGAGTGCGCATCACCAATGGAGATCTGCACATCGTTGGCGAAACGATGTTTATGCCCCGTCAATGCTTTATAGGTAAACATCCGGTGCTTACCGCTCGTTTCATCACGACCGTAGAAGTCATTCATCGAGCTGGCAAAGGTATCCAGATCTTTAGCGAATTCTGCTACACCACCAGTGAAATTGCTGGCCTCAAGGTTCTTCTTCGGCGTGGTATAAACGAAAGCGTCTGACTCCAGCTCGCCCAACGGCGCAGGGGATTTCAGATCGTTTTTCCATTTACCGTCTTTATAGAACGGCGCTTTTACCACACCGGTAAAGGTGAAGCTGGCAGATTTATTATTCTCCTTGCTATCGCCCTTGATATAAATCAGACCACCGTAAGGAACCGTAAACTTCACCTCACCATTGGCTTTCAGATCATAGGTTTTAGTCACTCTTGGCGGACGGTTCAGCGCGACTTCATGCTTCTCACGCCCGGTCAGGTCGTCAGCCAGCGCCACGGTGACAGTCACAGGAACGTTCGCATTGGACTTAATGGTGACCTCTTTCTGAGCCGGAGCCCACAGACCAGTAGACTGCATGTTACCCGCAAACCATTTGGTCGGATTCGAGTACAGGCTGATGGTTTCAGTAACATTCTCACCTTCAGCCGATACTGCTCCCGGATACTTCTCGACATCAACTTTGATGTTCAGATCCCACCAGGAACGCCCCAGCATCAGGCGAGTCAGCGGTTTTTCCATATAGTTGAGCGGATAGCTCGGGTTCATCATGCCCGCTTTGGCAGTATTATCTCCGTAGATCATCTTGTTATCGACAAGCGATTGTTTCAGCTCTGCGGAGCACTGCGTGCCTTTGGTGTAAGCATTGTTGGCGTAGCAGTTCAGGAACTCGGTGAACGTTTTAAAGCCCAGCTCGTCATCCTTGCTGCTGTCATAGCTGTATTCAATTTCATTCCACAGCCAGACCGACATGTTCTGGTACAGACGTTCCAGATCGACGCTGCTCAGACGCTCACCTTTGCGACCATTGGTACGGAAGTAAAGCTCGTGCTGATACAGGCGCTGAATGTTAGTCCCCAAATCTGCCGCCTGTAGCATCGCTTTCGCGGTGTCGGCGCTGAGATTCAGTTGCGTATAGCGCGGAACATACATGCCCCCGGTTACCGGAACGTTCGTGCCAGGACGATATTCCAGACAGTTGACCTCGTAGTGGTAGTCAGGATCCTTACACACCTCTAATCCAGGAAATGCCTTAAGGATTTTTGCCTTTGCCGCCTCCAGGGACTCGTTTGTTTCATGCTCCGCCTCATCGATAAAGGCATAACGCTTGACCTGTTTGCCATCGACATCTTCCAGCCAGCTGGCCACTTCCAGTTTCGGCTTGTCATCAGGCTTGTTTTCTTGCTGGTATTTCCAGATAACTTCTTTCGTTGTTTCATCGATGGTATACGGCGGTTTACCGTCGACAAACGGATAACGTTCATATACCCAGATACCTTTTTCGCGCTGCTGACGAACGCGATCCGGATACCCTTGAGGATCGTTATTCACCACCGACTTGTTCAGTGCCATTGACAGGCCTGCGGCATCAAGCAGACGCACAAAGCCGGACGCACTCTCTTCCTTAAGATTGCTCATCACGTTTTCCATGATCAGCACCGATCCGCCTTTGTTCAGATAGGCGATCAGATCCGTCACATCCTGCTGAGTCAGCTTCGGTTTGCTGGTATCTGCACGCAGCGGGATTGCATAGGGATCGTTACCCACCTGAGTCACATACTCAAAGCCGTTGAGGATCAGCAGCGGCACTTTTTGCGGATCGAGATCGCTATAGCTACTTAAATGCTCAACGGTGATACCCGCAAAATCCGGATGGAAGCCGAACTCAGCACTGTTTCCTGTAACCTGACCATGACGTTTGAAATAGACGGTATCCAGGTTGGTGCCCACGGTCATGCTGGTTTTCGCATCTGGAGTCCAGCTATTGTTAGACAGATAGCGCAACACGTTCTGCATAAAGTGCTTCATATCATTTGAATCACCGTTACGCATACACTGACCGTTTTTATCAACACCGCCTTCCCAGCTGTAACCGTTCGGGCAACGCAGGATGCTGTTGTAGTGCGGGTTACCGATAACCATCAGTTTGCCCTCACCAACTTGCCCCAGCGAGATAAACGGCAGGTTGAAGGTGGCAGTTTCGCGTGTCACGTTCTCCGGTCGCACAATGGAAGGCGCTTCCGTAATGTACGCCAGCTCGTTTTTATCCCAGGCGCGTTTTTCGCCAAACGCCAGCCAGTAGTTTTTATCATTACGCGCCATCAGAATCGGGAATGCCGCGTTGGAGATATTCACCACCGCCTGACCGCGCGCATTACCGGTGCTACCATAGAAGTTGGTAGAGTCATGGAAAACGTGGAATTTCGTCACTGATTTGTAATCTTTATCCACACCCCACAGCTTGTTGATAACGCCCTGAATCTGACCTTCGTTAACATTGCGAGCAGTCAACGAGAACCAACGTTGAGAGTTGCAGCCCCCAAGGGAGTCACAAATCGCCGTATCAATCTCTTTAGCCTGCCCGGATTTAAGTTGCTCAAGAAATTCGTTCTTCCGCTCAAAGGTTTGATCGCCTTCGCTCAACGTCTCGCCATTGGATAACGAGAGATTGATAATCTCGTTGATCACGTTGGGATACTCGGCAAAGACCTGGCGCACTACATCCGGCACTTCACGCTCATCATTTTTTCCGGCCTGGGAGTAACGATGAATAAGTTGATCGATATTTGCCCCGCGAACTTCATCGCCCAGTTCCGTCAGTGCAATAGTCGACTTATTGCCGCGTACTGAACCCAGTTCAAAGGTGTCGATACCAAAGGAGATGGTTTCACCCCAGCTGAAGTTGAATTTGCCGTTTTCGCCAGTTACGCCACGGCCTGAGCTGGTGTAGTAATTTACGCCAACCACACCATTGCCCATGCTGTCGACCAGGCGACCTTCAGAAAGAATGATTTCCGTAGGTTGATACTGATAAAACTGTTCCGCGTTAGCCGACACGAAGGAAGCGTTCAGATCCGGTTTTGTTCCCGGCGTCGTGACGGGCACTACCGGTGAAGTATGAGTGGATGGCGCCTTATCGGTCGCGGCATTGTTTTCCACCTCTTCATTGACCAGCTTTTTGAACGCTTCCGGTGCCAGATCGATTTGCTTATACAGCGAATCGAAGCGTTTACTCTCCATCACCGAGGAGAAGGTCAGGCAAACCTGTTCTGTATCCGCCGGACAACTGTTCATGGAGGTTACCAGCGAGAGCGCATTGCTTTTCTTATCGTCGGACTCCGCCAGTTCTTGCGCGTCCTCAAGGCTAAACGACACTTTTTCAACCGCACGCAGGCTACGCGCAGCTTCTGACTGAGTGTCGAAGGTAGCAATTGTCGTGTTGTTCCCTGCCACACAGGTGACTTTGTCGCCTGGCGTAAAGGTAAAGCCGTCGCTGGATTCACCATTACATTTAGCACCGATTACCCGCTGGCTTCCGCCCAGGGTCAGATAACCCGTTTTCGTAGGAACAGGTTCTGGCTCCGGTTCTGGCGTTGGCTCTGGATCAGGTGTCGGCTCCGGAGTAGGTTCAGGCTCCGGCGTCGGCTCCGGGTTTGGTGTTGGATCAGGTTTCACTTCCGGCAAAGACCCTGTTCCAGAATCTACAGGCGGAGTATCGGAGGACGATCCTGAACCACCGCCATCACAACCGGCTAACAGGGTTGCGCTCAAAATAGCCGCTAAAAGCGATTTCTTATATTTAAATTTCTTATTCATTAATAACGCAAGTGACAAAATAAAGTTAAAAGATTCGTAACTGGGGAAATAGTTTTATGCTTTATCTTCTCTAATAATTTCCTCCATTCTTAAGAAAACTGCATTATTGATAACAAAACAGGTGAAATTTATAAGAATATCCCCTATACGATGCCAGTCGGGGTATTTATCAAAAGATTTAACAAACAAAAAAGTAACAATTATTCACAATGTGACTATCTCAAGCTGTTGATAGTTTTAACGATTGCGATTGCAAAAGCAACAGATAGCACGGTGTTTACTCATCAAGCGAACATAATTAATACAGACTTGTTTTGCGGGACAAAAAAATAGATATTCTCACGCACTTAATTATTTAGCGGGTTATCTGAATACAAAACATTATTGCTGCATAGATAATAAATCGGGAAATGATTTTTTAATTAATAAGACAGAATAATGTAACCAGCAAAGAATGAAGCCGGATGATATTGACGATCATCCGGCTTTGTTGACTTACGAGACTAACATTCCGGTAAACACATACGCCTGCAACAGCGTGATAATGCCGATAACGCTGGCAAAAATCAGACTGTGCTTCACGGTGTAGCGGAACAGTTCAGATTCTCGACCCACCATGCCCGTCGCGGCGCAGGCCACGGCGATAGATTGTGGGGAGATCATCTTGCCAGTTACGCCGCCGCTGGTGTTTGCTGCCACCAGCAGAGTGTCAGAGACGTTGATTTGCTGCGCCGTGGTCGATTGCAGTGAACCAAACAGGGCGTTAGAGGAAGTGTCCGAGCCGGTAAGGAATACCCCCAGCCAGCCGAGGAATGGCGAAAAGAACGGGAACATTACGCCAGTGCCCGCCAGTACCAGCGCCAGCGTGGTGGACATACCGGAATAGTTGGTCACGAAGGCAAATGCCAGCACCATGCCAATCGACAATATCGGCCACTTCAGGCTAATTAGCGTTTCGGCAAAGACGCCAATGCCTTTCTTGATCCCCACGCCGAGAATGAAGATAGAGATAATCGCCGCAATAAAAATAGCGGTGCCGCCAGCGGACAGCGGGTCGAATTTAAAAACCGCATCCATCGGTGTCGGCTGGGCGACAATGGGCGCCGCTTTCAGTACCTGCTGATGCAAATGAGGGATCTGGAAATTAATCACCAGCGAATAAAACGCACCGCCCGGAGCAAATAACGCTTTAAATGGCTTCATCGTCCAGATGGTGACCAGCACCGTTAAGATTAAAAACGGTGACCAGGCGCGAATGATTTGCCCCAGACTATATTCTGAAGGCACGGGACCGCCAGAAGACGGTTTATTCACCACCATCGCACCTGCGGATTGCCCCATGCTGATTGCCGTTTCGGTATTTTTCGGCCGCCATACTTTAAGGAATAAAGAGAGTGAGACGATACTCACCAGCGCCGAAGTAATATCCGGCAGTTCCGGGCCAATATAGTTAGAAGTAAAGAACTGAGTAACCGCAAAGCTACCACCCGCAACCAGCGCCGCTGGCCACGTCTCTTTCACCCCTTTCCAGCCGTCCATCATCGCCACCAGCCAGAACGGCACAAGAACTGACAGGAACGGCAACTGACGTCCCGCCATTGCACCAATATCAAACGGATCGATTCCCGTTACCTGACCGGCGACCAGAATTGGCACACCCAACGCACCAAACGCCACCGGCGCAGTGTTGGCAATCAGGCACAGCCCCGCCGCATATAACGGTTTGAAGCCCAGGCCCACCAGCAGCGCACCGGTAATCGCCACCGGCGCACCAAAGCCAGCCGCCCCTTCCAGCAGAGCGCCAAAGGAGAAACCAATCAGTAACACCTGCAAACGCTGATCGTCGGTGATGGAGATAACCGAGCTGCGGATAATATCGAACTGACCGCTGGCAACGGTTAATTTATAGAGGAATACCGCTGCGACAATAATCCACGCAATTGGCCATAATCCATAAATAAAGCCATAGCCTGCAGCAGCAAATGCCATATCAATCGGCATTTTAAAGGCGAATATCGCAATCAGGATAGATAATATAAGGGTTATTGCTCCGGCGACATGTCCTTTCAGACGTAATACCGCGAGTGCAACGAAGAAGAATATTATCGGGATCAAGGCGACCAGAGCGGATAGCCCCAGTCCTCCCATCGGCATATACATTTGGGTCCAGGTAACCATATTGTTCAGTCTCTTATTATCTTTATATGCTTGATATACTTAAGGTTGTAATAAGCAAAAGAGGACCGAACTGTAAAATATAGGGGTTATACTTTACAGCAACAGCACGCTGCTAACGCAATTGCTACCTCTGGCATAACAAGTATATCGGGTAAGGGTTTCTGTTCCGCGCACGCAGGCGCAGAGTATCGTTAAGATGTCCATATTGTTGTTTTAATCCCGCTAGTGATGCGCTACGGGTATTTAATATTGTTAAACCCTGATAATCGCTCCGGTTATTTCCGGGGTAAATGTACTACCGCAGTAACTATAATAGCCCCGACAATAAAACTTGCCGGGGCTTTTGCTATTGCTATTAATGACTTTCTTTTTCGCGTAAACGCCAGGCATGTAATAACGGTTCGGTATAACCGTTTGGCTGTTTCACACCGAGGAAGATTAAATCGCTGGCGGCTTTAAATGCACACGAGTTAGCGAAATTCCCCACCATCGGACGATACGCCGGATCGCCAGCATTTTGCTGATCCACCACTTTCGCCATGTTCTCCAGCGACGCCTGCACCTGTTCTTTGGTCAGAATACCGTGACGTAACCAGTTGGCGATATGCTGGCTGGAGATGCGCAGCGTTGCGCGGTCTTCCATCAGCGCCACGTTGTGAATATCCGGCACTTTTGAACAACCAATCCCCTGCTCCACCCAACGCACCACGTACCCCAGAATCCCCTGCACGTTGTTATCCAGCTCTTGTTGGATCTCTTGCGCCGACCAGTTCGCGTTTTCAGCTACCGGAATAGTCAGCAGATCGTCCAGCAGAGGTTCAAATTCAGCATTGAACTCGGTCTGGGCAATGTTGGCTTGCACGCTCTGTACGTTGGTTTGGTGGTAGTGCAGCGCATGGAGTGTAGCGGCGGTTGGCGACGGAACCCAGGCCGTGTTTGCCCCGGCACGCAGCTGGTCGCCCTTCTGGCTGTACATGTCTGCCATCAGGTCCGGCATTGCCCACATGCCTTTACCGATTTGCGCTTTACCGCGCAGCCCACAGAACAGACCAGACAGCACGTTATTGCGCTCGTAGGCTTTGATCCACGGTGTCGATTTCATCTGGTTTTTACGCAACATCGGGCCAGCTTCCATCACCGAATGCATCTCATCACCGGTACGGTCGAGGAAGCCGGTGTTGATGAACGCCACGCGGTTGCGTGCCTGAGCGATACAGCTACGCAAGTTCAGCGAGGTTCGGCGTTCTTCATCCATAATGCCCATTTTCAGGGTATTCGGTGCCATACCGAGCATTGTCTCAATGCGGGTAAACAGTTTGTTGGCGAACGCCACTTCCTGCGGACCGTGCATTTTCGGTTTCACAATATAGACGCTGCCGGTACGCGAGTTTTTCTGCACTTTTAAATCGTAGAGGGCAATCGCGCCAGTCATGACGCCATCAAGAATGCCTTCCGGGATTTCATTGCCTTCGCTGTCCCAAATCACAGGAATAGTCATCAAATGACCCACGTTGCGGATAAACAGCAACGAGCGTCCGTGCAGAGAAATTTCAGAGCCATCGGCGGCGGTGTACTGACGATCGTCATTCAGTTTACGCACGATTTGCCGACCGTTTTTCTCCATTTTCTCTTGCAGAGTGCCCTGCATCAGGCCCAGCAGGTTGCGGTACAGCAGGATTTTATCTTCCGCATCAACCGCCGCGACCGAATCTTCGCAGTCGAGAATGGTACTGATGGCAGCTTCGACGATAACATCGTTGATGTGCGCCGGATCGTCTTTACCAATCCGCCCGTTGGCATCGATTTGCAGCTCGATATGCAGGCCGTTATTTTTCAGCAAAATGCAGGTCGGCGCAGCGGCATCGCCACGGTAACCGACAAACTGTGCTGGAGTACGTAACGTGGTTTCTTTACCATTTTTCAACTGGATGCGTAATTGTTTATCGACCACCTTAAACGCCACCACATCCTGATAGCTGCCGTTTTCCAGCGGTAGTGATTCATCGAGGAAACGTCGAACCCAGGCGATAACCTGCTCACCGCGCTGTGGATCGTAGCCGCTGACCATCGCCCCTTCCTGCGGGATGATGTCGCTGCCGTATAACGCATCGTACAGTGAGCCCCAGCGAGCGTTCGCCGCGTTCAGCGCGTAGCGGGCATTCATTGCCGGAACCACCAGTTGCGGCCCCGCCTGGCTGGTGATTTCGCTGTCGATGCCCGTGGTTTCCACCGTCACGTGCTCCGGTTGCGGCACCAGGTAGCCCAGTTCACGCAGGAAAGATTTATAGGCCGCTTTATCTTTTACCGGCCCCGGATTGCTGCGATGCCACTCATCAAGCGCCGCCTGAATGCGATCGCGTTCTGCCAGCAACTGACGATTTTCTGGTGCCAGATCGTGAACAATCTCATCAACATTGCGCCAGAACGCGGCAGCATCCAGTTCCACGCCCGGCAAAACTTCTTCATCCACAAAACGTTTAAAATTGGCGTCAATGCGTAAACGGCCCTGGGTTATGGTTTCACTCATTATTTATCTCCTCGTTTTCGCTTATTTCGCCAACACCGCTGCTGCCGCTTTCGCGACCTGCGCATCCTGTGCTCCGGTTAAACCAGAAACGCCCACGGCACCAATAATTTGCCCATCCACAACAACCGGTACGCCGCCTTCCAGCGACGTCAGTAACGGCGCAGTCACGAACGCGGTACGTCCGTTGTTCACCATCTCTTCATAGCCCTTAGTTTCACGACGCCCCAGCGCGGCGGTACGCGCTTTCTCCTGGGAGATGTAAGCCGCAATCGGCGCGCAATCATCCATGCGACTTAACGCCAGCAGATGACCGCCGTCATCGGCAACAGCAATGGAAACAGACCAGTTATTTTTCTGCGCCTCTTCCTGACCTGCGGCAATGATTGCACTCGCCATTTGCTGGCTAAGAATGACTTTAGTTTTCATTTTGTTATTCCTTTTCAAGGGCTTGTTCTACAATTTCAATCCAGTGGCGCACAGAGGTACGACCGGCGCTCGCCAGATGCGTCTGGCAACCAATGTTGGCGGTGACGATCATTTCCGGTTTGCCGCTTTCCAGCGCATTCATTTTGTTATCCCGCAGCTGGCGCGCCAGATCGGGATGCGTTAACGCATATGTTCCCGCCGACCCGCAGCACAGATGGCTGTCGGGAACGTCGGTTAAGGTAAATCCCAGCCGCAGTAACACTTTTTCTACTTCGCCGTTCAGCTTTTGCGCATGTTGCAGGGTACACGGGCAGTGGAAGGCCAGTTTTTTATCGCCGCGAATCGCCAGTTTTTCCAGCGGTTCCTCGCGCAACAGTTCGACTAAATCGACCGCCAGTTCACTGACCTGACGTGCTTTATCGGCATACAGCGCATCGTTTTTCAGCATCTGCCCATACTCTTTGACGAACGCACCGCAGCCGCTGGCAGTTTGCAAAATTGCCTCGGCACCTGCTTCAATCGCCGGCCACCAGGCATCAATATTATTGCGCGCCCGCGCCAGCCCTTTCTCCTGCGCATTAAGATGATAGTCCACCGCGCCACAACAGCCTGCTTCGTTAGCTGGCATGACGCTGATCCCCAGACGATCCAGCACTCGCGCAGTTGCCGCGTTGGTGTTGGGCGAAAGCGTAGGCTGGGCGCAGCCTTCCAGCATTAAAACCCGACGCTTATGGCGCAGCGGCGGACGCGGTTTAGCTTTCACCGTTTCGGCAGGCAGTTTTGCTCTGACCTGTTCCGGCAAAAACGGTCGCAGCACCAGCCCTACCTGCGTCAATGCGCGAAAGACCGCCGGACGCGGCACTACCTGGCGCAATCCTTCGCGCAGCATTCGCTCCGGCAGTGGGCGTTTCACTTTCTGCTCGACAATATCACGCCCGATATCCAGTAAATTGTGATAGCGCACACCAGAAGGACAGGTGGTTTCACAATTGCGGCAAGTGAGACAGCGATCGAGATGCTCCTGCGTTTTAAGCGTAACTTCGTTGCCTTCCAGCACCTGTTTAATCAGATAGATGCGCCCGCGCGGCCCGTCCAGTTCATCCCCCAGAAGCTGATAGGTTGGGCAGGTTGCAGTACAAAATCCGCAGTGAACACAGGCGCGCAGGATGCTGTCGGCTTCCAGCGCGCGCGCGTTCTGACGCATCTCTTCGGTTAATCGGGTTTGCATAGCCTGCTCCTCATAGTTCCGCGTACATGCGACCGGGGTTAAACACGCCGCAAGGGTCGAGCTGCTTTTTAAGTTGCTGGTGATAGCGGAATAAAGGAGCCGGTAGCGGAGCAAAGCCGCCATCTCCGGCACTAAAGCGAGTCGCATGACCGCCAGCGTTGCGGGCGATGCGGTGGATTTGATTGTCATCGGCTGTCGATTTCAGCCAGCGTAACGCGCCGCCCCAGTCGATCAGTTGCTCGCCGGGTAAATCCATCATCGGCGCATCGGTGGGTAAGGAAATGCGCCATAAAGTGCCCGGTAATGAGAAGAACGGCAATTGTTGTTCGCGCAATTGCTGCCAGAACTGACCAGCGACCTCTTCGCCACCCAGCAGTTCACGCGCTGCTTTTACCGATCCTTCACCGCCTTCAAGGCGGAGCCACAAGGCGTTGTCGAAATAACATAAGCCGCTAATGGGAAGTGGCTGGAGTTGCCACTGGGCGATTTCACTCATGGCTTCTTGTAGGCTGATTTCCCGCCGCAGGCTCAAGGTAGCGCGCGGTCGCGGCAACACTTTCATTGAGATTTCAGTGAGTACGCCAAGACAACCGTAGCTTCCGGCCATTAACCGCGAGAGATCGTATCCGGCGACGTTTTTCATCACTTCGCCGCCAAAGCGCAGATGTTTTCCAGTGCCGGTAATGATGCGCGTACCGAGGACAAAATCGCGTACGGAACCGCTCCACGGGCGACGCGGCCCCGCCAGTCCGCAGGCGACCATCCCGCCCCAGGTGGCTTCTTCACCATAATGCGGCGGCTCGCAGGGGAGCATTTGCCCCGCACTTTCCAGCGCCGCTTCAATCGCCACCAGCGGCGTTCCGGCGCGAGCGGTGATCACCAGTTCGGTCGGGTCGTAATTAACAATGCCGCGATGACAACGCACATCCAGTGTTTGCCCGGTGACAGGACGACCTAAAAAGGCTTTGCTATTGCTGCCCTGAATCACCAGCGGCGTTTTATCGCTAATCGCCTGATTCACCTGCTCCAGCAGCGCCTGGCTGTAATCACACTCGCGTAGCATCAGAAACGCTCCAGTTCAGGAAAAGGTAAATGACCGTGATGCACATGCATGGCACCAAATTCAGCACAGCGGTGTAGCGTGGGAATGTTTTTCCCAGGGTTCAGCAAACCATCGGGGTCAAACGCCGCCTTGACCGCATGGAAGGTCGTGATTTCATCGCTGTTGAACTGGGCGCACATTTGATTGATTTTTTCGCGCCCAATGCCATGTTCCCCACTGATGCTGCCGCCCACTTCAACGCAGAGTTCGAGGATCTTCCCGCCCAGCTCTTCCGCGCGGGCAAATTCACCGGGTTCGTTGGCATCGAAAAGGATTAACGGGTGCATGTTGCCGTCTCCCGCGTGAAAGACGTTGGCAACGCGTAAATCATATTGCTGCGATAAACGGGCAATGCCTTCCAGTACGCCAGGCAGGGCGCGACGCGGGATGGTGCCGTCCATACAGTAGTAATCCGGCGAGATACGCCCCACCGCCGGGAAGGCGTTTTTGCGTCCGGCCCAGAAACGCACGCGCTCCGCTTCGTCCTGTGCCAGACGGACGTCAGTCGCGCCCGCTTTCAGTAAGATGTCGTTAACCCGCTCGCAGTCTTCCTGAACGTCAGACTCCACGCCGTCCAGCTCGCACAACAAAATCGCTTCGGCATCAACGGGATAACCAGCATGAATAAAATCTTCCGCTGCGCGGATCGACAGGTTATCCATCATCTCCAGCCCGCCGGGGATAATGCCATTGGCGATGATGTCACCGACGGCGAGTCCGGCTTTTTCTACCGAGTCAAAGCTGGCTAACAGAACCCGCGCCACGGGCGGCTTCGGCAGCAGTTTTACCGTCACTTCGGTGGTCACGCCGAGCATACCTTCCGATCCGGTGAACAGCGCCAGCAGGTCAAAACCAGGCGAATCCAGCGCGTCCGATCCCAGCGTCAGCGCCTCGCCGTCCAGCGTTTGCACTTCAATTTTCAGCAGGTTATGTACGGTCAGACCATATTTCAGGCAGTGGACGCCACCGGCATTTTCCGCCACATTGCCGCCAATTGAACAGGCGATTTGTGAGGAAGGATCCGGCGCGTAATAGAGATTATGCGGCGCAACGGCCTGGGAGATCGCCAGGTTACGCACGCCCGGCTGCACGCGCGCGCGGCGACCAACGGGGTTAATGTCGAGGATTTCTTTAAAGCGCGCCATCACCAACAACACACCTTTTTCCAGCGGCAGCGCGCCACCAGAAAGCCCGGTGCCTGCACCACGGGTCACCACCGGTACACGCAGGCGGTGGCAGACAGCCAGAATCGCTGTCACCTGTTCCATTTGCTTAGGCAGAACAACCAGTAATGGACGCGTGCGATACGCGCTCAACCCGTCACACTCGTAAGGAATGATCTCCTCATCGGTATGCAGGATCTCCAGTCCAGGGGCATGCTCACGCAGTGCCATCAGTACCGATGTGCGGTCGACATCGGGTAAAGCGCCATCAAGACGCTCTTCGTACAAGATGCTCATGAGTAGGCTTCGCTTTGTTGTGTTGTGTGGCAGCTGATTTTTGCGCGCTGCTTCTGTGAACAGTTATTAAGCGGGCTTTTTGTTTTCGTCTATCTCTTTAGCTACCGGTCAGACCATTTTTTTTCCAGCTCTGTGACCTTGCATTGGTTAACTTAATGTTAAATTGATGTAACATAATCACTTACGTGATGTGCGTGTTTTGCGAATTAAGAACAGAAAAATTGGTCCTACCTGTGCACGAGGTCCGGGAATGAAAGATGAGCGTCGCCCTATTTGCGAAGTAGTTGCAGAGAGTATCGAACGGTTGATTATCGACGGCGTGTTGAAGGTTGGGCAGCCGCTTCCTTCAGAGCGCCGACTGTGTGAAAAGCTCGGCTTCTCACGCTCCGCACTGCGCGAAGGGCTGACTGTGCTGCGCGGGCGCGGGATTATTGAAACGGCGCAGGGGCGTGATTCCCGTGTGGCTCGACTTGAGCGGGTGCAGGACACCAGCCCGCTAATCCATCTGTTCAGTACGCAGCCGCGAACGCTGTACGATCTGCTCGACGTTCGCGCACTGCTGGAAGGTGAATCAGCCAGGCTGGCGGCAACGCTGGGAACCCAGGCTGATTTTGTCTTGATAACCCGCTGTTATGAAAAAATGCTCGCCGCCAGTGAGAACAACAAAGAGATTTCGCTGATCGAACATGCGCAGTTGGATCACGCTTTTCATCGGGCGATTTGTCAGGCTTCCCACAATCAGGTGCTGGTATTTACTCTGCAATCATTGACCGACCTGATGTTTAATTCGGTGTTTGCCAGCGTGAATAATCTCTATCATCGACCACAGCAGAAGAAACAGATCGATCGCCAACATGCGCGGATCTATAACGCGGTTTTACAACGGTTGCCGCATGTCGCCCAGCGCGCCGCCCGCGATCACGTGATGACCGTAAAAAAGAATCTCCACGATATCGAGCTGGAAGGCCACCACTTGATTCGCTCGGCGGTGCCGCTGGAGATGAATCCGGGGTGAATGTGAGCCGAGTTTTCCTCCTCACCCTAACCCTCTCCTCGAGGGGCGAGGGGATCGCCCCTGCGCTTAATGGGAGCTGGTATTAAATGTGCTTTTCATACAATCGGTAACGTTTATACGGCTCCGCCCCAATGCGTTCCAGCATGTTATTCATGCCTGTATTGGTTTCGAGGATCCATGACATCTCCAGCGCATCGATCTTCCGGCGGGCAAACGGATCGCGTAAGGCTTCAATCAATAACAACGCAATCACCGGGCCGATGCGGCTGAACTGATACTCGTCCCGCACGCCCATCAGCGGTACTCGCGCAGTTCGCACACCGCTGACTTTTAAGCGCCACAGCAATTTTGCCCAGCCGAAGGGAAAGAGCGATCCATTCAGATCGGCAATCGCCTCGTTGATGTTCGGTAAGCCGACAATAAACGCACAGGGTGCAGAATCTATCTCAGCGATGTAGATCATATCGTCCGGCACCAGGTATTTAAGCTGATCGCCCATGGTCGCAAATTCGCGTTCGGTAAACGGCACAAATCCCCAGTTGTGCTGCCATCCAGAGTTGAAAATCTCACGCAGGATCTGCATTTCTTCGGCAAACCTCCGGCGATTGATGCAGCGAATGGTCACCTTCTTGCGTACCTGCTCCATCAGTTTTTTTAGCGCCGGAGAGAACGTGAGATCGGTTCGCTGCATCCACCACGCCAGTAGATCAATGCCTTTGCGATAACCCAATTGTTCAATATGCGCGGCATACCACGGTTTACCGTGCGGCATCATCGCGCATGGCGGTGTGTCAAAACCTTCAATCAGTAATCCGCTTTCCTGATTGATATTCAGGCTGAAAGGTCCGCTGATGTTGCGCGCGCCTTGTGACTTCAACCACGCTTCCGCTGCGCCAAATAAAGCGGCAAAAACCTGCGGATCATCAATGGCATCAATCATACCGAAATGACCAGTATCTTCACCGTAACGCTCACGGTGCAAGGTATCGATTTGCGCGGTAATGCGCCCGACTATCTGCCCCGCTTTTTTTGCCACCCACGCCTGCCAGATAATATGCTTCGTCCCCGGATTCTTCTCTGACAAATGCTCGCTGCGTTCAATGAATAAAGGAGGGATCCAGTTTGGATCATCGGGATAAAGTGATGACGGAAAAGCGATAAATGCCTTAAGGTCATGTTTATTTATTACTTTTTCAATTTTAATCATCAGCGGCTCGCATTCCCTACCTCAATGGCTAACAAATAATTAACGGAGGGAATACGGACAATAACCGAGATGTTCGGCATCTAAATAATCCATCCGATGAATATAAAATACTGCTTTTAATTATTGCGATAAAACCATCACCTACATTATCTGAAAAATATTAATATTTAGTGCTTAATGCGGCCAGACAGGCCATTTGCTTAATATATTCACAAATCAAATATTATTCACAATAAAAACAAAAAAGTTAAAATCATTATTTAAATCAATGTTCAATATCGCACCCGTGAAAATACTATCTCATTTATCTTTTATGCATATATAATCCACCGCATTATTGTCATTTTATTTTTGATATCCAATTTTCTCGTGGTGTATATGTCTAATAAAATTTTTACGTATTCCCTGCCTATGCGCTATGCCGATTTTCCAACGCTGGTTGATGCTTTGGATTATGCCGCTCTGGGCCGCGCCGGAATGAACTTTTATGACAGACGTTGCCAGCTTGAAGATGAACTGGAATATCACAATTTAAAAGCACATGCCGAAGCAGGCGCAAAGCGGTTGTTATCGCTGAACCTGAAAAAAGGCGATCGCGTGGCGCTGATTGCCGAAACCAGTAGCGGGTTTGTCGAAGCATTTTTTGCCTGCCAGTATGCCGGGTTAGTCGCCGTCCCGTTGGCGATTCCGATGGGGGTCGGTCAGCGAGATTCCTGGAGCGCCAAATTGCAGGGCTTACTGGCAAGCTGTCAGCCTGCCGCGATTATCACCGGCGATGAGTGGTTACCGTTAGTCAATGCCGCGACGCATGACAACCCTGAGTTGCATGTGTTAAGCCATGCCTGGTTTAAATCCTTGCCGGAAGCCGACGTTACGCTCCAGCATCCCGTTCCAGACGATATCGCCTACCTCCAGTACACCTCCGGCAGCACCCGTTTTCCTCGTGGCGTCATCATTACTCATCGCGAAGTGATGGCCAATCTACGTGCTATCAGCCACGATGGCATTAAATTACGCCCTGGCGACCGCTGCGTCTCCTGGCTGCCTTTCTACCATGATATGGGACTGGTCGGCTTTCTCCTGACCCCCGTCGCCACGCAGCTTTCAGTGGATTACTTGCGCACTCAGGATTTCGCCATGCGCCCGCTGCAATGGCTTAAATTGATCAGCAAAAATCGCGGCACCGTTTCCGTTGCGCCACCGTTTGGCTATGAACTGTGCCAGCGCCGTGTGAATGAAAAAGATCTCGCTGAACTGGATCTCTCCTGCTGGCGCGTCGCCGGTATTGGCGCTGAGCCAATCTCCGCAGAGCAACTCCATCAATTTGCTGAATGTTTCCGTCAGGCTAACTTTGACGATAAAACTTTCATGCCATGCTACGGGCTGGCAGAGAACGCGCTTGCCGTCAGTTTTTCTGACGAAACCTCCGGCGTTGTAGTTAACGAAGTGGATCGCGACATCCTCGAATATCAGGGTAAAGCTGTTACGCCGGGTGCTGAAACACGCGCCGTATCGACTTTCGTCAACTGCGGTAAAGCATTGCCGGAACATGGCATTGAAATCCGCAATGAATCAGGTATGCCGGTTGCGGAACGTGTGGTAGGCCATATTTGCATCTCCGGCCCCAGCCTGATGAGCGGTTACTTTGGCGACCAGGTTTCGCAAGACGAGATTGCCGCGACGGGCTGGTTAGATACCGGCGACCTCGGCTATCTGCTGAACGGTTATTTGTATGTCACCGGGCGCATTAAAGATCTGATTATTATTCGTGGCCGCAATATCTGGCCGCAGGATATTGAGTACCTGGCGGAGCAGGAGCCGGAAATCCACTCTGGCGATGCCATTGCGTTTGTTACCGCCCAGGAAAAAATCATTTTGCAGATCCAGTGTCGGATTAGTGACGAAGAACGTCGCAGGCAGCTTATCCACTCGCTGGCGGCGCGGATACAAAGCGAGTTTGGCGTGACAGCGGCTATCGATCTGTTACCGCCCCACAGTATTCCCCGCACGTCTTCCGGCAAACCCGCCCGCGCGGAAGCGAAAAAACGTTATCAGAAGGCCGTCGCCGCTAATCCCCCAGTGCAGGAATCTCTCGTATGAGCCAAACAGTCGCGGTGACGGGTGCTACCGGGTTTATTGGTAAATATATTATCGATAACCTGCTCGTTCGCGGCTTTCATGTTCGCGCGTTGACGCGTACTGCCCGCGCTCACGTCAGCGATAACCTCATCTGGGTGCGTGGTTCGCTGGAAGACACGCATTCGCTTAGCGAGCTGGTTGCCGGAGCCAGCGCGGTGGTCCATTGCGCCGGGCAAGTGCGCGGACACAAAGAAGAGATTTTTACCCGCTGTAACGTTGACGGCAGCCTGCGCCTGATGCAAGCGGCAAAAGAGAGCGGCTTTTGCCAACGTTTTCTGTTTATCTCTTCGCTGGCGGCGCGCCATCCTGAACTCTCCTGGTATGCAAAATCCAAACACGTCGCCGAACAACGGCTTATCGCAATGGCTGACGAAATAATGCTGGGAATTTTTCGTCCGACAGCAGTCTATGGCCCCGGCGATAAAGAGCTAAAACCGCTGTTTGACTGGATGCTGCGCGGCCTGCTGCCACGACTTGGTGCGCCAGATACACAACTCTCTTTCCTGCACGTTACCGATTTCGCGCAAGCTGTAGGCCAGTGGTTAAGCGCCGAAACTGTACCAACGCAAACGTATGAGTTATGCGATGGCGTCCCCGGCGGCTATGACTGGCAACGCGTACAACAGCTCGCCGCCGTTGCCCGTCGCGGTTCCGTGCGGATGGTCGGCATTCCTCTACCGTTGCTCACCTGCCTTGCGGATATCAGCACAACATTAAGTCGTCTGTCTGGTAAAGAGCCAATGCTGACGCGCTCAAAAATTCGTGAATTAACCCATGCCGACTGGTCGGCAAGTAATAACCGTATTTCTGAAGATATTAACTGGTTTCCCGGGATTAGCCTGGAACACGCATTACGCAACGGGCTATTTTGATTGTCTTGTTTAAAGGTGTGTTAACGTTTCTATGGTAAATCGTGAAATAGTAATGGATTACATCCTTTCCTGTTTACAGGATTTGGTCGAAAACGGTGTGGAAATTAAGCCCGACAGCGATCTCGTCAACGATCTTGGCCTGGAGTCGATCAAGGTGATGGATCTCTTAATGATGCTGGAAGACAGATTCGATATTTCCATTCCTATTAATATTCTGCTGGATGTCAAAACCCCTGCGCAATTAATGGAAACACTACTTCCATGGCTGGAGAATAAATAATGGGGCTATACGATAAATATGCGCGTCTTGCTGGCGAGCGACTGCAATTTAGTGATAACGGTTTAACACCGTTTGGCACCTGTATTGATGAAGTCTATTCCGCCACCGAAGGGCGTATCGGCAATAAAAAAGTGATCCTGGCCGGAACCAATAATTATCTCGGTTTAACCTTCAATAACGAGGCCATCGCCGAAGGTCAGGCAGCGTTAGCGGCACAAGGCACCGGCACCACCGGTTCTCGTATGGCTAATGGCAGCTATGCGCCACATCTGGCGTTAGAAAAAGAGATTGCCGAGTTTTTCAATCGCCCTACTGCTATTGTTTTTTCAACCGGTTATACCGCCAATTTAGGCGTCATCAGCGCACTTGCCGACCATAACGCCGTAGTGTTGCTGGATGCCGACAGCCACGCCAGTATTTATGATGCCTGCTCTCTCGGCGGCGCGGAAATTATTCGTTTTCGCCATAACGACGCCAACGATCTGGAACGTCGCATGATTCGCCTCGGCGAACGGGCGAAAGAGGCGATTATCATCGTTGAGGGCATCTACAGTATGCTCGGCGACGTTGCACCGCTGGCGGAAATTGTTGATATCAAACGTCGTCTCGGCGGTTATTTGATTGTCGATGAAGCTCATTCGTTTGGCGTGTTAGGCGCAACGGGGCGCGGGCTGGTTGAGGCCGTTGGCGTTGAGGACGATGTTGATATTATCGTTGGCACCTTCAGTAAGAGTCTGGCCTCTATCGGCGGTTTTGCTGTCGGTTCGGAAGCGATGGAAGTGCTGCGCTACGGCAGCCGCCCGTATATTTTTACCGCCTCTCCTTCTCCGTCCTGCATTGCGACCGTGCGCTCGTCGTTAAGAACCATTGCCACACAACCAGAGTTGCGGCAAAAATTGATGGATAACGCCAACCATCTGTATGACGGTCTGCAAAAATTGGGTTACGAGCTAAGCTCGCATATTAGCCCGGTAGTGCCAGTGATAATCGGTTCGAAAGAGGAAGGGCTGCGCATCTGGCGCGAGCTTATTTCGCTGGGCGTATATGTGAATCTTATCCTGCCACCTGCCGCGCCGGCAGGCATTACGCTGCTGCGCTGTAGCGTAAATGCTGCGCACAGTCGCGAACAAATTGATGCCATCATTCAGGCGTTCGCCACGCTGAAACAGTAATGTTAACCCGTCGTGGTATTACGCCACGGCGGGTTTAGTGTTGACTGTCATACCAATACACCAGGCTCAACGCCACCAGCACAAATGCGATTGGTAAACCTAGCGCAGTAACGGGGGCGCTCAACGCAAATAACAATCCCAGGTTGACTATGATTTGATAGCTAATCCAGGTAAGCAAGCCAACGATGACGCCCACAGCAAGACGGCTGCCCATCCCCGGTGAGCGCGGGGCGCTAAAGGTAAACGGCACAGCCAGTAAAATCATCGACAGAGTTAAGATGGGGTGTCCCAGCTTTTCCCACAGTGCCAGACGATATTCACTGCTCGGTTGCCCGGTTGCCTGCAAATAATGGATGTAATGGTTGAGCTGGCGGACAGAAAAGCTATTACCCGGCATCGATAACTCTTCGAGATTCATACTGGTGAATGCCGATTGCCACGGCAGATTATCTAATGTTTCCAGCGTTTCTTTGCCGTTAAGCCATTTTTTATGATTCACACCGTGCAGGAGCCATGTTTTATCGTCTTCGATGGTGGCGCTGCGCGCGTAAATGTAAGATTCGAGTGACAGATCGTCGCGGTAATGAAATATCTCCACACCTACCGGCTGGCCCTGTTCATTCAGCGATTTCACCGTCACAAATTCATTGTCACGTCTGGCCCACAACATGTTGCCGGTGATGTCATCGTCTACCCCTAACGCGGTGGAGGTCGATTTGATTTGCATCGCCTGTTGCTGCAATGGCGACGCTACCCACTCATCAATCGCGCCTAACGAGACTGTCCACAGCATTCCGGCGACCAGCGCCACCAGCGCGATACGGAAAATGGAAAATCCCGTGCTGCGAATGGCGGTAAGTTCACTGTTTTTCGATAACTGCCCGAGACCGACAATCCCCCCTAATAACGCGATAAACGGCGCAAGATCGACCAGTGTGCGCGGCAGGGTCATCACCACCACCAGCACCGCCTGAGTCCAGCGATAACCGCCAGGGCTGACATCATCCAGCTCGTTAATCAGGTTGAAGGTGGTAAAAAGCGGTAGCAGTAGCCCTGCGGCAGCGGCAAAACCGAGAAACAGGTGACGGATTAAATAGCGACTGAAGACATTCATCGGGAAAATTTCTGCAGCAAAGAGAAGTCGCGTGCGACCAGCACTAACAAACCAGTCAACATCAGTCCAGGCACTAACCACAAACCAGGGATAACAGGAATTGCACCGTTTGCCACCAGAGTGCGGCAAACATCTCCGCCATAAAAAATGGCAATAAACAGTAACGTTAAAGGCAATAAGGTAGAAAATCGCCCCTGCCGTGGTTTTACCCGACTTAAAGAGATAGCCATCAATGCCATTAACAACGCAGTCACGCCACGGCTTTGTCGCCATTGCAATTCGGCATGATCGGCAGGAAAGACAGAATGCGCCAGCTCCGTGACCGACTTCGCTTTGCGTTTGACGTTAGGGCTTTGATCCAGCGGATTCAGATATAATTGTAGATTGCGGTAGATCTGTTCGTTGTCGTCATTGCCCTGATGATCGAGAAGATAGGCTGTGCCGTTATGCAACATGACGGTCGGTTTGTCCGGAGAGGGATCGATAACATCAACGGAGCGGGCACGAAAAATGCGGGTTCGATTGGCTGTAGAAGTGTATATCAGCGCGTCAGTCAGGCGATTATTGTCTTGATCAACCGTCTGCGAGAGGATCATCCGCCCATTATCGTTAGTATTAAATTTCTTTGCCCGTAGCTGGCGGACATCCAACTCCGACTGCGACTGTTGCTCCAGTTGATAAATCTGCGCATAAGCCCACGGCCGACCATACATCGACAAAACGGTGACAAAAATACTTAACGGTATTGCAAGGTAAAGAACAGCTTTATACAAACGCGCCGGGCTGCCTCCCGCCGCAGAAATTGCGGTAATTTCTGAGTCGGTATACATCTGCCCAAGCGTCACGCCAACCGACACATACAGGCCAACCGGTAACAACATCTCCAGTGCAATCAGCACCTTGTAGAAAACGATATCCAGCACAACGTTGAGAGCTAAAGTGCCATTTGCCGCTTCGGTCAGATAACGCTGGGCGGAATAGCTGGCGAAAATAAAGATCAGAAAACCGACGATAATCAGCACCAGACGGCGCGTACCGCGCATGATGTAATGTTCAACCAGCTTCATCTCACTAACGCCCTCAATCCTTTGAGTTTTTTATTCATTGATCAGCTTCTGCGCCAGCGCAATAACATGATCTACCTCTTCCGGCGTCAGGCTGCCGTCCTTTGCCCACTGAATTTGCCCGGCTTTATTCAATACCAGAATGGTTGAACTCTGCTCCGGTAATAGCCAGGCAACGCGTCCCAGACCATTGCCGTCAATAACGAATTGCGCCCATGGATAGCGGCGTTTATTTTTCTCGATTTTACCGCTCACAAAATAGCCTGTACCAAAGATAGCATCATCGGTATTCACAATGGTGGTGGGCTGAAAACGATCCTGCGGAAAGTTCGCCACTTCTACTGCTTTGATTAACAGTGAGTTCTTTTTCTTTGCCGACTTGCGCCCGGCGATATACTGGATAATGCGGACTTTTCCCTTCAGTTGCGTACTGTTCCACTTTTGGTAGTAAATTTCGTCGTTATCAAGCAGTAGCTCGCCGCCTTCCTGGATATAAACAGGCGTAACCTGCTTCCCATTGATGAAATTATGCGCCGCCGTGCCTGGTGCTAAGAGTGCGATAATCAGAGCGACAATCCGACGAGATGGCATTATTGCTCCGGATATAGCGGAAAACGCGAGATAAGCAGCTCTAAACGCTGGCGAATATCGCTATCCAGCGCCACCGGTGCGTCATATGACCGGCGGTTTTCCATATCATCCGCCACCATGTCGTCGTGCTTATCCCCCATCAGACCATTAATGGCAGCGAGGAAGCGGGAAATCTGTAACGCCTCTTTATTTTCAGGATCAAGCGATCTTAGGGTGTCGTAATAAGAAACCTGCTGACTGATGATTTTTCGCACATCATGAAATTCCCTGCCGGTTAGTCGCGGTTTGGCAATAATCTCTTTCAGGATATGCATTTGCTTTTGCCGATAGGCAATAAAACCATTCACGCTTTCTAACTGGCTATGGCGTAATGACCAGTTCACTAACGACCAGACCGGAGAGCTTAAATAAATCCGTAACAGGTTACCGTAATACGACACGATATTTTTCTTACCGTTACGAAAACCATCCTGAAAATGGCCCAGACATACCGTCGTTTTGTCGAATAAAAATCCGGCCTGATGCTTCTTTAAATACAACCGTTGAGCAAAACGTAAATGCTTATAGCGCGCTCGCATGTATTTAAATTGTTTGCGCTCGTCAGCCGTAAGTCCCTCGCCTTTGGCTTGTTTATGGATTAAACGCAGCAACTCCTTATGATCAACGCCATTTAGCCAGAATTGCAGGCATAACGCGTAATTATCATGGATGATTTCGGCGGTACAACCCAGGGCGATTGTCGGCGGCAAACTGACCTGCGCGTCAACAACATCATCTTCCTCAATCGCAACAAATAAACGCTCGCTCGCCTCAAGCGGGAAATATTTTCTCATCATCAGGATTTCTCTCCGGCTGCGTTATAAAGCAATGAATGGCGCTGAAAGAACGCCTTTAAGGTCGGAATTAGTGAGAGCGCCACGTCCAGACATTGACCGCCGAAATAAGCAAACGCTGCTCCCAGCACGCCAAACAGATGACAAAACATGAACAGCAAAACGATGTAGCCGATTGAAGCGATGGTTTGCGCCACGAGGAAGGCTCGCTGTTTACCCGCCATCAATAGCAATGACTCCTGCGGGAAGCCCAGCATCGAAATAACAATCGCGCCAAGCATCACCTGGATCAGGTCATATGCTTCGAGATATTTGACGCCAAATACCAGCGAAATGAGCGGTTTGCCGACGATTAGCACCGCGAGCGCCACCAGAACACCGATTCCGCCAGCCAGTAACCCTGACTTCACGCCTAACAACCACGGTCTGGTAGTGCGCGGATCTAAGCGCATTACTTCTGGATAAAAACTTTTACCCAGCAAACCCGCCGGCGTCCCGGCTGCGTCGAAGAATGTCATGGCAATTTTAAATAACCCGGCTGCGGCTGGCCCCAACACAATCCCCACCAGCACTGTGCTGCACGAGTTACGCGCCGACCAGATGGAGTGGGCAATGTTGGTTGACCAGACAAAACTCCACGCCCCTTTGATGTGTCGGGCAGACTCGAACAGATTCAATTTAAACGCGTTATGGATATTTCTGCGGCGCAATTCGCGCGCAGCAAACCACCAGTACATGGTGCCGCCAACCAGATTCGAGGCGTACCAGGCTATAACAAACCCCGCAAAACCAAAGTCAAAATACCAGGCGATTACGCTCCCCGCTGCGCGCAGAAAAGGCTTCGTCGCCTGCTGTACAGCAATCAAATCGAAGCGATCTACCGCACGCAGAATGCCGGTCGGCGTGGAGGAAGCCATTGAAGGAATGAGCGTGCAATAGAGCGCCGCCAGCCAAAAACTTTGGTCATCCAGACCTAATGAGTGAGAAAGAAATGGCAGTAAGGCAATGCCGCCGACAATCGCCACCGCGCCGCTGACGATATCCAGCGAAAAGGAAAACGAGACGACATTGCGAAATTGTTGGGGATTATTGTTGGTTAAGGCTGGCGTTCCGTACTGCACTACCAACTGCCATGTCTGAAACTTAATAAAATCGCTGATCGACTTGGCATACGATTGCACAATCACCAGTACGCCAAACATCGCTGGCGTCATCCCTTTACCAGCGCACGAGAGCGCCAGTAAACCCAGCAAGGCGCTCACGACATTGCTGGAGCCTAACCAGGCGCTATTGCGAATAATGGTGCGAAAGGCTCCATCTGCAAACCAATGTTTGATGTTAAAACCCGCCAATTCAGCCAGACCTTATCGTTGATAATGAAAAATAGCCACCAGCCTTAAGTTAAACTTCGGCGGTCAGAAACGATGGCAACCAGAGAAACCGCTTTCTGCGCCTGTTCCAGCACGTCGCGGTAGGGCGCTCTGGAATCAATCTCAAGAATTTTTGTGCCGTTATAGCCAATCTTCGACATGACGCCGATTTTGTCCTGCAACTCGGCATAGTCGTGATCTGGCTTGCGGGAGATGGCGGTATCAATATCAATGCCCAGACGAATAATTAATTCAGGACGATATTGCGCCATTTGTTGATATAAGCGCCGCTCGCGCTGTGCCAGAAACATGTTGATTTTGCCGCTGGCACGTTCGACGCCAATCCCCGGTCCGTCATAATAAAAACCGGAAATTTCAGCCTGCGGAAAGCGATCGCTGACCACCAGAACGCCACTTTGCGCCAGCCGCTGAACCTTGCGCAGATTCGTCATTCTTCGCAGCGAGAAGCAATACATAATCAACGCCGCCCATAGCGCCGGAGATTTGGTTTTCATGCTTTGGGTTTTCGAGGATTTGGCCGCCAGACGCCGTTCCAGCCAGACGCCAACGAGCGGCAAGCGTTTAATTTTGTCGCCGTCTTCGCCGGATAGCAGCCCCAGATAGCGCCGCTCAGTTTGCCAGTGTTGTTGCAGCGATTTAACCAGATCGGTGGTCAGCGTAGATTTACCGGTGCCATCGCACCCAACCACCGCAATCAGCCCCGGAATATAGTTGGTCTGCGGTGCGGTTGTACTATTAACAGTTTGTGTTTGTAGTGCATCCATTCGTAAATCATCCCCTATCCATTTTGGTGATCAGGAAAGTGCGGCGTGAATCGCGCATAATGAGGCTTGCAGGATTTCATCAGCAGGTTGTCGCCCGTCCAGTTCCAGTATCTTTGCGCCATTGAACGTCAGTTGTGGCGTAACGGCGATTTTTTCCTGTAACGCCGCCAGTTGATGATCGGGTTTGCGGGAAAATGCCGTCTGTTCATCAATAGCAAGACGAATCAATAACACAGGCAAATAAGATGCCATCCACTGGTATAGTTTCAGCTCGCGTTGCCTTAACATTTTTATCCAGCCGTTACCGCCAGAGGTTTTTGCCAGTTGCGGACCATCAAAGCGAAAACCTGGCACTTCGACCTGTGGGTAACGGTCGGTAATCAACAGATAGCCCTGCTGGCTTTTACGCAACATTTTGCGAAACTTGTAGGCTCGCCAGCAGGAAAGCAAATAAATAACCAGTGCGGTAATATTGCCAGGCGGCGTTGACGGCTTTTCATGCACATGTGCCGCTTTACCCCGCAGATAACCCCCAAAAGGTGCACCAATAATGGGGAGCTGTGATATCCATTCGCCAATTCTCCCGGAAGACTGCCCGAGATAAATGTGTTCTGTTGGCATTTTTGTTGCCAGTTCATTCACCAGACTTGCTGTGAGAGTCGATTTACCTGAACCATCACACCCCACAATGGCAATAACACGCACTGGCGTGGAATTAATTATTGACATATTACGTTGATTCACGAAAAACCCGGCAGCAAATAATGTATTGAATATTACGTGGTCCGTGCTCAGAATATCTGCTCAATCTTATTGTGACAATGGTTAATTGTGGTATTGACCTGAATTACACTTTCATAAAAACATATTAATCAAATAAATATTTTGGGTGGATATTTAAATTTAAGGATATATTCATGCAGTCAATAACCCCTCCATTAATTGCCGTTATTGGTAGCGATGGTTCAGGCAAGTCAACGGTGTGTGAACATCTTATTACCGTTGTCGAAAAATATGGTGCCGCCGAAAGAGTTCATCTTGGAAAACAGGCAGGGAATGTCGGACGCGCGGTGACAAAACTACCGTTGATGGGAAAATCCCTGCATAAAACCATTGAAAAAAATGAAGTGAAAACGGCAAAAAAATTACCGGGGCCGGTTCCGGCGCTGGTAATTACGGCGTTTGTTGCCCGTCGCTTACTGCGCTTTCGTCATATGCTCGCCTGTCGTCGTCGCGGGTTAATTGTTTTAACCGACCGTTTTCCGCAGAACCAAATTCCTGGCGCTTACGATGGTACGGTGTTTCCACCTAACGTTAAAGGCGGTCGTTTTGTCTCATGGCTGGCAAGCCAGGAACGTAAAGCGTTTCACTGGATGGCAAGTCATAAGCCTGATTTGGTTATCAAACTCAATGTTGACCTTGAAGTTGCCTGCGCGCGTAAACCCGACCATAAACGGGAATCGCTGGCAAGGAAGATTGCCATAACGCCACAGTTAACCTTTGGCGGTGCACAACTGGTTGATATCGATGCCAACCAGCCGCTGGAACAGGTACTGGTTGACGCAGAAAAAGCAATTACGGATTTTATGACAGCACGGGGTTATCACTAATCAGAGATGAAAATGCCCGATCGCCAGTACCGGGCATTTTCAGGAAGGTTAAATTAACTGCAATGCTATCCAGTACAAACTACCAGACAGAAAAATCGCCGCCGGTAAGGTAAACACCCACGCCATCAGGATGCTGGTTACCGTTTTACGCTGTAAGCCTCCACCATCCACGACCATCGTCCCTGCTACCGCCGAAGAAAGTACGTGTGTTGTGGAAACTGGCATCCCAATATAACTGGCAAGGCCAATAGATACCGCCGCCGTCATCTGCGCCGCCATGCCTTGCGCATACGTCATGCCACGCTTACCAATCTTCTCACCGATGGTCATCGCCACACGACGCCAGCCAATCATGGTGCCAATACCCAGCGCCAGTGCCACCGCCATAATGATCCACACCGGAGCGTATTCAATGGTACTTAACATATCGCTGCGCAGTTTTTTCAGCAGGTTCTGGTCTTCTTTACTGACGCCTGGCAGTTTCGCCAGCTTAGCGGAAGTATCAGAGATGCAAAGCATAATGCGGCGCAGCTGACTGCGCTGAGTCACGTTTAACGGCTCATAGCTTTCCATATTACCCGGCAACATCGTTTTAACGCGCGCGATGGCATCAAAGGTATTTGCCGGATGACAGTGAAACTCCGTCACTTGTGTGCCATCCGTCTGAGTCGCAGGCAGCGGGGGTTCCATCGTAATCAATTTCTGCGGCAATTCAGGATGCTGTTGCAGATAATGTTCAAAGTTAGTGACAGCATCGCGGGTACGGGTAATTTCATAGCCGGAGGCGTTCATATTGACGACAAACCCGGCGGGCGCAATTCCCACCAGCACCAGCATCACCAGACCGATCCCTTTTTGTCCATCGTTCGCACCATGCGAAAACGCCACGCCCGCAGCGGAAACAATCAGTGCAATACGCGTCCAGAATGGCGGTTTACGTTTGCCTTTTTTCTTTTTGCGATCTTCAGGAATGCGGTGAATACGGTCACGCTTTTTCGTGCCGCTCCAGAAGCGACGCAGCAGGAAAATCAGTCCTCCCGCAATCACCAGCCCCACAATTGGGGAGACAATCAGTGAGGAGAAAATCTTGGTCACTTCACGCAGATTTAACGCGTCCATCACCGATGAGCCGGTTAACATCGCATTAGTTAAACCGATGCCGATAATCGCGCCAATTAAAGTATGCGAACTGGAGGCCGGTAAACCAAAAAACCACGTTCCCAGATTCCAGATAATCGCCGCCAGCAGCATGGAAAAGACCATCGCCAGACCGTGGGTTGACCCCATATTCAGCAGCAAATCGGTTGGCAACATATGGACGATGGCATAGGCGACGCTAAGTCCGCCAAGCAATACGCCAAAAAAGTTAAAAAATGCCGCCATCACCACAGCAAGTTGTGGTTGCATGGCTCGGGTATAAATAACGGTTGCCACCGCATTTGCCGTGTCATGAAAACCATTGATTGCTTCGTAGAACAACACAAATGCCAGAGCAAGTAATAACAAAAGCCCCGTATATATATCAAGGCCAACAAATAAATTTAGCATATATTAGATTACGCCATTTTGAATTTACGAACGGAGGCATTATCAGTGACTTTCACGGCGCGGGCAAAGTGAAATATCATTTTTAACGATAAAAAGAGTGTTATTTCTTGTGTATCAGACAATAAGCATTCATTCAAAATTATTAGATATAATTAATACACAGACATTTCGTCAGTCCATATATTCATGCGTGAAATGAATAAATAATAAAATATATAAACATTAAATATTTTGATTAATCCCCGTACTGATTACTCTTTATAATCAGTACGAGGTTGCTACAACATGTATTACTCTTTCACCACAATTAACGGTTCAATATCACTCTCTTTTTTGATGACCAGTGATTCATCGCCGCGCAAGCAAGTCCCGCCATAGTTGCCGCCAACGGTGAAGGTACATACCTGGATGTATTTACCGTCCACTTTCGGCAAGCACCACAACTGTTGATAGATGTTTTTCTGCTCGGCAAATTTACCGCTGGTCTGATCAAGCACCTCTTCATGATGGCTGACGAGGTCAATATTGCTGCCACAGCGACCGGCAATCGGCTTCACGGCATAACCGGTTTTCACCAGTTCATCATTAACAGTGAAATCAGTATCCAGCAGATAGCGATGGTGCGGGAACAGCGACCAGAGGATCGGCAGAATCGCTTTGTTGCCGGGGATCACCGTCCACAGCGGCTCAAAGACCAGCACTTCCGGGCGCAGCAATACGTCGATTAGACGTACTTCATTTTGCGGATGCCCGGTACGAATCGGCACCGCAGCAAACTCACGGTCGCTGACTTCACGAATCTGATCAAACGCGGTTTCCCACGCCCAGGTTTTCCATACGCAGTTAACCAGTCGCCCTTCCCCATCAATCAGTTGCCCGGCAGCATCCCAGCCCAGTTCATCCAGCCCGCGCAAGATACGCGTTTCAAAGCCCGCCTGTTGCAGCGCCTGCTCCATAAACTGCGCGTGATAGTTCTCCTCGATATCTTTGTCCTGCATGATATGGACAAATGGACGTGCACGACTGTGTTTCCATGCGCCTGCCAGTTCGTTAATCAGCCCTTCCGCCGGATTGAAGCCGTTGCCTTTATAGCCTTGCTCCGTCCAACGTTCGAGGATCAAGCCCGCTTCAGTATGACAAGAGGCGGAATCGGCATTGTATTCGTAGACCTTCAGGCCACGCTCATCCATACAGAAATCCATGCGACCAGTGATCATATGGTGCCGGCGACGCTGCCAGGAGAGGCGCAAACGCGGCCAGAGGATTTTTGGAATATCGAACAATGCCAGCAGGTTGTCATCTTTCAGCACCTTATCGGTAGCGTGAAGATACATCAGGTGCAGCTCGTTGGTAGCTTTAATCAACTCCTGCTCGGCACTCTCGGTAATGGTGTAATAATGATATGGATCCTGATTGATCACCTGACCGTTGGCCTGCACATAGGCGTTTTGCAGCGGATCTTTTTCATCCAGCCATTTACCGTCAAACTGGCCTTTGTTTTCCAGGCGCGCTCCGCTGATTTTCAGCAGCTCGCCTGCAATTTCCGGCTGCGGTAAGCTGTATTCAGTATCTTCCGTCTGGATCATCCAGCCCAGAATGGTGGTGTCATCAAACGTGTCTTTGAGGGTATAGCAGCCGTTTTCGACCACCATCTCCAGTTCGCGTGTCCACTGCTGCCCTTGCGGCAACGGGGAATGAATCACGTTTTGTTCAGCAATGCGAACTTTGTTGCCATGCAATTGGGTAATGATGGCGACATGGCCGGTGTCTTTAAATTCTCCGCCTTTATCCCAGATAAGAAGCGCACCCGCGACTGGCGCACGCGGCGAACCGTTAGGAAATGCCTGCAACGGCAGGATGTTGTCGTTAACCACTTCACGCAGAAAGCGCAGCGAGAAAATCTCCCACGCCATACCCACGTCTGTGAAGACCACACCGTAATTCAGAAAGAGAAAACGGCGAGCAAATTCAACGCATTGCCATTTGTGGCCCATATATTCGTCGTCGATATAGCTACGGAATACGGCGTCATCTTCGTATTCCTGCGGATCGAGAGAACTGTAATCTGAAGAGTAGATTGCTACACCACCTGGGGCGTAGCCCAATAATGTCCCGAACGGGGCATCCTGGCTGGTCGTTCCTTTGCTCATCACTTTACCTTTAACAATACAACCTAAGCAGTTGGCGTAATTGTTGTGCTCTGATTACCTGCTCAGCGACATTAACCGGACAGAGGTCTGACTTATCATACACCTCAACGCAGCGGCTGGCGCAAAGGGTTAAAAAATTCACAATCTGTATAGCAATCGAACTGCTACACTGCTTCAACACTACCACTCAGAAGGCAATTCAGTATGACAGACAATACTTATCAGCCCGCGAAAGTCTGGACGTGGGATAAATCTGCTGGCGGCGCATTCGCCAATATCAATCGCCCGGTTTCTGGCCCGACGCATGAAAAAACGCTGCCGGTTGGCAAGCACCCGTTACAGCTCTATTCTCTGGGCACGCCAAACGGTCAGAAAGTAACGATTATGCTTGAGGAGCTGCTGGCGCTGGGCGTTACTGGTGCAGAGTACGACGCCTGGCTGATTCGCATTGGCGATGGCGATCAATTCTCCAGCGGCTTTGTGGAAGTGAATCCGAACTCGAAGATCCCCGCGCTGCGCGATCATACGCATAATCCGCCAATCCGCGTGTTTGAGTCTGGTTCGATCCTGCTTTATCTGGCAGAGAAATTTGGCTACTTCTTGCCGCAGGATTTGGCAAAACGGACGGAAACACTGAACTGGTTGTTCTGGTTACAGGGCGCTGCGCCGTTCCTCGGCGGTGGTTTTGGTCACTTTTACCATTACGCGCCGGTGAAAATTGAGTACGCCATCAACCGCTTTACCATGGAAGCCAAGCGCCTGCTCGACGTGCTTGATAAGCAACTGGCGCAGCATAAGTTTGTTGCGGGCGATGAGTACACCATTGCTGATATGGCAATCTGGCCGTGGTTTGGCAACGTGGTGTTAGGCGGCGTATATGATGCCGCAGAGTTTCTTGATGCGGGCAGTTATAAGCACGTGCAACGCTGGGCGAAAGAAGTGGGCGAACGTCCGGCGGTGAAGCGTGGGCGTATTGTTAACCGCACCAACGGACCGCTGAACGAGCAGTTGCATGAGCGCCATGACGCCAGTGATTTTGAGACGAATACGGAAGATAAGCGTCAGGGGTAAGGGTTGGTGTTCGTCGCAGCAAGCCATAAAGGCCGATGTAGACCGGATAAGGCGTTTACGCCGCATCCGGCAATCGAGCACAATGCCTGATGCGACGCTGCCGCGTCTTATCAGGCCTACGAAAGCTAATTTTCACGCGCTGGTAATGTCGTAATCCATTTGGCGCAGTGCGTCTAATGTGGCTTTGGCTTCGTCTTCGTCGATGATACTCATGGCAAATCCGACGTGCACCAGTACCCACTGGCCCAGCAGATCGGCAGGGTTACCTTCGCAAATCAGCGCGATATTCACGTCGCGCTTGATACCACATACTTCAACCTGCGCAAGCTGGTGAATATCTTCACCGACAGCCAGCACCTGGCCTGGAACGCCAATACACATTGTTAACTCCGGTTATTTCGATTGCAGACAAACGCGAAAAAAACCTTTGGGTGTTTCCCCTCACCTTACCCCTCTCCCCGGAGGGGCGAGGGAACCGTCCGTGCGCTTTTCAGGCATTGTCCGCAGTCTTATTCAACTTCAATACTTTTGACGATCAGCGAATCGCCGGTATCGACACGCAACCGCTCGCCATGACAGAGCGGGCACTGCGCATCGTGCTGATGAATCTCCACTACCTGGCTGCAATCCCAACACCAGGCCTGGGCGGGTTTATAGACGATATGTAAATCGCACCCTTGCGCCACCGTTCCCTGGCAGACAATTTCAAAACTAAAACGGACGGCGCTCTCCTCAACGCAGGAGAGCGCGCCAATTTCCAGCCACACGGCGGTGACGCGCTTAACATCGTGCTGCTCCGCCTGCCGTTGGATAATCTCAACGGCGCTCTGGCAAAGCGACAACTCATGCATTTTCGCCACTCCTGCGACCAAACAGCAGGGCGCGACGCCCTGCGTGTGGTACATCCGGATTGGTGACCGGCAGCGAAAGGATCATTCGCGCACAGTCATCCGTCAGGCGTTGACCCTCTTCAATCGACATGCTGTGCGAAAGCGGCGACATCAGCGAGCAGGAGAGGTATTGCGAAACACCGTCCAGTTCACCAACGGTAAAGGTCATAGTGCCATACGGCAGTTGCAGACCGATTTTTTCACTCACTTTGCGCAGCGGCCAGAGTTGATCCGGGCCGGGGAAGATAACTGCACTCAGCATCCACGGGGTGATCACACACCCCGTCCACTGACCTTCGAACAGCGTAAAGTCGGAAACATACACCGGCATTGAAGGATGCAGAAAAGAAAGATCGTGCATCGAACGCCGGGCAATTTCTTCAAACGCTGCCTGTACTTGCGCCTTAGGGGAGGTCTGGAAACCTGCTATCTCTTCAGTCATGAGCAGCCTCCCGTGGGATAGCTTCCACGCCTGATTCGCGCAACGCAGCCAGAACCTGCTCAAGCGCAGGTTCAATCATCGCTTCTACCGTCGGCGTCAAGCCGATGTGCGGCTCCAGTGATTCCGGGATCACGCCGACCAGCGTCAGCTTTTTCGGAAACTCGCCGGTGAAGCGCAGGGCCGACAATACGTCGGCCAGGCCAAGCTGATGCGGAGAGATTTTGTTAGTAAACAACGCCGGAACTTCTTCATCCCGCAGGATCATCATCGTTCCCGGCTCGTTCTTTTTCGACACAACGGCATCCGCAATGATCAGATGATCGCGATTTGCCATGTCGCCAAGCAGCTCCATTCCCGCCGTGCCGCCATCGAGGATTTCAACATAATCCGGCAGAATGTATCGTTGCTCTAACGCTTCGACAATCCGCACACCGATGGCTTCATCGGTCAGCAAAATATTGCCGACCCCTAAGACTAAAATACGCATTACAGAACCTTCACTGAAACCACTTCGTTGCCGTCGGCATCCACTACGTGTACCGCGCAGGCCATGCACGGGTCGAAGGAGTGAATGGTACGCACCACTTCCAGCGGTTTATTCGGATCAGCAACCGGCGTGCCTACCAGCGACTGTTCGTAAGGGCCGACGTCATCATTGAAGTTACGCGGGCCAGAGTTCCAGGTTGACGGAACAACTGCCTGATAGTTGCTGATGATACCGTCTTTGATCACCATCCAGTGAGAGAGCATACCGCGCGGTGCTTCAAGGAAGCCAACGCCTTTGAACTCACCCGTTGCCGGAATGTTCGGCTTCACGAACGTGGTGTGGTCGCCTTTGCCGATATTGGTGATCAGTGCACTGTATTGATTTTGCAGGATATCCTGCAATTCGCAGCAGTGAACAGTACGACCAATAATACGCCCCAGCGTGGAGTGCAGTTGCGCCACTTCCAGCGTGTTGCCAGTCAGTTTCTGATAAATTGCAACGATTTCATTCAGTTTGTTCTGGGTAGACTCGCGTCCTGCCGCCAGTTTCACCAGCATGTTCGCCAGCGGACCCACTTCTACCGTTTTGCCGTAGAAAGTCGGTGATTTCACCCACGAGTATTTACCGTCGTCAGACCAGCCATCATAAGCAGGAATGGTTGTGCCTTCCCACGGTGCCTGCGGTGCTTCGTCTTTATACCAGGAGTGCTTCGCGCTTTCCTGAATCCCTTTGATCAGGTATTCATCGGAATGGGAAGTGATCGGACGATACGAGGACAGATCCGCATTCTCAATGTAGCCGCCCGGGAACAGGAAGCTGCCATTTTTGCTGTCGGTCGGGAATTCCGGCACACTCAGGTAGTTCACTGCACCTTTACCGCGCGTCAGCCATTCAGGGTAGAACGCGGCGATAACTGCGGTATCAACCTTGTAAACCTGCTCAACAAAGTCGCTCAGCTTGTCGATGAAAGACTTGATGTACATCAGGCGCTCAAGGTTCAGCACGCCCAGACCGTCGAGGTTGATTGGGTTAGCGACCCCACCTACCGCCAGGTTCTGAATGTGCGGCGTTTTACCGCCCAGCAGAGCCACGACGCGGTTAGCGTCACGCTGGCACTCCAGCGCCTGCAGGTAGTGAGCTACCGCAATCAGGTTCACTTCCGGCGGCAGTTTCATCGCCGGGTGACCCCAGTAGCCGTTGGCGAAAATACCCAACTGACCGCTGGCAACCAGCTCTTTGATCTTGTTCTGAACTTTGGTGAACTCTTCCGGACTGTTCAGATGCCAGGTCGAAACGCCTTTCAGCATTTCGGAGGCTTTGGTTGGGTCAGCTTGCAGTGCAGAAGTGATGTCCACCCAGTCCAGCGCCGAAAGCTGATAGAAATGAACGATATGGTCATGCGTGGTGTGCGCAGCCAGAATGATGTTACGGATGTATTGCGCGTTAACCGGAACGTCGATATTCAGCGCACTCTCTGCCGCACGAACGGAAGACAGCGCGTGAGTGGTAGTACATACGCCACAGATACGTTGCACAATCATCCATGCATCGCGCGGATCGCGGTTTTTCACGATCTCTTCCATGCCGCGCCACATGGTTCCGGAAGCCCATGCTTTCGAAACGACGCCATTTTCGATTTCGCAATCGATGCGTAAATGCCCTTCAATACGGGTTACCGGATCAATAGTAATTCTCTGGCTCATGCTTTGCTCGCCTCATGACGATTATGATCGTTTTGTTTTAAAGGAGGAAGTATCGGCAGTAGACGAATGAGTACGATGTAAGCGCAAATCTCAATAGCCACAAAACCAATAGAAATCAACAGTTCTTCCCAGGTCGGGAAGTAGGCGTAACCGCCGCCTGGGTTAAATGCCACCAGCGAATAGGTCAGACGCCAGGTTGCACAACCTAACAGCGCGCTCAGTGCTGACAGGAACAGCATACGGGAATCATTGCGCAGCTTCGCCACACGCAGAACGACCAGCGGGAAGAGCATCAGCAGGACTTCAATCCAGAACATCACGGAGTAGAAGTCACCGGCAAACGCTAAGGACAGCTTGTCACGATAGATTAGCTCACCAAAGCGCAGCACGATGAAAATCGCCAGCAACACACTGATGGTGTTGGTCAGCTTGACGAACAGGCTCTTCTCATCCGGACCATTGCCGCGCAGACCCGCCTGCACCAGCGAACCTTCAAAGATGACAATCGAGAAGCCCATGATGAACGCCGTCAGCAGCGAGAACAGCGGCAACATTTCATAGCTCTGCCACAGCGGATGCACCTTGTAGCCCGCCGAGATCATCAGCGACCCCATTGAAGACTGGTGCATGGTCGGCAGCAGCGCACCAAGCGCGATGATGAAGAACATCACCTTGTTCAGACGTTTGAGCGACACCTTCCAGCCCAGACGTTCAAACAGTGCCGGAGCAAACTCCAGTGCCATCACGCCGATGTAGATAGTCATACAGACCGCCGTCTCGAACAGTACCGAGTTCACGTTGAAGTGACCCGGAATGTAGAAGTACGGCAGGTTCCAGTAGCGACCCACGTCGATAGTGATCGACAAGCCACCCAGTGAGTAACCAAACAGACTCGCCAACAGCGCCGGACGCACCAGCGGATGGTATTGCCCACGGTTAAAGACGTATACCGCCCACGCCAGCGCCCAGCCGCCACAGGCAAAGCCGGTGCCGATCAGCAGGTCAAACGCGATCCACACGCCCCACGGGAAGCCGCCGTTCAGGTCGGAGACAGAGCCCAGACCGAACACCAGACGTTTCACAATCAGGAGCATACAGATGACGATTAACGGTCCAAAAATCATGACCGGTTTACTGATGATTTTGCCGCCCAGCGGTTGTGGATCATGACTCATGATCGTCTCCTCCGTCGTGATGGTCGTTTTTGGTGTTGCGACGAACCAGCACGGTTAAGCCCGCCAGCACAGCCAGTGGTAGCATCATGCCTTTATACAGGGTGTGTTGAATATTTTCGGAACGCGCACCGGTAGAAAGATCGTCCAGCTTCGGTAGGTCGAGATTTTCATAAGGAACACCCGTCAGTACCAGAACCTGAGTACCGCCGCCCTCTTTCTCGCCGTACAGATGCGGATAATATTTCGGCACCATGTGCAGGTAAGTGTCGCCAGATTTCAGCGTCTGACGCGGATAGTGGTATTCGCTGCCTGGCTTCAGTGCCAGACGTTTTTTCGCCTCAGCCATCAGCTCTTCACGAGTACCAAAAATCACCGCGCCCGCCGGGCACACTTCTACGCAGCCAGGCAGACCGCCTTTATCGAGACGTTCCACACCTTTCTGGTTGCACAGCTCGCACTTATGCAGCGCACCAAACGGGTTGTTGTAGTCGTACTTCGGCACGTTGTACGGGCAGGCAACCATGCAGTAACGGCAGCCGGTGCACACGTCTTTGTCGTAATGGACAATGCCGGTTTTCGGATCTTTTTTCAGCGCGGAGACCGGGCACACAGAGACACAGTTCGGATCGACGCAATGCATACACTGTTTCTTAATGTACGCGTAGCCGTTCTCTTCCTGGTCTTTGTTGACCCCCGTGCCGCTGGTCCACACCTGAATGATGTTATTGGTGTATGGCGACAGTTTGTCGTTGTTCGACCAGGTCTGTTCCCCTTGTGGGTTACGTTCAGGGAAGTTGATATCCTGACACTTGGTGACGCAAGCCTGGCAGCCTACGCACAAGGTCGAGTCATACAACATACCCAGCGATCCCGGAATTGGCGGGCGGTTTTCAGCAGCCGCATGGCTGACCGACGGCAACGCGCCCGTCAGCAATGCCCCGCAGGAGGCTGCTTTAATAAAATTACGTCTGTTCACGGTTTATTCTCCCCGTGAGTCAGCGTTATCTTTCTTTTGCTGACGACCCAGTTCACGCACCGCCATCACGCTGACACCGGCAACCAGCCCAACCACGCCGCCAAGCAAACCGATAGCGCCCGCAGAGACGTTGCCGCCTTCTTTAGCATTCACGTCCGGTTTTTGTGAGCGTGGCGTCTGATTTTCGACGTTGGCAAGCTGATGGATGCCTTTATGGAAGCCGATACCTTCTTCGTTACAGCCATAGCACGGGTGACCAATCGCCACCGGCCACACGCCGCCAACGTCGCAGAATTGCAGCGTTGAGCAGTTGCCGTAAGTTTCAGGGCCTTTACAGCCAAGGTGGTACAGGCACCAGCCTTCGCGGTGGCCTTCATCACCGAACTCTTTGGCAAAACGACCAGCATCGAAGTGCGGGCGACGTTCGCAGTGTTCGTGAATCAGACGGCCATAGGCGAAGGTCGGACGATTTTTGTCATCCAGTTTCGGCGGTTTGCCGTAAGTGATGATGTGCGCAACGGTCGCAAGGAAGTTGTGCGGGTTCGGCGGACAGCCTGGAATGTTGATAACGGTTTTGCCCGGCAGAACTTCTTGCAGGCTGACCGCGCCGGTGGGGTTAACCCCAGCTGCGGCGACACCGCCCCACGCGGAGCAAGAACCGATAGCAATAATGGCTGCTGCGCCTTCTGCCGCTTTGCGGATGTGATCCACAATCGGCTCACCGGCAACCATGCAGTAAATACCGTTATCTTTTAATGGGATGGAACCATCCACAACCAACACATACTGCCCTTTATACTTCTCAAGCGCGTTATGTTTGTTCTCTTCAACCTGATGGCCGAATGCGGCGGAAAGGACTTCGTGATACTCCAGAGAGATGGTCTCCAGCACGAGGTTTTCTACCGTTGGATGCGTTGCACGAAGCAGAGATTCCGTACAACCGGTGCATTCCTGCGCGCCAATCCAGATAACCGGCGGGCGCTGCGGGTTAGTGACCGATTCGGCCATCTCTGCGGCGGCTTTGCTACTCAGCCCCATGGTGGCGGCTAATGCTGCACAAAGCTTCATGAAATCACGACGATTAATGCCGTGAGAATGGATGAGGGTGTTATCTCCAGTCATTTATAGTTATTCCGTTGCGAAGACCTGGCATATATTTTGCCTCAACCGCAAAATCAATAATGCGATCGATGCGCCATTTACCACACATTTATTATGGTTATCATTGTCATGATACTGCGGCGGGGCGCTAAAACGAAGGGAAGAAGCATTAGTGTAATTAATTAAAGCAAGATAATACGTATGTTTGATCAATTTTCGAGGCGATAACCAGCCATAAAAAATCGTAATGTAGAACAGGAATTATTCTCACGAAAGAAATCCATTACCATCTCTTTATCCAGTCCATAACGGCGCGTCAGAATACCCGCTTCCCAAGCACTGAGCTGGCGGTCACCGGTCTTTTTATACATCCGGTGCGAGTAGCCTAATACAAATCCACGCTTATAATCAGCACAGAATTTAGTCACATTAACCGCACTGTCGGCATGTGTTGCTTTTAATCCCGCCATTAAGCCTTTACCAAAATGGTTATTCATCGTTTTGCCCTTAAACGTTATATATGAACCTATATAGCGATATTTTAGGCAAAGAACGACTTTTGCGCACGCTATTTTTTTCAGCATGTTAAGAATGTTATCCAGAAAGAGATAAACCCATCAGGAGAGATATTTGTCGAACCATTTCAGCGTCCTTTGCCAGGCAAGATCGGCGGCAGATTTGTCATAACGGGGCGTGGAATCATTATGGAATCCGTGATTAACCCCCGGATAAATATACGCCTCATAGACCTTATTATTCGCTTTCAACGCCGCCTCATAAGCAGGCCAGCCTTCGTTGATTCGGGTGTCCAGTTCAGCGTAGTGAAGCAGTAAAGGTGCGTCGATTTTCGCCACATCAGCGGTGGGTGCCTGGCGACCATAAAACGGCACCGCGCAGGCCAGTTCCGGATATGCCACCGCAGCCGCGTTTGAGACACCACCGCCATAGCAAAATCCAGTAATACCCACTTTGCCCGTGGCTTGCTGATAGCGTTGCATAAACTCAATTGCGGCAAAGAAATCATTCATCAACTTAGTCGGATCGACCTGCTGTTGCAGCTCACGACCTTTATCATCGTTCCCCGGATATCCACCCACGGAGCTTAAACCGTCTGGCGCCAGGGCGATGTACCCTGCCTTCGCCACTCGCCGTGCCACATCTTCGATATACGGATTCAGTCCACGATTCTCATGCACCACCACCACGGCTGGCGTTTTGCCGCTCATCTTCGCGGGCTTCACCAGATAACCCCGTACCTCGCCGTGACCATTTGGCGAAGGATACGTGATGTACTCAGCAACAATTTCCGGGTCGGTAAACTCTACCTGAGTCGCCAGCGCATAATTTGGCTTGAGCAAATCAAACAACGCTAATGCCGTCATCCCGCCCACCGCATACTTCGCCGCAAGGTTGAGGAACTCACGTTTCGAGATTTTCCCATGAGCGTAATAGTCGTAGTAATCCAGCAACTCTTGTGGGAAATCTTTGGCGGTTAAACGCGGCATCGTTGCACTCCTCAACTGGTGTTTTTTTAAGCAAAGCATAAGCACGTGTTTTTGCCCAGTTTTTCGTCACTCTGTGAGCCACACTACGGGATACACGCTGGCGAATCGCTAAACTAGAAACATTGTTTCGAAATTGAACGGTTGAAAGGAGAGGTCATGGTCTGGTTAGCAAATCCCGAACGTTACGGGCAGATGCAATACCGCTATTGCGGAAAAAGCGGTTTACGCCTGCCCGCGTTATCGCTCGGTTTATGGCACAATTTCGGTCACGTTAACGCGCTGGAATCACAGCGTGCGATCCTGCGTAAAGCGTTTGATTTAGGCATTACGCACTTTGATTTAGCCAATAACTATGGGCCACCTCCAGGAAGCGCAGAAGAGAACTTTGGTCGCCTGCTGCGCGAGGATTTTGCCGCTTATCGCGATGAACTGATTATCTCAACCAAGGCTGGCTACGATATGTGGCCCGGCCCTTACGGCTCTGGCGGTTCACGTAAATACCTGCTCGCCAGCCTCGACCAAAGCCTGAAGCGTATGGGTCTGGAATATGTCGATATTTTTTACTCTCATCGCGTCGATGAAAATACGCCGATGGAAGAAACCGCCTCTGCGCTGGCTCATGCTGTGCAAAGCGGTAAGGCGCTTTATGTCGGGATCTCCTCTTACTCGCCAGAGCGGACACAAAAAATGGTCGAGTTACTGCGCGAGTGGAAAATTCCGCTGTTAATTCATCAACCTTCGTACAATTTACTGAACCGCTGGGTAGATAAAAGCGGCCTGCTGGATACCCTGCAAAATAACGGCGTGGGCTGCATTGCCTTTACTCCTCTGGCTCAGGGATTGCTGACCGGAAAATATCTCAACGGTATTCCGGAGGATTCACGGATGCATCGCGAAGGTCATAAAGTTCGTGGTCTGACGCCGAAAATGCTCACCGAAGCCAACCTCAACAGCCTGCGCTTATTGAATGAAATGGCACAGCAGCGTGGACAATCAATGGCGCAAATGGCGTTAAGCTGGTTGCTGAAAGATGAGCGAGTGACGTCGGTATTGATTGGTGCCAGCCGTGCGGAGCAACTGGAGGAGAACGTGCAGGCGCTGAATAATCTGACGTTTAGCACCGAGGAGTTAGTGCAGATTGACCAGCATATCGCCGATGGCGAGCTGAATCTGTGGCAGGCGTCGTCCGATAAATGACGTATTGATAACGGGCGCGAGAACCGCGCCCGAATCAGATCAGTGATTATGACGAGTCAGTCGGTCAAGATAGCCCATCACAAATGCAGAGAGCACAAATGTCAGATGGATAATGACGTACCACATCAGTTTGTTATCAGGCACGTTTTTCGCATCCATAAAGACGCGCAGTAAGTGAATGGAAGAGATTGCCACAATCGACGCTGCTACTTTGTTTTTCAGCGACGTTGCGTCCATTTTCCCCAGCCAGTTCAGCTTCTCTTTGTTCTCGGAGATATCCAGTTGTGAGACGAAATTCTCATAACCGGAAAACATCACCATCACCAGCAAACCGCCAACCAGTGTCATATCCACCAGCGACAGCAACACGAGGATCAAATCAGATTCCGCCATCGAGAAGATATTCGGTAGTACGTGAATAATCTCCTGGAAGAACTTCAGCGCCAGGGCAACTAACGCCAGCGAAAGGCCAAAGTACACGGGGGCAAGCAGCCAGCGAGAAGCATACATTGCATTTTCAAGAAAACGTTCCATACATTCCTGTCGTGTAGTTAAAACGGGCAACAGTATATCGCAATTGAGTAAACAGCGCGCAACAGCAAATCAACATATACGTTAAACCTTTGTCGCATAATTCTGAGGTTTAGGGATCTTCCTGGTTCCCTGATTAACGCATCGAGAGCGTCTACCCTTAAAGGACGTTGAACCTGAAGGGAGAAAAGCGATGTCTCATTTAAAAGACCCGACCACGCAGTATTACACTGGTGAATATCCCAAACAGAAACAACCGACGCCAGGCATCCAGGCGAAGATGACGCCGGTGCCGGATTGTGGCGAGAAAACTTATGTTGGTAGCGGTCGCCTGAAAGATCGTAAAGCACTGGTGACAGGGGGCGATTCTGGTATCGGTCGTGCTGCCGCCATCGCTTACGCGCGTGAAGGCGCTGACGTGGCGATCAGTTATCTTCCGGCGGAAGAAGAAGACGCCCAGGATGTGAAAAAGATTATTGAAGAATGCGGACGCAAAGTCGTTCTGCTGCCGGGCGATTTAAGCGATGAGAAATTTGCCCGTTCGCTGGTTCACGACGCGCATAAGGCGTTAGGCGGGCTGGATATTATGGCGCTGGTCGCCGGGAAACAGGTTGCCATTCCTGATATTGCAGACCTCACCAGCGAACAGTTTCAAAAGACCTTTGCCATTAACGTTTTCGCGCTGTTCTGGTTAACCCAGGAAGCGATTCCCCTGCTGCCAAAAGGTGCCAGTATCATCACCACTTCGTCAATCCAGGCGTACCAGCCAAGCCCGCATTTACTGGATTACGCGGCAACGAAGGCGGCGATTCTGAACTACAGCCGTGGTCTGGCAAAACAGGTCGCGGAGAAAGGTATTCGGGTGAACATTGTCGCACCTGGCCCTATCTGGACGGCGCTGCAAATTTCCGGCGGACAGACGCAGGATAAGATCCCGCAGTTTGGTCAGAAAACGCCGATGAAGCGTGCGGGGCAACCGGCGGAACTGGCTCCTGTTTATGTTTATCTGGCAAGTCAGGAGTCGAGCTACGTCACCGCAGAAGTGCACGGCGTATGCGGCGGCGAACATTTAGGCTAAAAAAATGCCCGGTTGTGTGAAGCAACCGGGCATCATCGTACTTTTAACGCTTGCCGGGTGCGGCGTGAACGCCTTATTCGGCCGACAAACTCATGCAAATTCAATATATTGCGATAGATTTTGTAGGTCTGATAAGACGCGCCAGCGTCGCATCAGGCATTGAGCACCTAATGCCGGATGCGGCGTGAACGCCTTATCCGGCCTACATGTCATGAAAATTCAATACGTTGCGATAGATTTTGTAGGCCTGATAAGCGTAGCGCATCAGGCAATTCTGCTTTACTTCGCTTTGGCAGTTTCTTCGCCGACCAGACCTATCTTCAGATAACCCGCCTGATGCAGCGTATCCATGACCTTCATCAACGTCTCGTAATCAACGGTTTTATCCGCACGGAAGAAGATGGTGGTATCTTTCTTACCTTCGGTTAACGCATTCAGCGCCGTAACCATCGTTTCATCGGTGACCGGATCGTTACCGATAAACATCGAGTTGTCCGCCTTCACCGACAGATAAACCGGTTTTTCCGGGCGCGGCTGCGGCGTGCTGGTAGAAGCAGGCAAGTTCACCTTCACATCTACCGTCGCTAACGGTGCCGCCACCATAAAGATAATCAGCAAAACCAACATCACGTCGATAAACGGCGTCACGTTGATATCATGCATTTCGCCGTTATCGTCGAGGTTTTCGTTAAGATGCATTGCCATAGCGCATTACCCTGCACGTAATTTCTGTGCGACACGAACCGGATGCGCAGCGGCGCTGGCTTCCAGATCCAGGTCACGACTTTGCAGCAACAATACCTGCGCTGCAACATCACCCAGCATCGCTTTAAAGCCGCCAATCTGGCGCGCGAATACGTTATAGATAACGACCGCCGGAATCGCTGCCACCAGACCGATTGCTGTTGCCAACAATGCTTCTGCGATACCCGGCGCAACCACCGCCAGGTTGGTGGTCTGCGTTTGCGCAATACCGATAAAACTGTTCATGATGCCCCAGACCGTACCAAACAGCCCCACAAACGGCGAAATCGCGCCAATGGTTGCCAGATAGCCGTTACCGCGTCCCATTTGACGCCCCACAGCGGCGACCCGACGCTCCAGGCGGAAGCTGGTACGCTCTTTAATACCTTCGTTATCGTCGCTGCCTTCTGACAGTTCCAGCTCGTTCTGCGCTTCATTGAGCAAATGCAGGCTTAAGCTTTTGCTACCAAAATCAGCGGCGATATCGTTGGCCTGGTTTAGGGAACGCGCTTCAGCCAGCAGTTGCTGCTCGCGCTTAAGACGGCGCTTCTGATTGAAGAACTCTACGCTCTTACTGAAGAAGATTGCCCAAGTGACAACGGAGGCCAAAATAAGCCCAATCATCACGCACTTAACGACAATATCGGCGTGCTGATACATACCCCAGACGGAAAGGTCCGTCTGCATTAAATTATTACCCACTGTGTATCTCCAGGACGCAAGTCACAAAATCTGCGCATAATAATATCAAAACGACGTCGAATTGATAGTCGTTCTCATTACTATTTGCATACTGCCGTACCTTTGCTTTCTTTTCTTTGCGTTTACGCAGTAAAAAAGCCACCAGAACGCCATTTGCGAAAATTTTCTTCTTTATGCCAATTCTTCAGGATGCGCTCGCTGTTATTCATGCTAGTTTAGACATCCAGACGTATAAAAACAGGAATCCCGACATGGCGGACAAAAAGCTTGATACTCAACTGGTGAATGCAGGACGCAGCAAAAAATACACTCTCGGCGCGGTGAATAGCGTGATTCAGCGCGCCTCTTCGCTGGTTTTTGATAGCGTTGAAGCGAAAAAACATGCGACGCGTAATCGCGCCAACGGCGAATTGTTCTATGGACGGCGCGGAACGTTAACCCACTTCTCGTTACAAGAAGCAATGTGCGAACTGGAAGGTGGCGCCGGCTGTGCACTGTTTCCTTGCGGTGCGGCCGCCGTTGCCAATTCCATTCTTGCTTTTGTCGAACAGGGCGATCATGTATTGATGACCAATACCGCCTATGAACCGAGTCAGGATTTCTGTAGCAAAATCCTCAGCAAACTGGGCGTAACGACATCGTGGTTTGATCCGCTGATTGGCGCGGATATCGTTAAACATCTGCAGCCAAACACTAAAATCGTCTTTCTGGAATCGCCAGGCTCCATCACTATGGAAGTCCACGACGTTCCGGCGATTGTTGCTGCCGTGCGCAGTGTCGTGCCAGACGCCATCATTATGATCGATAACACCTGGGCTGCCGGGGTGCTTTTTCAAGCTCTTGATTTTGGTATTGATATTTCGATTCAGGCGGGAACCAAGTATCTGATAGGTCACTCGGATGCCATGATCGGCACCGCAGTATGCAATGCCCGTTGCTGGGAGCAACTACGGGAGAACGCTTATCTGATGGGACAAATGGTCGATGCCGATACTGCTTATATGACCAGCCGTGGCCTGCGCACATTAGGTGTGCGTTTGCGTCAACATCATGAAAGCAGTCTGAAAGTGGCTGAATGGCTGGCAGAACATCCGCAAGTAGCGCGAGTTAACCACCCTGCTCTGCCGGAAAGTAAAGGTCACGAATTCTGGAAACGAGACTTTACAGGCAGCAGCGGGCTATTTTCCTTTGTGCTTAAGAAAAAACTCAACGATGAAGAACTGGCGAACTATCTGGATAACTTCAGTTTATTTAGCATGGCCTACTCGTGGGGCGGTTATGAATCGTTGATCCTCGCGAATCAGCCGGAACATATCGCCGCCATCCGCCCACAAGGAAAGATTGATTTCAGCGGCACATTGATTCGCCTGCATATTGGTCTGGAAAACGTCGACGATCTGATTGCCGATCTGAACGCGGGATTTACCCGAATTGTGTAACATTGCCAAATTTGGACAATTTTGCAGACATTTAATTGTGAATAGTCTTAAATTGTTGCGTCCGGGATCAAGGCGTCCCGGACAATTCAGGAGTACAATAGGCAAATAAAGGCTTAAACGCTGTTCCACAGGAAAGTCCATGGCTGTTATTCAAGACATTATCGCTGCGCTCTGGCAACACGACTTTGCCGCGCTGGCGGATCCTCATATTGTTAGCGTTGTTTACTTTGTCATGTTTGCCACGCTGTTTTTAGAAAACGGTCTGCTGCCCGCTTCATTTTTGCCAGGCGACAGCTTGTTGATACTGGCTGGCGCACTGATTGCCCAGGGGGTGATGGATTTTCTGCCAACAATCGTGATTCTGACTGCCGCAGCCAGCCTGGGCTGCTGGTTAAGTTATATTCAGGGGCGTTGGCTAGGTAATACCAAAACGGTGAAAGGCTGGCTGGCACAGCTTCCGGCCAAATATCATCAGCGCGCCACCTGTATGTTTGACCGCCACGGTTTGCTGGCTTTGCTGGCTGGACGTTTTCTTGCATTTGTCCGCACGCTGCTACCAACCATGGCGGGGATTTCCGGGTTGCCAAACCGCCGCTTCCAGTTTTTCAACTGGTTAAGTGGATTGCTATGGGTCAGCGTGGTGACCAGTTTTGGTTATGCCTTAAGCATGATCCCGTTCGTTAAGCGCCATGAAGATCAGGTGATGACGTTCCTGATGATCCTGCCGATTGCCCTGTTAACCGCAGGCCTGTTAGGCACGCTGTTTGTGGTGATTAAAAAGAAATACGGTAACGCCTGACGTTTTTCTCCGTTCCCGGCGACTTGTCCGGGAACACATTTAACTCCCTTGCATCGCCCGCATTCTTGCCGCATCTTCCCCCGGCGTCACACCGAAGTAGCGTTTAAACTCACGGCTAAATTGCGACGCACTTTCGTAGCCGACGCGCATCGCCGCCGCGCTGGCCTTCATGCCATCATGGATTATCATCATCCGTGCCTTATGCAGTCGGTAGTTCTTCAAATACTGCAACGGCGAGGTGCTGGTGACAGACTTAAAATTATGGTGGAACGCCGAAACGCTCATGTTGGCTTCTGCCGCCAGTTGCTCGACGCTCAGGTTTTCAGTGTATTTATTCTCAATCCGTTTCAACACGCGGCTAATCAGGCTGAAATGAGTCTGCCGACTGACCAGCGCCAGTAACGCACCGCCGCAAGGTCCGGTCAGCACGTAGTAAAGAATTTCGCGAATGATCTGTTTACCGAGAATGCGCGCATCCAGCGGTCGCTCCATCACATCCAGTAACCGCTCCGCCGCGCATAAAATCTCTTCTGACAACGTAGCGGAGTTTATACCACTGGCAGCCATCGACGGCTGGAAATGCTCATCCTCACCAATGTCCATCAACAGTTCCTGTAACTGCAAAATATCAACATTGAGACGTAAACCCGCTAATGGCACTTCCGGCGTGGCATAGGTTTCGCACTCAAACGGTAACGGCACCGTCAGCAGCAGATATTCATTGGCATCATAACGAAACACGCGCTCATTGATATAGCCGATTTTATGCCCGGAAAAGAGAATTATGATGCCAGGCTCATACATCACCGGCGTACGTGCGCCGGGGTTCTCGCCATACAATAAGCGCACATCGGGCAGCAATTCAGACAAACTATTTTCTTTATTTTTCAGATTATTAATTTTGTCCGTCAGCAGGCGGCAAATCTCTTCACGTTTCATATCGCGTAATTTCTTAAGAATAATGCGTCAATTTGATTGTGCGCAATTTTGTACTATTTCTCCAGTGCTCTGGAGAAATAGGCAAGACATTGGCAGAAATGAGCATTGAGAGCAGCGACGCTGGCGACCACAATGAAAAACATCAGGCAGACCGATCTCTGCCCTCATATTGGCCCAGCAAAGGGAGCACGTAATGAACAACTTTAATCTGCACACCCCAACCCGTATTCTGTTTGGTAAAGGCGCTATCGCTGGTTTACGCGAACAAATTCCTCACGATGCTCGCGTATTGATTACCTACGGCGGCGGCAGCGTGAAAAAAACAGGCGTTCTCGATCAGGTTCTGGATGCGCTGAAAGGTATGGACGTGCTGGAGTTTGGCGGTATTGAACCAAACCCGGCTTATGAAACGCTGATGAACGCCGTGAAACTGGTTCGCGAACAGAAAGTGACTTTCCTGCTGGCGGTTGGCGGCGGTTCCGTACTGGACGGCACCAAATTTATCGCCGCAGCGGCAAATTATCCTGAGAACATCGATCCGTGGCACATTCTGCAAACGGGCGGTAAAGAGATTAAAAGCGCCATCCCGATGGGCTGTGTGCTGACGCTGCCAGCGACCGGTTCAGAATCCAACGCAGGTGCGGTTATCTCCCGTAAAACCACCGGCGACAAGCAGGCGTTCCACTCTGCCCACGTTCAACCCGTATTTGCCGTGCTCGATCCGGTTTATACCTACACCCTGCCGCCGCGCCAGGTGGCTAATGGCGTAGTGGATGCCTTTGTACACACCGTGGAACAGTATGTTACCAAACCGGTTGATGCAAAAATTCAGGATCGCTTCGCAGAAGGCATTTTGCTGACGCTTCTCGAAGATGGTCCGAAAGCCCTGAAAGAGCCAGAAAACTACGATGTGCGCGCCAACGTCATGTGGGCAGCGACTCAGGCATTGAACGGTTTGATCGGCGCCGGCGTACCGCAGGACTGGGCAACACATATGCTGGGACACGAACTGACTGCGATGCACGGTCTGGATCACGCGCAAACGCTGGCTATTGTCCTGCCTGCTCTGTGGAATGAAAAACGCGACACCAAGCGCGCGAAACTGCTGCAATATGCTGAACGCGTCTGGAACATCACTGAAGGTTCCGACGATGAGCGTATTGACGCCGCAATTGCCGCTACCCGCAACTTCTTCGAGCAATTGGGCGTGCCGACCCGCCTGTCCGACTACGGTCTGGACGGCAGCTCCATCCCGGCATTGCTGAAGAAACTGGAAGAACACGGCATGACCCAACTGGGCGAAAATCATGACATTACGCTGGATGTCAGCCGCCGCATTTACGAAGCTGCTCGTTAAGCTTTTTCCTCCTCAAACTTTCGTTTTTGGGTATTTCGTCCAGACTTAAGTTCACACCAACTCACCGGAGCAGGCTCCGGTGAGTTCATATAAAAGGAGGAACGTATGGCTAATCCAACCGTTATTAAGCTACAGGATGGCAATGTCATGCCCCAGCTGGGACTGGGCGTCTGGCAAGCAAGTAATGAGGAAGTTATCACCGCTATTCAAAAAGCCCTGGAAGTGGGTTATCGCTCAATTGATACCGCTGCTGCCTATAAAAACGAAGAAGGTGTCGGCAAGGCGCTGAAAAATGCCGCACTTGCCAGAGAAGAGTTGTTCATTACAACCAAGCTGTGGAACGACGACCACAAACACCCCCGCGAAGCACTGCTCGACAGCCTGAAAAAACTCCAGCTTGATTATATAGACCTTTACTTAATGCACTGGCCCGTTCCCGCTATCGATCACTATGTCGAGGCGTGGAAAGGAATGATCGAGCTGCAAAAAGAGGGATTAATCAAAAGCATTGGCGTCTGTAACTTCCAGATCCACCACCTGCAACGTCTGATCGACGAAACTGGCGTGACGCCTGTTATTAATCAAATCGAACTTCACCCGCTGATGCAGCAACGCCAGCTTCATGCCTGGAATGCCACGCACAAAATCCAGACCGAATCCTGGAGTCCATTAGCGCAAGGTGGGAAAGGCGTTTTCGATCAGAAAGTCATTCGCGACCTGGCGGATAAATACGGCAAAACACCGGCACAAATTGTTATCCGCTGGCATCTGGATAACGGTCTGGTGGTGATCCCGAAATCGGTCACGCCTTCACGCATTGCCGAAAACTTTGATGTCTGGGATTTCCGTCTCGACAAAGACGAACTTGGTGAAATCGCAAAACTCGATCAGGGTAAACGTCTCGGTCCCGATCCCGACCAGTTCGGCGGCTAACGGGCAAATTCTCCCGGTAGCGGTAATGTTCCGCTACCGGACTTTTCAGAAATCATTTATTCCCCTCACCTCCCGCCCGTTGTTACTCTCCCCTGCTCAGAAATGCCAAATTTAAGGACATCATCATGCAGAGCTGGGAGCTCTTTAATCAACAAAGCATCTACAATATGGATAAACACGACGGTGAGGTCAAAAACAGATGAAAATAATACTTCTGTTTTTGGCGTTTTTTGCAAGCTTCACTACTCAAGCCCAATCATCCTCGCTGACTGTAGAACAGACAGTTCGCCAGATTTATCAAAACTATAAATCTGATGCCAGCGCGCCTTATTTTGGTGAGACAGGAGAGCAGGCGATAACGTCTGCACGCATACAAAAGGCACTTACCCTGAATGATAATCTCACGCTGCCGGGCAATATTGGCTGGCTGGATTATGATCCGATTTGTGATTGTCAGGATTTTGGCGATCTGGTGTTAGAAAGCGTAGTGGTTACTCAAACGGATACCGATCATGCAGATGCCGTTGTGCGTTTCCGTACCTTTGACGACGATAAAGAAAAGACCACGCAAACGCTGAAAATGGTGGCAGAAAATGGTCGTTGGGTCATTGATGATGTCATCAGCAACCATGGTAGCGTCTGGCAGGCAGTTAATAGCGAGAATGAAAAAATCCTGGCAACACTGGCTTCATTACAAAAAGAAGAGCCTGAAGCCTTTGTCGCTGAACTGTTTAAACATATTGCCGATTATAGTTGGCCCTGGACATGGGTTGTTTCCGACACCTATCGCCAGGCAGTCAATGAATTTTATAAAACCACCTTCAATAAAAACGGCAATTTCGATCAAGAGATGCAAATAGAACGGCAATTTATTTACGACAACCCGATTTGTTTTGGTGAAGAGTCGCTATTTGCTCGTGTTGATGAAATTCGTGTCCAGGAAAAAACCGCCGATTCCGCCCGTATTCATGTTCGTATTGCGCTGAACAATGGTAACAGTGAAGAGCAGGATTTAGTTTTACATCGGCGCGAAGGAAAGTGGGAAATTGCCGATTTTATCCGTCCAGGCAGCGGTAGCTTGCTTAAACAGATTGAAACGAAAACCGCCGCCAGATTAACGCAATGAACTGAATAAAATAAAAATTAGTCGGAACAATAAATAAAAGGGAGCACGATATGAAAACGATTTTCACCGTGGGAGCTGTTGTTCTGGTAACCGGCTTATTAAGTGGTTGCGTCAATGAGCAAAAGGTCAATCAACTGGCAGGTAATGTACAAACATTAAATGCCAAAATCGCCCGGCTAGAGCAGGATATAAAAGCATTACGCCCGCAAATTTACGCCGCCAAATCCGAAGCTAACAGAGCCAATACACGCCTTGATGCGCAGGACTATTTTGATTGCCTGCGCTGCTTGCGTATGTATACGGAGTGATAAAAATATCCCCGGTAGCATTCAGTTACCGGGGATGTTTTTTTAACGTCCAGTCGCCGCTTTAGGACGTTTCTTCGCACCGGCATTCATCGGGCGAGGTTGCGCAGACGGCGCTTTCTTTGCTCCGGCAGGCGTCTGGCGCTGGGTCGCCATCGGCGTATGTTTGGTCAACGCCGGACGGGTATTACGGTTCTGACGGCGAGCTTCGCGCATCTCTTCAATGGTTGGCGCAGGCACTAAGCAATCGCGACGGCTGCCAATCAGATGCTTTTTACCCATCGCTTCCAGCGCCTGGCGGATTAACGGCCAGTTTGCCGGATCGTGGTAACGCAACAACGCTTTATGCAGACGACGCTGTTTGTCACCCTTCGGCACGAAAACGTCTTCGCTCTTATAACCAATCTTCGCCAGCGGATTTTTGCCGGTGTAATACATGGTGGTTGAGTTAGCCAACGGCGACGGGTAGAAGTTCTGTACCTGGTCGAGACGGAAGCGATGTTTCTTCAGCCACAGCGCCAGATTCACCATATCTTCATCGCGTGTACCGGGGTGCGCGGAGATGAAATATGGGATCAGATACTGCTCTTTACCTGCCTGTTTCGAGTAGGTGTCGAACAGCTCTTTAAAGCGGTCATAGCTGCCCATGCCCGGCTTCATCATCTTCGACAACGGCCCTTCTTCGGTATGTTCCGGGGCAATCTTCAGATAACCACCAACGTGATGGGTTGCCAGCTCTTTGATATAGCGCGGATCTTCCACGGCGATGTCATAACGCACGCCGGAGGCAATCAGGATCTTTTTAATGCCTTTCAGATCGCGCGCGCGGCGATAGAGATTGATCGTCGGTTCGTGGTTAGTGTCCATATGCGGACAAATATCCGGGTAAACGCACGATAAACGACGGCAGGTTTGCTCGGCGCGTGGCGATTTGCAGCGCAACATATACATGTTGGCAGTTGGCCCGCCGAGATCGGAAATCACGCCCGTAAAGCCAGGAACGGTGTCGCGGATCGCTTCAATCTCATTGATGATCGAATCTTCCGAACGGCTCTGAATAATGCGCCCTTCATGCTCGGTAATAGAACAGAAAGAACAGCCGCCAAAGCAGCCACGCATAATATTGACTGAGAAACGGATCATTTCGTAAGCAGGAATACGGGCATTACCGTAAGCCGGATGCGGCACGCGCTTGTACGGCAGCGCAAAGACGCTGTCCATCTCTTCGGTAGAAAGCGGAATAGCAGGCGGGTTGATCCACACATAGCGGTCGCCATGTTTTTGCATCAATGCGCGAGCGCAGCCTGGGTTGGTTTCGTGGTGCAAAATACGCGAAGCATGAGCGTACAGCACTTTATCGCCCTTCACTTTCTCGAAAGAAGGTAACAAAACGTAGGTTTTTTCCCACGGCTTCGGACGTGGCGGCTGCACGGTTACGGCTTTGGCTTCTTGTTTTTTCGGAGCCACCGGTTTGTTATCCGCACACGGCAAATCTTCGCCATACGGATGCGGAATCGGGTCGATTTTCCCCGGTGTATCAAGGCGAGTAGAATCCACGCCGCTCCAGCCAGGCAGCGCCTCTTTCACGATAATCGCGGTATTACGTACATCGCGGATTTCGCTAATCGGCTCGCCCATCGCCAGACGGTGTGCCACTTCCACCAGCGGACGCTCACCGTTACCGAACATCAGCATGTCTGCTTTGGAATCCACCAACACGGAACGGCGCACGGTATCAGACCAGTAATCATAATGAGCGGTACGGCGCAGGCTGGCTTCAATACCACCGAGGATCACCGGCACATCTTTCCACGCCTCTTTACAACGCTGGGTATAAACCAGTGTGGCGCGATCCGGTCGCTTACCCGCGACGTTATCCGGCGTGTAGGCATCGTCATGACGTAAACGGCGATCGGCGGTATAGCGGTTGATCATCGAGTCCATATTGCCTGCGGTCACGCCGAAAAACAGATTCGGTTTACCCAGACGCATAAAGTCGTCTTTGCTGCTCCAGTCCGGTTGGGCGATGATCCCGACACGAAAGCCCTGCGCTTCCAGCATACGACCGCAAATCGCCATCCCAAAGCTTGGGTGATCGACATACGCGTCGCCAGTAACCAAAATGATGTCGCAGCTATCCCAGCCAAGTTGATCCATCTCTTCACGAGACATCGGCAAAAACGGTGCCGGTCCAAAACAGGCGGCCCAGTACTGCGGCCAGGAGAACAGGTCGCGATCCGGTTGGATCAGGGAGATAGAGCTCATTTTGCTTCCAGAAATGATAAAAAAATAATCAAAGGCCGGGGATTATAAGCCGGAACGAAAGAGAAATCGAAAGGTATTCCATACTCGCCCTCCCAGGGCGAGTATGAAGATTACGGTACTGGATTGACCAGCAACTGCCCAATAGAGCCGCGATCCGCCATTTCCAGTGTCTGGCTACCAAAGTAAAACGGGAAATGCGCCCAGGAAGGCTGGCCGTAATAAACAAGCAGTTCCACTTGTCCATCAACCCAGACGGTATCTTTCCAGCCTCTGTCTTCCGGGAATGGCATTGCGCCGTTAACGTTACGGATCTGGAACATCACACCTTCAATATGGAATGATTGCGGTTCATCCGCGCGTACCGTCCAGCGTTCCCACGTTCCCTGCTGGGCAGCAACGTCAATGCGGTTAACGTCCCATAACTGCCCGTTGATGCCGGGATCATCGCCCAGGCTAATATCACGGCTGCGAATCGGCGAACCAGCCATTATTTCAGTCGGCAGCAGGCGCATCGGCAGGCTGTCAGTCACCAGCGGCAGAAGGCCGGTCGGGCGCAGCGTTAGCACCAGCGTAGAAACCAGAATGCTGGACGGCTCAAAGAAACCGCGAATACGATCAACAATGCTCGCCGCTTCGCCACAGGTGATCGACACTTCATCACCGTTGCTCATATCCACCAGTATTTCACGGCGTTCGCCCGGTGCCAGCGAAAGCTGCTTCACCGATACAGGAGCAGGCAGGAATCCCTGATCGCCAGAAATCACGTGCAACGGACGACCATCGCTCATCTGCAGTTGATAGCGACGGGAGTTCGATGCGTTCAGCAGACGCAGGCGCACCCAACCGCGCGAAACTTCAACGTACGGGCTTTGTACACCGTTGACCAGCAGCGTATCGCCAACAAAGCCGCCGCTTCCCGGTTCGTTGTATTCTGGCGTACCAAAGTTATCCAGCCGTTTATCCTGGATAATGACCGGAAAATCATCCACACCATAATGGTTAGGAATGGGCAGCGACTTGCTGACTTCATCTTCCACCAGCCACATCCCGGCAAGGCCGTTATAGACCTGCTGCGCCGTGCGGTTGGGGGTATTGGCGTGATACCACAAAGTCGCAGCATTCTGGCGAATTGGCAGCACAGGCGCCCAGTCAGCGTTTGGCGACATCATGCGTGCCGGCCCCCCCATCAGAGGGCCTGGCACTTGTAATCCAGCCACTGTCATTGAGACGTTTTCTGTCAGTCGGTTGCTGTAAATCAGCTTAACATCGTCGCCCTTCCAGACGCGGATAGTCGGCCCAAGGTAGCGACCATTGATACCCCAAACCGACGCGCGCGTTCCTGGCGTAAATGACCAGTGCGCGCGCTGTACTGTCATAAATAACGGTTGCCCACGGCGAGATTCAAGCAGCGGCGGAACGGGCAGTGGTTGCTGTTGACCGGCTGCGCTTGCCTTCAGGGGGACAGCACCTGCACACAGTGCAATCCCCGATGCCTGAATGAACTGACGCCGACTGAGTGACATATTTGCTCCATGTAAAACTGGCTAAAGTAATACCGTGCAGGAAAACATCCCCGCAAAAAACAGATTGCCGACTTAAACTTTTCCGGCGGCTTCGCGCTCTGCGACTTCTTTATCGAGCTCGGCGATTTTTTGTTCCATTATCGAACGACAATGAGCAGCCAGCTCGCGAACCTGATCTTTACCATATTGACTGACGTCAATCGGCGGCAGCATTTCTACGATCACTAAACCATTATTCAGTCGATTAAGATTAATCTTATTCGAAGTCGTGGAAACACACACGGGAATAATCGGGACGCCTGCCGCAATTGCCGCATGGAATGCCCCTGTTTTAAACGGCAGCAGGCCGCGACCACGGCTACGCGTTCCTTCCGGGAACATCCAGATGGAAATACGGCGTTTTTTGAAGTGGTTCACGACTTCCGCGATGGTGCCATGCGCCTTAGTACGGTTGTTTCTGTCGATCAATAAGTTGCCGGTTAACCAGTACAACTGCCCAAAGAAGGGGATCCACAGCAAACTCTTTTTACCCACTGTGACCGTCGGTGGCTGCACGATGTTCGATGCTGTCACCATGTCATAGTTGTTCTGGTGGTTAGCAATATAGATAGCATTACCATAGCTTTCAGCATCAGCAGGTTTGCGGCACTCAACTTTCAGCCCATATAGCGGCGCAAGGCGCCCAAACATATGCCCGAAGGTGGCTACATGCTTTGGATTTCGCGGGCTGAAAAGGCAGTAAATGGAGCCGAAAACACAGACTAAGATGCTGTAAATAACGGTAATAATAAGACGAAAGATATATAGCATAACACCCTCTGAAGATCTGAGAGACTGGCATTGTACGTCACCTGAAATCAGGTTAGGGCATTGTTAAAAGCCGCTCTCTGGAAAAGCGTATTGTTAATCGCAACGCATGAATAAACAACGGTTTCAAGGGAATTTTTATCGTTTCCGGGGGTTGAATACGCTGCCGGATGACGACTTAACGTTTCATCCGGCATTCCTTGCAAACGGGAGAAAGCCCCCCTCCGGCATATTACTCTTCGCTATCGCCGCTGCTGGCGCGGTGAGGGGAGTCAATCTCGACACGGTCGATACGCTGTAAACCGCGCATCAAGGTGCCACGGCGACCACGCTCACCAGTCACTTTCAGCAACTCTTCCGGGCGCAGTTTAATTTTGCGTTTCCCGACATGAATAGTCAGAGTGCTCTGCGGCGGCAGTACATACAGGTGTGCCAGACCATCCTCGCCTCGCGCGGCTTCTGCCGACGGGATGTTGATGATCTTGTTGCCTTTACCCTTCGACAGTTGCGGAAGCTCGCTTACCGGGAACATCAACATGCGTCCTGCCAGGGTGATAGCCAGTAGCATATCAGAAGCATCTTCAATCACTACTGGCGGCATAACATGCGCATTTTCAGGTAAGGTAATCAACGCTTTACCAGCACGGTTACGGGCAACAAGATCGTTAAAGGTGCAGACGAATCCGTAGCCAGCATCGGAAGCCATCAACAGTTTCTTATCGTCGCTTTCCATTAGCATGTGATCAACTGTGGCACCTGGCGGTAACGTCAGTTTACCGGTGAGTGGTTCGCCCTGACCACGCGCCGACGGCAGCGTAATCGGGTCGATGGCGTAGCTACGGCCGGTAGAATCAACAAATACCACCGGTTGGTTGCTCTTGCCTTTCACCGCCGCTTTGAAGCTATCGCCCGCTTTATAGTTCAGGCCTGGTGCGTCGATGTCATGGCCTTTGGCGCTGCGTACCCAGCCCATCTGTGACAGCACAATGGTAACGGGTTCAGACGGCAGCATGTCGTGCTCGCTCATCGCTTTCGCTTCTTCACGTTCCTGCAACGGCGAACGGCGATCGTCGCCGTAGGCCTGTGCGTCGGCCTGTAGCTCTTTCTTCAGCAGGTTATTCATCTTGCGCTCGGAAGCCAGAATGCTCTGCAACTGGTCACGCTCTTTTTCCAGTTCGTTCTGCTCACCGCGAATCTTCATCTCTTCCAGTTTGGCGAGATGACGCAGTTTCAGTTCGAGGATCGCTTCCGCCTGGGTTTCCGTAATGCCAAAACGCGACATCAGTGCCGGTTTCGGTTCATCTTCATTACGAATGATCTCAATCACTTCGTCGATATTGAGAAACGCCACCAGCAAACCTTCAAGAATATGCAGGCGCTTGAGGACTTTCTCCAGACGATAATTGAGACGGCGGCGCACGGTATCGCGACGGAACACCAGCCATTCGGAGAGGATTTCCAGCAGGTTTTTCACCGCCGGACGCCCATCCAGACCAATCATATTGAGGTTAATACGATAGCTCTTTTCCAGATCGGTCGTGGCAAACAGATGATTCATCACCTGATCCATATCCACACGATTAGAACGCGGCACAATCACCAGACGTGTCGGATTCTCGTGGTCAGATTCATCGCGCAGATCGTCAACCATCGGCAGCTTTTTGTTGCGCATTTGCGCAGCAATTTGCTCCAGTACGCGAGCGCCAGAAACCTGATGCGGTAAGGCGCTGATCACTACCGCGCCATCTTCTTTCTTCCACACCGCGCGCATACGCACAGAACCACGACCGTTCTCGTAAATTTTACGGATTTCGGCGCGGGAGGTGATGATTTCCGCTTCAGTCGGGTAGTCTGGGCCCTGCACGATATCCAGCAACTGGTCGAGCGTGGTTTTCGGCTGGTCGATTAACGCGATTGCCGCCTGTGCGACTTCACGCAGGTTATGTGGCGGAATGTCCGTCGCCATCCCGACAGCAATACCGGTGGTGCCGTTAAGCAAAATATTCGGCAGGCGGGCAGGCAGCATTTTCGGCTCCTGCAACGTGCCGTCGAAGTTTGGCACCCAGTCCGCCGTCCCTTGCCCCAGCTCACTCAGTAACAGCTCAGAATATTTCGACAGGCGGGATTCGGTATAACGCATTGCCGCGAACGATTTCGGATCGTCCGGCGCCCCCCAGTTTCCCTGCCCATCAACCAGCGGATAACGGTAAGAAAACGGCTGAGCCATTAGTACCATCGCTTCATAGCAGGCGCTGTCACCGTGCGGATGGTATTTACCCAGTACGTCACCCACAGTACGGGCCGATTTTTTAAATTTGGCGGCAGCATTCAGACCCAGTTCTGACATCGCATACACAATGCGGCGCTGAACAGGTTTCAGACCATCACCAATAAACGGCAACGCACGATCCATGATGACGTACATGGAGTAGTTTAAGTAGGCGTTTTCCGTAAATTCATGTAGCGCAAGGCGCTCTGCCATATCGCTCATTAATTCTGATTCCTCAACTTATTCGCCAGCCTTCAAAGGGGCAATATTGCCGGAGATACTACATTATCTGTCGCGTCGAGTCACAGGAGATCAGTGTGAATAGTGCCGCCGGACGTGCTCCGACGGCGATAAAGGCATCAATGTGCCTTGATATACAACTCTTTGCTGTAGACATAATCCTGGGGATTATGCAGCGGGAAACCGCCAACGTAGGGTTTAAGCAGTTTGATTAGCGGTTGATAGTAGATGGGGATGAGCGGTGCCTGCTGGTTGATGATCTCTTCTGCCTGCTGATACAGCGCATTACGCTTTGTCGCGTCAGTGGTCTGAGCGGCCTGGTTTAGTAACGCGTCATACTTTGCATTTTTCCAGTGACCGACATTTTCTTCACTATCGCTTTTGAGCGTGTTCAGGAAGCTGGAAGCATCGTTATACGTCGCATCCCACGACTGCCGCGACAACATGAAATCACCACTACGCCGGGCATCGAGATACGTTTTCCACTCCATCGTGCGCAGCGTCACCTGTGCGCCAAGCCATTTTTTCCATTCGGAAGACAAGGCTATCGCCGTTTTTTCATGCAGATCGTACTTGTTGTAGAACAGTTCAAAGCGTAGCGGATGAGAGGCGTCGTATCCCGCCTGTTTCAGCAAGGCTTTTGCCATCGCAACGCGCTCACCCATTGGCTTTTGCAGTTCCTCAAACGTTGGCGCACGAAACCCTTCTACCTCTGTCGGCGTCAATGTTGTTGCTGGCGTTCGTAGCCCAAGTATCTTTTGCGCGATTAGCGGCCTGTCAACCGTAAGATACAATGCCCGCCGCACACGGACATCATCAAACGGCGGTTTCCGGGTGTTGAAGTTGTAATATTCGCTGTTCAGGCGAGGGATTATCCGCAGCTCGCCAGGCAGTGATTTTTCGATTACAGGAATTTGCTGCGCCGGAACCCAGGTGAGATCAACCTCTCCCGCGCGATAGCGGTTATAACCGGTGACCGAATTATCCAGCGCCAGATACTCAACCTGCTGTAAGACAGTATGCTCGGCATCGCGGTATTCCGGATTTTTTCGGGCTGTAATCTTTTCGTTAACTACCCATTTATCAAGCACAAAAGCACCGTTGTAAACCATATGTTCTGGCTTACTCCAGCTATCGCCATACTTCGCAATCACATGATGCGGAACCGGAAACAACGTCGGCCAGGCGAGCATGGTCGTGAACCAGGGAACGGGCTGCTCAAGCGTGACTTCAAGAGTGCGGTCATCGGTAGCCTTCACACCCAGCGATGCAACATCCGCTTTGCCTGTCACAATAGCCGCTGCATTTTTAATATGCGCCTGCGCCAGATAGCCGGCAAAAGGGCTTGCCGTTTTGGGGTCAACCGCGCGCTGCCAGCCGAGGACAAAATCCTGTGCCGTTAAGGGCTGACCATCAGACCACTGTAAGCCGTGACGTAAATGGAAAACATAGCGTTTGCCGCTATCTGCCACCTCCCATGATTCGGCCTGAGCGGGTTGCACTTTGCCTTCACTGTCTATCCATACCAGACCTTCAAACAGATCCAGCACAATCTGCGCAGCAGTATTCTCCTCAACCTTTTGCGGGTCGAGCGTACCGGGGTCGCTATGATTGTTGTAACGAAAGACTTGCTGTGGGGCGAGCGGTGTGTTGGCGGGAATGTCAGCAGCATAGAGAGGAGCCGCACTTACCAGGCTGACCAGCCATAATAAATTTCGCGTATACATGGTATTCCTTACCGAAGAAATTATAAGCCCGACAACAATACGCCTGTGACATTGTTAGCTCAAACTTATCGCGAGTGATTTGGCTCACACTCCGGTAAAGATTCCCCCATCACGCCAACGGCACATAGACATCCGTTTCCAGCCGCTGCTCTGACATCCCTTCAGCCAGATTAGTGTAGTGAAACAGTATCGGCGCTTTACGTATTTTCTCGCCGCTTTCAGGCAGCCACTGACGAATGATGCCCCATACCGTGCGCGAAATATCGTCCAGTTCGCCAACGTGACGAGCCACGGCATAACGTCCTCCACCAAGCTCACTATTACTCACGCCATAACGATTCTCCGGAATCGCTTCGCTAACGCTGCCGCAGATATCAAAGCGAAACGCTTCCGGCGCGGTGCTTGTAGGATCATCCCAGGCGACGCCAAATGTCTGGCTTTGGTTAACAGGAGAAAGCCCCGTCTCTTTGCGCCACATGATAAATTTCGCCACGCTATAGTTGAGCAACTCAGGGCTACAGCGATGCGGCAACAAAGCCACGCGGGTTGAAGGGAAATTGATGATGTTCACGTCCAGTGTCAGGTTTGTCATTTTGCCTCCCTGCGAAATTATTCCCGGGAACGCGTCCCGGGAGCGGTAACAATTACGGATTCACTTTACGAATCTGTTTAACGTCGATCTCAACAGAGTTCCAGTCTTTATCAACCTCCCCCTGAATCTCAACCGTATCTTTCGGAGTCACCGTCACACCGTTCCAGCGTTTGTGGTCGATATCGACATTGATAGTACCGCTGGCATCTTTGAACACGTAGAGATCGTCAGAGATGCGTTCAACGATATTGCCGCGCAGGGTTACCCAGGTATCATCACGCAGGGATTTTGCGTTTTCTACGTTAGTTACACTGCCGTTCGGCCCCTGGAATCCTCCGGTCTGACTTTGTGTTGCCGATGGGCCAGAAAAACCACCCTGCTCTGCTGCCATAACTGGTGCGCTACACAGAGCCATTACTGCAATTACTGCTGCTAATTTTTTCATGTTTGTTACTCCCTTTAATGTCTGTTTTCGAGCATTAAACAAGATACTCCTTAACAACTTCTTAAGAAAAAAAAAGAAAATTTAGTACTGTACAGAGCACGTTACAACACGGTTTACTGGCAACGAATACAGCTATCGCAGGGATGAAAAGATGCGAATTTTACTGATAGAAGATGACATGCTGATTGGCGACGGCATCAAAACAGGTCTTAGTAAGATGGGCTTTAGTGTTGACTGGTTTACGGAAGGTCGTCAGGGAAAAGAGGCGCTTTATAGCGCACCTTATGACGCAGTAATCCTTGATCTAACCTTACCAGGAATGGATGGTCGCGATATTTTGCGCGAATGGCGGGATAAAGGTCAGCGTGAACCGGTACTGATCCTGACCGCGCGCGACGCCCTGGCGGAACGCGTAGAAGGTTTGCGTCTGGGCGCCGACGATTATCTGTGTAAACCTTTTGCCTTAATAGAAGTCGCTGCCAGGCTGGAAGCACTGATGCGTCGAAGCAACGGGCAAGCCAGCAATGAGTTACATCACGGTAACGTAATGCTCGACCCCGGCAAACGTATTGCCACTCAGGCTGGCGAACCCTTAACGCTGAAGCCAAAAGAATTTGCCCTGCTGGAATTACTGATGCGTAACGCTGGTCGGGTACTGCCGCGCAAATTGATTGAAGAAAAACTGTACACCTGGGACGAAGAGGTCACCAGCAATGCCATCGAAGTGCATGTGCATCATCTGCGACGTAAGCTCAGCAGCGACTTTATTCGCACCGTTCACGGTATTGGCTACACATTAGGTGAGAAATGAAATTTACCCAACGCCTTAGTCTGCGAGTCAGACTGACGCTGATCTTTTTGATTCTGGCCTCGGTGACCTGGCTTGTCTCCAGCTTTGTCGCCTGGAAACAAACAATGGATAATGTCGATGAGTTATTCGATACCCAGTTGATGCTGTTTGCCAAACGGTTAAGTACGCTCGATCTTAACGAAATCAATGCGGCAGATCGTATGGCGCAAACACCGAATAAATTAAAACACGGTCACGTAGATGATGATGCGCTGACCTTTGCAGTCTTTACTCACGACGGCAACATGGTTCTTAACGATGGCGATAATGGAGAAGATATTCCCTACAGCTATCAACGGGAAGGTTTTGCTAATGGGCAACTGGTAGGTGAAGACGATCCCTGGCGTTTTGTCTGGATGACGTCACATGATGGTAAATATCGCATCGTTGTTGGCCAGGAGTGGGAATACCGTGAAGACATGGCACTGGCGATTGTCACTGGACAGCTCATTCCCTGGCTTATCGCGCTGCCTATCATGTTGATCATCATGATGGTACTACTGGGCCGTGAACTCTCGCCACTAAACAAACTGGCGCTGGCGCTACGTATGCGCGATCCTGACTCGGAAAAACCGCTCAACGCTGACGGTGTACCCAACGAAGTGCGTCCGCTGGTTGAGTCTCTGAATCAACTTTTCGACCGTACACATGCGATGATGGTTCGTGAACGACGCTTTACCTCCGATGCCGCTCACGAACTGCGTAGCCCGTTAACGGCGCTGAAAGTACAAACCGAAGTCGCACAGCTTTCCGACGACGATCCGCAGGCACGGAAAAAAGCACTGATACAGTTACATTCCGGGATCGATCGCGCCACCCGCCTTGTTGATCAACTGCTCACACTATCGCGGCTCGACTCGCTGGATAACCTTCAGGACGTCGCGGAGATCCCACTTGAAGATCTCCTGCAATCGTCGGTAATGGATATTTACCACACGGCGCAACAGGCGAAAATTGACTTGCGGCTGACGCTCAATACACAGGGCATCAAACGCACCGGACAACCGCTATTGCTAAGTTTGCTGGTACGAAATCTGCTGGATAACGCCGTGCGCTACAGTCCACAGGGCAGCGTGGTGGACGTCACGCTGAATGCCGATAATTTCATCGTAAGGGATAACGGTCCCGGTGTAACGCCAGAGGCACTGGCGCGAATTGGCGAACGTTTCTATCGCCCACCAGGACAAACCGCCACCGGCAGTGGGCTTGGGCTGTCGATTGTCCAGCGGATCGCCAAATTGCATGGCATGAATGTTGTGTTTGGGAATGCGGAACAAGGTGGATTTGAGGCGAAGGTGAGCTGGTAGTGGTGATATTGTTGCAAAATTCGCAAAAGACTTTGCACATTTTGCTAATTTCACCGTACCGCTCTGTGACGTACTATAGTCGACAAACTTCTCACCTTGAGGATAAAAAATGAGCAATATCCTGATTATCAACGGCGCGAAGAAATTCGCCCACTCCAATGGTCAACTGAACGACACCCTGACCGAAGTCGCGGATGGCACGCTCCGCGACCTCGGGCATGATGTCCGTATCGTTCGCGCCGACAGCGACTACGATGTCAAAGCCGAAGTACAAAACTTTCTCTGGGCTGATGTGGTTATCTGGCAGATGCCTGGCTGGTGGATGGGCGCGCCGTGGACGGTGAAAAAATACATTGATGATGTGTTCACCGAAGGTCACGGTACGCTGTATGCCAGCGATGGTCGTACCCGCAAAGATCCGTCGAAAAAATACGGCTCTGGCGGCCTGGTACAGGGCAAAAAATATATGCTCTCTCTGACCTGGAACGCACCAATGGAAGCCTTCACCGAAAAAGATCAGTTCTTCCACGGCGTCGGCGTTGACGGCGTGTATCTGCCGTTCCATAAAGCAAACCAATTCCTCGGTATGGAACCGCTGCCGACATTTATCGCTAATGACGTGATAAAAATGCCTGATGTTCCCCGCTATACTGAAGAATATCGCAAGCATCTTGTGGAAATTTTTGGTTAACTAGAGCTCTGGCTTTAGAAGGAGTTAACCATGCTTACAGTAATCGCTGAAATCCGTACTCGTCCTGGCCAACATCACCGTCAGGCAGTATTGGATCAGTTTGCTAAAATCGTTCCAATCGTACTGAAGGAAGAAGGTTGCCACGGCTATGCGCCGATGGTGGATTGCGCTGCTGGCGTGAGTTTCCAGTCTATGGCGCCGGACTCTATCGTGATGATTGAGCAGTGGGAAAGCATTGCCCATCTTGAAGCGCATCTGCAAACCCCGCACATGAAAGCATATAGTGAAGCCGTAAAAGGCGACGTGCTGGAGATGAATATTCGTATTCTGCAGCCGGGGCTTTGATGTTCCTGAAAAGAGGCTGGTAATTTTTATCGGCCTGAGACTGATGGCAAACGTAAGATTGCCTGATGCACTACGCTTATCGGGCCTGGCAGAGGATTGCAATATATTGAATTTGCACGATTCTGCAGGCCGGATAAGGTGTTCACGCCGCATCCGGCATGAACAACGCGCGCTTTGTCAACAAGTTAAGGTCAGTATTGCTACCGACTTTTAGTTTCATACTTCCGCCGTCTCTAAACGCGCTTTAATCTGTTCGTAATATTCATTATTAATCAGATAAAAGCGCATGATAAGTCCAGTTATCAGGTTGAGCACCGCTGGAACTATCGTCATTAATAAGCAGATCCCCCACAGCGCCTTCGGTGTTTGCTCAATGCCTGGTTGGTAGCCCATACAGGATAAAGCAATACCTATAAAGCCTCCCGCCAACCCCATACCGAATTTTTGAAAAAAGAGAATCCCGCCAAATGCCAGCCCGGAAACACGTTGCCCCGTTTTCATTTCGCCGTAATCCACCGATTCAGCAATAGATGCCCAATAGACGGGAAGCTGGATATCCGTCAGGAAGGTCACCACAATATAAAATGTAAAGGCTAACACTATAGAATCTGGTTGCACAAAATACATCGCGCCACCCACCACGAACGCCAGTAATTGGGTATAACGAAACATTTTTATTTTGTCATAGAAACGAGTAAGCCACGTGCAAGTTACCATCGCCATAACAGAAGCAATCACGCCTGAGGTTAAAAAGGGTGAAATTAAAGCATCCCCACCATTCAGATAATATTTTGCATAATATGCAGCTACAGAGTTACGAATAATCCCACCGAACATAATGACCGCGATGGCAACACCAAGAATTAGCCACTGATCATTTTTGACTAATAACCGAAACTGCGCGCTCATCCCAAGAGCAGGTCTTGGATGGTGGATACGTTCTTTTACACTAAAAAAACAATAAAGACATAAACACGTTGCCAGAATTCCCATTGCTCCCATTGCAATTTGATAACCCAGTTGTACATTATTCTTACCAAGATACATTGCAGATAAAGGAACAATAATAGTTACTGCAAACATCGCGATTTTTGTCATGACAAAACGAAAACCGTTGGCACTCAATCGCTCTTGTGGATCATCCGTGATCACGCTAATTAACGAAACATAAGGAATTGCGATGAATGTATATGTCAAGGTGAGTAAAATATAGGTCGCCCAGGCCCACAAAAGTTTCATCGAATAACCAACATCAGGCGTAATGAACATCAACCAAATGCTGATTCCAAAGGGTATCGACATAAAAAGCAACCATGGCCGATATTTTCCCCAACGCGTTATTGTTCTGTCTGTCAGCGTCCCTACAACAGGATCGATAACCGCATCAAGAATACGCACAGAAAATAACAGAATACCTAAATCTACCGGTTTCAGACCAAATATATCCGTGTAAAAATAAGTAATGATCATAGCCAAAGACATCATTACTATTGCGATAGCCATATCACCCGCGCCAAAACCTATCTTTTCATTTATCGTAAGTTTCATACACAGTACTCATTAATTATTTAAATTCATATTAAAAACAAATGTGTTAAAAATTTCAGCACATGATTTCTGTGAGTGAGGATAAATGCATTGGTAGATACCACAACAAACCATTAAATCATTATTGAACAACATCACACAAAAACCAATCTCATTTAACATCATGATTTTTAATTATAAATGTGGTTTTTTCTGTTTTATGTCACAGATAGTGAACAAGCATCATGCGTAATAAAAGCTAAAGAATGTAGAGTTGGTATCAACCACATGAAATGAGGCTTTGTCATGATAAGAATTTATAAAGCCAGTAAAGGTCAGTTAAAACATCGTGAAATCTTTGATGAAATAAAGAAAAAGATTGATAACGGTGAATGGAAAGAAGGCAAAGCTATACCAACAGAAAGAGAACTTTCAGAATATTATTTAAGCAGCAGAACAACGATTCGCAAGGCAATAGAAAGCCTGAAACAACGCGGCTATCTGCATAGTGTCCACGGGCAAGGGACATTTGTATTACCTGCTCGCAGTAGGGAAAATCATTTATTACACAGCTTTACTGATGATATTAAAGCTCGTGGCGGTATACCTGCACAGAATATTCTTGAGATGGGGTTGATTCCCGTCAGTGATGTCATCAGAAAAAATCTCGAACTGGATATTCATGTTCATACCGTATTTTACATTAAACGCATTCGTTATATGGGAAGTACACCACTGGGTATTCAAACATCATGGCTTGCATTAAATGACGGACAAGAAATAACCCAGGATGAGCTGCTGGCGACAGGTTCGCTCTATATTTTACTGGAAGAAAAACTCGCCATTAAACCTTTAGAGGCAACTGAAATTATCTCCGCCCGGCTTCCTTCCCCCCTGGAACGGACATTGCTGGAGCTGACGGCCGAAGATGTCGTATTGAGTTGTACCCGCGTCACGCTATCCGTAGAACGCAAACCGATGGAGTACGTTGAGATGGTTTATCCCGCAAGCCGCTACTCCTACAAGGCACGAATTACAAAAGATAGTTTTAGTGTGTAATAGAGAGAATATTGTGAACAAAATTGAAAAAAACGTTATTTATAACAAAATTTTAGGTTCGTTAGCCTGCGCAGGAATGGGCGATGCTTTAGGCGCGGCGACTGAACTCTACAGCATTGATGAGATAAAAGAGCAATGGGGTGGTTTTTTAAACGATTTTGTATCTCCTCCCGCCGATACTTTCGCTGGCTCATTGAAAGGTGTTGCTGGACTGATTACCGATGATTCCAGTCAAATGTATGTATTTTCAGAGGGATTAATCCAGGCTGGTTTTGATAACTTCACCAATAAGGATTGGTTGGCTTGCCTCCTGCGTTGGGCTGATATGCAGCCCTACGCAAATTACAAAGGCCCCACGACAGAACAAATCGTCAAAGCACTCAAAGAAGGTAGGCCAACAAACACCATTGGGCGCATTGGAACATCTTCTCGCCAGGCTCCCAATATCGGTACAACGAATGGTGCCGGGATGCGTGTCGCCCCAGCAGGATTAATCTGGCCAGGCAATAAAGAAAAAGCATGCAATCTGGCATTATTAACCTGTCTACCTTCGCATGACACTAATATTGCGATTGCCAGCGCATGCGCTATCGCAGCGGCAGCCTCCCAAGCCATGTTGCCGCAAGCCTCTCTTACATCATTACTGGACGCCGCAATCTGGGGAGCTAATTACGGCGAACATCTGGCAAAACAACATGCTCGGTGTGTGGCAGGACCGTCTATTGCCATGCGAATCCAGCTTGCAGCGGACATCGCCAGACGTGCTAATGATCTGGAGTCTTGCCTGCGAGAAATGGAAGGTCTGGTAGGTAACTCTGTCGCAGCTCACGAGTCAATTCCTGCGGCAATCGGCCTTCTGCTGTATTGCAAAGGAGAACCCTGGGAAACCATTTATGCTTGCGCCAATATCGGCAACGACACCGATAGCATCGCCACGATGGCAGGCGCAATTGCAGGAGCATGGCGCGGTTTTGATGCTCTCCCTAAAGACAAATATGCCTTTTTCCGTGCCGTAAATAATAAAGATTTCGACCTTGAAGCGACCGCGTCTGGCCTGACATTGCTTGCATTACAGGCACAGGAGAAATAATGAACATGTCAGCCCGTACTCCTATTATGCCATTAGCGAAAACTCGTGAGGAAATAGACACAACGGCGGCAGCGTTACGTCATTTGGCAATTATCTGGGGTGAATGTTTTTCTACTATTCAGCTCGATGAGTATGCTGTCAAACGCGTCTATATAGTGGGATCGGGCGACTCCTGGACGGTAGCACTGTGTGTCGCCGCATGGCTGGGAAAATATACACATCTGTCTTGTTCCGCATTGCAAACGTGGGATTTTCTTCAGACTGATTTAACCCGTTATCAGGAAGAAACGCTGATCATTATTCTCAGCGCGAGTGGCAGACCCTCATTGGCCGTTGACGCCTTCCACCACGCTGTATACTCAAACGCGCAAGTACTGGGTGTGACGAATTGCCCAGGAACGCCATTTTGCGCAATAACAGAAAATGTGCTCTACACATGGGCGAATAAGCAGGGTATTCCAACACAAAGTAGTAGTGTCACACTTTATGCCCTCCTGCGCTTAGTGCAAAAATTATGTCCAGACATAACACCACTGCAAATTGAAGAAGATTTGGAAGGGAAATTTAGACAGATTAATCGGCACTGGCAGCAAAAGAAGCGCCGTCTTTATCAGCAAAAAGAGATGACGTTTCTGGGTAGCGGCTTAAGTTGGGGACTGGCATTATCGGGCAGTAATTTACTTTCCTGTGGCCCACAGATTCGTGCGACAGCCCTTCCTGTGGAAGAATTCTATCATTCATTACGCTTATATCAAGTTGATGCCAGTCAGCATTATTTTTTAATACCAGCCACATCCTGCGAGTACCCATTTTACCTTGCAACCCAAAAAGCAATCATTGAACAGGGAGCAACAGCAGAATTAATCAGTTTTATACCTGACGCCAGTGAGTCCACCAATTTATTTCTGGTCATGCAGTGGTTATATGAAATGTGTTGGCATTTAAGTTCTGATTATGTCAACGCAGGCGGAAAACGCGTTAGCCATATGGAGAAATAAGGCTATGAAGAAATTTGATGTCGCCGCTTTAGGTAGTGGAAATATAGATATGTTTTTATCTATCCCGTCACTCCCCACACGTGGCGGTAAAGTGATCGGGGCACGCCTGGGCGAACAAGCTGGCGGCACCGTCGCCAACAGTGCCTGTGCGATGGGACAATTGGGTCTCGATGTTGTTTCGGTCTCATGTATAGGCAATGATCATTCGGCCTCGATCATTCTTGACGGATTTAAAAAACATCATGTGAATTGTGATTTCATTCAGGTAATCCCGGATTTAATTGCCAATACCGCGATTATTTTTATTGACGAATCAGGTGAAAAAACGTTGGTTTACTCACCTGGCAGCGATCATGAATGGGATGAAGAAAAAGCCCTACAGGCTATTGCTCAAAGTCATTATTTTTATTCGATGCCAGCCAATATAGAGAAATTTCGTATGCTGGCCCAATATGCCCATAGCCAGACGACAAAAGTCGTCGTTGATATTGAACCCCATATCGTTGCAACACCTGAGCGCCTTGCCAGTATTTTACAGCTTGCAGATATTGCGATTTTTAATTATGACGGCTTTATTCGTGGATATGCAGCAGAGCCAGATTGCACTCTTCTGCATGATATACAAGAAGATTATCAACTTGATGCTATCGTGGTAACGCTGGATGCTCGGGGAGTGATTGCGGTCAAAGGCAATGAGCAAGTGCAAATCGGTAGTTATACAATCCCCGTTCTTGATACCACAGGCGCTGGAGATACTTTTAATGGTGCCTTTATTTATAGCTTAATAAAAAACATGTCTTTAATTGAAGCTCTGAAATTTGCCTCTGCTACAGCCGCAATAAATATTACCGCGTTAGGTGCCAGAGGCCATCTGGCGACGCCATCGGAGGTTAATCTTTTTCTTTTACAACACGACTAAAAATAGATATACACACACAGGTAAACATCATGAAAATAAAACATGCCGCTATTTTTCTGGCATTACCGCTGTTATGCGCAACAGCGCAGGCAAACAGTTTTCTTCATTATGCCGGCGAGTTTAACTTCCCTACGGGAGAAAAACAGAACAATGTCACCATTGCGGGGATTTCTGCCATTACATTTGATCCCCAAAAGAATATTTTCTACGCTATTAACGATAGCAGAAACAATAATAAGGAGGGAGATGCCAGCCTTTATACGCTAAAAATGCAGGTGTCATCCAGGGGCATTGAGCAAGTAAATTTTCTCAACCAACGTCCACTGCTTGACGCAAAGCAGCAGCCTTTCATGATCAATATGGTGGATGCCGAAGGTCTGGCACTGACACACAATGGTGAATCGTTAATCTGGAGTTCGGAATTAGGTGCACCACTGCGTCTGAGCACTCTTGATGGCGTAATGGAGAAGGAGTTTACGTCTTTATTTCCTGCTCGCTTTAATATTAGCTCTGGCAAAGAGAGTACCAGTGGTATCCGCAGCGGCAATGCCTGGGAGGGCCTGACGCTTACACCTGATGGTAAATCACTTTTTATCGCCGTTGAAAGTAGTCTTAAGCAGGATGGACCTATTGCAAGCCCAATAAATTCAGGCACATCACGCTTACTGCAATTTTCTATGGATGCAGACGGTCAACCTTCAACGCAATTGCATGAATATCTCTATATTACTGATCCTGTTCCGCAAGTGAGTGAATTCGGTATTAATGATAATGGCGTATCCGAGATCCTGGCGTTGAATGATCACCAATTATTGGTCATCGAACGTTCCGGCAGGAACGTCAGTGCTGGGTTCAATGACTGGGATTACTCCGTCAGAGTTTATATGGTGGATTTAAATACCGCGAGCGATATCAAGAATATTGACAGTCTACAAGACTGGCCCAATAAATCCACGTTACAACCCGTCAGTAAAAAATTGTTGATCGATTTTGCCGATTACACTTCATCAGCGGATTGTATTGAAGGGGTAACATTCGGTCCTGAAATTGATGGGCATACATCATTAATATTTGTATCAGATAACAATTTCCAGCCTCATCAACAGACAAAATTCTATTTATTCATCGATAAGGAAAACAAACTTAAAATTTAGAATCAAACCACAGATATAAAAATTCTGACACCTGGAATTATCAGATGGTGTATTCAGCCACCAAAAATATATTTTATTCTGAAAGGGAATATTATGAACTCTTATCTTAAATTATCACTCGTAGGAATAATAACGTTATCTGGCTTTTCGCCTACGCTCACCTATGCAGAACAACCGCATGGATTTATTGATTATCGCCATGAGTATCTCGATGATACTCGCACTCACGCGGACCGTGTCGAATTTGGTACGTTTTTTAGCAACGGTATCGGCCTGATGGGGGAATTACGCTATAACACCGATGAAGGTGATAAAGATAAGTGGGACCCCTCACAATTTGGCAATAACGGAACAGGATTATCTGTCGTTTACCGCTTTAAGCCGCTGGATGACAAAAAGTTCTGGTTAGAACCCATGTTCTGGCTTGATACCACACAATATTGGTCAACTTACGAATATGGTCTTTCTGCTGGTTATGATTTCAGCAAAGAGTGGAAGGTTTCGGGTCGTTTTCGTTATGACATGGATAAAGCCACCGATAAATCTAAAGGTTATGGCAATGATGATCGTAATAACCGCCGTTACGATGTGTGGATCGATTATCGACCACAAAACACCAACTTCCAATATCAGTTAAACCTGGTCTATTACAATAATGGTTATTTAACCTGGAATGATGGTCATACAAACTACACTGCATCATTTAAAGTGGGGTATAAAATGGGATCATGGATACCTTATATGAGTGTTGCGGATTATAAAGGTGTGGATAAAACATCAAGCAATCGCCAAATCCGTTGGCGCTGGGGTCTGACCTATACTTTCTAATCTGGAATAAAAAAATGAATAATAAATTTAAAATCACCCTCTGGATGATGCTCTCTGCCCTACCTGCTTTATCTTGTGCACAGGTAAAAAATATAGTCACTAGCGAATATAGTACAGTCAATAAAATCATAACAGAAAAGGAAACTCTCTATCCTCCCAATAAGATATTATTAGTTTTTGATATTGATAATACGTTATTAACGAGTGGCACACGTATTGGCGGTGATATCTGGTATCAATGGCAAACCGGCAAACTACCGTTAAAACCAGATAGCTCACAAAAAGTTCCTTGCCTGTATGAAAATGCAATCAGTATGCTTTATGAACTTAGCCCTATGCAGCTTACCGAGTCACAGTTACCGGCGATGTTAAAACAATGGCAACAGAAACATACCGCCTTTGCTCTGACATCCAGGGCGCCAGATACACTCTTTCCAACATTACGTGAACTAAAGCGAAACGGCATTGATTTTTCTTCTTCCGCACTCAGGAAAAAAGAGGATGCTTTGCCACCCTTTGAAAAAGGAAAACTTAAACGCTCATGGTTGTACAGCCAGGGGATATTTTTTTCTTCCGGACAAGATAAAGGCGTAATTCTCGACTTTATGCTGGATAAAATGGAGAACAAATATGACGCGATTGTGTTTGTCGATGACGGACAAGCAAACATTAATGCGATGACGAAAATGTTTTCTACGGAAAAATGGTTCTCCACGGATTTTACCGTTATTCATTATACAAAAATAGAAAGCGATTTAATTAAGCAACAAGGGGCAGTCATTACACTCGCACAAACAGATATAATGAGTACCGACTGGAAGATGCTCTCTGGTTCACTGGCCAGTATATTTCCTGATCGACATAAATTGTGTCCGATCAACTAGCCCCCCCTGACAAAATGTCAGTCTTACCGGGATAATTATCATCAGGCATCTGAAATGGCTGCACCCGGTCAGCCATTCTTTCTTCCCGTTTTCAAACCCCGATGGAAATCGTTAATTCGCTTAATGGTTTTAACCGCACGCTGCGGCACTGCGGAAGCCACCGACCAGACAATCATTTCCAGGCACAACAATACCGTACCATGTAGCGGCGTTTTCCCCTTTTCATCGCCGCGCGGAACATGAATCACGATACTGGCGTCTTTGCTAAAACGCGAATCCAGAGCGTTTGTCAGCAAAATAACAGGGATCCCCAGCCGTCTTGCTTCACGCAGCGTTGTCAGTCCTTCCCGGTGTGCGGATTTTTGCGCCATCATGATCAATACATCACCACGCTGAAGCGCGATCAGTTGCTCGGCAAGGCCAATACCAGTACGGTTTAGCGCCGTGGCGGGTAAGCCAATGCGATTGAATAACCGTGCAGTATAGTCCGCCAGAATACCCGAAGCGCCAATGCCAAAAATAACAACTTGCCGCGCCTGCACCAGCATGGCTACCGCTTGTGCAAGCGCATGGCGGTTTTCAGGCTCTGACAGGACATTACAGGTATACAAATGCCCTTCAAGAACAAAATCGATTGCGGTGTTAACATCACTCGTCAAGTTACTCACCGTCGTAGACATCTTTTCGCTGGAACTAAGAGCAGGACCAAGCCACTGTTCCAGAGTGCGTTTCAGATCTCGTAGCCCCGCAAACCCCAGGGCCTGTATAGCCCGAATCACTGTGGCATCAGAAGTGTTCAATGTGGTCGCAATTTCCATCGCCGTTTGCTCGAGTACCACTTCACGATGTTCATTAATGTAGCTGGCGACGGCTCTTAACCCAGGCGTTAACTGACTCGCGCGAGTACGAAAACGCTCACCAAAAATATCAACTCGTGTTTTGTCTTTCTGAATCATTTGGCCTCCGGTAGAGGTCGCCCTGCAATTTGTGATTGTATCTGCGCGGCTATCAGCCCCAGAGATGCAAAGGAGTTAGAAATCGCCTCTTCACGAGAAATCAGCACATAGCGCCCGGAACGACAGGCCGTCAGAAATTGACACCATCCCGGCATGACTTTTTCCATTGCTGCCAGCTCATCCTGAGGTTTACCACCGGTGTCACCACGCCAGGTTGCAAAAACAAAATCGGCATCCAGTTCAGGCAAACGCTCCGCGCTCACATCCATTCGCCCACCTTCAGGAATGCTCTCAATCAGCGGCGGAAAGCGAAAACCAGCATCGCGTAATACACGCCCCAGCGAATGATAGCTATGCATCACATTAATTTTTCCCTGATTTGCCTGAATCACCGATACCGTTATTTTTTGGCTGTCCAGCGTCGCCTTCAGCGCATTGATTTGTGCCTGATAGCGGCGTTCAAGTATCGCCAGCCGCGCCTGCGTTCCTGTAAGTTCTGCCAGCTTGCGGTAGATTTCTGGCGCGCCCCCCTTGAGATGATCAATGCTCACCGTGGGCGCAATTTTTTCCAGTTGTTCAATGGGCGTATTACGGGTCGGTTCTGTGATGATCAGATCAGGCTTTGCCGCCACAATCGCTTCAATATCAATATCAGCAGTTCCAATAAAGGCTATCGATGAATTATCGAAGTCGACGCCTGTCAGTAACGCGCCTGATCGAATGAAATGGCTACCATCAGGCCGTGTTCGCCCGTGGCTGGCGACAGGAGGTACACCGAGCTCAATCAGAGGAATAGTGATATCAAGGTCGTGTAAAGAGACAATTCTCTTTGGATGTGCAGGAACAGTGACTTTGCGCCCTAAATCATCAGTAAAGACCTGAACCGGTTCTGTTGCACGGGCAAAAAATGACAACAGTATCAGCAGAGAAAAAAATAAACGCATATAACTCCCGTTAAAAACTGTTCCTGCGTTGCCAGAGCAGTAGTAAAAAGAATGGTCCACCAATCAGTGAAATAATGATTCCGGCTGGCAGTTGCAAAGGCAAAAAAGCCAAACGACCAATGCTATCCGCCAGGATAACTAATAACGCCCCCGATACTGCGCTCCCCAGCAGTAATGTCGTCTGCCCGCCACGCAGAATAAAACGTGATATATGCGGTGCTATCAATCCGACAAAACCGATGTTACCAACACATGAAACGCAGACAGCTGTCAGGATTATTGGTGCGGCTACACGCAATAACGCCAGACGGGAACTATTCACACCTAACCCGGTTGCAATCTGATGACCAAGCAGAGCGATATCCGCAGTCCGGGCGGTGAACAGCAATAAAAGAGCGGCTGGCACCATCCAACAGGCTGAAATACCGACTAACATCCAGTTGGCTGCATGAAGGCTTCCCGATAACCACATCAATGCAGTTTGTACATCACGAACATCTGCTGTGGTCATAAATACACCGATCCCGGCGGCGAAAAACCAGGACACGCCAATGCCTATCAGAACAAATCGCGGGCGAGAAATATCGCGCGCGCAAAAAATCACGATTAAAGCTACCAACAAGCCACCAGCAAGACCAGCCACTGGACGCCAGAACATTCCCAGCATTGGAAACTGGAAAATCAGCCACAGCACAGCCACGCTACATCCTTCTTTAACGCCGATTAAACCGGGATCGGCAAGGCCGTTACGCGCAATGGATTGCATTGCGGCTCCTGCCATACCTAACATGGCCCCGCATAGCAATGCCATGATGACTCTTGGCAAGCGGATATCCTGCACAATATAACGTGCGTCTGTGCTTACGTTTTCTGGAGCAAACAACGCTCGCCCGACTTCCGATGCCGGGACGGAGAAAGTGCCATGCATCAAACCGAATATCAGTATTCCAACCGCAAACAGAGACAGCCCACTAAGCAACACCAGGTTTTTAGGGCGCACCAGTGTCGAAAACTTACCAACACGTAGTGGGCGTAGTCCGACGTTCATTATCCGACTCATTTGAACATCCTCGTCGCCATAATGACAAAAACGGGCGCACCAACTAACGCCGTCATGACACCGGTCGCTAACTCATGGGGCGTGAAAAGCGTCCGGGCAATAATATCTGCCAGTAATAACAAAAGCGCGCCGACACAAGCTGAAAGAGGGAGCAGAACGCGCAGATCCGCTGATACCAGACGCCTGACAATCTGCGGTACTAGCAGACCGACAAAACCAATGGGGCCAGCAATCGATACGGCTGCGCCACAGAGTAACGCGATCGCAAGCAGAGTGAATGTTCGCGTGCGGAGTACCGAGACGCCCAGCCCCTGCGCCATGCGATCACCCAGTGCCAACATGTTAAGAGAGGGCGCAAGGTAAATGGCTAACACAACCCCCCCCAGAGAAAACCAGGCGGACGTACCCAGCGTCGCCCAATCCTGCCCCGCTAAATCACCTGCTAGCCATGTCCGCATCTCCAGCAGTGTTTGTTCGTCAAGAATCAGGATTGCAGCCGTTATTGAGGACACGAACGCCGATAGCGCCACGCCGCATAAAGTAACTTTCATTGGCGTTAACCCTGAACGCCCTGCGGAGGAAAGCAGCAATATCAACAGGAACAATAACGCGCCGCCCGTAGATGCCAGCAGTGGGCGTCCAACCGGAAAGGCCAGCCCAAGCGCACTGGCAGCAACGACAGCAAGAGCGGCTCCGGCATTTAAGCCTAAAATATGTGGCTCCCCCAATGGGTTACGAATGACAGCCTGCAATAAAGCACCAGCAACGCCAAGAGAAGCACCGATAAGCAATGCTGCCGCTAAACGCGGCAAACGGAGTCTTACAATTACGTTGTGATCGAAGTTTTGCGGTTCAAAATGAAGAAATGCCTGCAACACCGTTTGTGGTGCAATAAATCGGGCACCAATCCCTGGATATACCACGCATCCCACCAGCAGTAAGGCGAGGAAAAATACAGTAACCAGCCCCGCGCGCATCATACTTTTTCTACACCACGAAACGGCATGAATAACGGTTTCCCCGTCAGAGGATTTATTGATGCGTGAACATCAACGTCAAAGACAGCTTTTACCAGCTCAGGCGTGCAATGCTCCCCCTCATTCAATACACGCACCACTTTTCCCTGGCGTAAAAATATCAACGTATCACCATAATTCACGGCAAAATTCAGATCATGCAACACCACAACGACTGTACGCCCGTGATGACGCGTCAAATCATGTAATAATTCAAGAATTTCAACCTGATAACGTAAATCAAGCCAGGTTGTGGGTTCATCCAGCAGGATATAAGGCGTCTTTTGCGCCAACACCATCGCAATCCAGCATCGCTGGCGCTGCCCACCAGAGAGTTTTTCAACCGGTAAATGTGCAAACTCCTGCGTACCGGTTAATTTTAGTGCCTCTTCTACCGCCTGTTCGTCGGCGTCGCTCCATTGACGTATGAAATTTTGCCAGGGAAAGCGCCCACGCGACACCAGTTCATAAACGGTTAAGCCCTCTGGCAATAATGGCGACTGCGGCAAGATCCCAAGTCTGCGGGATAACTCTTTCGTTGGTTGCTCGTGAATCGCTTTACCATCCAGCAATATCGAGCCGCCCATGGGTTGCAAGATACGTGCAATGGTGCTGAGCAACGTCGACTTTCCACAACCGTTTGCCCCAACCAGAACGGTCATTTTTTCTGTGGGAACGGAGAAAGAAACACCATCAACAATGATTTTCTTGTGATACCCGGCAGAAACATTGTCGAGGATCAGCCCCTGCCCTTTTGCGTTATGTGCCACGTGTACGCCAACTTAATCAAAGACAAACAAAAATAAAACTCATTCTCCTTTGAGAGTTTGACGCCACAAAATGTAGTAGTCAAGAAGTTAAAAGCCACACAAAAACAAGGTAAATAACAGGTTAAATATTTTTAATGATAAAAATAAAACCATTATATATTAATAATTTAATCACAACTAAATTGCATTAATCTCTCATAAAAACACATGTGGCAATTTTTTGTTATTTATCATTTACTACTACATCACCACATGATTGAATGATTCTCAATTACATATCCGATGGCGAAATAACAAACGGATAGTGCTTAGTGAGCAACAAGAAACAATTTTCACTCGCGACAATCCGCGAGTTTTTGGGATAACAGACTAAATGGCTAAGTTCACACCTTCATTCTCAGGAGTCAAAGGTCGGGCGCTCTTTTCACTGTTCTTTGCGGCACCGATGATTCATGCAACCGACACTGTAACGACCAAAGATGGCGAAACAATCACTGTTACAGCGGATGCAAATACCGCAACTGAGGCTACCGATGGTTATCAACCTCTGAGCACCTCCACGGCGACATTAACCGATATGCCAATGCTGGATATTCCGCAGGTGGTCAATACGGTTAGCGATCAAGTACTGGAAAATCAGAATGCGACGACGCTGGATGAGGCGCTTTATAACGTCAGTAACGTGGTACAGACCAATACATTAGGCGGGACTCAGGATGCTTTTGTACGCCGTGGGTTTGGCGCAAACCGGGATGGCTCGATCATGACCAACGGTCTGCGAACCGTACTTCCTCGCAGCTTCAACGCCGCAACAGAACGTGTGGAAGTGCTAAAAGGCCCGGCCTCCACGCTGTATGGCATTCTCGATCCTGGCGGACTGATTAACGTCGTGACAAAGCGCCCGGAAAAAACATTCCATGGTTCTGTCTCAGCCACGTCCTCCAGTTTCGGTGGTGGCACCGGGCAACTTGATATCACAGGCCCCATTGAAGGCACTCAGCTGGCATACCGCCTGACGGGGGAAGTGCAGGATGAAGATTACTGGCGGAATTTCGGTAAAGAGCGCAGTACATTTATTGCCCCATCACTCACCTGGTTTGGTGATAATGCAACAGTAACCATGCTCTATTCCCATCGGGATTATAAAACGCCGTTCGATCGTGGAACGATTTTCGACCTTACGACGAAACAGCCCGTAAACGTTGATCGAAAAATACGTTTCGACGAACCGTTTAATATTACAGATGGTCAGTCCGATCTGGCGCAACTCAACGCAGAATATCATCTCAATAGCCAGTGGACAGCGCGCTTTGATTACAGCTACAGCCAGGATAAATACAGCGATAATCAAGCTCGCGTTACCGCGTATGATGCAACGACAGGAACACTGACACGGCGTGTTGATGCAACTCAGGGATCTACCCAGCGTATGCATTCTACTCGTGCGGATCTGCAAGGGAATGTTGATATTGCTGGATTCTATAATGAAATTTTGAGTGGGGTGTCATATGAATATTATGATCTTCTGCGCACAGATATGATTCGCTGTAAAAACGCTAAAGATTTCAATATTTATAATCCTGTTTATGGCAATACCAGCAAATGCACAACGGTCTCGGCGTCGGACAGCGATCAGACGATCAAACAGGAGAGCTACTCAGCGTACGCACAGGACGCACTCTATCTGACCGATAACTGGATTGCCGTCGCCGGGATCCGCTATCAGTATTACACACAGTATGCGGGTAAAGGCCGCCCTTTTAATGTCAATACTGACAGTCGCGATGAACAATGGACTCCCAAACTGGGGTTGGTCTACAAACTGACGCCATCGGTATCCTTATTTGCTAATTATTCGCAAACATTTATGCCGCAATCGTCAATTGCCAGCTACATTGGCGATCTTCCACCGGAATCATCTAATGCTTACGAAGTCGGGGCAAAATTCGAGCTGTTCGATGGTATAACCGCAGATATTGCGCTGTTTGATATCCATAAACGTAACGTCTTGTATACCGAAAGTATTGGTGACGAAACCATCGCCAAAACGGCAGGCCGCGTTCGTTCAAGAGGGGTAGAGGTCGACCTTGCGGGAGCATTAACTGAAAATATTAATATAATTGCCAGCTACGGCTATACCGATGCTAAGGTTCTGGATGATCCTGATTATGCAGGAAAACCATTGCCGAATGTTCCTCGTCATACCGGTTCGCTATTCCTGACCTATGACATTCACAACATGCCAGGCAATAACACACTGACGTTTGGCGGTGGCGGACATGGCGTAAGCCGTCGTTCGGCAACCAATGGGGCTGACTATTATCTGCCAGGCTATTTCGTTGCCGATGCCTTCGCCGCATACAAAATGAAATTGCAGTATCCGGTCACTCTGCAATTAAACGTCAAAAACCTGTTTGATAAAACGTATTACACCTCTTCCATCGCCACAAATAATCTGGGCAACCAGATTGGCGATCCTCGTGAAGTGCAATTCACGGTGAAAATGGAGTTTTGATAAAAAAGCCCGGTATACGATTGTATACCGGGCTATGTTTTATTCTCCTGACGGGAGGATTATCAGACCTCAATCTCCGCCATGTCGCCTTTCTCTTGCAACCAGTTACGACGGTCTTCCGAGCGTTTCTTCGCCAGCAGCATATCCATCATCGCGTCAGTACGCTGATCGTCTTCATCATCAATAGTCAACTGCACCAGACGGCGAGTATTCGGATCAAGCGTGGTTTCGCGCAATTGCATCGGGTTCATTTCCCCGAGACCTTTAAAACGCTGGACGTTCGGCTTGCCTTTCTTGCGTTTTAATTGCTCAAGTACGCCCTCTTTCTCTTCTTCTGTCAGCGCGTAATAGACCTCTTTACCCAGATCAATACGGTAGAGCGGTGGCAGAGCAACGTAAACGTGACCATGTTTCACTAGCGTGCGAAAGTGTTTTACAAACAGCGCGCAGAGCAGCGTGGCAATGTGCAGGCCATCGGAGTCCGCATCCGCGAGGATACAGATCTTGCCGTAACGTAGCTGGCTAAGATCATCGCTGTCAGGATCAATACCGATCGCAACCGAAATATCGTGCACTTCCTGCGAGGCCAGTACTTCATCGGAAGAGACTTCCCAGGTGTTAAGGATCTTACCTTTCAACGGCATGATCGCCTGATATTCACGATCGCGCGCCTGCTTGGCAGATCCGCCTGCAGAGTCCCCTTCCACGAGGAACAGTTCGGTACGGTTAAGATCCTGCGCGGTGCAGTCAGCCAGTTTGCCAGGCAGCGCCGGGCCGCTGGTCAGCTTTTTACGTACCACTTTTTTGGCGGCACGCATACGACGCTGGGCGCTGGAAATCGCCATCTCAGCAAGTAGTTCCGCCGCCTGGACGTTCTGGTTCAGCCACAGGGTGAAGGCATCTTTAACCACGCCAGAAACGAATGCCGCACATTGACGCGAAGAGAGACGCTCTTTGGTCTGCCCGGCAAACTGCGGATCCTGCATTTTTACTGACAACACATATGCGCAGCGATCCCAGATATCTTCCGCCGACAGTTTCACGCCGCGCGGCAGAATGTTGCGGTATTCGCAAAACTCACGCATCGCATCCAGCAAGCCCTGACGCAGACCGTTAACGTGCGTACCGCCCTGCATCGTTGGGATCAGGTTGACGTAGCTTTCGGTCAGCAGTTCACCGCCTTCCGGTAGCCACAGTAGCGCCCAGTCAACCGCTTCAGTATCGCCAGCGAAATTACCGATAAACGGTTTTTCCGGCAGTGTCGGTAAACCGTTTACCGCTTCCGCCAGGTAATCGTTCAGACCGTCCTGATAACACCAGCGTTGCTCAGTGTTGTTGATCTCATCTTTAAAGGTGATCTCAACGCCGGGGCACAGTACTGCTTTGGCTTTCAGTACATGTGTAAGCCGGGAAACAGAAAAGCGCGGGCTGTCAAAGAAGGTTTCATCCGGCCAGAAGTGCACGCTGGTGCCGGTATTGCGTTTACCGCAAGTGCCGACGACCTGCAAATCCTGTACCTTTTCGCCATTTTCAAACGCGATGTTATAAATCTGGCCATCGCGGCGCACGTTGACTTCTACGCGCTTCGACAAGGCGTTAACCACCGAAATCCCCACGCCATGCAGGCCGCCAGAGAACTGGTAATTTTTGTTAGAGAATTTACCGCCTGCGTGCAGACGGCAAAGAATCAGTTCAACCGCCGGTACACCCTCTTCCGGGTGAATATCCACCGGCATCCCGCGCCCATCGTCAATCACTTCTAACGACTGGTCAGCATGTAAAATTACATCCACGCGTTTTGCGTGACCCGCCAGTGCTTCATCGACACTGTTATCAATAACTTCTTGCCCCAAATGGTTAGGGCGAGTGGTATCGGTATACATCCCCGGACGGCGGCGAACCGGCTCAAGCCCGGTGAGTACCTCAATGGCATCAGCGTTATAAGTTTGCGTCATGGTTTAAGTTAGCAATTCGAGTTGATCGTCAGAGATGGTGCAGACCAAGAAAATCGACGATCGGGTTGAAATAATCTTCGAAGCCCGTGAATGCGTGGTTGCCGCCTTCTATTACAGTCTGGCGGCAGGAAGCGTAGTACGCCACCGCCTGGCGGTAATCCAGCACTTCATCTCCCGTCTGTTGCAGCAGCCAGATAAGATCCGGCGCTTCCAGCGGGTCAATCTGCATGACTTTGAGATCGTAAATATGGCGTGACTCTAGCACATATTGCTGCCCGGTGTAGGGGTTCTCGTTCTGACCGAGATAGTCTGTTAGCAATTCAAACGGGCGCACCGCCGGGTTTACCACCACTGCGGGCAGCATAAAACATTGCGACAACCAGGTGGCGTAGTAACCCCCCAGTGATGAACCGACGATACCCAGCGAATCGCCGCCATGTTCCAGGACAATGGATTCCAGCAGTTCTGCCGCATCGGAAGGATACGGCGGCAACTGCGGAATAATCATCTCAACGTCAGGGTGATGTTCCGCCAGCCAGTTTTTCAACAAGCTCGCTTTTGCAGAACGCGGCGAGCTGTTGAAACCGTGTAAATAAAGAAGCGTAGACATCAGTAACCTTCTGAAGCGGTATCAGGTTGGAAACGCGTGTCCGCAAGGCGGTGCACTTCGGTAGTCAGCGTGCCATCAGCATGTAACTCCAGCGTACGCCAGCCGGGAGCAATGGTGTCCAGCGTGAAGTTGGAACAGTGTGGTTTAAATTGTACACAGGTCGACGGCGTTGCCATCAGGCGGCGCCCGTTCCAGTCGAGATCGAGTTCCTGATGAATATGACCACACAGCAGATATTTGACGTGCGGAAACTTCGCCAGCACATTATCCAGTTCACCTGCGTTACGCAGACTGTGTTGGTCGAGCCAGCTACAGCCTGCAGGCAGCGGATGATGGTGCAGTAGCAGCAACGTATGGCGCTCTGGCGCATCAGACAGCTTACGCTCCAGCCAATCAAGCTGAAACTCGCTCAATTCGCCGTGCGGTACGCCAAACACCTGGCTATCCAGCAACAGGATTTGCCATTGCTCACCAATAAACACCCGCTTCGCCGGGGAGATACCCGCATCCTGTAACGCGCTGTACATCGCGGGCTGGAAATCATGGTTTCCCGGCAGCCAGACGCAGGGCGCACGAAAGCTTGCGATGCCTTCCGCAAAGTGCAGATAGGCCGCAGCAGTTTGATCCTGCGCTAAATCACCTGTCGCGACAATCAGGTCGAATTCGTGCTGGTGTGGACGAATCGCCTCCAGCACAGCCTGGTAGCTCTCCCAGGTGTTTACCCCCAACAGGGCTTCGTGCTTTTGTGCAAACAGGTGAGTGTCGGTAATTTGTAAAATCCTGACTCTGGCCTCACCAGCCAGAGGAAGGGTTAACAGGCTTTCCAAATGGTGTCCTTAGGTTTCACGACGCTAATAAACCGGAATCGCCATCGCTCCATGTGCTAAACAGTATCGCAACCAATCCGCTAAAAACTGATTAATTTGATGCTTTTCGTCGCGTTGATGCAACTTTTTATTAGGATAATCATACCGCGCTTTGAAGCGAAAAATCTGCTGGCTTGAACACACTTCAGCCACCATCGCGTCATGATACAGACGCACCGTCATTGACGGAAGGCTCCAGTAACTGATCGCAGGCGCAGTCTGTTCTATTGTCACCAGGGTAGTGTATCGGGTCGATTCCACTATCGTTAGCCGATAATGTGCGTTTGCCACCTGATAGCTTATAGTTTCGCCGGGTGCATCATTGCGCGGTAACAAACGGCGCAATTGTGAAAAGTTCATCTCGCACAGGCGCATCATTTCAGGAAAGTCAGGTGTGTAACGCTTCATTTATGCCCACTCATTTTTTAACGCTTGATGATGCAGTTGCAGCCATTGCAAAGCGATGACTGACGCTGCGTTGTCGATTTTCCCCTCTTCTACCCACTGGTAGGCCTGTTCCCGGCTTACCACATGAACGCGAATATCTTCGTTTTCATCAGCCAGACCGTGAATACCGCTTGCGGTCGTGGCGTCCACTTCGCCCACCATAATTGACGAACGCTCACTGGTGCCGCCTGGGCTTGCCAGGAAACTTAACACCGGTTTGGTTCGTTTGACTATCAGCCCCGCCTCTTCAATCGCTTCGCGTCGGGCGACATCTTCCACACTTTCCCCCTCTTCAATCATCCCGGCAACCATTTCCAGTAGCCAGGGCGTTTCGCTGGTGTCATACGCGGCAATCCGTATCTGCTCAATCAACACGACTTCATCACGCACTGGGTCAAAGGGTAGCAAGACTGCGGCGTGACCGCGCTCAAAAATTTCTCTGCGGACTTCATGACTCATTTGCCCGTTGAATAGACGATGACGAAACCTATAAAGATCTAATGAAAAAAAGCCGCGATAAAGTGTTTCTCGTGCAATAATTTCTACATCGTTTTTGCCAAATGAAACGGGCAGGTTGTCTGGCTTAAGCATGGTTAATGTCCTGGCACTAATAGTGAATAAAATGTGAATTTCAGCGACGTTTGACTGCCGTTTGAGCAGTCATGTGTTAAATTGAGGCACATTAATGCCCTATGGCACGTAACGCCAACCTTTTGCGGTAGCGGCTTCTGCTAGAATCCGCAATAATTTTACAGTTTGATCAGCGCTAAATACTGCTTCACCACAAGGAATGCAAATGAAGAAATTGCTCCCCATTCTTATCGGCCTGAGCCTTTCTGGGTTCAGTACGTTGAGCCAGGCCGAGAACCTGATGCAAGTTTATCAGCAAGCACGCCTTAGTAACCCGGAATTGCGTAAGTCTGCCGCCGATCGTGATGCTGCCTTTGAAAAAATTAATGAAGCGCGCAGTCCATTACTGCCACAGCTAGGTTTAGGTGCAGATTACACCTATAGCAACGGCTACCGCGACGCGAACGGCATCAACTCTAACGCAACCAGTGCATCCCTGCAGTTGACTCAGTCCATTTTCGATATGTCGAAATGGCGGGCGCTGACCTTGCAGGAAAAGGCTGCCGGTATTCAGGACGTCACCTATCAGACCGATCAACAAACCTTGATCCTCAACACTGCGACCGCTTATTTCAACGTGTTGAATGCTATTGACGTGCTTTCCTATACCCAGGCGCAAAAAGAAGCGATCTACCGTCAGTTAGATCAAACCACCCAACGTTTTAACGTGGGTCTGGTGGCGATCACTGACGTGCAGAACGCCCGCGCACAGTACGATACCGTGCTGGCGAACGAAGTGACCGCACGTAACAACCTCGACAATGCCGTTGAACAACTGCGTCAGATCACCGGTAATTACTATCCGGAACTGGCGGCCCTGAATGTCGAAAACTTCAAAACCGACAAACCACAGCCGGTTAACGCGCTGCTGAAAGAAGCAGAAAAACGCAACCTGTCGCTGTTACAGGCACGTTTGAGCCAGGATCTGGCGCGCGAGCAAATTCGCCAGGCGCAGGATGGTCACTTACCGACGCTGGATTTAACGGCTTCTACCGGGATTTCTGACACCTCTTATAGCGGTTCGAAAACCCGTGGAGCGAACAGTGCCCAGTATGACGACAGCAATATGGGTCAGAACAAAGTGGGTCTGAGCTTCTCGCTGCCGATTTATCAGGGCGGAATGGTTAACTCGCAGGTGAAACAGGCACAGTACAACTTTGTCGGTGCCAGCGAACAACTGGAAAGCGCACACCGTAGCGTCGTGCAAACCGTGCGTTCCTCTTTCAACAACATTAATGCATCTATCAGTAGCATTAACGCTTACAAACAAGCCGTTGTTTCCGCCCAAAGCTCATTAGACGCGATGGAAGCGGGCTACTCGGTCGGTACGCGTACCATTGTTGATGTGTTGGACGCCACCACTACGCTGTACAACGCCAAACAAGAACTGGCAAATGCGCGTTATAACTACCTGATTAACCAGTTGAATATTAAATCAGCTCTGGGTACGTTGAACGAGCAGGATCTGCTGGCACTAAACAATGCGCTGAGCAAACCGGTTTCTACTAATCCGGAAAACGTTGCGCCGCCAACGCCAGAACAGAATGCTATTGCTGATGGCTATGCGCCTGATAGCCCGGCACCCGTCGTTCAGCAAACATCCGCACGCACTACCACCAGTAACGGTCATAACCCTTTCCGTAACTGATGACGACGACGGGGCTTCGGCCCCGTCTGAACGTAAGGCAACGTAAAGATACGGGTTATCTGCCGCATTCTTCCCCCTTCTCGCTTCAATTTCGACCAGCCATCCTCTATTCTGATGGGTATTTACCACTGGTCCCGGAAGACAAAAATGAAACGGACAAAATCCATACGCCACGCATCGTTCCGCAAAAACTGGAGCGCACGCCATCTGACACCTGTTGCTCTCGCGGTTGCCACTGTTTTTATGCTGGCAGGCTGTGAAAAGAGTGATGAAACAGTGTCTCTGTATCAAAATGCTGATGATTGTTCAGCGGCAAACCCAGGCAAAAGTGCAGAATGCACCACTGCGTACAATAATGCGCTGAAAGAAGCGGAACGTACTGCGCCGAAATACGCCACCCGTGAAGACTGTGTTGCTGAATTTGGCGAAGGTCAATGCCAGCAGGCACCTGCTCAGGCTGGCATGGCGCCAGAAAACCAGGCGCAGGCTCAGCAATCCAGCGGTAGCTTCTGGATGCCGCTGATGGCCGGTTACATGATGGGACGTCTGATGGGCGGCGGCGCGGGCTTTGCGCAACAACCGCTGTTCTCTTCGAAAAACCCGGCCAGCCCGGCTTACGGCAAATACACTGATGCCACCGGTAAAAACTATGGCGCAGCCCAGCCAGGCCGCACCATGACCGTACCGAAAACAGCCATGGCGCCGAAACCAGCCACCACCACCACCGTTACCCGTGGCGGCTTTGGTGAATCTGTTGCCAAACAAAGCACCATGCAGCGTAGCGCAACCGGCACTTCCTCTCGTTCAATGGGCGGCTGATACCGATGGAAAGAGTCAGTATTACCGAGCGCCCGGACTGGCGCGAGAAAGCTCACGAGTACGGTTTCAATTTCCATACCATGTACGGTGAGCCGTACTGGTGTGAAGATGCTTACTACAAATTGACCCTCGCCCAGGTTGAAAAGCTGGAAGAGGTCACCGCTGAACTACACCAGATGTGCCTGAAGGTGGTGGAAAAAGTGATCGCCAGCGACGAGCTGATGACCAAATTCCGCATTCCAAAACACACCTGGAGTTTTGTGCGTCAGTCATGGCTGACGCACCAGCCGTCGCTTTATTCGCGTCTTGATCTGGCGTGGGATGGCACTGGCGAACCTAAACTTCTGGAAAATAACGCCGATACGCCAACGTCACTATACGAGGCGGCGTTCTTTCAGTGGATCTGGTTGGAAGATCAGCTTAACGCGGGCAACCTGCCGGAAGGCAGCGACCAGTTTAACAGTCTGCAAGAAAAGCTCATTGACCGTTTTGTCGAGTTGCGTGAGCAGTACGGCTTTCAGTTGCTGCATCTCACCTGCTGTCGCGACACAGTGGAAGATCGTGGCACCATTCAGTATTTGCAGGACTGCGCGACCGAAGCTGAAATCGCCACCGAGTTTCTGTACATCGACGATATCGGTTTAGGCGAAAAAGGTCAGTTCACAGATTTGCAGGATCAGGTCATCGCTAACCTGTTCAAACTGTATCCGTGGGAATTTATGCTGCGCGAAATGTTCTCCACTAAACTTGAAGATGCTGGCGTGCGTTGGCTGGAACCGGCGTGGAAGAGCATTATCTCCAACAAGGCGCTTCTGCCGCTGCTGTGGGAGATGTTCCCGAATCACCCGAACCTGCTGCCCGCTTATTTTGCGGAAGATGATCATCCGCAAATGGAAAAATATGTGGTTAAACCGATCTTCTCCCGTGAAGGCGCAAACGTGTCGATCATTGAGAACGGTAAAACCATTGAAGCAGCGGAAGGTCCGTATGGCGAAGAAGGGATGATTGTTCAGCAATTCCATCCACTACCGAAATTTGGCGACAGTTATATGCTGATTGGAAGTTGGCTGGTGAACGATCAACCTGCCGGAATTGGGATTCGTGAAGACCGAGCATTAATCACCCAGGACATGTCACGGTTTTATCCGCATATTTTTGTTGAATAATACTGTTCAAAATTGCCCCGTTTACTGGGGCAATTTATTATAATCCGCAAATCATCACTCCCACCTATATATAATCAACTACATCTATCACCTTTATTTAACATTAATTCCTAATTTAATATTAGATCGTCATATGTAAGCGATATTGTAATTAAATTAACTAATAAAACCACATAGTAACTTGTTGTTTTATATGTTTATTTATAACTTTTATTGCACCAAGAATAGATTTAATAATTAAAAAACAATGTCGCTGGGATCACACTACACAATATTGAATATTGTTATTGATATATTGCCCCCCTAGTATCGACTAAAAGAAAATATTTGTTACAGAGAAATACAAAAATCTAAATCAAGTAAAAAAGCATTTATAACAACTATTAGAAATACACTTTCATTCGTCAAATGAATTTATTAGTACCATCTCAACAGTCGATATTCATCATTATTATATATTTGCGTTATATAAGGAGATATATCCATGTTTGATAAATATAGAAAAACTCTGGTAGCCGGAGCTGTGGCGATAACTCTGGGTTTGTCAGCATCAGGGGTGATGGCAGCAGGTTTTAAACCTGCACCACCTGCCGGGCAACTCGGCGCAGTCATCGTTGATCCCTACGGTAATGCTCCTCTGACTGCTGTGGTTGATTTAGATAGCCATGCCATTTCTGACGTCAAAGTTACCGTCCACGGGAAAGGCGAAAAAGGCGTTGAAATCAGCTATCACGTGGGTCAGGAGTCACTAAAAACTTACGATGGTGTACCGATTTTTGGTCTTTACCAGAAATTTGCTAACAAAGTAACCGTTGAGTGGAAAGAAAACGGTAAGGCCATGAAAGATGATTACGTGGTGCAGACTTCCGCCATCGTCAATAATTACATGGATAACCGCTCCATCTCCGACCTACAGCAAACCAAAGTTGTTAAAGTCGCGCCAGGTTTTGAAGACCGCCTCTATCTGGTTAATACCCATACCTTTACTGCGCAAGGTTCCGACCTCCACTGGCATGGTGAGAAAGATAAAAATGCCGGGATCCTCGATGCGGGTCCGGCAACCGGCGCACTGCCTTTTGATATCGCGCCATTCACCTTTATCGTCGATACCGAAGGTGAATACCGCTGGTGGCTGGATCAAGACACCTTCTACGATGGTCGTGACCGCGATATCAACAAGCGTGGTTATCTGATGGGCATCCGCGAAACGCCACGCGGCACCTTTACCGCAGTACAGGGTCAGCACTGGTACGAGTTCGACATGATGGGTCAGGTGCTGGAAGATCATAAACTGCCGCGCGGATTCGCTGACGCCACTCATGAATCCATTGAGACGCCAAATGGCACGGTACTGTTGCGCGTAGGTAAGAGTAACTATCGTCGCGATGACGGCGTACACGTCACCACCATTCGTGACCATATCCTCGAAGTCGATAAATCTGGTCGCGTTGTCGATGTATGGGATCTGACGAAGATCCTCGATCCGAAACGCGATGCACTGCTCGGCGCGCTGGATGCAGGTGCAGTTTGCGTTAACGTTGACCTTGCCCATGCAGGACAACAGGCAAAACTGGAACCAGATACACCGTTTGGCGACGCTCTGGGTGTAGGGCCAGGCCGTAACTGGGCGCACGTTAATTCCATCGCTTATGACGCAAAAGATGACTCAATTATTCTCTCCTCTCGTCATCAGGGCGTAGTGAAGATTGGTCGTGATAAGCAAGTGAAATGGATCCTTGCGCCATCGAAAGGCTGGGAAAAACCACTGGCTAGCAAGCTGCTGAAACCAGTTGATGCTAACGGTAAACCTATTACGTGTAACGAAAACGGTCTGTGTGAAAACTCAGACTTCGACTTTACCTACACCCAGCATACCGCCTGGATTTCCAGTAAAGGTACGCTCACTATCTTTGATAATGGCGACGGTCGCCATCTGGAACAACCTGCCTTACCAACCATGAAATATTCCCGCTTTGTGGAATATAAGATTGATGAGAAGAAAGGCACCGTTCAGCAAGTTTGGGAATACGGTAAAGAACGTGGCTACGATTTCTATAGCCCAATCACCTCTATCATTGAATATCAAGCCGACCGCAACACCATGTTTGGCTTCGGTGGTTCTATTCATTTGTTCGATGTCGGGCAGCCAACCGTCGGTAAGTTGAACGAAATAGATTACAAAACCAAAGAAGTGAAAGTGGAAATCGACGTGCTGTCTGATAAACCCAACCAGACTCACTATCGTGCGCTGTTAGTCCGTCCACAGCAGATGTTTAAATAATTAAGAAGGGAATAAAAAATGTCGAAATTAGGGATCTCATCACTGTTTAAAAGTGTACTGCTGACCGCAGCTCTGGCGGTTTCATTTACCGCATCTGCATTCACCGAAGGCACGGATTATATGGTTCTGGAAAAACCGATTCCGAACGCCGATAAAACGCTGATTAAAGTGTTCAGCTATGCCTGCCCGTTCTGCTACAAGTATGACAAAGCAGTGACTGGCCCTGTCTCTGAAAAAGTGAAAGATGTCGTTGCTTTCACGCCTTTTCATCTGGAAACCAAAGGTGAATACGGCAAACAAGCAAGCGAAGTCTTTGCGGTCTTGATAAATAAAGATAAAGCCGCAGGCATTTCCTTATTTGATGCTAACTCTCAGTTTAAGAAGGCCAAGTTTGCCTACTACGCGGCATATCACGACAAAAAAGAACGCTGGTCTGACGGCAAAGATCCCGCTGCCTTTATCAAAACTGGTCTGGATGCCGCAGGTATGAGCCAGGCGGATTTTGAAGCAGCACTGAAAGAGCCAGCGGTACAAGAAACACTGGAAAAATGGAAAGCCTCTTATGAAGTCGCCAAAATCCAGGGGGTTCCGGCCTATGTCGTTAATGGTAAGTACTTGATCTACACCAAGAGTATTAAATCCATTGATGCGATGGCAGACCTTATCCGCGAGTTAGCAAGCAAATAACAGGGAAACAGGCTATGGGTATTAAGGGAATGTGGAAAGACCTACGCACATCACCGGTGAACACGCTGGTCAAATGGCAGGAACAACGCTTTTTGTGGTTGTTAATGGCCGCTGCGATGGGCGCGCTGATTATCCTCGCGCACTCGTTCTTCCAAATCTATCTCTACATGGCACCATGCGAACAATGCGTTTACATTCGCTACGCCATGTTTGTAATGGTTATTGGAGGATTGGTTGCGGCGATCAACCCGAAGAATATCGTCCTTAAGTTGATTGGCTGCGTGATGGCATTTTACGGCAGCATTATGGGGCTGAAGTTTTCACTCAAACTGAACGATATCCACCATGCGGTGCATAACCCGGAGCCCGATTCACTGTTTGGCGTACAGGGTTGCTCTACCGATCCCACTTTCCCCTTTAACCTGCCGCTTGCACAGTGGGCACCAAACTGGTTCAAACCGACCGGAGATTGTGGCTATGACGCGCCAATCGTTCCCGATGGCGTCACACTGAGCAGTATGCAGCAGTGGTTTGTAGAGATGTATCAGCAATCTGAAGGCTGGTATCTACTACCGCCGTGGCACTTTATGAACATGGCACAGGCCTGTATGTTGGCTTTTGGTCTCTGTTTATTACTGCTGCTAGTGATGAGCGGCGCATGGGGACTCAAGCTGCTGCAAAAGTAAGGTAACGAGAACCGAAGCCAGCAATGTGGCTTCGGTTCTTCTCATCTTTTAACCTACCTGCACCGACAACATGCTTAAACTGCCCATCTCTATACCATCAACCGGAACAGTCACCGGCTCCTGACCATCCCACGCACCTAACACATACAACAGTGGCAGAAAGTGTTCCGGTGTTGGATTCGATAACGCCCCACCTTCATGGTCGAGGTAGTTCACTAGTGGATGCTCTTCAACCACCCCTTGCCACGTCAGATTCGCTTTCACATACTCATTGAACGACATCGCCCACGGGTACGGTGAACTATCGCCATGCCACTTCACCGTGCGCAGGTTATGCACCACGTTGCCACTGGCAACTAACATTATCCCTTCATCGCGCAGCGCCGCCAGCTTACGTCCCATTTCGAAATGCCAGGCGGCGGGTTTAGTACTATCGATACTCAACTGCACCAGCGGGATGTCAGCGTCAGGATACATCTTAATCAGCACGCCCCAGGAACCGTGGTCAAAACCCCAGGCTTCTTTATCCAGGGTAACAGGTACTGGCGCCAGCAATTCGACCAGTCGCTGTGCCAAAGCAGGTGAACCCGGAGCCGGATAATGCGTTTCGTATAACGCCTGAGGAAAGCCGCCAAAGTCATGAATTGTCGGTGGCGTTTCCATTGCTGTTACTCCCGTGCCACGGGTAAACCAGTGCGCAGAAATAGCGACTATCGCTTTCGGGCGCGGCAATGTCTCGCCTAGCCGCTGCCAGGCCTGGGTATATAAATTATCTTCCAGCACGTTCATCGGGCTACCGTGACCTAAAAACAATGCTGGCATACGCGTTGAAGACATGATGATATCCTTAATTGAAGGTGTCATTTTGATATCCTCACAATACGCTTGTTCGGTGGGCGAAGAACCCAGATAACCATGATGATCATCATCAGTTATTTTGAAGCTCCACCTGAAGTTGAAGAATTATAAGGAGTTGTCGATGTCAGTACCTCTCATTCTGACCATACTGGCGGGGGCAGCCACGTTTATTGGCGCGTTTCTCGGCGTTCTTGGGCAAAAACCCTCAAACCGACTGCTGGCGTTTTCGCTGGGATTTGCGGCGGGGATTATGTTGCTCATCTCATTAATGGAGATGCTTCCTGCCGCATTAGCCGCCGAAGGGATGTCGCCTGTGCTGGGCTACGGTATGTTTATCGTTGGTTTGCTGGGCTATTTTGGCCTGGACCGCATGTTGCCACATGCTCACCCGCAGGATTTAATGCAAAAATCAGTGCAGCCGCTACCAAAATCAATCAAGCGCACTGCTATTCTGCTCACTCTGGGTATCAGCCTGCATAACTTCCCGGAAGGGATTGCCACCTTTGTCACAGCAAGCAGTAACCTGGAGCTGGGCTTTGGTATCGCTCTGGCAGTGGCGTTGCATAATATTCCTGAAGGTCTGGCGGTTGCAGGCCCGGTTTACGCGGCAACGGGGTCTAAACGCACCGCAATTCTGTGGGCAGGGATTTCTGGACTGGCAGAGATTCTCGGTGGTGTTCTGGCGTGGTTAATCCTCGGTAGCATGATTTCTCCAGTGGTAATGGCAGCAATCATGGCGGCGGTTGCAGGTATTATGGTCGCACTTTCCGTTGATGAATTAATGCCATTGGCTAAAGAAATTGATCCCAATAATAACCCCAGCTATGGCGTTCTATGTGGAATGTCAGTGATGGGGTTCAGTTTAGTACTGCTACAAACGGCAGGAATTGGTTAAAAACGGCTTCAGATGTTGTCCGGCGCATGGACAACATCTGCAAACATCACAAAAGCCCTATTCCAGCTTTTCTGCTGCCTCTTCTCTCGCACTGTTTAAGTATTTGTTCCGCGCTTCCAGCAGTGCGTCTCTGTCCTGGCGGAACGCCCGACAATAACGTTTCAGATGCAGGAAATAACCCACCACAGCCAGCGCAATCAATACAATCCAGTACCAGGCGATAAACATCCTTTTTACCCTTAACATTTAACATTACTAAACATTTGGCGCATAAATTTCACATATCCTTTTTCGGATATATTCATATGGTCGCATAATAACGAAACAATTATATGATTTTGATCATAATGAAAAAGGTTGCCTGATATTAATGAAATTTTCTCATAGAAAGAGAAGCGGAATTAACATCTTGCATAATGAAGGCAAAATAAAAACCGAAGCCAGCAACAACTTCGGTTTCTTGATTAACGCGGTAAATTAAGCAGCGATTTTCAGCTGGCTTTACGCTCATGTGCCTGACGGTATGACACCAGATCTTCGATGGTAACCAGTGCCATATTGTGTTTATTCGCAAACTCGATGCACTCTGGCGCACGCGCCATGGTGCCATCATCATTCGTCAACTCACACAGTACACCTGCCGGTTTAAAGCCTGCCAGCGTCATCAGATCAATAGTCGCTTCAGTATGACCACCGCGAGTCAGTACACCACCTGCCTGCGCGCGAAGTGGGAAAACGTGGCCCGGACGATTCAGATCTGACGGTTTCGCGCCATCGGCAATAGCAGCACGAACGGTTGTAATACGATCAGCGGCAGAAACACCGGTAGTCACACCTTCAGCAGCTTCAATGGTCACGGTAAAACCGGTGCCATAGGCACTGGTGTTATTTTCCACCATCATCGGCAGATCAAGCTGTTTACGACGATCTTCGGTGATACACAGGCAAACAATACCGCTACCGTGGCGAATGGTCAGCGCCATCTGCTCAACGGTCATCGTTTCTGCCGGGAAGATCATATCGCCTTCGTTTTCACGGTCTTCATCATCAAGCACCATTACACCGCGTCCTTCACGCAGCGCAGCCAGTGCATTTTCAACACGTTCGAAAGGCGTACCAAAAGAGGAAAGTAGCGTCTGATTCATGGTAAAAAAACCTCACTAAAATTATGGTTACCAGAATCAGGGCAGTCTTAGGAGTGGCGGCTTATAGCCAAAATAACGTGAGCGGGTCCATGCCCGACAGAATCGTTACTCTCTCCCATCCGGACTTTAACCGTCGGCCCCGGAATTACACCGGATCTGCTGTCCTTTGAGTTTGCACCCAAAGCGCTCGCGGGCTTTCAACTATGTTCATAAGCAATGTTCATACGTTGATTTACCGCCGGTGGGGAATTTCGCCCCGCCCTGAGAATAAGCGGATTCACTATAACGCTAATGATTAGCGGCGGCAACGCATAGGTTCACATAATTCTGGTTTATGCCTTACCCTTATCGCACTACAATGGCACTTAACACCTATCAGTACAGGGAAACTACAATGATTGACCCGAAAAAAATTGAGCAAATCGCTCGCCAGGTTCACGAATCAATGCCTAAAGGAATCAGGGAGTTCGGGGAAGATGTGGAGAAAAAAATCCGCCAAACCCTCCAGGCGCAGCTGACGCGTCTCGATCTTGTGAGCCGTGAAGAATTCGACGTTCAGACGCAGGTTCTGTTACGGACCCGTGAGAAACTGGCGTTACTGGAACAGCGCATCAGTGAATTGGAAGCGCGCAATAACCCGGTAGCAGAAGTTCAGTCTCCTCCAGCTATCCCACCCGTTGATAAAGCAGAATAAAGCAACACAAAAACGGGCCAAATGGCCCGTAATATCAATGTTCTAATTCCAGTTCTTTTGACTGTGTCATCCGCTGGCAATACCAAGCATAGCGGGCGCAAAACCAGGTCCGATGTTCTTCATCCATATTACCGGTGACGGCCAGAATATCGACCGGGCGGCCTTCAGAATGCATTCTGGCAAAACTACGCGCCAGGAAATCGAAATTATTTAAAGAATTAAGACTATGATCCATAAGCACATCCTCCGGTTATCGCATACCTTTTAAGGCTATATGCTTTTTCTGATTTCAGTATTCCCTAATCAGTGTAGTGCCTTTAAACATAACGTGCGTAAATATATTGTTTAGGATCACACTTTTTCTAAAAATAAAAAATAACATTAAAGGACTTCTCCTTTTAAGAACTCACTAACATATGTTATTATTAGTCAGGGCAAATGTAAGCAAGGAAACCATACCATAATAAACAATGCGTCACTGAATGGACGATGGAGTGACTGATGATTTTATTTGCCGACTATAACGCACCTTATCTTTTCGCTATTTCCTTTGTACTATTAATCGGTCTGTTGGAAATTATTGCCATTATCTGTGGCCATATGCTCTCTGGCGCTCTTGATGCACATCTTGATCATTACGATTCCATAACCACAGGTAATATTAGTCAAGCGTTTCATTATCTCAATATCGGAAGGCTGCCAGCCCTCGTCGTCCTCTGCCTGTTAGCCGGTTTCTTTGGACTGCTTGGCGTTTTGCTACAGCACACCTGCATCTTGCTCTGGCAAGCCCCACTCTCGAATCTGTTCGTTGTTCCAGTCAGTTTACTGCTCACCATTATCATGGTGCATTATACCGGCAAGATAATTGCCCCCTGGGTTCCACGTGACCATAGCTCTGCTATTACCGAAGAAGAATATATTGGCTGCATGGCATTAATTACCGGTCATCAGGCAACTTCAGGTCACCCCTGTGAAGGAAAACTCACCGATCAATTCGGTCAAACACACTATTTATTACTGGAACCTGAAGAAGGTGATTTTTTTAATAAAGGTGACAAGGTGTTAATTATTTGCCGGCTTTCTTCAACGCGGTATTTAGCTGAAAAAAACCCCTGGCCAAATATATTATAAACATTTAATTAAAAGGAAATTTAGTAATGGATGATATTGTTAATTTAGTGCCTTCCTGGATGTTTATGGCGATTGTTGCCGTATGCGTTCTATTTATTATTGGTATTATTTTCGCGCGACTTTATCGTCGGGCATCTGCCGAGCAGGCATTTGTCCGTACCGGATTAGGCGGACAAAAAGTGGTTATGAGTGGCGGCGCAATTGTTATGCCGATCTTCCATGAAATAATCCCTATCAATATGAATACATTGAAACTGGAAGTCAGTCGCTCGACGATTGATAGTTTAATTACGAAAGATCGTATGCGTGTCGATGTCGTGGTCGCTTTCTTCGTGCGGGTAAAACCGTCGGTAGAAGGCATCGCCACCGCCGCTCAGACGTTAGGGCAACGAACCTTATCGCCGGAAGATTTACGGATGCTGGTCGAAGATAAATTCGTCGATGCTCTGCGTGCCACCGCAGCACAAATGACCATGCATGAGTTACAGGATACACGCGAAAACTTCGTTCAGGGGGTGCAAAATACCGTTGCAGAAGACTTGTCGAAAAACGGTCTGGAACTGGAAAGCGTGTCACTTACCAACTTTAACCAGACCTCTAAAGAACATTTTAATCCGAACAACGCCTTTGACGCCGAAGGTTTAACCAAGCTGACGCAGGAAACAGAACGCCGTCGCCGCGAGCGTAACGAAGTTGAACAGGATGTGGAAGTCGCAGTACGTGAGAAAAACCGTGATGCGCTGTCGCGGAAGCTGGAAATTGAACAGCAAGAAGCGTTTATGACACTTGAGCAGGAGCAGCAGGTTAAAACCCGCACCGCAGAGCAGAATGCGAAAATTGCGGCTTTTGAAGCTGAACGTCGTCGTGAAGCAGAGCAGACGCGTATTCTGGCTGAACGGCAAATTCAGGAAACAGAAATCGACCGCGAACAGGCCGTGCGCTCAAGAAAAGTTGAGGCCGAACGCGAAGTTCGCATTAAAGAAATCGAACAGCAGCAGGTCACCGAAATCGCCAACCAGACGAAATCGATCGCTATTGCGGCCAAATCGGAACAGCAGTCACAAGCGGAAGCGCGTGCCAACCTCGCACTTGCAGAAGCGGTAAGCGCCCAGCAAAACGTGGAAACAACCCGTCAGACCGCCGAAGCCGATCGTGCCAAGCAGGTTGCTCTGATTGCCGCAGCACAAGACGCGGAAACCAAAGCGGTCGAACTGACCGTCCGCGCGAAAGCTGAAAAAGAAGCCGCAGAGATGCAGGCGGCAGCAATCGTAGAGTTAGCTGAGGCAACACGTAAAAAAGGCCTGGCGGAAGCGGAAGCACAACGTGCATTGAACGACGCTATCAACGTACTTTCTGACGAACAAACCAGTCTTAAGTTCAAGCTGGCGCTGTTGCAGTCTCTTCCTGCAGTAATCGAGAAATCCGTAGAACCGATGAAGTCTATCGACGGTATTAAAATAATTCAGGTGGATGGACTGAATCGTGGAGGCGCTACGGGTGATGCGACATCAGGCTGCGTTGGTGGGGGTAATCTGGCAGAACAGGCGTTATCAGCCGCCCTTTCTTACCGCACACAGGCACCGCTTATTGACTCTCTCCTCAATGAAATCGGCGTTTCAGGCGGTTCGCTGGCGGCATTGACTTCACCATTGACTCCATCGATACCCATCGCAGATAACGTAGAGTAAATCTTCTTATATCCACATCCCTGGCTCAAAAAGCCGGGGATTTTTTATATCTGCGTTCCGCTAAAAAGTGCAAATGATCAGCTTGTTACAGCGTTTTGCGAGTCGACTCGGGGAAGGTAAAACTGCATCAGAAAAAGCATTGCGCGGGGTCTGCCGCTCATCAACAATCGGGGAGTCTGTAAGGGGCTGAAACGGGAAAGCCCCTCCCGAGGAAGGAGCCTTACAGAAGGAAAGGGTTATGATGAAGTTCGTCATCATACTGGTTGTGTTGTTACTGTTAAGTTTCCCGACTTACTAACAACTCATCAGAGGGGGGAGAAATCCTCCCTTACCCTTGTTCCTTTACTCTAGGTTGAAAAAACAACAGCGTCAATAGGCCTGCCAGGTACGAAACGAGATCTGTGAACCGCTTTCCGGTTAGCCTTTTTTATCCTGTTGGATCTTCTTGATGATATTGGTCGTCGAGCAACCGTCTTCAAAGTTGAGCACCAGCACTTCACCGCCGTTGGCCCAGACTTCTTCACTCCCGGCGATCTCTTCCGGTTTATAGTCGCCGCCTTTCACCAGCAGATCTGGCAAGATGCCGGCGATCAGGCGCTGCGGCGTGTCTTCTTCAAACGACACCACCCAGTCGACAGCTTCCAGTGCGCCCAGCACAATCATACGCTGTTCGAGCGGGTTAACCGGACGAGAATCCCCTTTCAGTCGTTTGGTGGAAGCATCGCTGTTCACTGCGACAATCAGGCGGTCACCCAGTTTGCGGGCGTTTGCCAGATAGGAGACATGCCCGGCATGGAGAATGTCGAAGACGCCGTTGGTCATCACCACTTTTTCGCCGCGTTTACGCGCCGCCGCTACAGCCAGCTTCAGTTCCTCTTCGGTCATCACGCCAAAGCCGGTGTCCGCACGTCCACGCACCGCGTTTTCCAGCTCAATGGGAGAAACCGTGGATGTCCCCAGTTTGCCGACCACTACGCCCGCCGCCGCATTGGCAAAGAAGCAAGCTTCTTCCAGCGAATTACCCGCCGCCAGCGTTGCCGCCAGTACGCCAATTACCGTGTCACCCGCACCGGTAACGTCATACACTTCCTGCGCCTGGGTTGGCATATGCAGCGGCGCTTTACCCGGTTGCAGCAGCGACATACCCTGCTCTGAACGGGTCACCAGCAGCGCAGAAAGTTCGTAATCGGCAATCAGTTTCATGCCACGTTCAACAATCTCTTCTTCGGTCTTACATTTACCGACAACGGCTTCAAATTCTGAGAGATTTGGCGTCAGCAGCGTAGCGCCACGGTAACGTTCAAAATCGGTGCCTTTTGGATCAATCAGCACCGGAACGCCCGCCTTACGCGCCAGTTGGATCATCTGCTGCACGCTTGCCAGCGCACCTTTGGCGTAGTCAGAAAGCACCAGCGCGCCAATCGAACTTAGCGCCTGATTAATCCGCTCATGCAGCGGCTGCGGATCAACACCTTCGAAACCTTCTTCGAAATCCAGGCGGATCAACTGTTGGTTACGGGAAAGCACCCGCAGTTTGGTGATGGTCGGATGCGTTGGCACAGAAACGAAGTCGCATTTTACGTTGACGTCCGCCAGTGATTTACTCAGCGCACGCGCCGCATCATCAATACCGGTCAACCCGACCAGGCGAGCGTTAGCACCAAGAGAAGCGATGTTCATCGCCACGTTGGCTGCGCCGCCCGGACGTTCTTCAATGGTATTAACTTTAACCACGGGCACCGGCGCTTCCGGCGAGATACGGCTGGTGGGACCGTACCAGTAACGATCCAGCATCACATCACCAACCACCATCACTCCTGCACGTTCAAACTCTGGCAGCGTTACTTTCATTCCTGTCTCCTGAGAGATTCAAAATTTGCGCGCGATAATATCACACTTCATTCCTCCACCAGCCACTTCTGCCAGCTTGCCCGCACCAGTTCACGCTCTGCGGTGAAGCACTCATCCGGCACATGACCCGGTAATTCCTGTAACGCCAGATGATGAAGTTCATCGCGCAGCGTCGTGTAAGCACGGGTCAGCGCCATCGCTTCCTGCTCTTCCATAATGTCGTTTTGCGCCAGCAGTTCCAGAATGCGCACGTTGTCTGACCAACGCGTTAACTTCGGTTTTTCATGAGCGTAGCGCAACACCAGATATTGAGTAATAAATTCGATATCGGTAATTCCGCCTTCATCGGCTTTGATATCAAAGCGATCGCGATGTTTATTGCCGAGATGAGCGCGCATTTTCTCACGCATTTCCCGTACTTCCGTTTGCAGAGTTTTACTTTCACGCGGCAGCATCATAATTTCCCGACGCACCGCGTCAAAGTGCGCAGTGAGCTGTGGATCGCCATATACCACACGCGCACGAACCAGTGCCTGATGTTCCCACGTCCAGGCCTCGCTTTTCTGATAATCGGCAAACGCTTCAGCGGATGTCACGAGCATTCCCGCCGCCCCGGACGGACGCAGCCGCGCATCCACTTCGTACAAAATGCCGGAAGAAGTACGCGTACTGAACAGATGCATAATGCGTTGCGCCAGACGCAGATAAAATTGCCGCCCGTCGATTTCCCGCTCGCCGTCGGTCATCACATCCATCGGGCAATCATGGAGGAAGATAAGGTCAAGATCGGAACTGTAACCTAACTCCCAGCCACCCAGCTTACCGTAGCCGACCACCGCAAAACCACGACCTTCGCGTTCGTTCAGGTGATTCGGTTTACCGTAGCGGGCGACCATTTGAACCCACGCCTGCTGAACGACAGCATCTATCATGGCTTCCGCCAGCCAGGTTAAGTGATCGCTCACTTTCATCACCGGTAGCGTACCGGCGATATCCGCTGCCGCAATGCGTAACAGTTGCGCCTGTTTAAACTGGCGTAGCGCCTCAAGCTGTTGTTCTTCGTCATCTTCCGGCACGCGCAGCAAATACTGGCGCAACTCATCACGGTAGGCATCGGTCGCCGTCGGTTGGTAGAGGGTATTTGGATCGAGCAGTTCATCCAGCAATAATGGATAACGCGCCAGTTGGCTGGCAATCATCGGCGATGCGGCACACAGAGAAATCAAATGCTTAAGTGCCGCCGGAAATTCACTAAGCAACTCAAGATAAGTGGTGCGAGTAACAATCCCCACCAACAAGGCGGTAATGCGCGACAGCGTGACAGCAGCGTCTTCACGCGCACAGACATCACTTAGCAGATATGGCATCAGATGGTCGAGCACCTGACGTCCTCTCGGCCCGATTGTGCGCTTATCCAGCTCTTTGCGGAAATCAGCAATCAGCGTCAGCACCTTTTTGCGATCATCTTCGCTAAGATGCGCCAGCACTGGCGTAGTGTCATCTTCCTGCAACGCATCCTGCCACAGCTCACGCCACTGTTCCGACAGCGACTCTTCCTGAGTTTCGCTTTCATCGTCGCCAATCAGTTCATTAAATACCCGGCGCACATTGGTCATATGTCCGGTCAACGCCCCGGTCAATTGCGACCAGTCAGCGAAGTCCATCGCCCACGCCAGCCGCGCACGGTTAAGCTCATCAGCGGGAAGCGTCTGGGTTTGTTCGTCGTTAATGCTTTGCAGCAGGTTTTCCAGACGCCGCAGGAACAGATATGCCATTCGCAATTGTTCGGCGTCATTTTCAGAAAGCAGATGCAGTACGGCAATGGCGCTGAGTGTCGGCAGTAAAGAGCGCGATTGCAGCGACGGTTCACGTCCGCCGCGAATGAGCTGGAACACCTGGACGATAAATTCAATTTCGCGAATACCGCCCGCGCCAAGTTTGATGTTGTCGGTCAAACCGCGTCGACGCACTTCACGGGCAATCATCCCTTTCATGTTGCGCAGCGACTGGATGACGCTGAAATCGATGTAACGGCGGAAAACAAACGGACGCAGCATCGCACGCAATTCGTTAGCATAGACGCCATCGCTATCGCCCATAATCCGCGCCTTGACCATCGCATAACGCTCCCAGTCGCGACCCTGCTCCTGGTAATAATCTTCCAGCGCCGCAAAACTTAACACCAGCGGGCCGCTTTCGCCAAACGGACGCAGACGCATATCCACGCGATAGACAAAACCATCTTGCGTCGGTTGATCCAACACTTTAATCAGCCGCTGGCCCATGCGGGTAAAGAACTGAGCGTTATCCAGTTCGCGGCGTCCGCCCTGCGTACAGCCATGTTCCGGCCAGGCAAAAATCAGATCGATATCTGAGGAGAAATTCAGTTCCCCACCGCCCAGCTTACCCATGCCTAAAATCAGCATCGGTTGCGCTTCGCCCTGCGTATTGCACGGCGTTCCCCACTCGCGGCAGCAGGCTTCATATAGCCAGTCACGCGCCGTGACAATCAGCGTCTCCGCCAGATGGCTGAGCTGCTGCAAAATGCTCTCTTCAGTCACCAGCGCCAGAGTTTGCGCCCAGGCGATGCGCACCATAATGCGCCGCCGGAATAGCCGCAGCTCGCGCATTAAACTGACTTCATCGCTTACATCACTGAGCGCCTTCTGCAACCATGCAGCGTAATGCTGCCATTCGTCGGCCTGCGGCGGCTGGCTTTCCAGTTCCGTTAGCCACTCTGGATGCGCAATTACGCTGTCCTGCACAAAATCACTAAAAGTAAGTACTGACTTCGCCTGTGTGCTAAGTGATTCCTCGGCTAAAGGCGCTGGCAGCCGCTCAACAACGGTCTGCCAGTACTGCTGTAACGGTGAAGAGAGCGGCTTCATAAGCGATTTTATCCTTGCCTGATTAACGTTTTCCGCTGTGCAACCAGAACGGTTCCTGATTGTTTGCCTCATTGCGGAAATGTTCAATTTCAATGCGTTGCCCGGTCGCAATGGCGTGACGCAGTCCCTGCCAGTTCTCCAGCCAGGCTTGCGCAACGAGAGGATCGTAGTAACCCGCCAGCAACAGTATTGAGTCAATGTCACGCGTCAGACGTGGTAACTGGTCACGGTAGCGATCGCCCAACGGTTGGCAAAAAACGCTTTTCAGTTCAGCGGCATGGCGGGAAAGATGGATATCGGCAAAGCGTTTAAAGGAGTCGCTCATTTTGCCCTGCGCTTTGGCATCTAAAAACGGCTGCCAGGCTTTGCTGACCAGCCATTCGGTCAACGCCAGCTTCGCCATTGCCGTTTCGGTAGAGTAGACCGCCGTCACGGCAGAAACCGCAGAAGCAATGGTCGCCTCGCATTGGGTCAGCAGGTCACGTAAGTGAGTGCTCGCTTTTCTTGGCACAATACCACCGAACAGCATCAGCGTATGGCGAACAAGACCGATGGCTGCCAGCACCTGTTCTTTCGCCGCATCGTTGCCGCGCACCCACAGCTCTTCATGATACTGCCATTGCGCTAACGCCAGCTCGAGCGCCGCTTCCAGCCCCTGTTCCACATCGGCTTTTGCCGCAACATGCAGAATGGTGGTGGGTTTGATTTCACGCGTGGGATTGCCCTGCGCCAGATGATAGCCACGCGCTGCTTTACTCAGGCTGCCCTGGCGTAATCCGGTTTGCGATACCAGTTGGTTCGCCAGTTTCAGCACCGCGCGCGTTTCACCGCTAAGCAGCTCCAGTTCCAGCTCACAGATAGGTTCAGCAAATTCACCGGCTTTCACCTCGCCCTGATCGAGAGCGATTTCAATCTGGCTGCCATCGACCTCCACCAGCCATTTTTCGCGATAAAAATCGGTGCTGAACAGCGGCTGCACGCAGGACGCGAGATCGGCAGGTAACTCACCGTTTGGCCAGACTTCCGTCGGTAACTGCGCCAGATCGAGCGTCGGTTCACTCAACGCCACGTTATATTCCGGGCGCTGGTGCAATCCGCCCGTTACCCGTCCGGCAACTTTCATGGTCATCTCATAGCGACCGTTTTCGCCACGAATACGCAGCCCCATGTCGTGCCCACGCAGCCAGTTATCCGGCGTTTCGTAGTAAATGTTCAGTAACTGCACGGGATCATGATGCTCGCCGCCCAGCGTATTGAGATGGTCACGCAACGCCTCAACGGCACTGTGATTAACAATAAACTTTAATTCGATTTCCTGAGCCATGGCCTTTACTTATCGGTTATGTCACATAAGTGACGATGAACGGCGAACTAAATGCGATCTTTTTTGTCAGTAGATAGTATTTTGCGCCAAATTGCCATGCAACGAGCATTTTGACGGGCGTAAAAGTTTGAGACAGTGGCAAAAGCTGACACAGAGGATTCTGATTGATACCGAATGCTTTGCGCAGCAACACTGATGCCACTACTATCGTTCCACTTTCCATGACAATAACGACAGCCTGATGCCAAAATTACGCCTGATCGCACTAACTTTACTCGCGCTTAGCGCCACTGCCGTCTCTCACGCGGAAGAAAAACGCTATGTTTCTGACGAACTGAATACCTGGGTTCGCAGTGGTCCGGGAGATCATTATCGCCTCGTGGGCACCGTGAACGCCGGTGAAGAAGTGACATTATTACAAACTGACGCCAACACCAATTATGCCCAGGTGAAAGACAGCTCCGGCCGTACCGCCTGGATCCCGTTGAAACAACTGAGTACTGAGCCAAGCCTGCGCTCCCGCGTGCCAGATCTGGAAAATCAGGTCAGAACTTTGACCGATAAGCTCACCAATATCGATAACACCTGGAATCAGCGCACCGCAGAAATGCAGCAAAAAGTGGCGCAGAGCGACAGTGTGATCAACGGGTTAAAAGAAGAAAATCAGAAGCTGAAAAACGAACTGATTGTCGCGCAGAAAAAAGTCGATGCCGCCAGCGTTCAGCTGGATGACAAACAGCGCACCATCATCATGCAGTGGTTTATGTATGGTGGCGGCGTGCTGGGACTTGGCTTGCTGCTCGGTCTGGTACTGCCGCACCTGATCCCAACGCGCAAACGTAAAGATCGCTGGATGAACTAAATCGCCTTCTTCGTTGCACTGTCTTATTATTAGGAATTGTGTATTTGACGAAGGGATGATGGCGTGAAGATTTATCTGGTCGGTGGTGCTGTTCGGGATGCATTGTTAGGGCTACCGGTCAAAGACAGAGATTGGGTGGTGGTCGGCAGTACGCCACAGGAGATGCTCGACGCGGGCTACCAGCAGGTAGGCCGCGATTTTCCTGTTTTTCTGCATCCGCAAACGCATGAAGAGTATGCGCTGGCACGTACCGAACGGAAATCCGGTTCCGGTTACACCGGTTTTACCTGCTATGCCGCACCGGATGTCACGCTGGAAGATGATCTTAAGCGTCGCGATCTGACCATTAATGCGCTGGCCCAGGACGATAACGGCGAGATTATCGACCCGTACAACGGTCTGGGCGATCTGCAAAATCGTCTGTTGCGCCATGTTTCCCCCGCTTTTGGCGAAGATCCGTTACGCGTACTGCGCGTGGCGCGTTTTGCTGCGCGTTATGCCCACCTTGGTTTTCGTATTGCCGATGAAACTCTGGCGCTGATGCGCGAGATGACCCACGCGGGTGAACTGGAACACCTGACACCTGAACGGGTATGGAAAGAGACGGAAAGCGCCCTCACCACACGCAATCCGCAAGTTTTCTTCCAGGTATTGCGTGATTGCGGCGCACTACGCGTTTTATTCCCGGAGATCGACGCGTTGTTTGGTGTCCCCGCTCCGGCGAAATGGCACCCGGAAATCGATACCGGTATTCACACCTTAATGACGCTCTCAATGGCGGCGATGCTGAGTCCGCAGGTCGATGTCCGTTTCGCAACTTTATGCCACGATCTCGGTAAAGGACTGACGCCCCCAGAGCTTTGGCCGCGTCATCACGGTCACGGTCCGGCTGGCGTGAAGTTAGTGGAGCAACTGTGTCAGCGTCTGCGCGTGCCTAATGAAATCCGCGACTTAGCTAAACTGGTGGCGGAGTTTCACGATCTCATCCACACCTTCCCAATGCTGAACCCAAAAACCATCGTCAAATTATTTGATTCCATTGACGCCTGGCGTAAACCGCAGCGTGTCGAGCAACTGGCGCTGACCAGCGAGGCTGACGTGCGCGGCAGAACCGGTTTTGAATCGGCGGACTACCCGCAAGGCCGCTGGTTGCACGAGGCCTGGGAAGTGGCACAGTCAGTACCAACAAAAGCCGTCGTTGAAGCGGGATTTAAAGGTGTGGAGATTCGCGAGGAGCTGACCCGACGGAGGATTGCGGCGGTAGCCAGCTGGAAGGAACAACGTTGCCCAAAGCCTGAATGAGTATAAAACTAAACGTTAGCACGAACCGTCCCCTCGCCCCTTCGGGGAGAGGGTTAGGGTGAGGGGAACAGACCAGCACCGGTGCGAACAATCACCCTCACCCCGGCCTTCTCCCTACAGAGCGAGGGAGAAAACCAGGCCTGCTCCCGAACCTTTTCTCAATCAAAAGAACACAACGTACACCGCAGCCGCCACAATAAAGCGATAAATGGCGAACGGGATAAACGAAATGCGCTTAATCAATTGCAGGAAGGTTTTAATCGCTATCAGCGCCACCACAAAAGCGGTGATAAACCCAACGGCAAACATCGGGATATCGCCGGTTGTCAGGAAGCCCCAGCTTTTGTAGAGATCGAGCGCCGTTGCGCCCATCATCATAGGCACCGCCAGCAGGAACGAGAACTCGGAAGCAGCGTAACGGCTCACCCCCATCAGCATCCCACCTGAAATGGTCGCCCCGGAACGGGAGAAACCCGGCCACAGCGCCAGACACTGGAAACAGCCAATCATAAACGCCTGACGATACGTCATATCATCCAGACCCGGCGCACGCGGCTCTTTCGGCTTCAGGCATTCAGCGGCAATCAGCAACAGACCGCCAACAACCAGCGCATACATCACATTTATCGGGTTAAACAACGACTTAATCGTATCGTGGAACAATAGCCCCAGTACCACCGCCGGGATCATCCCCAGCAAAATGTGGATCAGCGTTAACCGACCTTTGCTTTCTCCTTCGTGCTGCAACGGACGCCCAAAGTGAATGCCAATCAGGCCAAACAGACGCCGCCAGAACATCACTACTACCGCCAGAATTGATCCTAACTGGATCACGACTTCAAAGGTTTTCGCCGTGTCGCCCTCAAATCCCAACAAATGACCGACAATAATCATATGGCCCGTGCTGGATACCGGCAGAAATTCTGTCAATCCTTCGACCACACCCAATATTGCCGCTATCAGCAGCGAGTGCATATCGCTCATCAATAAACCCCTAAATTATAAAAATGTACCGCTTGTCCGAACTACTGCAGTATGACCAGGTTATAACCGTTTGGTTTAACAGCTGTAAAATTAATTATTTTCTTTCAGATTATTGCCACGCTCAATGATGACGCCAACATTCGCCGCACGCGCCACTGCGCCTGGCTTGCTGAGTTTGATACGCACCCACGGCGAGTTAAAGCGAGTCAACAGCAGCTCCGCCACCTCTTCCGCCACGCGTTCCACCAGTGCAAAACGCGCGCCCTCGACGTGGCTGACCACCGTTTCGGCAATGTCAGCGTAGCTGAGACAATCCGCCACATCATCGCTTTTCGCCGCTTTACGGTTATCCCACGCCATTTCGATATCGAACACCAACTTCTGTTCGATGGTCTGTTCCCAGTCGTAAACACCAATAGTGGTGATTACCGAAAGTTGCTCTATAAATACAATATCCATCACGTCCTGCCTGCTTTTTGGCTAACCGGATACCACTTCCGGCGAAATGTGCGTATTATCCACAGATTCATCGTTGAACACGAATTTTCAAAACGGAACAGCTTATGAGTGCAATCGCGCCTGGAATGATCCTCATCGCGTACCTCTGCGGCTCCATTTCCAGTGCCATTCTGGTTTGCCGCTTGTGTGGGCTGCCCGATCCGCGAACCAGCGGCTCCGGCAATCCCGGCGCCACCAATGTGTTACGTATCGGTGGCAAGGGAGCAGCCGTAGCAGTGCTGATTTTCGACGTTCTGAAAGGAATGTTACCCGTCTGGGGCGCGTATGAATTAGGTGTCAGCCCCTTCTGGCTAGGCTTAATTGCCATCGCCGCCTGTCTTGGACACATCTGGCCGGTTTTCTTCGGTTTTAAAGGGGGAAAAGGCGTTGCCACCGCTTTTGGCGCAATCGCACCAATTGGCTGGGATTTAACGGGTGTGATGGCGGGAACCTGGCTGTTAACCATTTTACTCAGCGGTTATTCGTCGCTGGGAGCGATTGTCAGCGCACTGATTGCTCCGTTTTATGTCTGGTGGTTTAAGCCACAATTCACCTTTCCGGTTTCTATGCTCTCTTGCCTGATCCTGCTGCGTCATCATGACAACATCCAGCGTCTGTGGCGTCGCCAGGAGACAAAAATCTGGACGAAATTTAAAAGAAAGCGCGAAAAAGATCCGCAGTGATTTCTGGCAGGTTTACAAAACCTGATAGCCTTCGGCGGGCTTGCCCAGCCGTTGCTGGCACCACGCCGCCAGAAACTCTACGCAGACGCGCAACTTCATACTGCGATAGAGTGGCTCCCGATAGACAGCCCAGATATTGGCGCTTTGTGCATATTCCGGCAATACTCGCACCAGTTTGCCACTCTCCAGAAACGGCAGCACATCCCATTCGGAACGCAGCATAATCCCTTTACCTTCCAGTGCCCATTGCAGCACTATCTCACCGCTGTTGGAGGAAAGATGCCCGCTTACCTTCACCGATTTTTTCTCCTGACCGTTCCCCAACTCCCATATTCCGTGGGTCATATCGCGCTCTTTGGTCACCAGACAGTCATGACGACTTAATTCCTGTAAGGATTGTGGCTGGGAATATTTTTGCAGATACTCAGGTGCTGCGCATAATATTCTTTTATTTTTTGTCAAAAGATGCGCAATATAATAATCAGGGATTTCATCATTAATACGAATATCCAGATCAATATTATCCTGCACTAAATCAATTTGCCGATCGAACAATTCAAAATGCACCTGTAACTCAGGGTAATTGCGCATCAGTTCGGTAATGGCTGGTGCAATATAACTGCGCCCAAAACCAAAACTACAGCCAATACGAATCATCCCCTCCGGGCGCGTTTTGATTTGCGTGACGTCATCGACCAGTCGCTGATATTGGGTGAGGATTTCCAGCGCATGTTCGTAACAACGTTGGCCACTTTCAGTCAGTGCCACGCCGCGAGCGGAGCGGTTAAGTAGCGTCGTTGCCAGCGTGTTTTCAAGGATTTGGATTCGTTTGGTGACAAATGCGGGCGTCTGCCCAAGCGTCGCCGCTGCGGCACTAAAACTGCCGCTATGGACGATTTCTACCAGTACCTGCAAGTCTTTGGCTAAAGGCCAGCTATTCAGCATCGTTAACTATCCGCAATTTTGACTGGCTCAGTGTATTTCGCAAAACATTTCCATTCCCTGCTCTGGCGCAATATTCATTCTTATTTTCGTGTTGATTCACGAACTGTTAATTACATTTTCACGGCGGCAAGAAATATAAAACCACATTTTTAGTGGTAGTTTGTGGTGGTGAATTTTTCCAGACAAATAGAAAAACTGGAGTTGCCATGATGAGCGAATGTAATAAACAACAGGCAGTGAATAAGTTGACGGATATTGTCGCTAACTTTACCGCCATGATTTCTACCCGAATGCCTGATGACGTAGTGGATAAACTAAAACAGCTTCGGGACGCCGAAACGTCGTCGATGGGGAAAATCATCTACCACACGATGTTCGATAACATGCAAAAAGCGATCGACCTGAATCGCCCGGCCTGTCAGGACACCGGCGAAATCATGTTTTTTGTTAAGGTCGGTTCCCGTTTCCCGCTGCTTGGCGAACTGCAAAGCATTCTTAAGCAAGCCGTGGAAGAGGCGACCGTCAAAGCGCCACTGCGCCACAACGCGGTGGAAATTTTTGACGAAGTGAACACCGGCAAAAATACCGGTAGCGGCGTACCGTGGGTTACCTGGGATATCGTCCCCGACGGTGACGACGCGGAAATCGAAGTTTACATGGCTGGCGGCGGCTGCACGCTACCTGGCCGCTCGAAAGTATTAATGCCGTCAGAAGGCTACGAAGGCGTAGTGAAATTCGTCTTCGAAAATATCTCCACCCTCGCCGTAAACGCCTGTCCACCGGTACTGGTAGGTGTAGGCATCGCCACCTCGGTGGAAACCGCCGCCGTGCTCTCACGTAAAGCCATTTTGCGCCCGATTGGCAGCCGCCATCCCAATCCGAAAGCGGCAGAGCTGGAGCTACGCCTGGAGGAAGGACTCAACCGTCTGGGGATAGGTCCACAAGGGCTGACTGGCAACAGTTCAGTGATGGGCGTGCATATCGAATCTGCCGCTCGCCATCCGTCTACCATCGGCGTCGCTGTCTCTACCGGCTGCTGGGCGCATCGTCGCGGTACGCTGCTGGTTCATGCCGATCTCTCCTTTGAAAACCTTTCTCACACCCGGAGCGCGTTATGAAAAAGATCCTGACAACCCCGATCAAAGCTGAAGATCTGCAAGATATTCGCGTCGGCGATGTGATCTACCTGACCGGTACGCTGGTGACTTGCCGCGACGTTTGTCACCGCCGCCTGATCGAACTGAAACGTCCGATCCCTTACGATCTCAACGGCAAAGCGATTTTCCACGCTGGCCCCATCGTGCGCAAAAATGGCGACAAATGGGAGATGGTATCCGTCGGCCCAACAACCAGTATGCGGATGGAAAGTTTTGAACGTGAATTTATCGAACAGACCGGCGTGAAACTGGTGGTCGGCAAAGGCGGAATGGGGCCGCTGACTGAAGAAGGTTGCCAGAAATTCAAGGCGCTGCATGTGATTTTCCCGGCAGGCTGCGCAGTACTGGCGGCAACCCAGGTGGAAGAGATTGAAGAGGTGCACTGGACAGAACTCGGAATGCCGGAGTCGTTGTGGGTCTGCCGGGTTAAAGAGTTTGGGCCGCTGATTGTCTCTATTGATACCCACGGCAACAACCTGATAGCCGAAAACAAAAAGCTGTTCGCCGAACGCCGCGATCCCATCGTGGAAGAGATCTGCGAGCACGTCCACTACATCAAATAACCCTCACGGAGAGGTTCGCCCCCTCTCCTTTTTCGCAGGCATAACACGATGAAACCTTCCACTGAATGGTGGCGATATCTCGCACCGCTGGCGGTCATCGCCATTATTGCTCTACTTCCGGTTCCTGCGGGGCTGGAGAGTCATACCTGGCACTACTTTGCTGTTTTTACCGGCGTGATCGTTGGGCTGATCCTCGAACCGGTGCCGGGTGCCGTGGTGGCGATGGTGGGTATATCCATCATCGCCATACTCTCTCCCTGGCTGCTGTTCAGCCCGGAGCAGCTCGCTCAGCCAGGCTTTAAATTCACTGCAAAATCCCTCTCGTGGGCCGTTTCCGGTTTTTCTAATTCGGTTATCTGGCTGATTTTCGCCGCCTTTATGTTTGGCACTGGCTATGAAAAAACCGGACTTGGACGTCGCATTGCGCTGATTCTGGTGAAAAAGATGGGGCATCGCACGCTGTTTCTCGGCTATGCGGTGATGTTCTCCGAGTTAGTCCTTGCACCTGTAACACCTTCCAACTCAGCGCGCGGTGCGGGGATTATCTATCCCATCATCCGTAACCTGCCGCCGCTCTATCAATCACAGCCGAACGACAGCAGTTCGCGCAGCATTGGCTCCTACATCATGTGGATGGGGATTGTTGCCGATTGTGTGACCAGCGCCATTTTCCTGACGGCGATGGCACCTAACTTACTGCTAATTGGACTGATGAAAAGCGCATCTCACGCCACGCTGAGTTGGGGCGACTGGTTCCTCGGGATGTTGCCGCTCAGCATTTTACTGGTTCTGCTGGTTCCCTGGCTGGCTTACGTGCTATACCCACCGGTACTGAAGTCTGGTGATCAGGTGCCGCGCTGGGCAGAGACGGAACTGCAAGCGATGGGGCCACTCTGTTCGCGTGAAAAACGGATGCTGGGGCTGATGGTGGGCGCGCTGGTGCTGTGGATTTTCGGCGGTGATTATATCGATGCTGCGATGGTCGGTTACAGCGTGGTGGCACTGATGCTGCTTCTGCGTATTATCAGCTGGGACGATATTGTCAGTAATAAAGCAGCGTGGAACGTTTTCTTCTGGCTGGCCTCGCTAATCACCCTCGCCACCGGACTCAACAACACCGGTTTTATTAGCTGGTTTGGCAAACTGTTAGCAGGCAGCTTAAGTGGTTATTCGCCGACGATGGTGATGATGGCGTTGATTGTGGTGTTTTATCTGCTGCGCTACTTTTTTGCCAGCGCCACGGCGTATACCTCCGCTCTCGCGCCGATGATGATTGCCGCTGCGCTGGCGATGCCGGAAATCCCGCTGCCGGTGTTCTGCCTGATGGTTGGCGCGGCAATTGGTCTGGGGAGCATTCTTACACCATACGCCACCGGACCCAGTCCGATTTACTACGGTAGTGGTTATCTGCCAACGGTGGATTACTGGCGACTGGGGGCGATTTTTGGGCTGATATTCCTCGTGTTGCTGGTGATTACCGGCTTACTGTGGATGCCCGTGGTGTTGCTTTAAGTGAGGACGGTGCCGGAAATTGCTCTCCGGCACCCGAGAGTTTTACGCAGCCGGTAACTCCGCCAGCGGCCAGCGCGGACGCACGCTAACGCCGAGATCCGCCGTCGCGCCTGCTTTAAACCGCACCATTCCGGCATAGGCGATCATCGCGCCGTTATCAGTACAAAATTCCGGACGCGCGTAGAACACTTCGCCGCGACGCTTTTTCATCATTTCCGCCAGTTTCGCCCGCAGCGTGCGGTTAGCACTCACGCCGCCTGCCATTACCAGTCGCTTAAAGCCCGTCTGATCCAGCGCACGCTTACACTTAATCATCAGCGTATCGACCACCGCATCTTCAAAAGCGCGGGCGATATCAGCACGCGTCTGGTCGTCGGTGCCGTTATCACGAATCGTGTTCGCGGCGAAGGTTTTCAGACCAGAAAAGCTGAAATCCAGCCCCGGACGGTCGGTCATCGGACGCGGGAAGACAAAGCGCCCGGCAGTACCCTGAGCCGCCATTTTCGACAGCAGCGGCCCGCCTGGATAATCCAGCCCCAGCAGCTTCGCGGTTTTATCAAACGCTTCACCAGCGGCATCATCAATGGACTCGCCGAGCAGCTCATACTGACCAATGCCGGTAACGCTGATTAACTGCGTATGACCGCCGGAAACCAGCAATGCGACAAACGGAAATTCCGGCGGGTTATCTTCCAGCATCGGTGCTAACAGATGCCCTTCCATATGGTGCACCGGAATCGCCGGAACGTTCCAGGCAAACGCCAGAGAACGTCCCACGGTCGCACCAACCAGCAGCGCGCCGACTAATCCTGGGCCTGCGGTATAGGCCACGGCATCAATATCTTTTGCCGTCAAACCAGACTCTTTCAGCGCCGCCTGGATCAACGGTACGGTTTTACGCACGTGATCGCGGGAGGCCAGCTCAGGCACCACGCCGCCGTAGTCAGCGTGTAATTTCACCTGACTATACAATTGGTTGGCTAACAAACCTTTTTCATCGTCGTAAATGGCGATGCCGGTTTCATCGCAGGAAGTTTCAATACCCAGTACACGCATGACTTGTTTTACCTCGCTTTATTACCGCGCAGTGTAGGACCAATGCGGGTTGATGTAAAACTTTGTTCGCCCCTGGAGAAAGCCTCGTGTATACTCCTCACCCTTATAAAAGTCCCTTTCAAAAGAGGTCGCGGTGCTTTACAAAGCAGCAGCAATTGCAGTAAAATTCCGCACCATTTTGAAATAAGCTGGCGTTGATGCCAGCGGCAAACCGAATTAATCAAAGGTGAGAGGCACATGCCGGTAATTAAAGTACGTGAAAACGAGCCGTTCGACGTAGCTCTGCGTCGCTTCAAGCGTTCCTGCGAAAAAGCAGGTGTTCTGGCGGAAGTTCGTCGTCGTGAGTTCTATGAAAAACCGACTACCGAACGTAAGCGCGCTAAAGCTTCTGCAGTGAAACGTCACGCGAAGAAACTGGCTCGCGAAAACGCACGCCGTACTCGTCTGTACTAATTCCCTGAGAGCGTTGCTCTCCGATCAGACCGAGTTGTAGTTGTAAGGCCGTGCTTCCGAAAGGAATGCGCGGCTTATTTTCGTTTATGAATTGCTAAAAATCGGGGCCTATGGCTGGACGAATCCCACGCGTATTCATTAATGATCTGCTGGCACGCACTGACATCGTCGATCTGATCGATGCCCGTGTGAAGCTGAAAAAGCAGGGCAAGAATTTTCACGCGTGTTGTCCATTCCACAACGAGAAAACCCCGTCATTCACCGTCAACGGTGAGAAACAGTTTTACCACTGCTTTGGATGTGGCGCGCACGGCAACGCGATCGACTTTCTGATGAACTACGACAAGCTTGAGTTCGTCGAAACGGTCGAAGAGTTGGCAGCAATGCACAATCTTGAAGTGCCATTTGAAGCAGGCAGCGGCCCCAGCCAGATAGAGCGCCATCAACGGCAAACGCTTTATCAGTTGATGGACGGTCTGAATACGTTTTACCAACAATCTTTACAACAACCTGTTGCCACATCTGCGCGCCAGTATCTGGAAAAACGCGGATTAAGCCACGAGGTCATCGCCCGCTTTGCGATTGGTTTTGCGCCCCCCGGCTGGGACAACGTCCTGAAACGGTTTGGCGGCAATCCAGAAAATCGCCAGTCATTGATTGATGCGGGCATGTTGGTCACCAACGATCAGGGTCGCAGTTACGATCGTTTCCGCGAGCGGGTGATGTTCCCTATTCGCGATAAGCGCAGTCGGGTGATTGGTTTTGGCGGGCGCGTGCTGGGCAACGATACCCCAAAATACCTGAACTCGCCGGAAACTGATATTTTTCATAAAGGCCGCCAGCTTTACGGTCTTTATGAAGCGCAGCAGGATAACGCTGAACCCCAGCGTCTGTTGGTGGTCGAAGGCTATATGGACGTGGTGGCTCTGGCGCAATACGGTATTAATTACGCCGTTGCATCGCTGGGTACGTCAACCACTGCCGATCACATTCAGTTATTGTTCCGCGCGACCAACAATGTCATTTGCTGTTATGACGGCGACCGTGCAGGTCGCGATGCCGCCTGGCGGGCGCTGGAAACTGCGCTGCCTTATATGACAGACGGCCGTCAGTTACGCTTTATGTTTTTACCCGATGGCGAAGACCCAGACACACTGGTGCGCAAAGAGGGTAAAGAGGCGTTTGAAGCGCGAATGGAGCAGGCAATGCCGCTCTCCGCGTTTCTGTTTAACAGCCTGATGCCGCAGGTTGACCTGAGTACCCCTGACGGGCGCGCACGTTTAAGTACGCTGGCGCTGCCACTGATTTCTCAGGTGCCAGGAGAAACGCTGCGCATCTATCTTCGTCAGGAATTAGGCAACAAGTTAGGCATACTTGATGACAGCCAGCTTGAACGATTAATGCCGAAAGCAGCAGAGAACGGCGTTTCTCGTCCTGTTCCGCAGCTAAAACGCACGACCATGCGTATACTTATAGGGTTGCTGGTGCAAAATCCAGAATTAGCGACGTTAGTCCCGCCGCTTGAGAATCTGGATCAAAATAAGCTTCCTGGACTTGGCTTATTCAGAGAACTGGTCAACACTTGTCTCTCTCAGCCAGGTCTGACCACCGGGCAACTTTTAGAGCACTATCGTGGTACAAATAATGCTGCCACCCTTGAAAAACTGTCGATGTGGGACGATATAGCAGATAAGAATATTGCTGAGCAAACCTTCACCGACTCACTCAACCATATGTTTGATTCGTTGCTTGAACTGCGCCAGGAAGAGTTAATCGCTCGTGAGCGCACCCATGGTTTAAGTAATGAAGAACGCCTGGAACTCTGGACATTAAACCAGGAACTGGCGAAAAAGTGATTTAACGGCTTAAGTGCCGAATAGCGATCGGGAAGCCCCCGACAGCCGCACTGAGAGGCAGCGGCAATGATATAAGTACGCCCTCGTAATTATCGTTGGCGGTAAATAACCGTTGGATTTCAGTATTAACGTCTGAATGATATCCGGTCAATCGCCCAACACCAACCTCATGAAATAAGTGTGGATACCGTCTTATGGAGCAAAACCCGCAGTCACAGCTGAAACTTCTTGTCACCCGTGGTAAGGAGCAAGGCTATCTGACCTATGCCGAGGTCAATGACCATCTGCCGGAAGATATCGTCGATTCCGATCAGATCGAAGACATCATCCAAATGATCAATGACATGGGCATTCAGGTGATGGAAGAAGCGCCGGATGCCGATGACCTGATGCTGGCTGAAAACACAGCAGACGAAGATGCTGCCGAAGCCGCCGCGCAGGTGCTTTCCAGCGTGGAATCTGAAATCGGGCGCACGACTGACCCGGTACGCATGTACATGCGTGAAATGGGCACCGTTGAACTGTTGACCCGCGAAGGCGAAATTGACATCGCTAAACGCATCGAAGACGGGATCAACCAGGTTCAATGCTCCGTTGCTGAATATCCGGAAGCGATCACCTATCTGCTGGAACAGTATGATCGTGTTGAAGCAGAAGAAGCGCGTCTGTCAGATCTGATCACTGGCTTTGTTGACCCGAACGCAGAAGAAGATCTGGCACCAACCGCCACTCACGTCGGTTCTGAGCTTTCCCAGGAAGATCTGGACGATGACGAAGATGAAGACGAAGAAGATGCCGACGACGACAGTGCCGACGATGACAACAGCATCGACCCGGAGCTGGCTCGCGAAAAATTTGCTGAACTGCGCGCTCAGTACGTTGTAACGCGTGACACCATTAAAGCGAAAGGCCGCAGCCACGCTGCCGCTCAGGAAGAGATCCTGAAACTGTCTGAAGTATTCAAACAGTTCCGCCTGGTGCCGAAGCAGTTTGACTACCTGGTCAACAGTATGCGCGTCATGATGGATCGCGTTCGTACACAAGAGCGTCTGATCATGAAGCTCTGCGTTGAGCAGTGCAAAATGCCGAAGAAAAACTTCATCACCCTGTTTACCGGCAACGAAACCAGCGATACCTGGTTCAACGCGGCAATTGCGATGAACAAGCCGTGGTCGGAAAAACTGCACGATGTCTCTGAAGAAGTGCATCGCGCCCTGCAGAAACTGCAGCAGATTGAAGAAGAAACCGGCCTGACCATTGAGCAGGTTAAAGACATTAACCGTCGCATGTCCATCGGTGAAGCGAAAGCCCGCCGTGCGAAGAAAGAGATGGTTGAAGCGAACTTACGTCTGGTTATTTCTATCGCTAAGAAATACACCAACCGTGGCTTGCAGTTCCTCGATCTGATTCAGGAAGGCAACATCGGTCTGATGAAAGCGGTTGATAAATTCGAATACCGTCGTGGTTACAAGTTCTCCACCTACGCAACCTGGTGGATCCGTCAGGCGATCACCCGCTCTATCGCAGATCAGGCGCGCACCATCCGTATTCCGGTGCATATGATTGAGACTATCAACAAGCTCAACCGTATTTCTCGCCAGATGCTGCAAGAAATGGGTCGTGAACCAACGCCGGAAGAACTGGCTGAACGTATGCTGATGCCGGAAGACAAAATCCGCAAAGTGCTGAAGATCGCCAAAGAGCCAATCTCCATGGAAACGCCGATCGGTGATGATGAAGATTCGCATCTGGGGGATTTCATCGAGGATACCACCCTCGAACTGCCGCTGGATTCTGCGACCACCGAGAGCCTGCGTGCGGCAACGCACGACGTACTGGCTGGCCTGACCGCGCGTGAAGCAAAAGTTCTGCGTATGCGTTTCGGTATCGATATGAACACCGACCACACGCTGGAAGAAGTGGGTAAACAGTTCGACGTTACCCGTGAACGTATCCGTCAGATCGAAGCGAAGGCGCTGCGTAAACTGCGTCACCCAAGCCGTTCTGAAGTACTGCGTAGCTTCCTGGACGATTAATCGGTAAGCCGGATAGGCGTTTACGCCGCATCCGGCACTTATCCCTCTGCACAAACGCCACCTTTTCGGTGGCGTTTTTATCGCCCACGCACGACCAGCGCCTGATCCAGTTCCCGATACGCCTCAACCAGTTTCTCCAGTGAAACGCGACTTAAACCGCTGGGATTCGGCAACACCCAAATCTGCGTCGAACCAATGGTGAGCGTTTGTTTCCCCCATTGTGCACCGCGCTGGCTGAATCCCTGTTCATATGCTTGTTTGCCCAGAATCGCCAACGCTTGCGGCTGATAATCTTCAATTTTTTCAATCAGCTTGCGCCCGCCTGCGTGCAACTCCTGCTTTGAAACTTCATTGGCTTGCACCGTTGGACGATCTACCAGTTTGGTAACACCGCAACGATAATCCAGCAGATGCTGCGCTTCCTGTGGCTTCAACTGACGGTCGGTAAATCCGGCCTGATAAATCACCTTCCAGAAGCGATTTGCCGGATGGGCAAACGGAAAGCCAGACTCTGCGGAAGAAAGGCCCGGATTGATGCCACAAAACACCACACGCAATCCTGGCGCAAGAATATCGTCAACCATATTAACTCCTGAACAACACAACCCGCAGGAAGTATAACGAATTGAAAACACGTTGTTTATAAAAACAGCAGCCGCACGCTAATGGCTGGATCGCGGCACGGAGTTACTTTATAATCCGCTACCATGGCCCCTTAGCTCAGTGGTTAGAGCAGGCGACTCATAATCGCTTGGTCGCTGGTTCAAGTCCAGCAGGGGCCACCAGATACCGCAAAGGCTGACGAGAAATCGTCAGCCTTTTTTCATATATCAATCTTTGCGTGCCAGTAAGCCGCTGCGCGTACCCGCTGTGGGTCATATTGTTCCGCTTCAAAGCGGCGGCTTAAATTCTTAACCACCTTACCTTCGCCGGTTATCCAGATGAAATAATCATCGGCAGGAATTTCCAGCTGCGCCAGACGCGCGTCCACCGCCTGCTCATCATGCGCCAGCCACTCGATGTTAAAACCGTCAAGGTGCGCGAGATAATCCTGACAGGCGTTATCCCGCACGCTGACCAGCGCGGTAACTTGCGGTTTAACGGCAAGTTTGCTCAACGTTTCCAGGCGGCGGCGCAGTGCGGGCATTCCGGATTCATCACAGACATACAGCTGATACGCGTAATCTTCCGGCACCACCAGCGAACCACGCGGTCCGGCTACTGTGAGTTTATCGCCCGGTTGCGCCTGCATCGCCCAGCCGCTGGCGACACCGCCGTCATGAATAAAAAAATCGATCGCCAGTTCATGGCGCTGCTCATCATACAGTGGCGTATAGTCGCGCGACGGCGGGCGTGGCCCTTCCGGCCAGACGATACCCTCTTCTGTTACCGTTGGCGGTACAAAGTGAGCGTCAGGTTGAGGAAAGAAGAGTTTGCTGTGATCGTCAAAGCCGCGCGACGTAAAACCGTCCAACGCCTCGCCGCCGAGGACAATGCGCTGAAAACTGGCGCTGATGCGCTCAACGCGTAACACGGTCAGTTCACGGAAGCGCAGATCATTGCGAACGCGCTGTGGGTAGCGGGGAGAGTTATTCATTGTTATCGCCTTCGTGATGGTAATCAGATATATCTAAATAAAATTCGCAAATGATAATGATTGTTAATCATGATAAATGCAAGCAATTTGTAGAACTGATATATCTGAAGTATGTGAAGTCATTCAGCACCGTAGCAAGGCTGCCGGATGCGGCGTGAACGCCTTATCCGGCCTACATGTTGAGTACATCTGAGTTTAAAAATCATTTTTGTACTTGCAGTAATGCTCATATCAGATATAAATTAGATATATCTAATTAAGCAAAAGGAGGCTGATATGAGCCATCATCACGAAGGGTGTTGTAAACATGAAGGCCAGCCACGCCATGAAGGCTGCTGTAAAGGTGAGAAGTCAGAACACGAGCACTGCGGGCACGGTCACCAGCATGAACACGGTCAATGCTGCGGTGGTCGCCACGGTCGCGGCGGCGGTCGTCGGCAGCGTTTCTTTGGTCACGGTGAATTGCGCCTGGTGATTCTGGATATTCTCTCGCGCGATGACAGCCACGGTTATGAGTTGATTAAAGCGATTGAGAATCTG